>CAJTFE010000005.1 GCA_910575725.1 Clostridia bacterium | reverse complement strand
GAATTAAAAGAAGCCCACGGATTACGCAGAGCGGATTCGAGAGGGCTGTTTGCCATGGAACTGCAAATGTATATCACAGCATTTGTGGCAAATGTCAAGAGAATCACGAGACTGACGGAGCCGGTTATGCAGTAAGGAAACGCTTTTCCTTGCATGCTTTGGAGCAAATTTGTACACAGATGCTGTTTATATAGAGATAAGAATACTCCCAACAAAAAAGTGGGAGTTTTTCAGTGCCCTCGATTTTAGCGGGTTTTCGGCTTTCTTCATTTCAGCATCAAAACTCAGATTTGCTAATATGCTAATACATTTGAAAATCGAACCTGCATGCTAATACGAGTTAATTGGTCGGATGTTCAAATAATCCGCTCTGTTTTTCTGCTAATACAACTCCCATTTTGAAGCTTCCCAAACACAAGATTTTTTCTTTTTTGCTAATACGGTATTTTTAACTGTTCTTTTGTCTGCTAATAGATTTACTCTTTATTAGCATTTTGGATAGACCTGGCAAATTCTATTAGCAGTTCAGGATTGGATTTCATAAGCTGCTGCAGTACCTGTTCTGCAGAACCTGCCTCATCTTTATCATTTTTCTGCGAATCACAGATGCCTTTGCCGTCAAGAAAATCATCCATTTTACCAGCCAGTTTTTCGCGCTCGCTTGCAAAAGAATGCTTCCCGTAACGTCTGGTCAGCATTTCCAGATTAGACCATCCGCCGGCCTGCATAACCGAATTGTAATCACCTCCGGACATAAGAAGTTTGGTGGTGGCGCTGGTGTGCCGCAGGCTGTGGAATACGATTTCCTGGGGATCCATATCAGGATCATTCATTTCAGTCAGGATTTCCTTAAACCGCTTATTCAGGTGTTCCGTCATAATGGGACGCCCATTGGCCTGACAGATAGTAAGGTTATAATCCATGTAACCATCTGGTCCTAATTCCTTTTTCAGCTTGTCCTGCATCTCTTTCAGTATGAGGAGCGCATTCAGTACACTCTGGGGAACATCCACATCCCGTACCGTGTCATCACTTTTGGGCTGTTTCAGAACAATCGTTGTCTTGGTTCCTGGATAAAGATTTGGGAACTTAAAAAGAATGTTCATCTTCGGCATATCCATGTTTTTCTTGGATACCCTGTCGATTGCCCGGTCAAAATGGATGATCTGCTTTTCAAAATTGATCTTGTCCCACTGCAGGCCGCCGATTTCACCACCCCGCACGGTACATCCAATGGCAATTAGAATCGCACAGTGGATTAAGTAATAATCATAATATTCGGGACGGTTGGTAAATTCCAGAACCTTTAAAATCTGCTCCGGCTCCAGAATTACCCTTTCCTTTTCGTGATGTTCCGGGAGGGTTGCATTAAGGAATGGATTTTTACTAATATACTCCCAGCGCACCGCAAGATTGAAGGCACACCGCAGTACCTTATGAATGTCATGGATGGTAGATGCCGTGATATGGTCACGCATGGGCTTCCCCATATTGGTAGCCGGTTCTGCTTCTGTTTCCAGAAAATGATAGTAGTCATCTACCGTTTTTGTCTTGATGGAACGGAGCTTTTTGTCACCCAGGTAGGGATGCACATAATTCTCCAGAAGTCCGTTATTGCCATCATAGGTAGATGCCCTCCATTTTTTTAGGCCGTGCTGTGCAACGATCAAGCAGGGGCTGGCTTTTTACGGCAGACCTGTCCCATGCACCTGTATGACTCCCAGTACCATGCTATAAAATTGTCAATGTACGTTCTATGGCATCTTTTTAAATGACCTATGTAATAATAAAATAGGGTGAAAACCAGATATTTCTGCAAGTATCAGAAATTTTTTAAATTTCTTTCATACTATATATAGTTTTAAGTTGTTGACTGATTCCATATCTTGTGTTACACTTCCCTTGTAATTGATTTTTGTGCGCATCCTTTTGTGGATATAGTCGGAATTGCCTGTATGTGGCAAACTTCCGCATTGCACACGCCGTTAAGTTTGTATGATTGTACCAGCAGTATCACTACGCCCTGTGAGTGATATACCGCTGGTTTTATTTTGGAAAATTTTATTATTTCTTTTCAGAGCAGGAATGACACGAGTTCACAGGAAACTACGGACGCCAGGAATATCAGAGAGTCATTCCTGCTTTTTTGCTGCCTGAAAGCCGGAAGGCATATAAGGATACAACAACATTCACAAGAAAGAAAGGTGGAGAGTGACTGCAGAAAGTAAGATGGCTGGATCAGGACTGTAACAAATGTGGCAGACAGTTAAACAGCTGGGATGCCCGGTTATCGAAAACCCTGGCGTACAAATACCCGTGCTGTGAATCCTGTATTGCCGGAGAATATGATATGTCGGCAGAAAGGCTGCGGGACCGCATGGAAAACTATTTTGGGATGCGTCCCTGCCAGGGATTATAAGGAGGAACAAAATGAGGGAAAAGGAATATGAGGAATACAATGCTCTGACAAAACGGCTGCTGGAGGAAGGTTATAGCGCAGAGCACCATCCAGACTATGTAAGGGTTGACATACCCATGTGGCAGGAAAAGACTCTTGATAATTATGATGGGGGTTTTACTTATGAAAAATGGTGGATATTTGAGCAGACTTTTAAGACACCCTGCGGCCTGCAGTGCAAAGGGCTCCAGTGCCACAGCAACATGAGCTACATGGGGATTGAGTGGACTTTTGAAAATGATATGGCTACCATCCACTGCCCTTATGAAAAGAAAGAATGTAAGCTGAAACATGAATATCTCCAGGAGCATGGCATACTCCGGTATGACTGCGAGGTCCATATGACGGAGGAAGAATACTGTTATGAGGGGAGTGTGGAGCATATCCTGAAACTGCATGACGATGAGATACGAAGGCAGGAGATCAGTTTCGGACTGCAGAAGAAAGGACGTGTCTGCCGGGAGCATATGCGGTTCAACCGGGATACACTGGAATGGGAGATGAACTATGACCCTTATGACTGCGGACGGAACAGATGTGCAGGGATGTGCCCGGTCCTGGGGCATGAGCTGGATAAGAAAAGGGGAAATGTATTTTATGATATAAAAATTTCCTATCTTAGAAATGACCTAAGCGGCACACTGTTTGAAGGGCAGGTGGATACCCAGATTATCAAAGGGAAAAAGCTCTTTGACCATCCGGTAAGCATGGATATCTGCGAGATATGTGCCAGGCTCTGCCAGGACAGGATAAAGGAGAGAGTGAGGAACCACTATTTTACGGAACTCTTTTTCTCTGAATACCACGGCCGGTATTTTTCCTTTGAGATCCAGAACGTCCGTGCAGAGCGCAGGGAGAGCCGGAATCTGATGCAGGACCTGGAAGATATCCGGAACGGAATCCAGATTGTGCATGCTTCCGACATGGAAAAACGGGATTCAGAGAATAAAAGGGAGAGACGGCGGCAGTCACGGGAGGCCGCAGTCAGGTGCCTGGAAAAGAAAGTGTTGGAGAACGGATATGAGAGCCTGGAGGAACACAGCACAGACCGGCGCCATGCAGATAAATGGCTGGGTCCAGAGAGGATAGCAGAACTGGAACAGATGCATCTGCTAAAAGAAAAGGAGAAAAAAGAGCAGCCGGTACAATTAAGCCTGTTTGATATGGAGGCTCTATAAACGATAGAAAAGATTGTTGGTTGGAACCTGCAATCTTATTTTTCTTTCCAGTATTTTTCATTTGACCACTTATACCATTTTGGTTGTGAAATTCCATAGACAATGATATAATTTCCTATATTTTTGTTTACCAGAGAGGATTCAGTCGTTGCTTGTCAAATCAGGTACAGGCAGGCTGTTTGGGAGGTATGATGAAAGGATTTAACCGACAAAATCAGTTCTTGTCCCTTTGTGGTCTGAATTGTGGACTTTGCCCTATGTTTTTGAACAAAAACTGCCCCGGCTGCGGTGGAGGGGAAGGAAATCAGTCGTGCAGGATCGCAAGGTGCAGCATGGAGCACAGAGGAGTAGAATACTGCTGTCAATGCAGGGAGTACCCATGTGAAAAATATGAGCATATTGATGATTTTGATTCCTTTATTACACATCGCAACCGAAGGGTTGATCTGGAAAAGATCCGGCAGTTTGGGGCCGAAGCCTATAATACAGAGCAGATGGAAAAAATAAAAATACTGGATATTTTATTGTCCGGCTATAATGACGGCCGTAAAAAGACCCTTTTTTGCGTTGCGGTAAACCTTTTGAATCTGCAGGAACTTAAGGAGGCGCTCAGGGAAATTGAGAGCAGACCGGATATGGAGATCCTTACGCTCAAAGAGAAAAGCGCTTTTGCAGCAGAGGTGCTTTCGGAGATTGCATCCCGTAGAAAGGTTGACCTGAAGCTGCGCAGGAAAAAGTGACAATCAGAGTACAGTACTTATTTTTATCTGAATCAGACAATAGTAAAAGAGGAACAGAAAAAATAAAGGGGAAAGGAATCGTTCCATGAAGTACACATGTACGGTGATAGCGGTGGCCGACATAAACGCTGCAAGAAAATTTTATGAGGATTTGTTTGGACTGGAAGTATTTCAGGACTACGGAAGGAATATCGCTTTTACCTGCGGTCTGGCATTGCAGCAGGATTTTGACTTGCTTGTGAATCTGCCAAAAGAAAAGGTATTAAAAAAATCCAACAATGCGGAAATCGTCTTTGAGGAACAGGACTTTGACGGATTTCTGCGCAGGCTGGAAGAATACCCGGACATGGAATACCTGGGAGAAGTGATCGAACATAGCTGGGGCCAGCGGGTGATTCGTTTTTATGATCCGGACGGGCATATCATAGAGGTCGGTGAGGATATGAAAATGGTGATAAAGCGTTTTCTTGCTTCCGGCATGACGATGGAGGAGATCTCTGTGAAAATGGACGCTTCCGTGGAGGACTTAATGAAACTTCTGGATAGTGAGTGCATGGCGGGCCAATAAACAGATCGAGAGTTGAGGAAGGGAAAGAATGAAACGAGAATTAGGAATCGCAAGGTGTGGGCTTGCCTGTTGCCTGTGTTCGGAAAATGAAAAGAGAGGAATCCTGTATCATCGTAAAGGAATTATTGGCGATTATGATGATTTTGACGATGTGGAAAAGCTGATAGAATTTATTAAGACGGGGAAACGCTAAATTAGGATTTTTAGGAGGTACATAACCATGAGGAATATGATTGCATACTGTGGGCTGGATTGTGGGAAATGCGATGCATATCTCGCGACAATCAATGACGACCAGGCGTTGCGTGAGAAAACTGCAAAACTATGGGCCGAGTTAAATAATGCACCCATTCTGCCTGAACATATCAATTGTGAAGGATGTCGTGTCGATGGAGCGAAAACTGTATTCTGCGATAGTCTTTGCGGAATTCGTCAGTGTGCATTGAAAAAAGATGTGGAAACATGTGGTGACTGCCCAGACATGGAAAGCTGTCAGACGGTTGGAGAGATCATCTCAAATAATCCGGACGCCCTAAAAAATCTGAGGGGATAGACTGCATATCCGTTTGACAACTTACGGCTTGTAGGAACTTTAAACAGGGGTAAACCATGTTTCAGAGGGAGAATGATTTCATGAAACAATTTAGTTGCGAAGCAGAACAGATCATGATGGAACGTTTCGGGAAAGATACCATTATCTCATTGGCAACAACGGAAAACGCAACGCCTTATGTGCGATATGTAAATGCCTATTACGAAAATGGTTCATTTTATATCATTACCCATGCACTCTCCAATAAAATAAAACATATAAAAGAGAATCCTGTTGTAGCAATCGCCGGCCAGTGGTTTACAGCACATGGGAGAGGCGTCAGCCTGGGCTATTTCGGAAAAAAGGAGAATTGTGTGATTGCTGAAAAACTGAAATGAGATGTTCTCTTTAAGAATGGAAGCTGATGTATCTCACTTATGCTGTTTTCCGCTATCTCCTTAACCCTTTTTGTTATTTGTTCCCCGACTATCCGCTTGAATACCGTTTCCATTTTTTCAGTGCCTACATAGTGCCTTTCCACGATAATTTTTGTGGGTGGGTGCTGTCGGGTGGCTCTATGCTGTGCCTTGCTGTCTTTGCTCATAAATCTGCTCCTTTACAATAAAATAGAGCGCATAGATTTTTCTATACACTCTGACGCTGTGTTACTTATTTAGTTGTGATTGTGGTAATAGTTGACAGTTATTCTAATATTTAACCTAACTCCTTAAATTCCCCCTCCTGAATAGAAATTTCAATATCAAATTTTGTGTTCTCGCCCGCAACTATCTTAATTCTATTGTTTCCACTTTCCACATTCAAAGTGCTTTGAACAGGCTCTGACATTTCGGTGTCACATTCAGCAATGATTGAAACATCTCCCTTTGGATTTATCAATACCAGTTTCATCTTTCCAGAGAAAACATTTATTGTGTATGTTATATCTAAAGATTTATCTTCCTCTGCGTCAAAAACCCATATGGTGTCCATACCCTCCATTTTTTCAACGCTTGCCGTAAAATGTCCGTCCTCTGCTGTCTGTTCATAATTATTAAGGTTATATGAATTTGTATTACTTGCTATTTTTATATCGTTGTCATATATGGCAACCATTGGATTTGCACAACCTGTCATTAAACAAACAGCAAGCATTCCTGCAGCAAGCATTTTTTTAATTTTCATAATGTACCTCCATAAGCTACGATTTATTCAATTAAGATACTACCACAATCACGCCTATATTTCTATCACATTTTCATTAAATTTCTTCCTCCCTCCGCTTAATCTTGCCTTGTTGCCTGTTATGCTGTCGGCTCTCGTTCTGAAGCTATCTGCTTTGTATTGCTGTCTTTTACCTGCGGAAGAATAGCGGACAGACTGGCGCACGTTTCCGCTTTGCTCTGCTCCCCAAACTGATAGATTAAGTTGATTTCATCAGCGGCATGATTCGTGTTGTGTTCATTGATGCGGATGACAATACGCCTGTACTGGACATCAAGCCCTATACACCGAGTTTTGACAGGGTTGAAACACCCGGTGTTCCCGCATGGTGCAGCGAATGGCCGAAAAGCACAGAAGTATCCGGCTGTTTTGATTGGGGACAAGTGTTTAACTTTTAAAGGGGTGACAGCTCTGTTTATCAGTATTGGGGCAAACGCTCCGGGAAAAGTGACTTAAACCCGGAATTACTTATCCAAAAGCAAGAGAAACCTGCGAAAAGTTTTCATTGGGGAATTATCCATAAGCAGGATCATAAAGTTATTGGCGATATGTGGGTATATCTCATTGAAATTACCGCATGGCAAAAGTGGCATTTCGCCTTTCACCTGCCTGCCAGGGCAAACGGCTTATGACAGAAGCGCTGGTGAGAGCAGTTACCTTCTGCTTTGAAGAAACGGAATTACAGCGTTTATGGGCTGATGTTCACACACAAAATATTGTATCCTGTAAAACCTTGGAAAAAGCAGGCTTCAAGCGTGAGGGACTTATCCGTGAAGATAAAATGGTAAACACATACTGCGATTACTATTTGTATGGTATGATTAAGACTGATTATATTGAAATTTCCAAATCAAAAAGCGCATTGCGTGAAAAGCCCGGCAAAAAATAAAATGATAAAATTTGATCATCAACTTAAGGAGGTGCCGCAATGCACGCATATGAAGCAATCGAACAATCCCTGACTTTTATCGAGGAACACCTGACAAAAGAAATTTCAACGGAAGAACTGGCCAATACTGTCGGTCTGTCCCCCTTTTATTTTCAGCGATTATTCAAAAGGCTGGTAAACAAACCGGTTCAGGAATATGTGAAGCTACGCCGTTTGGCAAAGGTTATTGAAAATCTAAAAAATACCGACCAGAGGATTCTTGACGTTGCCTTGGACTATGGCTTTTTAAGCCACGGCAATTTTACACGGGCTTTCAAGGAAACCTATGGGATTACACCTGAAAGCTACAGGAGGGATTTGCCAATGCTCAACACATTCGCCAGGCCGGAAGTTTCCATGAATTATGTTTTAGTAGACGAGGGGGTTCCGCTGGTGGCGGGAAATATCGTCCTGGAAATCCAGAGAAGGACATTGGAAAAACCGGAAATTTACCTTGGCCTGGAAACGGAAGTCCGTATCTCCGAACAAATGCCGGCTGGTGAAAGCACAGGTGTAGATGTACCAGGACAACTTTGGAAACGTTATCACATGGAGAAGGCTTCCATCGCAGCCAATCTAAATACTGCTGTAGAAATGGGAATGTCCCATGGGGAAGGTACTGCACAAAACCTTTTCACTTATTTTGCAGGCGGCCTTGTTCAAAATATTCCGGACCGGCTGCAGGATGGTTTTGTTAAGAGAGAACTCCCGGCAGGAGAATACATCGTTTGCAGAGTCGAAGCAGAAAATTTTGAGGATTTGGTAACGGCTGCTTTAGATCAGGCCGGCAAATATCTTTTTGGTATCTGGCTGCCCCGCCACAATTTAACCACGGAGCCTTTCTCAGCAGAGAAATATTACCGTGACCTGGAGGGGATGGCCTGTATGGAAATTTGGGTCAAGCCCCTGCCGCTGAAAAATAAAGGCTAAGGAGGAGTTCAGAATGGATTGGAATGCGCTATATTCAAAGGAAAAATCCCCATCACTGGAGCAAGTCACAGAATACATTAACAATTCATTATGGACAGATTTTAATAACCGTATTCAGTCCACCTATCGGGTCAGGCCCTGCATGGAACACAGCCGTTGTTCTATGCAGGCAGGCTGGAATATTAAGTATAAAAAAGACGGAACGTCTCTTTGTACTCTCTATCCGATGCAGGGCTATTTTATCGCTCTCGTGGTTGTAGGAAGTCGTGAATTTACGGAGGCAGAGTTTCTTATGCCGCAATGTTCCGACTATGTGCAGACAGTATTCAAAAACACAAAAACCGGAAATGGACAGAAATGGTTGATGCTGGATGTGCGGGATAGAGAAATTATGGATGATGTATTTCGCCTTATCAATCTCAGAAAGCGTATACCATCATAGCAGGAATATGAAAGTTGCAGAGCCATTTTATGACAAACTGTGTATAACAAGCAGGATTTAATGTCTGAACAGGTATTGTCTAAATGAATAGGAGAAAATAGAATGGTACTTTTGGTTGTTGATTCATGTGGAATGGAAGATATACAGAATGTATCTCATTTGAAAAAGCGTTTGAATTGATGAATAAATAAATCAAGAAGTGACAGCAGGGGCGGATATGAAAAGATATATTGCTTTATTAAGGGGTATCAATATAAGTGGAAAAAATAAAGTGCCAATGGCAGAATTAAAGAAGGGATTTGAAACACTTGCTTTTGTAGAAGTAAAAACATATCTGAACAGCGGCAATGTGATTTTTTCCAGTGATGAAGATAATATAAGGAAGCTTACGGACAAGATTGAGGAAATGATAAAAAATCAGTTTGGATTGGTTATTCCTGTTTTTGTCCTGTCAAAGAAAGACCGGGAGCGGTTCAGTATCAAATTTAATGAAAATGATCCGGCCCATGACGCCGTGATTCGTCTGCTGGAAAAACAGGGGCTGCGCAGCAAAGCACAGTTTCTTGTGAATGCGGTCCTCCACTATATCAACTGCCCGGAAACACCGGATATTGCCATTCCCCAGACCGTAGACAGGGCGGCAATCGAAGAAATCGTTGCGGAGATTCTGAGCCAGAAAGAAAATGTCAGGCAGACAGAGGATAAAACAGAGATAAAAAGTGAAACTATATGGAAACAGGGCGCTTTCAAGCCGGAGAAGAAGCCGGATGGAGAGTATCCGCCAAAAGAGATGGATCAGGCAACACGAGCACTGATTGCAGATACCATGTCAGCATTTCGGAGTAACTGATTAACATGGGGAGAATTATTTTCTTTTCTGTGTTTCCCGTACCTCTAAAGCGGAGATAAAGCTGTTGATAATATCTTCGAGATGACGGTATTGTGCGGGATGCAGATTTGAGATTCTGGAAATCAGGGTCCAGTGGTCGCTGGCATTCACTTCTCCGAGAAGCAGGTAATCGGTGCTGATATCCAGTGCGGAACAGACCCGGATGATATTTTCCGGGCGCAGTGCTTTTTTGCCAAGTTCTGCGGAAGAAACGGTCTGGGGGGTGATACCTGCCTTTTCAGACAGTTCTTCCTGTGTCATGCGGAGCTGTTTCCTGCGATGCAGTATCCGGTTTCCAATCTGTTTTAATAAGTCGTCCATCCGTTCACCTCCAAGTATAATGGCTTAATTTTATCTGCTATAGTTTCAATAATTAAGCGATTATGGTTGAGAAAGTTCTTCTATAACATATATAATGTACTTTAGGAGATAGGAATATACGGGAAATGCAGGAGTTGAAATTAAGAATGAGGAAGGAGAATTGGAAATGTCAAATGATATGTGGGTGAAAATGGCTGAGTTCCTGGGCAACTTAAACGGGGAGAATGTGAACAGGGAAAGTTACATCCGCACTCCGGAGTATGAAGAGGCGCTGACTGCCTGGAAAGAAACCGAGCTGGAGTGGGAAGAATTTTTAAAAACCTTATCTGCAGAGCAGCAGAATCAGGCGGAAAAAATGAAAGACTGCCTGGAGGACTTTGCGTCTGTTCAGGAGAGAAGGGCATATATCCAGGGATATGCGGACTGCGTGCAGGTGCTGTTTCATATGGGATTATTAAGGAAAACAGAAGGGTTAAAGTGGCCGGAAAAGATGGAATAAAGCGGAGGTACGGAAGGAATGCTTTGTCTGAATGGTTTGAAGCAGATATAGGACAGGAAAATAATTGCAGGGCGGCAATCGTTTGTGATGGCCGTCCTTTTTGCGGTAAAGGGGAACTTAGGCCGGGATTAACTGCAGGTGCCGACCGGGCAGCTTTTGACCGGGTGTTGGAGGAATTCTGCAGGCGAGTACCGGGGACGGTCACGGTGTCCTATGAACAGACGGACCGCCAGTATGCGGAAAGCGAGACCCAGATCCGTCTGCTGGCCTGGGGCCTGATTCTGTTCATCGGCCTCATAGGAATCCTGAACATTATCAATACAGTTTATACCAATATCCATACCCGGATCACGGAGAACGGCATACAGCGGGCCATGGGTATGAGCGCGGGAAGCCTGTACCGGGTATTTTTGTGGGAAGGGTTCTATTATGGCATCAGTGCGGCGGTGATTGGGTGTATCACCGGATATATCGGCACAGTATTTGTGGAGGCCGGGGCAGCGGATGTCCTGCGGCTGACGGCAGTTCCCGTGGTTCCCATGGCCTGCGCATCACTTTTTGCCATCAGAGCCTGTATCCTGGCAACCTGTATTCCACTCCGGAAGGTCAGCAGGATGATCATTGTGGATTCCATTGAACTTGTGGAATAAGAACCCGGAGTCTTCTCAAAATCGGTCAACAGGGTGATAATAGGAGTACGTTTTCCGGCTTTTTAACTGCAGAGGGTATAAGGAAGAGAATCTCCGGTTTTATCTGTGCGAGATGGATGGGAAACCGGTATCCACGGCCTCCACAATCCGGACAGGGGATACGGCGTCTTTGGAATTTGTTTCCACCATACAGGAATACCGCAGGAGGAAAGCGGCAATTTCGATATGCTCGCAGGCACTGGGGGAGCTTTTTGAAAACGGAGTAAGGGCAGTTACGCTCAGCGGTTCGGAGGAGGCCGTTGAACTTTACAGAAAACTGGGGTTCCATGACTGTTTCCATAACATCATCATGCAGTATGATATCCCTGTATAAGAAAATCAGTAATTGAAAGGATGTGGAGATACTGGAAACCCTGATTATGGCAGGACATCAGTTTTGTCTTGTCGTAACCCAGCTGGATAAATAGATGTGCAATGCTTCTCTGCTGCCAAAATGTGGGGCGCTGCACTACCACAAATGCCAGGTATCTGCTGCGCATGGCGGGAATTCTAAAATAAAAGATATTGATAAAAGGTGGTCTGACAGAGATGAAAAACATGGGAAAGCAAAAACTGTTTATTGCTGCAGGTGTCCTTCTTTTTATAGTGTCCGGATGCGGCAAAAAGGTAGAGGAAAATCAGATTGACATGGTCGGTTCGGAACAGGTTTTACGCTTTTGCAGATCCGTAGAGGAAGCGCAGGATGACAAACTTACCATAATCGCAGTCACCAGTTCCGGCGGATTTATAAAGTATGACCTTCTTACAGCAGAGGGAGCAGTAAATGTAACCAGAGGATATTATCAGTATAGCAATGGGATTCTGAAAAACTTAAGTACCGTAAGCTATCCGGCAGAATCGTGGGAATATATGGAAGAAGGCTACCTGCTGTTTGAGGGAAGTTATTATTCCGAAAGCTATTATGTGCTTTCCCTCAGTGATGAACCGGAACATACGGCGCTGAGGGTTGAGCCGCTGGATGAAACGTGCAGGGAATTAAACCGACAGTATTTGCTGCCGGTGGGGTATGGGGGAAATAATCTTTTCCTTACGGACTGGAGCGAAGAGGATTTTGGGAATCTGGATTTTTATGATTTATTTGACAGGTTCTATCCTGATATCTATGAACAGCCGGTTCCTTTTACGCCGGATGATGATTTAGACGCCGGAGCCGTTTACAGGATACCGGCAGATGTATTTGAACATGTCATTGAGCGTCATTTGCAAATTGATTACGAGGAGCTGCAGAGGAAGGCCGCCTATATCCCGGAGGATCAGACTTATGAATACAGGCCGAGAGGGTTTTATGAGGTTGAATATCCGGATATCCCATATCCGGAGGTGGTCAGTTATACGGAAAATGATGACGGAACGTTAACTCTGACTGTGAATGCCGTATACCCGGAGGAAAACACCTCCAGGGCGTACATCCACAAAACCGTGATCCGTCCTCTTGACGATGGAGGTTTTCAGTATGTATCCAATCAGGTTATTTTTCCGGAGGGCGGCTGTGAGCTGTGGTGGCATTCAGACCGGCTGACAGAAGACCAGTGGAAGAAAGTATATGGAGGGGATGATTAGTTGGAAGATTTAAAGCGGTTGTTCAGTAAGGGAAGTTTCCTGCTTATCCTGTTATGTCTGGCAGTGGCAGCCGGGAGCTTCTATACAGGCTTTAAGGAGGACGCAGGCCGAAAGCAGCCGGAGGAATCCTGGGAGCCGGCTATAGAGATTTCCGGCAGCGCCGCCACTGGCAATACCGGGGCAGCAGACAAAGGGGAAAAACCACAGGAAGCATTGCCATCACCATATTTTTTAGAAGAGCCGGACAGCCTGCTCAGTGAAGCGGTCGAAAAAGAACTGGAAAACAGTGCCCTGTCGGCTGCCTTGGAGGTGCAGGAGGTATACAGGTATGCGGCAATAGAGGAAGATGCGCCCTTTACTTATACGGTCAGGGATTTCTCCAGGGAGCAGAGGAACCGGGTAGTTTCCATGCTGGGAGAGGCCGGATATGTAAGCGTTACTGACGGGGCAAATATGGAAAACCATAACAGTGTCCGGGACTTTTATTCTGCTTATTTAAAAGGGCAGGACAGCCTGGTTACTATTTTTGACGTGAATCTGGATGGGCTGATCGGTGCTTATACGTTTATACACAGGAAAGGAAACCTGCAGACTTTTTATGTGCAGATCGGATGGAGGGAAGGGGGAGTACCGGAAATCATATCTACTGCTGTCAGTGATATTGCGGAGATAAAACTGACAGAAAAAGGATATTTCATTTACGCCTATACGGTACAGCTCTACCATTCCAGCCTGCGCCAGTTCTGGCGGGCAGCCCCGCTTTCTGACCGGTGCAGGGAGTTGACAGAAAAATATCTGGACGGACTTAGCTATGTCAATTACAATGTCCTTGTAACGGACTGGGACAGCAGCAACGTGGAGGATATCCTGATGCCATGCATGTTTGAGGACCTGTACCGCATGGATACGGGAGAGATTCTGCGGCCGGAAAATGGGGAGATACCTGCAGAGGTATATGAACGGATCATGACCACGTATTTTCCAGTCACAAAGGAACGGATAAGGGAGATATGCGGTTACCGCGCAGACACAGACAGCTATCCGTATGAAATGATCTTTTCCAGCCCGTATCCGCCTTTTGGGGAAGTGGTGGGGGATAAGGAGAACCCGGACGGAACGCTGACCCTCTTTGTAGATGGGGTATGGCCGGATTATAACTCCGACTGTGCGTTTACCAACATCATAACCGTCCAGCCCTTTGATGACGGGACATTCCGTTATTTATCCAATTCCATAGAGAAAAAGGAGCTGGACATTCCCAACGTATATGATATGAAATAAAGGAAGGATTTCCATGGAAATAAGAAAAATATATATCCAGACTATTATTATAATGATGGCAGGATTTTTGTGTGCCTGTGGAGGAAAAAAGCAGGAGGAGTTTTCACTGTCCGGCGCCATAGAAGGCAGGGAAAAACCTTCTTTGGCAGAGAGCAGCAGGGAAGATAATGACAAAAAAGGGCGTTGGGAAAAAGGATATGATCTTCCGGTTGATGAAAACGAAAGGAAAGAAGCGGAAGCTGACTTAAGGGCCGCGTTGGAACTGACCAGGGACATTTACCAAGAAGCGGACAAAGGCGATGCTTCAAACGTGGTTTTATCAGAGGAAGTTTTAATTCAATTAAAAGAGAAGCTAAAGACTATGGGCATGCCGGTCACAGGGAGCGAACCGTACCAGGTTATGGAGAACTGGCAGGAGATGGAGCGGTTTTTACAGGATGCCGGAGTGGGAAAGGCCGGGACCGTGCTCCTGTACCGGATTCATAGAGACGGAGGAATCGGAAGGTTTCAATATCAGTATGATGGAGAAAATTTGTATGTGCTGGCAGCAAATATGACATGGGGGAAAGATGAAACACCGATGCCTGCGTACATTTCCTATACAAGAATAAAAGAATGGCGGTATACGGAAAAAGGATATTTCTGCTATGAATTATGTGTACCGGAACCTCCGGAAGTATCGGAGATTGTTGATGGAAGCTGCCTGGTCAGAGTGAGGCCCCTGCCACAGGAGTGCCGTGAAATGTCCGAAAAATGTGTGCTTCCATTGGGGTATCAGGGAAATAACCTGTTATGCTCCAACTGGGACAGGGAGAGCCTGGATAAACTGGATTATAACGGGATTTATGAATATTTTTATGGGATGAAATATGACAGGCGGTTTGAACCGGAGCGGTATCCCCATGGGATACCGGCAGAAGAGTTTGAAAACACCATCATGGATTACCTTCCGGTTTCCAGGGAGGAGATTCGGCAGTGGGCCGTGTTTGATGAAGGGCGTCAAGTCTACCGATGGGAGAGACTGGGGTGCGGAAATTACGCACCCAGTTTCTTCGGTACTTCTGTTCCCGAGGTGACACAGATCAGGGAAAATGAAGATGGAACATTTACCCTGACTGTGGATGCGGTATGCCAGATGATTTTGTGCAATGATGCGGTCATAACCCATGAACTTACGGTCAGGCTCTCAGAAAACGGAGATATCCAGTATCTGGAGAACCGGATACTGGATGACGGAATTTTTAATATCCCGGAGTATCAGTATCGGATTGGAAAATAAAGATTATCACAGACCATTGGAGAAGGCCAGCGGTTATCCTTGTTCCCTCATACAAAAAGACACCAGCACACGCCGAATTTATTAATGAGCTTAAACTGGCATGGACTATAATCACATGGGCCGACAGGGGTATCATAAAATATGAAATGGTCTTTGTGTAAAATTCTTCCAATGATTCTGCACTTCCAAAACCTATATCCCCCCTTGTTTACTGAAAAATATTTTTAAGTTTCTTTTAAGACTGGGCAGGGAGCCTGCAGTCTCAAAATGGAGGATCATTTTCGGTGCTTATTCCAGTCCGGCCAGATTCTCCTCCATTTTCTCTAACACTCTTTTTTTCTGGGTTTCTGTTAAAAATCCGTCTGCCACTGCGTCTTCCAGAATCTCTGTCACATCTTTTATATCATTCTGGTAAGTTTCAGCAGTCAGAGGTGTATTCCGGCTTACAAGTTCCGGCCGCATGACAATGGTTGGGTTGAAAGCGACCACAGTGGTTTCCGTGGATACCATAAACGCGCCTTTATAGATGACAAATTCCCCTTTTCCGTTGTCAGCTTTCAGACGCTCCAGGTCCCGTTCCATGGCTAAGGCATCCAGATCTCCCTCCCCTCTGTCTTCTTTTACAGTATCTACAATCCTTTGATACTCTTTCACCGAGTACAGTTCAAAAATCCCTCCAAGGGTCGGGTCATTCTTCAGGGATTTCATGGAAAAAGCGCCAGAAGGAACGGCGCCGTAGACTGCGACGCAGCTTATGGTGGCAGCGATAGTCAGCGATCAGCTTCATGCTCTCTTTGTCCGCCCAGTCGGACTGTTTTGGAAGCAGGATTACCGGGAAGAAGATACCATAGGTTAAGGGGGAAGCAATCTCGTCCGAAACCCGGACGGTAATTCTGCGGAAGGAACGTTTCTGCTCCAGCCACATGGGAATCCAGGAAGATTCCTTAAGAGGAATTGCTGTGCGGTATTTCTTCATACTGGCGGCATGAAGATAAGCGATATACAGGCTGACAGACACAGCGCCACAAAGCCACAGGATTTTAAGGAGATTCCATCCGAAGTCCGGCCCGGCCCCGGCTGTCTGCCAGGTTCCCGCCGAAAGGGGTAAAGCTACGGTGATATCCGGCATTTTTTCCCTTAACTGATGGGCCGCAGGCACAGGAAAGCCCGCCGGTACGGGAATCATCAGCTTCCACCAGGCAAGCAGCCAGAGCAGCGAAAAAGTGGTTCTGGATATTCTGGCGGAAAAGAACTTCCGACATGCTATGACAATCAGGATCAGAACGGAAGCCGAAAGGCTCATCTGCAGCAGGTTCATAGGCTTACTCCATTTCATTAATCATTCGTTTTAATTCCTCCAGTTCCTTCTTTGAGAGGGCTTTCTGAGAAAGCAGGGATGAAAACAGCAGGGGGACGGAGCCGTCAAAGACACGGTTTACAAATTCCCTGGTATCATCCTGAACCGCCTGTTCTTTGGAAAGGAGAGCCCTGCAGACAAAATTCGGTTCCAGGCGTTCAATAAAGCCCTTCTGGATACATTTTTTAATGACTGTGTAGGTGGTATTCTTATTCCAGCCGATGGTATCGCGTAAGGTCAGGGAAATCTGTTTGGCTGTCACGTCTCCTTCCTTCCAGATTACTTCCATTACTTTTCGTTCTGAATTAAACAGTGTCTTTTCCATATCCGTGTTCACCTCGTATTCATTGTGTGTTCTTTATCGTACATTTCCTATACACTATCACAGTAGTCTGTTGATGTCAATGAATAACCGCTGGATGTGGCTGATAATATAATTGAACCGATAAGTATAATAGGGTTATAGGGAAGCTTACCTACAATAATGCTGATGTAATTCGTATATCTTTTGTTTCATTAGCTCCACAAGTTCTGGTGGTTCTAAGACAGTTGCATTGATTCCAAATGGCAGGAAATAATCGGCAACCCAATCCAAGGTTGCGTGACGTATTTCCATGTCGATGATACCGCCGCCTGTTGGGAATGTTTTTAATCCCCTTGCCAGTAAAAATTCAGTTTCGCAGCGTTTAACACCTATATCGGTTAGCTGAATCTTTATGTGGTAATCATTTCCGATTTCTAACCTTTCGAGATATTCTTGAATGGACGCAGGAACAGGAAATTTCCCTTTGGGATATGGTTTTTCCTCTATTATTTCCTTTATACGGTCAATACGGAACTCTCTGATTTGATTAGCAACGGTGCAATATGCAGGGCAATACCAAAGCCCGTTCATAGCATATAGCCCAATCGGTATAATTGTGCGTATACTTTCAGAATGTGTTGATGAATACTGTATTGTTGTTGAATGGTGATTAACGACAATATGAAACATTGATTTAAGTAGTGGCGAATCGCAATGCCTGTCTGGAATCCAAAATACTACACTATTTTGAATTTGTGTAATACTGCTTTGTATATCTAAGGGCAGACAGTTCAAAAATTTTTTCAAAACAGATATTGTTTCCTGTTCAAAAGGTAGATCGTGATAGAATTTCAAGGCTTGACAGGCAAAGAATATAGCTTTGGCTTCATGCTCTGAAAAAGTGATAGGCGGCAAAATGCGCTCTTTCAAGATGTGATACCCGCCAGCAGCACCGACTTCGGAATAAAGGGGGAATCCAGCCTGTTCTAATTCTTGCAAATCACGGAGTATTGTTCGCTTTGACACAGAAAATTCTTTTGCTAATTCGCCTACTGTAAAATCCTTTTTGGTATTTATCGTTATCATCATTTCAATAAGCCGTTCTGCTTTTGACATTTTTAAAAACTCCTTTCCGAATGGTGACAGCCGTTGTCACTATTCCATGATAGACTATCTATGTACCAAATGCAATATGATACTCAAACGAAAGGACAAGATGTTATGAATAAAAACGTGATTGAAATGATTTGGTGGGCATCAATGGAGGCAGCACAGGGGGCTTTGGAAAAGTTGCCGCAGGTTACGGAATTTCAGGAGTATTGTTCTGCTTTAGCAGACGAGGGAACAATGATGTTCCATTTGGAGGAAATGGCATGACACCAAACGATATTCTTTCCTACTGCCAGTCTAATTTGAAAGATGTTGTATTGGTAGAAAGTTGGGGAGAACGAGGGATTTTTTATAATCCAAACGGAGTTTTGAAACGGGGAGTATATGTTTTAACTGTTAAAGAAAAAGACGGTGATAATGATAAAGGCTCTATGTTGAACCGTGATAATGTATATCGTGTGAATGTCGGTTTAAGGAAACAGACCTTTATTAAAAAATTTGGGTATATTCCAGAGCGTCCGCCTGCTGGAAAAATCGTAAAAATGGATTATGATTTTACCGTTTTAGATACCATTATTCCCCACCCTGTCTACGCATGGATGAGCTGGGTATGTGTTTTAAATCCCTCTGATAAGACCTTTGAGGATTTCAAAGCAATGATACAAGAATCCTATGATTTTGCAAAAGAAAAATTCAACAGAAGAAAAAGTAAATAATGCAACAAAAGCATACAAGGAACACATCATGTATTCTTTCAATGGCTTTTGCAAAGGAGAGTCTATGAACAAAGACACCAGCAAGACCAGCCACACCACCGCCCTTCTGGATGTGAAGCCCGATCTTGTGAAGCGGATAGGAAATACCACCTTTGACATACATATCCATTTCAGCGAAACGAGCCGGGAAACGCTGCACACAGAGATGGGAAATTATACGCTAAACAGCGGTGACGCTCTTATTTTTGACTCGTCTGTCAAGCACACCTATATCAATGAGCAGGATGTAATGCTTACTTTTATGGTGGTAAATTTCTATCCCAATTAAAAAAGTGGGCTGTAATCGGAATTCTTAAGAGATTCGTCAGAAAATATTCGTCGACGCACTTGGACTACTATGATAGTCTGTTGTTCAGACGGACCATCATGATAGTCTGTTGTTTAGACGGACTATCATGGTAGTCTATCTTTTTCAAAAGGTGCGCACCTGTGAAGATAAACTAATAAAAAGAAAGGATTTATACCATGTTCCATCGTACAAAGAGAAACCTTACAGCTTCAGGAATCATGTGTCTTATGCTTATGGCTGCCGGACAGACTGCCTATGGAGCAGCGCCTGCCCCGCAGGTATCCACGGTTTGGGCCCAGGAAGTTCAGAACCCGGCGGAGGATCTTACTTTGGGAGGGCTTTTTGAGCTTTATACCCCGGAAGAATACGAGGAATCCATCAACCAGATTAAAAAATATATGGGCGCAGACCATGCCGATGTCAAGGCCATGGAAGCGGACCTGGCCAAACTGAAGGCGGATAACGGCAAAGGTGAATTTGTCATTTACAAAGGCGCTTTTACCGTATCCACAGAAACTACCATCGTTGCCTTCAATCCCACAATCGTTATGAGGCCGGATCTGGCAAAGAGCGCTGAGGAATTGACAGCGGAAAACTATAAAAAGGATATTGAGGATGTAACAAAGCTTTTGGACCAGGCCGTAAAAGATAAGACCGTAACATCAGACCAAAAGGATTCTATCCTGAAAAAGATGAATGAAAACCTGGCGAAATTAAATTAGAGTGGCTGCCATATATGGGAAAGCAAAACGGGCGTATCGACTAACTGATGTGATGCGTCCGTTTTGTTGTGTGGGTCATGCAAAAGTTCAATAAATTAAGCAGTCCTTATACATTATTTTTCCCAGAATGTCCATTTTACGGCATTTTGGAATCCTGTTTTTTGATAAAATCTGCCGGAACCGCCTGTCATATGTGTTGCGCTTAATGCTTTGGTTTTCCGATACATTTCAGATAATGCCGCCGCAAGACCTCTATGCCGGTATTCAGGAATGGTGCAGAGAGGTTCCATGTATGCCAGGCGATTTTCAGGTGTCCACCACATCCCTGCATAGCAGGCATATTCTCCCGACTCATCTGCAATAACCACATCCAGTTCCGGCGTTGCGTGCGGCGCGGTGCTCAGTATATAATTGTGCTGCTCATACTGATGATTCCACGGACCTTCACACTGCTCATGGTCAAAACCTTTAAAACAGCATTTGCCCACGTTTGTCCTGTCAATGTCCTGGGGGTTTACAAAGTAAAAACCTTCCGGCAGCGGAAAATCCAATTCATCTGCATAATCCCCATCTGTACAAGATTTCAATTTCTTGTTCTGCATAAATTACCGATAAACTGAAAGTTATCGACTTGTTTTTGATAGCCTATTCTGCAAAAAGGTAACAGCAGCTTCTTGTACTTCTTCTCTTAATTCGCCCTGTGTAGGTTTTTTTGCAATCCTCTGTATATCTGAGAGAATACAATTTATGCTCTTATCAGAAAAAAGAGGTGCCAGACAGGTAATAATCCAATACTTCCATATTTCGTCTTTTTCATGTGGACTTAAAACTCTATGAATTAAAGGGGTCAGAGCTGATTGGTGTAAAGCTAGCACCGGCAAAATATCACCAGCAACAGGCCAATTACAGTCCTGTATCCACTCCAAAAGAGAGGGTAATATCGGCTCAATCTCATTGTCAGTGAGGTGTTTTAGCCTCTCTATATTGGAACTATCAAATTTATTTTTTGGCACCAAGTCGTAAATATCTGTCATATTAGTTCTTCATCTCCATCTCAACTTAACGATTTGTCGTCTTTACCTGATAGCATTAAGACGCACTAAACTATTATTTATTATGTAAGCAAATTGCAAATTAGCTTATTAAACCTGTCGCTTTCGCTCCATTGAGGAAAGTGACAGGATTCCTCAAACCAATAAACCTGTTTTTCTGTTTCAATCCGGTCGAAGTATTCCTTCGCAAGAGCAGAGGATACATGGTTGTCATATCTTCCCTCGATAAATATGATTGGAGCACCATATTGTGTTTGGGCTTCAAAGTTTGTTTGCATGACTTCCTGCCACAAATATTGTATGGCTTGCAGACTGCCCCTCTGGTGCCGAATCAAATCGGCGAGTGTGTAATATCGAGAGAGCAAAAAGGGAATGGCTAAATTATTATACTCTTTCAATCATTCCGCTTTTCTCTATTTTATTCCAACGTTTGAATACAATTATTTCCGCATCAGTTCCATAGCCGCTGTACTCAGATACCATGAGATATTTCTCATCAGCGATAATTCCATAACATCTGTCGCTGTCCTTTTTATGAAGCTGATTCCCTAAATAAATCCTGTTATCATCCCAAAACTTTACGGTCTGGCCGTTTGGAAGGGTATATTCAATGTTCGCAAAGGAACCTTTCAGCGCATTCAGCTCTGTTACTTCTTCCATATCTGGAATCTGCAGCGTATTGAAGGCCGCAATCAGCTTTTCTTTTAATTCGCTTAACGATGTTTTCCCTTTTTTACAGCACTGTGCAACAAGGCATTCTGCCCCAAAAGGCTGCCCTTCTGTTGCTGCACATCCGTTACAAGTGCTACATAATTCACAGTTCGTACAATCAATTCCGCAGATAGATTTCATTCTGTTTTCCTCCTCAAATTCTCTTTTTTACAGCTTCCTTATGGGAAAAATATATACCCTTTCCCGGTCTTTGGACAGGTAAAATCATGGACGGCATCAACCAAAGCAATACTATGCTCCTGTTGAATCATGGGAGGGAACATTCCTTTTCGGAAAAGCGTTCCCAATGCATAAATTTCTCTTTGTCATAATATAAACAATGCCTGTTCGTAATCTTTGACATAATACTTTATATTTGACCTACCCTTTTGAATTATGGTATGACCCTCTTTTTCAAGTATTTCTTTTTGAGATTCAATTCCACCTGGATATTTGGGGTTTAGCTCCCCATTCGTTTTAAGAGTTCTCCAATAAGGCGTTTGATTATCTGTTCTTTGATAACTCGCCCATGCCACGATTGATACAAATATCCCTGCAGTAATTGGTTCTGTGAAATCCGCTCCATTTTTCTTTGCGAAGTAATCTCTTATTGTTCCTATTGTAAGTAATTTTCCAAAAGGCACAAGCCGCATTACTTTGTCATAATCAATAGGTGGAGCGAAATACATTCTGTCTCCGCCGTATTTTTCGATGCTCTTTACATCTGTAATTATTTGGAATTTTGGCATATCCTTGCTGTCATGAAGCATTGTGTTAAAATCTTTTTTATCCTCGTTTGCCATTTTGACCACCCCTGCCAATTTTTGTTTTTATAATGTTCTTATCGGAAAAAACATATATCCCTTCCCAGTCTGTGGACAGGTAAAATCATGGACTGCGCCCGCCAAAGCAATACCATTGCCCTTCATATATTGGATTACTTCTGAAAAGGTATTATCATTTTCACGTTCCACATAAATATACTCATAGCCGGGTATCACCCACTTTGTCCAGCCATCGGGGGCTTTTGCATCCTCATTACACTCTACCCCTGCAAGGTAAAGTCCTTTCTGAAAGCCCTTCCAGGGCTGGAAGGAACGGGAAAAGTCAGACATTGCGCCCCATATTCCGCTGATGTTCCCATCTTCATCTTTCTTTGCCAGATGTGCGATTTCTCCAAAATGGGAATTCGCCTCATCCCATAACTTCTGAATAAAGCCGGCTCCGTCCGTTGTCGCCCCTTCTTTTCCGATTACAACAAAGGATTCTTTTTCACATGTTTCGATTTTCATTGATTTGTTACTCCCTTCGCTTTATGTTTCATTTCATTCTAAAGGCTCGTTCTTTTTCTCGTTTTGGATATATTTATCATAGCGGCACTGCTCAATGACTGTGTGTCCCAGTAATGTAATTGCCCTTGCCGGACAGGAACTGATGCACCGGTAACACATCGTACAGTGTTTTCCGGCAGCCGCTTTTCCATTTTTCAGGGTAAGGTTGTCTGCCGGGCAGAGCCGGGTACAAAGCCCGCAGCCTGTACAGGCATTACTGATTTTTAATTGATCCGAGTAACTTTTGGTTTTGCTGTAGTACCACAAACGCTGGCAGAGTAATCCGGCGATTCGGCTATAAAGATGCAGGCCGTTTTTGGGATACCTGCCTTTCTTGATTTCCTCTGCACATTTCTCAATCTTTCTGTCTGCTTTCCGGATGATTTCCCGGTTCTCCTGAAAGGATTTTTTCAGCAGTTTTACATCACAGACAGAATCAGGCATACGGATATGGAAACCGCCGACGATTTTGGCGCCATACTTTTTGAGCAGCCGTGCCGAGCAGCCTGCGCCGTCTCCGCTGAACAATCCCATAGTGGCAACGCAAAGTATTTTCTTACCCTTCCAAAGATCCGGATGGCTTTTGATAAAATCTTTTACCATGACAGGAACGTTTGAAAACTGAACAGGATATGCAAAAACGATAAAGTCATGCTGTGATAATAAATGTGCCGCGTCTTTCTGCTCCATCGGAACTGCCTGCGCAGTTTTATCCAGTAAAAAAAGCAGCTTTTTGATACAATGTTCTGTGTTTCTCGTTCCGCTTAAATAGATACCTATCATATATTTTCCCTTTCAAAATTGGAGTAATGACCACGTCCCTGCACCATGGTTTCTGATTTTATCCTTTTCTGTCAATTTTACTGCCATTGACCGATTTTGGGAAGGGCTGAAAACAAACATCTTCTCAAAATCGGTCAATGGAGCAATAATAAATTAAGTTCATTCTTTTTAAGATGTTTTAGAGGCTTTTTGGAGACTACTCTGATAGAATGGACAAAAATTCGCAGAAATATTGGATAAGCTGTGGATGGAATTTTATATGAGAGGAGAGCAACATGAAAAAGAAAACAGGAAAAATGATCTTATTGACAGGGGTGCTGTGCATCCTGAGCCTTGCGGTATGTGCCTGTGGAAAGAAGGAGGAAGCATCAGATACCCAGGAACCACAGGTGGTTCAAGGCGAGCCGAGCCCGGAAGATGATACGGAGAACGATACTTCTGCTCCGGAACCGGAAGCGGATGCAGAAGGAACCGACACCGGGAATGAACCGGAGTCACCGGAAGCCTCACCGGAACCGCAATCCGGTGAAAGCAGCAGCCAGGGAACAGACAGCACACAGAAAGAACAGCCGGAAGCACAAAGTCAAAGTACGTCTGGCACATCTGCAGAATGGGTGGACAGTACTCCCAATCTGGAAGGGGATATCAAAGAACTGAAGGATGGGCAGCTTACCGTGGTAGAGGCCATTACAGAAAAATCAGATAATGGAGGTGATATCGTAGTATCTCCTGGCAGCGGGGATGATTCTGAGTATAACAAGATTGCGGTTACATACGATGCAAATACCCTGTTTGCTATACAAACGATCTATGATGGAGGGGCCAGATCTGAAATGTCAGCAGCAACAGCGGCGGACCTGGCATCCGGCCAGTTCATTCAGGTATGGGGAAGTTCTTCCGGCAGCGGACTGAAAGCAACCCAGATTTGTATTGTAAAAGTGGCCTAAACCTTTGCCTGTCCTCTTTTGATAAGGAGAAAACCCTTGTCAGGAGAGGGCAGTTTTTCTTAAATAAAACCTTTATTTCCTGCATTTCTTTGATAAATCTGGCATGTCTTAAAAAATTTTGCAAAAAGGTCACCTTTCGTCTTCTAATTGCGTGTCATAAGTATAACAGCATCCAACCAAAGGATATCCGGAAAGATTTTCGGGCACGGATGTAGTTCGCAGGGACATCTTCCTGCCCGTCTTATGCCGGACAAGAAGCATCGGGCGTCCGATCGATGTGGAAAACCGGATAACAACGGACTTACAAGCAAGCTTGACATCTGCTGTTATTCAATTTTTCCCACCCTGCGAACGGTAACGGGAATTCTTCCAGGTCCGGGTATTTTGAGCGATGGATGTGGAACAGGAAGGAGATGGAAAGATATGGATCTGGAAGCGGCAGTAAGGAAACACAGCGAGATGCTGTACCGGATCTGCATTGTGATACTCGGCAGTGAACAGGATACCCAGGATGCCATTCAGGAGACCTTCTGCAAATATCTGGAGAAAAAACCGAAATTTGTGGACGGCGAGCATGAAAAGGCATGGCTGATCAAGGTGGCGACTAATCACTGCAGGGACATACAGCGGTTCAGATTCCGGCACCCGAAGGTGCCCATTGATGAGCTTGCAGGCACACTGGTATCCCGGCAGGAAGACAGGGAGGCGGTGCGGGAGCTCCTCCAGATGCCCCCAAATCAGAGGGCCGTGATGGTACTCCATTATGTAGAAGGATACCAGGTAAAGGAGATTGCCGGTATCCTGGGGATCACGGAGCATGCGGTCAAAAAGAGGCTGCAGCGTGGAAGGGAGCAGTTTCGGACTGCCTGGAAGGAGGAATATTGCAGATGAGTGAGATGAATGGCGGACAGCTGAGACATGCTATGAAACAGGTACACATGAAAGAAAATATGCAGGAGGAAATTATCATGAATGTAAGAACACAGATGGCAGACGGAACCTACAGACGGAACAGCTTTAAGAGGAATATGGTATCGGCAGCAGCCTGCCTGATGGCAATTGGGATGGTGTCCATTCCGGTCTATGCAGGATATCAGGGACTCAGGAGTGCGATCATCAGCGACAAAGTAATGGCAAGGATGCAGGAGATTCCCAAAGCAGAGGTGCAGGATATTTATAACATGGTCCAGTATGAGCAGCGCAGCTTCCATGCCGACCAGTTTAACAGGGAATATACGAAGGAGGAAGAGAGTCGGAAGGAAGCGCTGAGAAAGGAGTACGAGAACGGCAGATTCCCGGAGGGTACGCTGACACTGGTGGAAAATGCAGGGCAGACTGTGGATTCTGACCAGCTGGTTTATGCCAGAGACACCGGCTGCTTCTATCTGCCAGAAAGGGCACTCACAGACGAAGAACTTCTGCAGATCCTGGACTTTAATTCCAAAAGAGACTTTGCCCTTGAACAGAATCCGAATGTGCAGCAGCAGAGGCAGGAGGCATGGGAAGAGGCAGACGATTCCGATACGCTTCGTTAGAAACAGGGGAAAAGGCGGTTTTTCGTAAACACACTGACACGGAAAGAAAATACAGGATTGATACTGCCTGAAAGCGGGCAGGTACAGGGCATCAGGACTGAACAGGTCATGATGCCCTGTAAGGGCGAAACGGAATCATCCTGTATACATGGAGGAAAAGAGGAAATATGAGAACAGGAAAATACAGGCTTTGGGGCACGCTGTTATTGGCAGGAGCTTTGTGTTTTACAGGCTGCGGCAGCACGGAGTCGAATGCAGATGTTATGGCGGCGGATGTACAGCAGTCGGCATTGCCGGAGGATTCCACAGATTCTGGCTCCGGTGGGGATTCCGGCATTACCCCGCAGGAAAGCGGCCAGAGTTTTGTACTGCCGCCGTTATCCACAGAGGCGCAGACCATAGATTATAAGGGGAATGTGCATGTAGACTGGCTTACGGCGTCTTTGGATGCCATTTATTTATTGAGCAGGGATCAGGACGGGGGCTCCGGAATCTTGAAGATGAAGCCAGGGGAAGTTGATGGAGAAGCCCTGCAGGTGACGGCGCCGGATGGGATGACTTTTTCCGTCATGACCACGGATGAACAGGGGAACCTGTATGTGGTGGCGGAGGACAGGGATATTGAGGTAGTGATGAGGGATGATGAGTTTGCCTGTCCTACAGAACACTGTGAAGTATGGAGAATCAGCCCGTCCGGTGAGGTGACAGCAAAACTGGACATTTCCGATTATGTAAGACAGGAAGTTTTTTCACCTCGTATGATTGCAGTGGCAGGGAACGGAGATATTTACCTGTCAACCCAAAACGATGGAACAGCAGTGCTGGCTTTTGACGCGGAAGGAAATTTCCTGAATAAAATCAGTTATGATTACAAGGTTTATAGTCTCCGTACCGCTATGGGGAGGGGCAGAGATGGAAAGGTATACGCCGTGCTTCGCGACAGTGTTGCAGATGATGGCACTTCCGTGATCGTTGAACTGGACGGACGAGACGGCCATATAGGGGATGCCACTTCTTTTATGCTCCGCAGTGATGGCAGTTTCTATTCAAATGTATGCCCGGGGAGGGATTGTGACCTTGTGATTTTCGGCGGAGAAGGAATCCTTGGATATGACCTGGGGAGCGCCAATATCAAATGGAAGGTTCCCGCAGGTAAACTGCCTTTCAGCACGGAAGGTTTTTATCCGATGGCAGCACTGGCAGACGGCAGGATACTGTTTTTGGATAGCAATAAACTCCATTATGTTCCAGCGACACAGCAGTAGACAGTATTTTTCCGCTGCCGGAATATATGGAATCATACCATAATTATGCCAGGTGAGCATGTCAGGGTCCGTGAAACAGAGGCTTTGACATGCTTAATTGGCTGTTTTTTGTAAATCCCAGAAAGAGACAGATGCAGGAGCGGATATGGAGCAAAGGAGAAGACAGCCGGTCTGGAAGGCAGAGAGCCGGAGAAAAAGAGAAAAGAGGATTGCCAGACTACGGCGGAGGATTATAGCCTATACAGTCCGGGGAATCGTGGCGGCTGTCCTGGCAGTCATGCTTCTTCTGATGGTCTGCGGCTGTCTGTATATCCGGGATTTTTTTCGCAAAGATCATAAGGAATCTGCTCTTAAGGCAGATTCCGTTCGGGAAGCCGTACCCGGCGTGGAAGAAAATAAACCGGACACGGAATTTCCAGAGCAGGAAAAATATACGGTAGTCCTGGATGCCGGACACGGCGGGGAGGACGGAGGAACCGTGGAGCAGACGGCCACGGAAAAGGAAATCAACCTGGCTGTTGTGTTGAAAATGAGAGAGCTGTTGGAGAACCAGGGCATCTGTGTGGTCCTTACAAGGGAGCAGGATATATTTATAAAGCTGGAGGAAAGGGTACGGGTTGCAAACGGAGAAAAAGCGGATCTTTTTGTCAGTATCCACTGCAACTATTATGAGAAAGACAGTTCGATCTACGGCCTGGAATGCTATTACTGCAAAGGGGCGGAGAACGGGAAATATTATGCCGAAAGGATTTTGGATACCATAGAAAAGAGTGGGGAGATTGTTTCGAGGAATGCAAAGCCTTCCGGCTACTATATTTTGAAAAATACAACGGTTCCTGCCGTATTGGTGGAAACAGGATACCTTTCCAATTATAATGAGAGGAATCAACTGATATCAGGGGAATACCAGGGAAAGCTGGCCCAGGAGCTGGTGGAGGGGATTGTAGAAGGGCTGGAAGGAAAAGTGGGGTAGTGTTGCTTATTTCAGGGCTTCCCAGAATCGGTCAATAGAGTAATAATAAAAGAAACCATCAGAAAGGAAAACATTGGTGAAAACAGAAAAAGTACTTTGGAGGAAGAAATATATAACAGTTTTGATACTCTCTCTGCTTATTCTGGCGGCGGTTTTGTATGGAATACGAAATGGCAGAAGAAATGACAAAGGTGGAAATATCCTTGCCGGGGCAAGCCCGGACACAAGCGCTTTCCAGATGTATTATTTTGACGGGGAAACGGTTGCGGTCAGGACGCTGTATGACAGCGGTGCGGAGAAGGAAGTGATTAAAAAAATTAATGGTATCCCCCTCCAGGCGGCAGAGGAAGATGCCCTCTCCCAGATGGAGCCTCCCTTTTACGGGTTCTGGGTCAGCAGTCAGGATGGCTTTGACATTTCCGTGACGGCCTCCGGCGGTGTCTGGCTTAAGAATGACGGGGCGGTTTATTATGGGGATACGGATTTGTCTGGTTTATGGGAACAGATGGAAGGCAAGGATGAGGATACCTGGAATGCCCTGAATTTTCCCAATGTGGGGCGTTTATCGGCATACCATACGATCTTCCTTCTGAAAGCGGATGAGCAGACGGCAGAAGTCCCGGAGGGTCTGACTTTGACGGTGGAGGACATAGGGACAAGCGAGATTACGGTACGGATTACCAATAACAGCGAGGAGGAATTTTCCTACGGGGAATACTTTTCTATCCAGAAGCAGATAGACGGCCAGTGGTATACGGTACCGGTAAGGGCGGATAACGTGGGATTCCAGGATATCGCCCATATCCTTCCGAACGGGGAGAGCGCCAGCGAGACCTATAATCTGAATATTTACGGTACGCTGGAACCGGGAACGTACAGGCTTGTGGTGGAAACACTGAGCGCTGAGTTTCTGGTGGGGCATGGGAGGATGGCGGGAATAGAGGGGGAGTAAATGCTGTTAAAAACAGCATGGAGAAGGGATGTAACAGAAAATGGAAAGTCCTTAAATGAGGGACATTCGACATAGGATATATGTTGGATGTCCTGTTTTGATGAACAATTTCAACAATAAATATGAGAAAATATCTCATATGTTGTTTACAAAATTTTAAAAATGAGTATAATAGATATTGAAAGACACATAAACTGGAGGGAAAAAGAGATGCTGTGCCAATTTACAGTGAAAAATTATAAAAGCATTCGGGATGAAATGACCTTTGATATGCAGGCAGCTACTATCTCTGAACATGAAAATAATATAATTCGTGATAAAGATGGAGAATTGTTTTTGCCGATTTCTGCAATATATGGGCCAAATGGAGGTGGAAAGTCAAACGTATTGGAGGCAATGCATACGTTGGCTTCAAAAGTACTTCGTCCATTATATGCAACTGGTGATAAGGAGGAACGTATATTTCTTCAGAAAAGGCTGCTCATCGAACCTTTTGCATTCTCAAAAAAAACGAAAAGCCAGCCAACAGAGTTTGAAATTTTTTTCCGTACAGAAATTGCGGAGTATCGGTATAAACTCCATATCATGAAGGATGTTGTAAATTATGAAAGTTTGGACCGTGTAAAATTGGACACGGGACGACGTTCAGCGCTTTTCGAACGGGATACGGAAGAAATTTCTTTAAAAGGTGTATTTTCCAAACTGAAAGCCAGTGAGGACTTGTCCGCGACATTACCGTTGCTGTCTTATCTTGGGATCACTTATAAAAAAAATGAGGTAGTAAAAGATGTTCTGGATTGGTTTGAATACGGAATTGATTTTTTAAACTATGGTAATCCGATTGAAGAACTTCGTATGGCAGTATCAAATTCAGAGGATGTGAAGCAGCTTATGCTTGACATGATACAGGAAATGGATCTGGATATCGTGGATTTTCGTGTAGTTGAGGATGAAAATGACAGAATCGATGTGTATACAAAGCATTTGGTGGATGGCTATGAGACGGAGTTAAACTTACTGGAAGAATCCAGCGGGACAAGGAAATTATTTGGTTTAATGCCATTTATTGCTGGATGTTTACTTACGGGAACCGTTTTGGTTATTGATGAACTGGATGCAAAGATACATCCTGTTTTGCTGCGTCATATTATTATGATGTTTAATGATATGAGTATTAATAAAAAGAAAGCACAATTAATCTTCACATCCCATGATCTGTCTACAATGAACAATGAAGTGTTTCGAAGGGATGAAATCTGGTTCGTGGCAAAAGGGAATGCTCAAAACTCTAAATTGTATTCATTGGTGGAATTTAAGAACGAAAAAGGCGAATCTGTTCGTAAGGATGCCAAATTCGATAAGCAATATCTGGAAGGAAAATATGGCGCTGATCCGTATCTCAAAAGAATTATAGATTGGGGGAAGGTCAATGCCTAAAAAAGCCGGAATGGAGAAGTGGAAAAAGAAGCGCCGTCAGGAGTATCTGGAAATGAAGCAGTACAGATACTATATCTTCTGCGAGGGGCAGCAGACAGAACCTCTGTATTTTATGGGATTCAAAAAGCTGATTGAAGATAATCCGATTTATAAGGATATGGTTCTAATTGAAATAGAACCCTGTCAGGCAGAAACGATGCGAGTAATCGGAATGGCGGAAAGATATGTAAAGAAGAACAAAATCCAAAAGGGCCAGATTTGGTGCGTTTATGATAAAGACAGCTTTCCGGCAGATGATTTTAATGGTGTTGTCAATCGGGCAGAGAACTTAAATAAAGAAAGTTCTCAACTTCAATATCATACAGCATGGAGTAATGAATGTATTGAGTTCTGGTTTCTTTTGCATTTTGCATATTATACAGCGAATAATCACCGGGGGGAATACATAGCATTTCTGAATGATCAATTCAGGGAATTGGGGATTGGAAAATATCAGAAAAATATGAAAGATATTTTTGATATTTTGACGGAAAAAGGAAATCCAAAGCTGGCAATTCGATATGCCAAACGTATCATAAACGATGGTAAAAGTAAGACACCAGCAGAAATTGCGCCGGGAACGAAGGTGTATGAGTTGGTGGAAGAACTGGTTAAGTATTTGCCGGAGCATGTTGCACAGAGATTTAAGGAAGCTTGCAATTAAAGGGGGAGAGTATTTGGATACATCAGTAAAAAACAAAAAACTACGAACTTTGCCTTGGTATGCTTTACATGATATTGCAGTAAAAAAGGGAATAGAAGAAAAAGAAGTTAACGGAAAGGAAAAGAATACAATAATAGATAAGATATTATCTTATGGGATCCTTTCGGATGAGGAAATAGAGCAATATGTAAATGATTATATTTATGGTGACCGAGTAACGTTTACGTTATGGACATTTCAATCATCGTTGAAAGATTCAGATTATGGTATTGTTAATTCCCTGGAAAATGTGGAGGAGGAATATCTTTCTGTTTCTGGATATAGAAAATTAAAAATTTTATCTGTAAAAGAATATGAGGACCGTACAGAAGTTTTATATGTTTATAGCAAAGAATATACTTATGTTAATGAGGATGGGCAAAATGCCAGTGTATGGGAACAACATAGAGGATGCTTATGGATTGGAAAGGCATCAACATATCTTGCCTGCATTAGTAAACATGAGAAAATGACGGCTTTTATGACAAAATACATTGCTGATTTATTTAAAAACCCGGTAACACAAATAAAGCCCCCAAAATCAGCAATTGACAAATGCACAAATTCTAAGGCCATAAGCAGAATTGTGTTGCAGGGAAAAGGTGGAGAGAAAACAATTGTGTCAAGAGCTGGGGGAATTACGCCTGATCAAGAAGAAGAGATTAGCAGAATTCGTTCTGAGAGAATTGATACATCTGGGAGTTTTATCTCGGCAATTACCGAGAATATTGATGCTACGATTAAATATAATGTTAGAAACGGCAGTATTGGAATTTATAAACATTTGCCAGCTTCTGTTCTGTTTGAGTGGTCTGAAAATTCGATTAAAATTATTTTGGAGGAAATTGAAAAATTAAAAGGGAAGCCAGCTGAAGAAATTTTTAAAGAAGTAGGACAGGAAATAAAATGGACAGGGGCAAGCGGAATTGAAATTACACAACTGAATTGGTATTTGACACAAATTATAGCTTCTCTTGATAGAGACGAGTATGAGTTCCAGATTCCGGTAGATAAATTATCGGTATTGGATAATAGTAAATGGTTTATCAAGTTTCCGAGAATATATTGCAAAACTTGTGATTCTTATGAGACTCCATATTGCACTGAATGTGGAACAGAGTTGAAGATGGGAAGGGGGATAATAAAAGAATGTGAGTGTGGGGCACCCTTAAAAATTAAATGTGCGGATGGTCATGATACTTGTGAGATTGTAAATTGGTATGTTCCAAGATCTATATTGGTAAGTATGATCAATAAAAATATTCAGAAAATATTTAAAGACTATTCTTTAGAATATAATATCTGCATTGTAGGCGATATGGGATATATTGTTAATGGAACAGAGAATTTGCAAACAGAAGTTGCAATTCCATTTGCAGCAATAGAATGCTTTAAACATGATTCAGTGGCCCTTACACATAGAGTGAAAGCTTATGCGGTAAATATGAATGAGAAATGTGGTTCTGGAACCTGTTCATATGCAAAAATTGAAAAATGTACTGAAAATGATGGAATGGCATGTTTACCTAAAGTTTTTTATACCATTTTACCAGGCTATCGTCCACAACCTCACAAAGGCATGGAGTATGGGGATGTTGCTGCGGAAGTGAAAATTGGAAATAAAGCATATGATTTAAAGGGTATCATAAAAAAGAATAGTGAAAACCGACCTAGAAAATCTGTTAATGATGATGAAAAAATAAGAAAACCACTATTATCAACATCAGGAGAAGGGCAGGAGATAATTCGTCAGTTTGTGGAGCAGGGAATGATAGATGCTCGTTGTCAAATAATAGCAGTAGTCATTCCGCAATATATTGATGCAGGATTTAAAGGAACTTTGAGACACTTGGCAAGGTTGTCTGGAAAGAAAGTAACATTTATTGAATTGGACGAGTTATCCGAGCTGATTTCAATTAACAAAAAAATATTGGTATCATAATGCAATAGGAACCTTTGGAAAAATCCAGAGGTTCTTATTGTTACTATACGCTGTTAAAGATTTGACGGAGGACTCGAAAATAAAGAAGTGGGAATGAAGTTTGTCTGTTCTGAAAAGGGCAAAAAAAGTCGAGTACATTTTCCGGCATGCTGTTATACTGCTAAGACCAGGCCAAAGGCCAGAAAGGAGAACATCATGCCAGATCAGAATCATATCGTTATTCAGGGCTTATGCCAGAACAATCTGAAAAATATTTCCTTAAAGATACCAAAACAAAAGCTCGTTGTATTCACCGGGGTCTCCGGCTCCGGGAAATCCAGCATCGTGTTTGACACCATTGCGGCAGAGAGCCAGCGCCAGATGAACGAGACCTACAGCGCTTATGTCCGGGGCAGGCTCCCGAAGTATGAGAAACCAAAGGCGGAAAGAATCGAAAACCTTTCCCCCTCGGTCATCATTGACCAGAACCCCCTTGGGGGCAACGCCCGTTCCACGGTGGGGACCATCAGCGACATGTATTCCGCCCTGCGGCTGCTCTACTCCCGGATCGGGGAACCCCATGTGGGAACACCCTCCTGCTTTTCCTTCAACAATCCGGGGGGCATGTGTCCGGAGTGTTCCGGATTGGGGAAGGTGATGACGCTGGACGTCCTTCCTCTTATAAAGGAAGATAAAAGCTGGAATGAGGGGATGGTGGAGCTGCCCACGTTCCGTGTGGGGAACTGGTACTGGAAGCAGTATACAGACAGCGGCCTGTTTGACCTGGATAAAAAATGGCAGGACTATTCCGAAAGGGAACGGAACCTTCTGCTGTACGGTTCGGAGGAACCGGGCGGGAAGTGGGTGTCGAAGCAGGTGGAGGGCATCCACAACATGATGAGCCGGCTGCTGTTAAAAAGGGACAGCTCCGAACTTGGGGAAACTTCTGCAGGCCGGCTGGCAAAATATGTCCGGGAATCCGACTGTCCCCTCTGCCATGGGAAACGCCTAAACGGGGCGGCCCTGTCCTGTAAGATTGCCGGGTATGATATCAGTGAGATGTGTGAGATGGAGTTGACAGAACTGAAACGGGTTCTGGGGACAGTCACAGACCCAAGGGGCAGGTCGGTGGCGGAGAGCCTGGTTATGACCCTGACCCGCATGATCGAGATCGGCCTCCCTTACCTTTCCCTGAACCGGGAAGCGGCTACCTTGTCCGGCGGGGAGGCACAGCGCCTGAAGCTGGTGCGCTACATGGGGAGCGCCCTCACGGGCATGCTCTATATTTTCGATGAGCCAAGCACCGGGATGCACCCACGGGATGTACACCGCATGACCAGGCTGCTGCGTGCCCTCCGGGATAAGGGGAATACGGTCCTGGTGGTGGAGCATGATAAGGATGTAATCTCCATTGCGGATGAAGTGATCGATGTGGGGCCGCTGGCAGGAAAAAACGGCGGGGAGGTTCTCTATCAGGGCAGCTATCAGGGGCTCCTGCCTGTCAAACATGCCAGCCTGCACAATCTAAAACAGGTTTCCGTTGATATCCCCCTGCGTGTGTTGACTGCGGTGACCGGTGTGGCAGGCTCCGGGAAAAGCTCCCTGATCCGGGACGTGTTTGCCGGGCAGTATCCGGAACAGGTCATCCTGGTGGACCAGTCCCCGGTGACAGCCACCGGGCGTTCAACCCCGGCCACCTTCCTGGGGTTTTTCGATGATATCCGAAAACAGATGGCGAAAGAAAACAACGTGAGCGCCGCCCTATTTTCCTTTAACAGCAAAGGCGCCTGCCCGGTCTGCAAAGGACGGGGGCTGTCACCACCGAGCTGGTCTTCATGGACCCGGTGACGACCACCTGCGAGGCTTGCGGCGGGAGCCGTTACAGCAACGAGGCGCTTTCCTATTTATACAAAGGGAAAAATATTGTGGAGATTCTGGATATGAGCGCAGAGGAGGCCGAAGGCTTCTTTTCCGGCCGTCCGAAAATCTGCAGGGCGCTGCACGCCATGGTGGAGGTGGGGCTTCCCTACCTTTCCCTTGGACAGCCCTTATCCACTCTGTCAGGGGGCGAGCGGCAGTGGGTAAAGCTGGCAAAATACCTGGGACAGAAGGGGAACATCTATGTGCTGGATGAACCCACCACCGGGCTCCATGCTTCCGATGTGAAGACAATTATGAAACTTCTGGACGGCTTTGTGGAGCAGGGGAACACGGTGGTTGTGATCGAACATAACATGGATGTGGTAAAGCTGGCGGATTACGTGATTGACATGGGGCCGGACGGGGGGACGATGGGAGGCGAGGTAGTCTTTACCGGAACCCCGCAGGAGCTGGCGGAATATGGACAGACCATTACGGCTGATTATCTAAGGAAATGCTGATTAAATCAGCGTTTCCCTAAAGAATCGGAAAACAGCAAAAAAAGTCGAGACAAAAAGCAGGGGTCATTATAAAATAATAAGCCCAAGGAAGAAGGAGGTGGTTTATTTTGAAAGAACAGACAGCGGCGGTCCAGAGGATGCAGGATTATATCGAAGCCCATCTGGAAGCGGATATCACACTGGCACAGCTGTCAGCCGTCTCCCTGTTTTCTCCCTGGCATTCCTACCGGCTGTTTAAGGAGCTTTTGGGGGTGACGCCGGCAGAATATATCCGCAGGCTCCGGCTTTCCCGCTCCGCCATGCGGCTGAAGGAGGGACAGTGCCTTGTGACGGAGGCGGCTTTTGACTGTGGGTTTGGCAGTGTGGACGGGTATATCCGTGCCTTTTACCGGGAATTCGGCTGCAGGCCAGGGGAATATCTGAAGGATCCGGTGCCCATTGCCCTGTTTATCCCATACGGCGTGAAATTCGGAGAACTGAGAAAGGATGTTTTGGATATGGAAATGAAAAATCTCCAGAGCGTATTTATCCAGGTGATCCAAAAACCGGAGCGAAAGGTCATCATCAAACGAGGAATAAAAGCGGAAGATTATTTTGCATACTGTGACGAAGTGAGCTGTGAGGTCTGGGGAATATTAAAAAGCATGGATTCCCTCTGCGGGGAGCCGGTCTGCCTGTGGCTGCCGGGAGCCTATAAAAAGCCCGGCACTTCCACCTATGTACAGGGCGTGGAGGCAGAGGCGGATTACCATGGGGAAATCCCGGAGGGGTTTGATGTCATTTCCCTGCCTGCCGCCGAGTATCTGGCGGTCCAGGGAGAGCCTTTCCGGGAGGAAGATTATTCCCAGTCGATTCTTGCCGTACAATATGCCATCGACCATTATGACCCGTCTGTGATCGGATACGAGTGGGACGAGGAAAGCCCCCGCATCCAGCTGGAGCCCAGAGGGGAGAGGGGATACATCGAGCTTCGGGCAATTAAAAAGCAGCAGTAGCGGTGCATACCGTTACCGGAAAAGGAGGATAAGATGAGCGAAACGAGAAAGAAAACAGAAGAGGCTGTTAAAACAACGGGCCTTACCAAAAGCTATCAGGGAAGAACTGTGTTGAAGGGCTTGAATCTGTCAGTCAAGTCCGGAACGGTCTTTGGTCTGTTGGGGGCAAACGGTGCCGGAAAGAGTACCACTATCGAATGCATCCTGGGAACGGAACAGGCCGATGGCGGAACCGCCCTGGTATTGGGGCGGGATGCCAAAAAGGACCGGCGCGCTGTATTTCAGAAAGTGGGCGTCCAGTTTCAGGAAGGGGATTACCAGCCGGAAATCAGGGTATCCGAGCTTTGCGAGGAAACTGCCTGCCTGTATGAGAGGCCGGCAGACTGGCGGAAGCTGTGTGAACGTTTCGGAATCGGGGATAAGACAGGTCATGCCGTAAAAAGTCTTTCCGGCGGGGAGCGCCAGCGGCTGTTTATTGTTCTGGCGTTGCTACCGACCCCAGAGATTGTGTTCCTGGACGAGCTGACTACAGGGCTGGACGCAAGGGCGCGCCGGACGGTGTGGAAGATTCTTGAGGATTTAAAGGGTGAAGGGCTGACCATCTTCCTCACTTCCCATTTCATGGATGAGGTGGAGGCCCTCTGCGATGAGATCTGTATTCTGAGAAAAGGGGAGGCCGTCTTTTACGGCACCGTGGAGCAGGCGAAATCTCAGAGCGGCTGTGAGCGTCTGGAGGATGCCTATTTGAAATTTGCGGACGAGGAGGTTGTGGCATGAGAACATTTTTCAGTCTTTTAAAAACAGAACTGAAGCTGAATATCCGGAATATGAACATGGTGATTTTTGCCGTCATTATGCCGGTTGTGGTACTGGTCATCCTTGGTTTCATATACCAGACAAAGCCCGCCTTTCCGGGGGCGGAGTACACGTTCCTGGAGCAGTCCATGAGCGCGGTCTGCACCATCTCCATCTGCGCCGGGGGCCTGATGGGGCTGCCTCTGGTGGTAGCCGGATACCGGGAACGGAAAATCCTCAAACGGTTCCGGGTGACGCCCATCAGCCCGGTTATGCTGCTGGGGGTGGAATTTACCATCTATGTGCTGTATGCCGCGGTTTCTATGGCTCTGGTCTTTCCCATGGCGGCTGTGTTCTGGGGCGTAAGGCTTCCCGGCAGCCCGGCGGCATTCCTTGGAAGCTGGCTTCTTACCCTGGTTTCCACCTTAAGCATCGGGATGATGGTGGGCGGCATTGCGAAAAATGAAAAAATGGCCAGTGTGATCGCATGCTTTTTGTACTTTCCCATGCTGATTTTTTCCGGGGCCACGCTGCCCTTTGAGGTGATGCCGGGGATGATGCAGAAAATCGTTGCCCTTTTCCCGCTGGCACAGGGGATACAGCTTATGAAGGCGGCTTTTCTGGGGATGCATACGGAATCTGTCTGGGTACCGGCAGCGGTTATGGGAATCGTCACCATTTTGTGTGCAGGCGCGGCGGTGAAATTTTTTAAATGGGAGTGAGTTCTTTCGGGCTATCAATTCGTATCGTTCAAATGCGAGGTTTTTTGTGAGAGAATCGGCTATAATAAAAACAACAGGGGGAACACGATGGACTGGATAAAACGGTTGAACCAGGCGATTGATTTTATAGAAGAAAACCTGGATGGGGAACTGGATTATGAGGATGTAGCCGGGATTGCAGGCTGCCCTTCCTACTATTTCCAACAGATGTTTTTATATATGACAGACATGACACTGCGGGAATACATACGGCGGCGCAGGCTGTCTCTGTCCGCCGTGGAACTGCAAAAGGGAAATGGAAAAGTAACGGATATTGCCATGAAGTATGGTTATGAATCTCCCACCGCGTTTACCAGGGCTTTTAAGAATTTTCATGGAATCACGCCCTCCGCTGTAAAAACGGAACCGGTATCCTTTCAGGCATATCCGCCCATTTCTTTTTCCATGGCAATCCACGGAGGGGCGCCGCTGCAGTTCAGGATAGAGGAAAAAGAAGCGTTCCGGATACTGGGAAGGTCCTGTCCCCTGTCGAAAGAACTGACAGAGAATTTTGAAAGGATACCAGCGGTATGGGATGCCGCACTGGCAGACGGAACACTTGCCAGATTACTCTCCATGGCAGAGGGAAAGCCGGAGGGACTTCTCGGTGTCAGTATCCATCATACGGAAGACTGGAAATATCTGATTGCTGTCCGTTCCGATCAGAAGCCGGGGGAATACGAAGAATATCAGATTCCGGCATGCAAATGGGCGGTTTTTGAAGGAAAGGGAACGAACCGTACCCTTCAGGAGCTGGAAAAGCGTGTCATTATCCAGTGGCTTCCTACGTCCGGCTACACCTACGCAGAGATACCGGATATTGAAGTGTATCTCCATGCAGACCCGGAAGACGCAGTCTATGAATACTGGCTTCCTGTACGATAAGAAGAGCATGGAACCGGAAGGAGGATACCGATGGATGGTCAGGAGATGATAAATGAGCTTAGGGCACAGGCTTCTGAGAAATACAGGGAAAATATGATTCGGATGGGGATACCGGCCGAAAATAGTATTGGTGTGGCAACGTCCGTAGTAAGGGGCCTTGCAAAGAAAGCCGGGAAATCGCAGGAGCTGGCATTTGAACTGTGGAATACAAAATACCACGAGGCAAGGATGCTGGCGGTCTTGTTGATGAATCCGAAGGCGACAACGGATGCTGAGGCGGAAAGGCTGCTCCTTGATGTGGTTTCCTGGGATTTATGCGACCACCTGTGTAAAAATTTATTTTTGAAGATGAAGAGCAGGGATAATTTTATTGCAAAGTGGATACGGGAACCGCAGTTATATAAAAAAAGGGCGGCGTTTGTGCTGATTGCAGCTTCCGTGATACATGACAGGAAGCTTACGGATGAAACGGTGGACGGCTATCTGGAGCTGGTTACGCAGTATGCGGATGATGGACGGGAGCATGTGAAAAAGGCGGTTTCTACTGCTTTGAGGGAAATCGGAAAAAAGAACTTTCATTATAATGAAAAGGCGCTTTTGCTGGCGCACGAGTGGATGGAAGGAGAAAGCAAGGTATTGAGGTGGATTGGAAAGGATACGGCGAAGGAACTGGAAACCATGGTAAAGGCAGAAGGACGGGGACGTCTGATTTCCGCAAATACCAGGATGGGAAAGGAATCAGGAGGTTCGGGATGAACGGGAAGTTTTTTGCGCTACCGCAGGAAAGGCAGGAGCAGATCATAAATGCGGCATATGGTGTGTTTTCCAGGAACAGCTATAAAAATGCGTCCATGTCCAGGCTTGCGGATGCCGGCGGCGTATCCAAATCATTATAAGACAGCCTATCTTCACGGAACAGAAGATATACGGGATTTGGCAGATATGGACCTGTTCCGGCCGGGGATTGATACGCGGCTGCTGTTAGAAGAGATTAACGGTTATCTTCTCAGCTGTTACTGGAAGATGTTTTCAACCGGGGAGTTGAATCCGGATTCTCTGGAAAAGGACTTCCTGAAAAGAGTTGGACAGTGGAAAAGGGTATACCTGAAAGAAAGGAATCATTAAGATGGCAGTTTCAAATATAAGAGAAGACTTTCACGCAGAACTGCAAAAGGTTTGGGAGATTGTGACTTCTCTGGAGGATACGGCGTGGCGCAGCGATCTGAGCAGGGTTGAGATTATAGATGATAAGCAGTTCGTGGAATATACAACATCCGGCTGCCAGACCACCTTCACCGTTACAGTGAGGGAAGAATGCCGGCGATGGGAATTTGATATGGAAAATGATAATATGCATGGGCATTGGACAGGGATTTTCTCCAGCAAAGGCAACGTAACAACGATTGATTTCACAGAGGATGTTACAGCAAAAAAATGGTTTATGAAACCGTTTATCGGGGCGTATCTGAAAAAGCAGGAATGGCAGGAGCAGATCAGGCAGTGGAAAAGCCAGTATCCACTCTCCATGAAAACAGAAGGGCTGACCCCGGAAAAAGTGATAAGGGCAATCAACCATACGTTTGACAACGCGATCATTGCCACAGATGTGAGGCAGAACCAGTTATGGGCGACACAATTCCTGGAATTAAGCGAAAAGAAGCAGATGCTGACTTCCGGGGGCTTAGGAACCATGGGCTATGGCTTTCCGGCTGCTATTGGAGCCCAAATCGGAAATCCGTCAAAGGATGTTATCGTTATTTCCGGGGACGGCGGCATGCAGATGAACATTCAGGAAATGGCGACCGCAATCTGCTATGAACTTCCAATCACCATCTGCATACTGAACAACGGTTATTTGGGAAATGTACGGCAATGGCAGGAAATGTTTTTTGACAGGCGTTATTCCAGCACCTGTATGCGGTACAGGAAAAGCTGCCCCAGTAGCTGTAATGCCCCGACAGAACACTGCCCGGAATATACGCCGGATTTTATGAAACTGGCGGAAAGCTACGGAGCAAACAGTTTTCGCGTAACAAAAGAAAATGAGATTGCCGCCGCCCTTGAAAACGCAAAACACAACTTAAAAGTACCTACTGTCATTGAATTTATCATTGAGCCGGAGGCAAATGTTATGCCGATTGTTCCGCCCGGCAATGCTTTGGACGACATGATACTGGAAAGCGGGGATAAGGGAATATGAAAAAGAGATGGATTTGTTTATTTGTTGAAAATGATGTAGGGGTTAAAGAGAAATGGGGCTTCTCAAAATTGGTCAATGGGGTGATAATATAGAAAGCGAATCAGAGAGGGCAGGTTATTATCTTATATTTTTACGCCGCAGTGCGCCGGAAAGAGCTTCTGATTTATTTGGAGGCTCTTATTTTTTACATAAAGTCCGGCTCGTAGTGTCATCAGGAGAACTGCTATGGATGTAATATAAGAATGATACCTGTATTTTGTGACCATAATGGTTATATTGACATTAGCAGCATTGCTGTCACCTGGAATAAAATCAGCAAACATGTTGAAAGAAACAGAGTTACGAAAGGAGATTACGAATGCTTCATATTGAACATTATTCGAAAACGTATCCCGGTGGGAAGAAGGCGGTGAATGACCTGACCTTACATGTTGAGCCAGGTGAGATCTATGGATTCATCGGCCACAACGGAGCAGGTAAAACCACCACCCTTCGGGCTGTGGCCGGGGTGATGGACTTTACGGAAGGCGCCATCACCATTGACGGCCACGATATTAAGAAGGATCCTGTGCAGGCGAAACGTGTCACCGCTTTTCTGCCGGACAACCCGGACATCTATGAGTTTATGAAAGGGATTGATTACCTTAATTTCATTGCCGATCTGTATGACATTCCTGCAGATCAGCGTACCGCAGACATTGGCAAATATTCCGATGCTTTTGAACTCACGGACAATCTGGGTTCCCCCATTGGCAGCTACTCCCATGGGATGCGGCAGAAGCTGGCTTTGATTTCTGCTTTTATCCGGCGGCCCAGGCTGCTGATTCTGGATGAACCATTTGTAGGTCTGGACCCTTCGGCTGCACATATAATGAAAGGTTATCTGTCAGAATTATGCCAAAGCGGGTCAGCGGTATTTTTTTCCACTCATGTACTGGAGGTGGCGGAAAAGCTATGCGACCAGATTGCCATTATCAAAAACGGGAAACTGGTGCAAAGCGGCCCCACGGCAGAGCTGGTGGGGGATTCCTCCCTGGAAAGCGTATTTTTAGAACTGGAGGGAGAGCGATGAATAAATTTTTTGTCCTGTTGAACGTCAGCCTCCGGTCTATGCTTCTTTCCTCAACCAATTCCAGGGGACGCAGTAAGAGAAAAGCGGCTACCGGGCTGGGTGCAGTCTTTCTCATTGCCTTTCTGGGTCTGTATCTGTCCGGGCTTTACAGTTATATGCTGATGAAGGCGCTGGCGCCATCCAATATGGAAGTGCTGGTATTTGTGTTCATGGGCATAGGGGCACTGGTGGGCGGGCTTCTGTTTACCACCTTTGCGGTGAAGGGCGTGGTATTTGGCGGAAAGGACAATGACCTGCTGCTGAGCATGCCGGTGCCTACAACCATGCTGATGGTTAGCCGGGTAACTGCCATTTATCTGGAAAACCTGCTGTTCGCCATTTTCGTACTGGTTCCCGCCGGGGTAATCTGTACGTTTCTGACACAAAACGGTGTGGGGCTTAGCCTGCTGTTCTGGATGCGGCTGGGGATCGCGGTGCTGGCCCTTCCGCTGCTGGATACGGCGCTGTCCGTATTGTTGGGGGCGCTGGTGGCCTTTCTGTCTGTCCGGGTGTCCCACAGAGCGTTGGGGCAGAATATTGTGATGGGAATATTTATGGCAGCAGTGTTCTATTTCTCGTTTCATCTAAGCGGTATGATTAACAGCCTTGCTGAGAATGCCGCCGGAGTGAAAAACTCCCTTACCTGGGCGGCACCCATGCTGTGGATGGGGGAAGGCATTATGGGAGACTGGGGGCTGCTGCTGGCCTTTGTCCTGTGCTGCGTGTTCCCTTTTGCCCTGGTGGTAATGGGCCTTGGCCGGGGATACCGTCAGGCCGTGACTGCTTTTGCCGCGCGGTCCGTACAGAGCAATTACAAACTCACGGCACAGACTGCCTCCGGACAGAAGAAGGCTTTGCTGAAAAAGGAAATGCAGCGCTTTTTTGGTACTCCCATGTACTTCTGGAATGCCGGTATCGGTCTGATTATGCTGCTGGCCGCAGGGGGAGCCTCCCTGGTTATGAGAGAGAAACTGTTGGCTTATGTGGAAATGGCAGGGTATCCTTTACCGCTGCTTCCCATGGCGGCAGCCGTGATTGGTTTCTGCCTCTGCACCTGCCCCATCACTGCGCCTTCCATCAGCCTGGAGGGAAAATACCTGTGGATTTTGCGGGAATCCCCCATAGAGGAAAGCTCCCTGCTCTGGGTTAAAGTTGGCTTTCAGCTTCTGCTGACCCTGCCCTGTACGGTAATTGCCGGGCTGTGTATTTCGATTGCTTTTGGTTTTTCTTTGCGGCAGGGGGCGGTGCTGCTTATTGCCACACTGCTTTTCGCCATAGGGCATGCTGCCTTTGGAATGCTTATGGGCCTGTGCTTTCCGAAGCTTGACGCAGTGAATGAAACGGTCGTTATCAAGCAGTCTATGGCCACGGTGCTGGCAATGTTCGCTTCCATGGCGGTACTTGGGGTGGCGGCAGGATTCTATTATCTGGGCAGTAAAACAGCTCCATGGACCGCGCTGGCGCTGCCCATAGGGGTATTCGCTCTGTTTGCAACGGTATGTATCGTAATCCTTACCAGACAGGGACCTGCACTGCTGAAAAAACTATAGACAAAAAACAGATACAGGGGGGTTCGATGAACGGGAAATTTTTTACGCTGCCGGAAGAAAAGCAGAAGCGGATTATAAATGCTGCGTATGTGGTATTTGCCGACAGCAGTTACCAAAAGGCATCCATGTCCCGGATTGCGGCTGCCGGCGAGATATCAAAGTCCCTGCTGTTCCACTATTTCCACAATAAGAAGGAACTGTATTTATACCTCTGGGAGAATATCAACAGGATATCCTGTGAAATAGAATTAAAGTATTACAAGGAAACAACGGATTTTTTTGAGATCATGACCCGGAAGATTCTGGCAAGATGCGAGTTTATGAGAACGGCCCCTGATGAATATTTATTTTCCATACGGGCCCTTTTTGCGGAGCCCTTGGAAATCAGGGAGGCAACCGGGAAGTCATATAAAGAAGTATATGAAGACGCAGCGGGTGAGCTGCTGGGCTCCGTGGACCTTTCCGTGTTCCGCCCGGGTATTGACGTGGGAATGCTGCTGGAGGAGGTTGACAGCTATCTGTTTCACAGTCTCTGGCAGATGCTATCCGCCGGGAAACTGGACCCGGACGGCCTGGAAAGGGATTTTTTGAAACGGGTCGGGCAGTGGAGAATTGCTTATTTGAAGTAGACTGCATTGTGGGGAGAAAAACAATGGATATCATTTTATTTGCGGGTAATTGACCTTGTCTGCCATGATGTGTTTATTTACTCTTTGAATTGCGTCGTGACAGCTTCTGTTTGGACGAAACCCAAATGAAAACTCCTTGAATTTAGGCTCGTAAATCGCTTCCAGTATCTCTTTAAAGACACCTTGAACGACTTTATCCTCAAATGACGGAATGCCGAGTCCTCGCATCTTCCCATTACCTTTCGGGATATAGGCTCTGCGCACGGGATATGGTTTATAGGAAAACTTCTTCATTCTGACAAGCAGACTCTCAACGGCGACTGGACTCTGCCATATCTTTCTACGAGACTGGTTATTTCTGCTTTCTCTTTTTCCATAGATTTCGTGCCTCCTGTGCTCTCTACGTTTTGATTACAGAAGCAACTTATTGTCCGTCCCTTCCCTCCAGCGTCATTACTGCTTTCATCAGTACTATGGACGAATCCGGCTCCTCGATGGTCTTCGTTCATACTCACCATTGCATTGGCCGATAATCCCTACTGTCTCATGTACAGAACCATCCAGTCCTCCCAGGTATGTCAAATATAACAATATCAGGTATGCCGTGCTCTAGGACTCCGGTGTATTTTCATAGTCTCGCTTTAACGACTAATCTTTATGGGTGACCCGTAGAGGCAGCAGACCACCCCGCACAATCGATAGATCTAACGAAGCTCAATCACTTCACGCTTACGCATTACGGCGTTCCTGTTCCCTGTCCTACGCTTAAACACCATTGTTAGCCTTTGGCGCTCCAAGGACTCAGTACTGGCGACTTGCCAGGTCTTACCAGACTGGATTCCCACCAGCTATATATTTGGCACCGAACTGGCGGACACTATAGTACGATGTTGATTACCATTTGGGATTTGTATTTATAGTTAACATAGAGAAAATTTTAGATGAGGTGGATTGGGGGCAAAGAAAACCATAGAAAAATATTTGAACACTTATGAAAAGCAACAAGATATCTTGTAGAATTAAGAAATCCTATTGCTTTTACACTTATACTTTAATTATTGTATTATTTTTAAGTATTTAATAAAGCGAATACAAAGAGAAACGAGTTTCCTACTATGTAGCATAAGCTCAAGTAACTTACTCGTTTTTCTTTTTTATCAGATAATGAAGATAAGTCATATCAAATATCACTGAAATAGCCTTTGTTAATAATTTCTTTTACCCCGCTAATGACTGTTTCATAAGGAACATATGTAAATAAAAGCTTGCCAGTAATCGATTCGTAATCTTGCCGATATATTTCCTTGTCCACAATCTTTTTCAAGAAACGGTATATATAATTATCGGCCATGCGGTTTACTGTCGGAAAGGGCAATAGGGCAATATAGGTTTCAATGAGCAATTCTGGTTTTAATTCCAACAGTGGGGAATAAATACTGGGATAGCCAGCCCTGTAACAGTTATAACTGCGCCGGCTACGGGTTTCTTCGAGGTTTGTAACAGAGAACCCCAGAGACTCCATGGAAGAAATAACTGCCTTTTTTAGCTGCCGCTTACGACTTTCGCCAGGAACGCCTTCTGATGCGGCATAGGAAATATCTATATCTTCCGAAAAGCGATCCAAAATCTGATAGCATTTTGTCAGAGAGGTGCCGCCTTTAAAAACCATCCCCTTTACCTTGGAGGCCAGCTCCTTGAGAGCAAGCGTAACATAATAATCCTTTTCAATAATTCCGGGAGGTATATGCAGTTCGTTAGAAGCAGCGATGATAAATTCGCTAAATGCTTCGTGGTCATGATGTAAATTCATAAATAATTCCCCATTCAATCAGTTTTTTTGCAGTAGGACCTGTAATGCCAGACAACACGCTGGAAAGAAGTTCCTTACTATAATTTTGTTGTTTTGCATAGTTTCTCAGAAGATTCCCGGTTTCTAAAGCAGAAAGCTCAGAATACTTTTCTGCCTGGGAAACGGCATCCAAAAGCTGGAGCAGTGCAGCGTTTTCCGATGTTATAGTCGTAGCTGGCCGTTTCAGCCGGATAGCCTGGGAGCCTACGGTAACTGTACGCCCCTTTGTTGATTCTTTTGATGTGATGATCTCCAACATTGCCGGCATCTGGGTTGTCAGACCGATCTGATTGGCAAAAGTAGCTCCGGCGAAGTATCCGTAGATTTCTGTTGTACTTTGGATATATTTGCGTATAATGACTTTCATGGGATCTAAATAACTTTTTTTCAGCAGCCGTGACGCTTTGGGGAGATAATAAATCCCTGTGTCAAAACGAGCCAGGTCGCCTGACTTGAGCATCCGTTTGAAATACTGGCGCAGGGCATTATCATTAAGCCCATCCAGCTGAATCTCGTTTATGAAAATCGGTTCGTTGTAACCATAGTTTTTTTCCAGATATTCCTTCAGCATACAAGTATCCACTCCTTCCACCTCCATACTACTATATTTATACCCAAAAGGTCAATAGATATGTCAAAATGTAGTTTGTATGTTTTTTTCAGTCACGGATCTTGTATTTGATCACCTTTCCACGGTCAAGAAAAAGATAGGAGATAAGGCGGCGTTTCTGCAGTTCATCCAGGACAGAAACTGCCTGGCACTGAAAAGGGGTACGGAACCATGCGGACAGTTCTTTCACGGTACAGATCCACTCACCGGGATATACTGTATAGCCGATACCGTCTATGCGGAGAGTGGCTTTTCTGCACATCCGGCTCCTTCAAATTGGTAGGAGTTTTCTTATCTCTATATAAACGACACAAGCTTTGGACAGTGAGGGTTCCCGCTCTTTTTCTATGTATCAGACAGAAGGATAACACAAACGGACTTGTTTCGTAGTTGTTTATCAAGCATAAAAAGTGAAAAAACAGAGCCAATGTCAGCTCGCTGGCTCTGTCTTTTTGAGGAAAACATGATTACATATTGAGGTTTTCATCTCCCCATTGTTTCATATGCTCAAAAACGGGAATGAAACTTTTGCCTAAGTCAGTAAGGTTATACTCCACATGGGGAGGTACTTCTTTGTAGTCATAACGGGTAATGAAGCCATCGGCTTCCAGTTCCCGAAGCTGCTTTGTCAGACTTGATTCCGTAATGTCACCGATATGCCTGCGAAGCTCTCCAAAGCGGTGTATATCCCGAAAGGCGATATAATAAATGATTTCAATTTTCCATTTACCTCCCAGAATTTTTTGTATGGTAGAAACTGTTTTGCAGCGTTCAACAGCCAATGTACTTTTTTTCATTCCTGTCACTCCTTCTGAAATAATATAACACGTCTTTTCTTAAAAATCAATGTACTGCTTTGATATAGGTACTGCAAAAAAGTACAGTACTTGTAAAATCATTGTACGAAAGTATAATTAGTATAAACTACAGAAAACACCTTGCGGACATACCTTTATACCCTCCGGCATGCGTACACAAAAAGCTGCGCAGGAATAAGGAAACACCCTGTGGGTATACCATTATGGCGAAAAACATGCCAACAATAAGGAAAGGAGATGTGTTTATGCACTACACAGGAACAATTTGGCGGCCGCCGTATGAAGCGGCATCACTTTTGTTAGAGGTAACGGCAGGCTGTACACATCATAAATGTAAGTTTTGTACTTTGTATAATGATTTGCCGTTCAAATTCAGAATGTCCCCTCTGAAAGATATTGAGAGTGATTTACAGGAGGTTAAAAGAGCAGCGAAAAGTTGGAACAGCGAGCGTACCCACCGAGTATTTTTGACGGGAGCTAACCCCTTTGTTTTGTCTTATGACAAATTAACTGCGATTGCAGAGCTAATCCGCAAATATCTTCCGTCAGTTACATCTATCGGCTCGTTTGCGAGAATTACAGATGTTATTCCTAAAACCGATGAGGAGCTTGCCAAACTGCGAGATATGGGATATGACGGTCTGACAATAGGAATAGAAACAGGCGATGATGAAGCCCTGCGGTTTATGAATAAGGGATATACCTCTGCCGACATCATAGAACAATGCCAGAGATTAGATGCAGCAGGCATCCATTACAGTTTCTTTTACTTAGTAAGCATTTCTGGGGCAGGCCGTGGAGAAATCGGGGCAAAATTGTCAGCTGATATATGCAATCAGACTCACCCTACGCTCATCGGGGCAAATATGCTTACGATTTATCCCGATTCTGAACTTTTTGCAGAAATACAGCGCGGGAACTGGCAGGAAGAGGGAGAAGTTGAAAAGTACAAAGAGGTACGGACGCTCATTGAAAATTTGCAGATACCTGCCATCTTTGCGGCAATGGGAGCTTCCAATGCGTACCAGTTTCATGGGCAGCTGCCAAAAGACAAGAAAAAGTTATTGGCATTTCTTGATGAAATCATAGAAAATGTCAGTGAAGATGAATTACAGCGATATAGAAGAAGTGTCCATCATCTGTAAGAGCAACATTTTGTGAGTGTACCGTTATGTGCAGACAACTACACAAAAATAAGAAAGCACCCTGCAGGTATATCTTCACAAAAAGCAGCACAAAAAGGAGGAGCGATAATCATGCACTTTACGGGCAGAACTTGGCGACCACCATATGAAGCTCACTCGGTCATCATACAGGCTGCCTCTGGCTGCACTTATAATAAGTGCAAGTTTTGCAGTTTGTATCAAAACGAGTACTTCCGAATGTCGCCTATGGAGGAATTTGAGGAAGATTTAGCAGAGATAAAGAGCTATCAGCCATATGCAAGGAGAATATTCTGGACAGGGGCAAATCCTTTTGCCATGAGTTACGAGAATCTGAAACTTAGGGCTTTGACCGTAAGGGATTATCTGATTAAATGCCAGACAATGGCTATGTTTGCGAGCATCCGTGATATTAAAAATAAAGAGGTGTGGCAGCTAAGGAAATTAAGGGCAATGGGCATTAACGGACTGAGCATCGGCGTGGAAAGTGGCGATGACGAAACGCTTGCCCTTGCAAATAAAGGATATACGGCTGCTGATATTCTGGAACAATGCAGAAAATTAGATGAAGCGGGTATTGAATATTACTTTATTTACATGACAGGTCTTGCGGGAAAAGACGGCGGATACCGTAATGCAAGAAATAGTGCTGAACTGTTCAGCCAGCTCAATCCGTATTTTGTTTCCGTAGACTCTCTTACACTTTTCCCAGACACAGAGCTGTACCAGATGGCACAGCAAGGTTTGTTTGTCCCTGCTGACGAAAAAGAGCGTATCCGTGAACTGCAAATGCTAATCAACAACTTAAATATACGCACACATTTATTTGCAAACACGGTTTCAAATTTCACTCCCGTAACGGCATATCTTCCGTATGACCGTGAAAAGGTCACAAGTAAATTGCAATATGTATTAGATAATACGGATGAAATGGAGATGCGGAAGTATAGAAATAATTTAAAATCTTTAGGATAAGCAATGATACTTTCTTAGTTGTATTTTAGATACTTGTCATAGTCCGAATTTCCACATATAATTGCAGTGTGGTTGTATGGAATATCTACCGTATGAGGTTTGAAAAACAGAGGACGTGAATCGTGAACAAAATTCTGATAATAGATGATGATAAATCTCTTTTGGAACTGCTGCAAAACTGTATGCATGGCTTATATGAAGTAGATACGGCATGGAATGGAAAACAGGGGCTTGATAAGCTGTCACAGACAAAATATGATCTTGTACTGTTGGATGTGATGCTGCCTGGCGAAAATGGTTTTGAGGTTTTAGAGAAAATACGGAAGCAGTATGCGGTGCCGGTGATTATGCTGACGGCAAAGAACTCCCCGTCAGATAAGGTAAGTGGTTTGGAAATCGGTGCAGATGATTATGTAACGAAACCATTTAATATGGAGGAGCTGCTGGCGAGGGCTGCGTCTCAGATTCGAAGAAATACCACACTAAAGAATGGAGTTTTGCCACAAGAAAAACTCTGTTTCGATAAGATTACTATTATTCCGCAGATGAAAGGAATATTGAAAGAAAACAAAGAAGTGCTGCTGACAGGAAAAGAATTTGACTTGTTGTATTTTCTTGCCTCATCTCCAAAGCAAGCTTATACAAAAAAGCAGATTTATAAGGCTGTATGGAAGGACGATTATGTCTATGACGATAATAACATTATGGCATTGGTCAGTAAGATAAGAAAAAAAATAGAAGATGATCCGGAAAATCCCAGCATAATACAGACAGTCAGGGGAGTCGGCTACCGCTTCGGGGGAGGGCAGTAAATGGATATAGGAATGATAGCGCTTATCGTCATCTGTTTGGGGCTAATGTTTTTGCTGGCAGGTATCTGGAGGCAGATTAAAAAAATCAATCAGGTATTAGATGAAGTCATAGAAGGGAAAACGGATAGAAGGATCCTGATAAGAAAATATTCCCTTTTATCGGATACCTGTTATAAACTCAACCAGATTATGATGGATAATAAGGAACGTATCATACAGACAAAGCGGCAGGAACACAGGAATGAAAAGCTCATGACAAGTCTGTCTCATGATATCCGAACTCCCCTTACATCTATTATCGGTCACCTGGATGCCGTTCATTATCAATATGTTCATGGGGAGATGAATGCAGAGTCTGTCCGACAGGCAAGGGAAAAAGCATATGTCCTAAAAGATTATCTGGACGATCTGTTTCAATGGTTCAAGCTCAATTCCAAAGAAGAGAAAGCAGAAATGGAGCCATTGGATGTTGTAGAGGAAACACGGGCAATTTTTGCAAATTGGGTTGCGGCTTTTGAAGGAAATGGAATATCCTATGACTTTGTATCAGATATGGACGAGATATGGATTAGCATGGACAGAGTTTTTTATGAGCGTATTGTGAATAATCTGCTTAAAAATGCAATGGAACATAGCGGGGCTTCTAAAATCTGGATAAAGATTGTACAAGCTGGTATTACAGTTGCTGTGAAAATCTGCGATAATGGCGTGGGGATTCCTGAGAAAGCGATTCCTTTTGTCTTTGACAGGCTGTATAAGTCGGATGATGCCCGCAACAGTAAAGGAAGCGGTCTGGGACTTGCAATCGTACGGGAACTGGTTTTGATACAGGGAGGGAAGATTTTTGTAGAGCCCCGAAAGAACGGAATTTGTTTTGTTATGGAATTTCCCATATTAGAGAATTAAAAATGAACTGTTCTGCCGTAAGGCAGGGCAGTTTTTTTGCAAGGTTTTCGTAAGGTTTTGAGAGAGAAAGCATGATAATATAAAACAGCAGGCAGATGTATTTATATTAGATATAGCGCACGAAGAAAGGGATGGTGTGATGGAGAATTTTGTCATTGAGACGAAAGGGCTGACGAAATGTTATGGGGATACTGCCGTAGTAAAGGGAGTGGATATCCATGTTAAAAAGGGTGAAATCTATGCACTTTTGGGAAGAAACGGAGCCGGAAAGACAACGATCATGAAAATGCTGTTGGGCTTATCCAAGATAACAAAAGGAACTGTCCATATGTTTGGACAACCTTTTGCGGGGAATAAAAAAGAATTTTTGGGACGGATAGGTGTCATGATTGAAACACCAGGATTTTATCCAAACCTTACGGCAACAGAAAATCTGGAAATTCTTTCCGATCTGCGGGGATATATAAAACGGGATGCAATAAAAGAAAGTTTGGGGAAGGTTGGGCTGCCTTATAAAGATAAAAAGCTTTTTTCAGAATTTTCCCTTGGAATGAAGCAGCGGCTTGGTATTGCAGCTGCCATTATCCATGATCCGGAAATCCTGATACTGGATGAACCGGTTAATGGGCTTGATCCAATTGGGGTAATGGAAACAAGGGATTTTATCAGGGAGCTTTCGCAAGATTATGGAAAAACGATTCTGCTGTCAAGCCATATTCTGTCAGAGATTGAGCTTTTGGCAGACAGGATAGGAATTATTGACAAAGGGATTCTGCTGGAAGAAAGTCCTTATGAGGAATTGAAAAAAAGAAATATGCATTATATTCTGGTATCCGCAGATCCGACTGAAACGGTTATCCATATGCTGGAAGAAGAATTTCATATCAAGGATTATCGGATTATGGGGAATGGGTGCATTCAAATTTTTGACACAAAGATACAGACAAAGGAAATCGTTAAGTTTCTTGCAGAACGGAATATTTATGTAGATGCTATTAACAAATGCCGTGATACACTGGAAGATTATTTTAAAAGGATAACCGGAGGTGAGGGAATTGCTTAACATATGCCGGAATGAATTAAAGAAACTAAAGCGTCAGAAGACAGCAAGGATGTTGTGGGCAGTTGGCATCCTGATACCTACGTTTGGCACACTGCTCTGTATAAAAAACCATTATCCCTTTAGAAATTTGGTCGGTGCGAATGTCTTGTTTGGAAGTTTTCTTGTGATTCCATTTGTCTTTTCCGCCATGCTTTTAAATCTGTTTGAACTGGAGGAGAGAAATCATACATTGAAAAACATTCTGGTGATTGGCGTACCCGAATGGAAGATTTTTTTGTCAAAATTGGCCGCTGCTCTTGTGATTGTCGTGGTATTTGTGGGAATCATTACTGCCTATACTATTGCAGGAGGAATGTTTCTGCGGAATTATATTCCGGATGCTTTCCATATTTTCAGTATATTTTTAATAACATCTCTGTGCAGCGTCTGTGCGGCAATGCCTGTTGTGCTTTTGATTATTTTGCTCCGCAAAAGGAACCTGATTGCGATGATAGCGATTAACTGTTTTATACTCATTGATTTTTTGTTTCTATGGCAGTTGTCCATGTTTCATTGCCTTGAGATGCATCTGCCTGTTTTGGCAGCATATCGCATCACTTATCCCCTTACCATTATTGAATATACGGATAATCTGCAGCTTGGTTTGGACACACTGTATTATCCAATGGACAAGGGAATACTTTTGTTGGGGACAACAGCGGCAGCTTCCCTCGCAATTAGCTTATGGCTTTATAACAGACAGGAGGCCGATGTATGATGAAAAGATTGATCCGGGCAGAATTAAAGAAATTGAAAAGACAGAAAATGGTTTTTGTTGGATATCTCAGCATCCTCTTTTCGTTTATCATTACTTTTGCGCAGCAAATGCGGATTAAGGCGGGAGTTCCTGAATGGGAAGGGCTTGCAGAAATGTTTTTTTACAACAATGCGATGCTGTTCCTGCCGTTTACAATATCTTTGATCGGGGGATACATGATAGATCAGGAATATGCAAGGGATACGCTGAAAAATCTGCTGGCGATACCGGTCAGATGGCTGGATGTGATAAAAGCGAAAGCGGCAGTCTTGTTTTTGCTGATGATCCGAGTTGCGCTGTTTGAAATGGTTCTGCTTTTGTCTGCGGGCATTATATTAAGGAACTGCCCCGCCGTACTTATGATGGCAGGCGTATGCATGAAAGCGCTTGCGTATAACATCTGTATCACGTTAACCATATTGCCTGTGATTCTGTGGTTTGGAAAGAATGGCGGGAAATATATATGGGGAAGTATACTGTCCATGCTCGTTGGTGTATCTGGAGTGTTTGTAGTAAATGGAAGGGCGGCTTATTGGCATCCGGTTACAGCTTGTTTCTCATTTCTATCGGACATTTATGGTGATAAATCTGTATTAGGATACATGAAGTCAGGTGCAGCAATCTTCCTGTATGGATTGTTGTGTATGCTGGTGTACCGGATTAGGTATTGTAGAGAAAACAAAGCAGATATTTCAAAATAAAAAGAAGCAAAGGAAAATGTAACGGAAACAGGCTTTCCCATTTATCAAGAGGGAATGGGAAAGCCTGTTTTTCATCACTGCCGCAGCCGCTCAATAATGCTGGCCTTGGCGATTTTGCGGTACAGCATCGCCGGTATCGCCACAGTCAGGAGGATGAGGAACGGATAGATCACCAACATGGGCCAGATAACAAATTGATAGGTGAAGAACCAAATTCCACTGGAAATCCCCTTTACGACTACCACAGAAAACAGCACACCGAGAACCGCTGATGTGATGATCGTTCCCACAGCGTAGTACAGTCCCTCAAAGGAGAGCATACCCTTTAACTGTTTCCCGGTCATGCCAATGCTTTGCAGCATGGCAAATTCTTTTTTACGGGTAATAACGCTTGTCAAAACGGAGTTGACAAAATTTGCGATACCAATCATCCCGATGATGATGCTCAACGCCCCGCCGATGGTGATGATAAGGGAAGTCAGGTTATCAAAGGAGCTGACATAGGTTTCCTTGGACTCAAAATCCATACCCGGCTCCACGCTGTCGATATAGCGATTCAAAAACTCTGCCATTTCAGCTTCTGTCCCCTCCTTCACATCAAAGGGGAAGTTGACCAGGTGGGGGGTATCGCATAGCGGCAGGAAAATCTCTGTCGGAAGATAGAACCGGGTTTCGCCTGTGTTGCGGGTAGTGGCCGTGTTCTCGTTGGCCCGGACTTTAGCCATGATGATAAAGTCATAGCTGTCCGTAATGGCGGTGGAAAGTTCCTCCGCTTTCAGATGGTTGATCCGTACTGTGTCGCCCACGCTGATATTTGGATTATCTATGATGGTTCCATCATCATTACACTCCACACTCAGCAGGATATACTTTCCTGATTTCAGCTTTTCCAGGTCAATGGTTCCCTCTACGGCCTCCATGCCATTTAACAGAAAATCGTCCGCGCCATACAGAGCTGCAAAGGGATTTCCATTCTGATCTTTGTTGTAGCTGAAAAAGGCATTGTGTTCTATGGAAAACGGTTCTTCCAGCATGCGGGAGGTATAGAGCCTGCCGCCATCCTCGAAACACGCATTCCCTTTGACCGCTTCGATAAAATTCTCCGACAGGTCATTTTCACTTTTTTCAAATTGATACTGGAAGTAATTTGCGGTAGAGATCACAAAGTCCGTATCTAAAAATTTTGCAATATACTTGTCAATATCAAAGCCGCCGGACAGTGTGAATACTGTGTTGAACAGCACCAAACTCAATGTCATGGATACAATCACCAGCACAGTACGCTTGCGGTTGCGCCCTAGGTTTGCCAGCGCCATAAAGTGAAGTTTTGCGCCGTGGGTCGATTTTTTCTCCTTGGCTTTGCGCTTTCCAAACGCCGCCGCATCATTCTCCGTAAAGCGGATGGCCTCGATTGCCGAAACCATACCTGCAATCTTCGCAGGCTTGCGGACGCTGACAAAGACCGTAAACAGGGTAAAAACAGCGGAACCAATGAAAATTAAAGGGTTTACCGTTACTTTGATACCGGCGTCTGCGGTATAACTTGTTCCGTTCATCAGAAAAGGAACCAGGGCCCGGCCAATGAAAAAGCCTGCCAGCAGACCGATAGGAATACCAATTAAGGACAGCCGGAGCGCCTGCCGATTGATCAGCCGCTTGATCTGCCGCTTTGTTGTCCCCAGCGTTTTTAACTGTCCATAGGACTGAATATCCTGAATAACGGAAATCTGGAAGATGTTGTAGATAATCAAGTATCCTGTTACGACAATCAGCAGGGCACCTACAATGCCGGAAATCAGCATAGCGGGATTGTCCGTTAATGCGCCGCTCTGATAGGCCGGACTGACACGGGCAATCACATAGTTGCTGTCCTCCTTGCTGCCGCCCATTGTGTCACAGGTATAACCGGTTTCGGAAAGAAGCTGATGGAGCCGGGCTTCTATATCACCATTCCTTCTGAACATTACGTAGGCGGTGACAACGCCGGAATAGTCATTGTCTATGGGATAGGTATACGACAGAATATCCGAATGGGCGTCCACAAAGGCTTTCGATACGATCAGCCTTCCGATATTGCTCAAGCTGTCTGTTTCCCAAAAGCCGCAGAGGGTAAAATCGGTGGTGTAGGTCTTCCCTTTTACCTCATAGGTCAGAGAAACGGTTTCCCCGATCCGCGCCGGTACGCCCAGGGCATCCAGCGTTTTTGTGTCCGCAATGATTTCGTCTGCCCCTTCGGGCCGGCGGCCTGTTGTGGGCGTGTAGCGGGCAAATTCCAGAGCGGTATCATCCATATACCACAAATCAGACCGCCAACGCTCTAAGCCCGAATTTTTCAGCCGGTAAGATACCGCTTTTGTATAGGCGATGCGGTCAATCAGGGAACTTCCCGCTATATTGTTGTAAACTTCATCACTGATATAATTCAACACCGCCTGCCCCTCTCCGCCTGCCTTGCGGATATTCTGATCGTGAACAGTATCCATCAGACCGGAGCCAAGGGTGAAGATTGTGGTAAAAAGTATGGTTGTCAGAACGATTGCAATGATCGCAATGATATTCCTGCTTTTGCTTGCCTTGAAGTAGCGTCCTGACAGCTTTTTGATGACCGCACCGTTGCTGTTGCCGAATAAAATATCATTCATCGTCAGCACCCCCTTACTCAAAAATCCTGCCGTCTTCAATTCGGATAATGCGGTCGGCAAGCTGGGCGATCTCGTTGTTGTGGGTTATCATCACCAGCGTTTGATGGAATTTGCTGCTGGTTGCTTTCAAAAGCCCCAGTACATCGCTGCTCGTCCGGCTGTCCAGATTGCCGGTCGGCTCGTCAGCCAGAACAATAGTGGGCTTGGAAATGAGAGCACGGGCGATGGCGACACGCTGCTGCTGTCCGCCGGACAGGTTGTTTGGCATATTGTTCAGCTTGTCCCCCAAGGCCAGCAGGCGCACGACTTCGTCCATGAATTTTTTGTCCACCGTATCGCCGTCCAGTTCCACAGGCAGGACGATGTTTTCATAGACATTCAGAACAGGGACAAGATTGTAGTTCTGGAAGATAAAGCCGATGTTGCGCCGGCGGAAGATGGTAAGCTGCTCGTCGTTCAGCTTGGCCAGTTCTTTTCCCTTGATCTGAACGCTGCCGGAGGTGGGCACGTCCAGACCGCCCATCATGTTCAGCAGAGTGGATTTGCCGCTGCCGGAGGTTCCAACGATGGCGGCAAATTCCCCCTGCTCAATGGAAAGGGTCACACCGTCCAGCGCCTTTGTGATGTTCGGCTCCACGCCATAGTATTTTTTGAGGTCCGTTGTTTGCAAAATGCTCATGGTAAGCACCATCCTTTCTTTGATGCCTCTACCGTAACAGCCAATTCTCACAAAAATGTCACGGACCGCTGATTTTTTACCCTTGAAATGTCACAATCCTGTGACGTTTTAAAAAAAGTTCATTTCTAATTTCTTAATCATATTCTGCACAGATATATTTGAAATCCTCCGTCTTGTTTATCGCTGACAATGCGTGTTCCTCGATATGTTTTGACATAATTTCCACTGAATACCGGAAATTCTCGCATGGATGACCAGCAGCGCAGCGCATCATTACTATCAGCATCTCGTTATCGCCCTCAAGGTTTTCAGATGGATAGTTGCCGGCATAGTCGCAGGAATCATCGTAATGTCCTTTCTGCCTTACTGTTTCCATCTGATCCGCAGTGCCAATCACGGCATGGTAATCCATGTTATCGGAGTCGCAATAATACTCAATGAAAAGCCTTGCCACAACATCTGTGCATTGTCGGATTTGTTCAATAATAGCATCTGCATTCTGGATAGCAAATCTCCGGATTTCCTGTCTGGCGTGCTCCTCGTTTTCGTAGCGGATGTACAACAGTGTTTCATGACCACCCAATATAGTGGTGATGTTCTGGAGTGTTCCATCTTTGCCATAGACGACGCGGAGCATCCGGACGAGGTCATCCTCCGGCACATTGTACAGCGTCATCCCACGCCAGTCCTTCCCGACAGGAATGTCATAGGTGAGCATTTGATACTGCGCATCATAGTCAAAGGAAATCGCATTGTCACTGTCAATGTCCTTGCTGAATTCAGCAGCGCTGTATACGCCTGCTTTATAGATAAGTGGAATGCTGTGTAATTCTGACATTTTGGTATCCTTTCTTTTCAAAATGATTTGGGTGGTGTCCGCTCTTGCCCTACAACGGATATTTGACGGTAAAAAGTACGCGGCCCGGGACCCTTTTGCGGCCTGTATAGGCGGGGAGAGGCGGAGCCCGGCAAGCCCCAGGAGCTGATAGAGCTCTATTCAGTATGGGTTACAGCCCACAGAAAGACCAGCATCCCTCCAGACACCACTGGGCGTTATCAATCATCCATTTGCCGGCAGCCAGATGATAATCTGTATAAGTTCCGCCGTCCGCTCCCATCGGTTCATGCCGTCAAAGAATTCCAGCATGATTTTTTCTCTCCTTCCATGCTGCTTCCTGGTATCTTCCAGAAATGCGTTATGAAAACTTCCAAAAAATATAATTTTTCCCACTTGCAAATTTTATCCATGAGGCAGAAACACGGAAAATGTGGAGCCGCTGCCTGGTGCCGAAGTCACCTTCATATATCCTCCCTGCATGGTGACAATCTCCCGGGCAAGATACAGCCCTATGCCGATGCCCTCCACATCGTGGACTTCTTCCTCCCGGTAGAAGCGTTTGAAGATCATCCCCTGCCGGCTCTCTGCGATTCCTTTTCCGCTGTCGGTTATGTCGATTTTCACATAGAACTCCCAGCTTTGAACGGAAACTTGAATATCGCCGTCTGCCGGGGTGTACTTCACCGCATTGTCCAGAATATTGAACAGGGCTTCACTTGTCCATTTCCTGTCGTGGGCCAGAATGATATCTTCCGGACAATTTACGCTGACATGAATATGTTTCCTTTCCGCATTCAGCAGAATACCGCCCAGGGCCGCCGCCAAGGTGTCATAAAGGGGCTGTATCCTTCTGTCCAATGAAATGACGCCGGTTTCCAGGCGGGAGGTCTTTATCATAGCCTGCATGAGAAAATCCAGCTTTTCAAGCTGGCCGCCGGAAGCCTGCAAAAACTCCCTCTGCTTTTCCTCTGGCATAGGCTGCTCCAGCAAAGTGGCATTTACCATTTTTAGATTGCTGATTGGCGTTTTTACCTGATGGGATATGTCGGAGATTAATTCCTGCAAATCAGCCCGCTCCTTTGCTGCGCTCTCTCGATTTTCCCACATAACTTCATATAGACGGACAAGCCGGTGGTTGATTTTGTAAAACAGGCTTTCTTCCTCACAGACCTGCGGCCAAGCTGAGTCTCCGTCCAGCATATGGTCTATTGTTTCGCATAGTCTGTCCGAAAACAATACCAGTTTCCGGCGCAGAAAAGCCACGAAAAGGGCTGCACAGGTGAATACCAGCAGGGAAAACAGCAGGCACAGCCATACGATTACCGGATTGCCGGCAAAGAGAAAAACCGCAGTAACGGTGGCAGCGGAGATAAAACCTAAAAAAGCAGCCCCTGCCGCGCAGGCGCAGTTGATGGAAAGTTTGCTCCCATTCACTTCTTTATCCCCCCGATCCACATATAGCCCATGCCGTAGACAGTCTTGATATATTGCTGGCCGTCTGCTTCAATTTTTCCCCGGATGCGGCTGATCGCTGCGGTCAAGGCGTGTTCGTCCACAAAGTTTTCATCTGCATCCCACAGCTTTTCAAGAAGCGCCTGTCGGGTCAGAACGGTTTGCGGATTTCTTACCAGTACTTTTAGCAAACGGTATTCCATTGGAGTGAAGACAACCGGATCCCCCGCAAGGGCAGCGGTCAATTCCCCAAAATTGATGGACAATGTACCGTCTGTGTAGCAATCGCCGCCGGTCTGCCTCTGGATACGACCCAGCAAAGCGGAAACTTTTTTTCGGAATACACTGATAGGAAACGGTTTTGTCACATAGTCGTCTGCTCCCAACTCGAAACCGCGCAGCTGGTCGCTCTCCATATCGTTTGCGGTCAGGAAAATCACGGCGGTATCTGGACGGCGCTCTTTGATTTCTCTACAGAAGTCAAATCCGTTTCCATCAGGTAAATTGACATCCAGCACAATCAGATCATAGTCCTGCGCTTCGCAGAGGCTGACCGCTTCTGATTTTGTCATGGCAGCGTCCACTGTGTAGCCGACCGCCGAAAGATTGTAGCAAAGGGTATTGTTTAAAAGACGGTCATCCTCAACTACTAGAAGTCTCATGATTTTATCTCCTTCCTCCGCTCCATAAGTAAAAATCGTTATGGACGAAGTATACCACCAAGGCAAGTGGCCTTCAACCTTGATTTTGTGATTTCCATGACAATCCTGACTGCAGTTTTGATGGAGAAGATTATGGCAGGAATCGGAATTAACAAAGCGGCGGGAGGTATCCTAATTGAATCGCCTTGGTTACAGCTTCGACAGAGGAGGAAACATCAAGTTTTTCAAATATATGCTGTAAATGATTAGAAAGGGTACGTTCGCTGATATAAAGCGTGCCTGCAATCTCTTTCCGTTTTCTGCCGTCTGCTATAAGCTGCAAAATCTGTTTTTCACAGTCCGTTAATTCTTCTAAAAACGGAATGGAACCGTTGAAGATAAATTTTCCCTGCATGATCTGTGAAAGAAAAGCGATCAGCTTTTTCGGTTCTGTATTTTTGTTGATAAATCCTTTTGCCCCGATTTTTAGGGCTTCGTTGCGGTATACCGGAAGATCGTATCCGGACAGGATAACAATTTTTTGCTCCGGATAATTGGATAATATCTGCTTTGCTAATTCCAAACCGTCTTCAGATGTTATATTTTTTAAATTGATATCCATGAGCAGGATGTCCGGGGCATCTTCTTCAATGAATTTATCCAACAGGGAAATATCATGGATACTTTTAAAGGTTTTTATTTCCGGGTAGTCTGATAATGCAATTTCCAGACTTTTGGAAAATAGGGCGTGGTCATCGACTAATAAAATATTGATAAGAAGCATCTCCTTTCATTGGCAGGCTAATACAGACGCAGATTCCATGTGGAAAATTTGGGGTTATACTTACAGTGCCGTCCATGCTATGCACACGGTCAGCGCTTAATGCAAGACCTCTGTGTTTTGATGAGTCTACACAGGTGAGGCTGTCGGTATCAGCACTCCCATTATCCTTTACGCATAATACTATCATTCCATGATCCTGTGTAAGCGTTATCCATGCTTTTTCGCCCGTAGAGTGTTTATAAACATTCGTGACGAGTTCTTTCAAAAGCCGATATATGAAAATATCATATGGCGGAACTAAAAATAAAGAGTCTGAACAGTCAAAAACAATGCTGATGTGGCGATCAGGAAATGATTGCGCAATATATGCAAGCAAATTTTGATAATTCTCTTTTATAGTAAGCTTTGACAGCAATACAGGATGGTAATTCTGCATCTGCTCACGGATATAGCTGTTCATATGATCAAGAGTTTGTGTGATTATTTTCTGTATCTCAGGACTTGTTGATTTATACATCATATTTTTTATGGAAAGCAGGTCTTGAAGAATATTATCATGAAGAAAATTTGAAAATTCAAGATTTATCTGCTCTTCCTGCTGTAACTGTGCCAATGCGGCATTGTATTTGCTTTCCATAACCATGTTGCCTGATCCCTGCCGTAAATTAAAATCCAGTATGATATTGCAGACATAGATAAATGCAAACATAGCGTCCAACATAAGAAGGTAAGATAACCGGCCGATCCCAAAAGTCATTGTAATCAGACCACAAATGATAACGCCGAAAAGCAGGAGCAACAGTAACTGGAATCTGCTGAATATGGCTGATAATGGAAAACTGCGATGCTCTTTTAGTATAATACCGTGAATACTCATGGAGAACAGCAGGACAGGGATATACACGCCAAAGTTTGAAAGATTTCCTTTTATGCCCATTGTGGTAAGACAGTATGCAATGAATAAAATGATGATCACTACAAGCGAGAACAAAATGGACTTCCATTCTGCTTTCAGAACAAAAGCAGCTCTTTTTCTATGGTAAGCAGCAACAAAAATGAAACAAAGCCAGCTTGCCAAAAACTGGATGCCATACAACAATGCAAACATATTATCTGATATTAAGATGCCGATAAGGGAGCAGATACAGGTTCCAGTCAGGCAGAGGTTTGCTGCTTTTTTGAATTTATAACCGCTCCCCTGAAATAAAAACATAAGTATGAAATGGATAAAAATGCACCATATAACTGGACTTAAGGCATAAAAAGCAATATTTGTTATAGCGTTGTCCGAAACGGAAAGGGATATATACCAACCGTCTAATGCCAACAGACCGCAAAACAAAGAGATCGCTTTATTATCTCTGATATTGCAGGAACTCACATAAGAGGCGTCTATCAGCATCAGCGATGACAGGAATACGGATACGGTTTTGCTCATGCTGCAAGGCATCTGAATATTTATTTCCAGCCCCATATATAGTATAAGCAGGATGAAATTTATAAAAAGCAAAAGCTTAAAGATCATACGCTTCATATTTTTGCCCCCTTATCCATGCCTAAATTATATCAGTTATCTGTGTGCATACAACTAAAATTTTTCCAAAACCATTTTACAGCAGGTATGGACAGTCATACAGTAATAAATCAAATAAATGATCAGTGTCAGCGCAATGGCGAATATCGCAGGGGCGTATAAAACAATGCTGTTTGCCAAAAGGTTCTGCATAAGGGCTGTTTTGTATACGAATGTGGCAAAGATACAGTCTGCCAATCCGAACAGAAACGGAATGCTGAAAAATATGAGTGCCTGTTTCCTGATGATTTTTTTAATCTTCCTGTTCGTATATCCCATTTTTACGAGAATATCGTAATCGGATTTTGAATCGGCTATGGCTGAAATATTATTAAAATACAGGATGCTTCCTGTTGCGATAAAGAATAATACCACAAGAAAGCCTATCAGCAGGAAGGTGGAACTGCTTAGGGAAACTACTTCATGTATCCTGTGGGAATTCCCCTGCAGGTAAGGACTTTTATCCAAATATGCAGACAGAGCCTGAAACAGATCCTCATTGCCTGTTATAGAACTTCCATTTATACTTAAAACTGTCGTTTCGGGGGCGGCATGTTCAGATATCATGTTGTATAAATTGTCACTTACAATCAAAGTGCCAACACTGTTCGCAAAAGAAATCGGATTATCTAATGTGGTCATAGTCACAGTGACAGGTATTTCTGTATTGTTTATGAACAGTGGATAGGTGCTGCCTGTTTCATCTTTGCCGGAAGCCGGCTGGTATCTAACAAAAATACACTCATTGCTGTTTAATGCTGTAAATTGCTCCAAGGCCTTTTGCCGCCCTTGCGCTTTCAGAATGGCGGTATAGTCAGAATATGAGATACATTCAAAACCTGCATTCCGAAGGATTTTTTCGTTGTCAGCATCTCCCTTGGAAGTTCCGACACTGTATTCCATGGGAAGCTGCCTGGCAGTAGAAGTGACTTTATAAATATCGGTCTGCAGGAATGTAATATCATCTCCCGATGAATAGCTGTTCACGATCTCCATGATTGCGGACAGATCGCTCTCTTTTTCAATACGGCACTCGATTTCTGACGGCGCAATGCGGGATACTGCTGCAATCGGATAATACAGGGAGAGAGCCATAACACTGGAAACAGTCAAAGTTGCGGCAGACAGTAATGTGAGCATGATCAGCGTTTTTGAATTGGAGCGCATTCGGTATATAAACCCCGGTGAAGTAATGATTCTTGTTTCCGTATAAAATTTCTTCTTATTTTTCTTGCTGGTCTGTACCGCATAAGGGAGAAAAGATGCAATAAAAAGCACTGTCCCAAAAAGAATGAGTGCAAATGTAAGCATTCCAACAGCATAAAACCCAACTGAAAACCAGACAGATTTTTCGCCCCGCAGGATATCAAGGGCAATACCGTATCCCAAAATGACAGAGACAAACCCGATGATGGAAGGAACGGCATGGAACTTTGTGTGCTTTTCCGCACTTTTTTCAAACCGCACTAAATCCATAAGGGAGGATTTCAAAAGAAATCTGCTGTTGGACAGGGATAACAGGATAATAATAGCAAAAACAAAACAAGCCGTCTTTCCCATGGCATTCAGGTTAAAATAAGGTATTTCTGAATTGTTGACTGTCAATCCCAGTAATTTTGTAATGCCAAACACAATGCCTTTGTGAAACAGACCACCCAAAAGGATTCCGATTACGAAAGCCCCAAAGCAGGAAAGTAAATTTTCTGCTGTAAGCAAAGACAGTATTGTGGATTTCCGATATCCTAATAATGCATAGATACCTAATTCCTTTATGCGCCGGCGCAGGAAGAAACGGTTTGAATAGGACATATAAAAAATAACGAATGCCATAAGGAACATAGAAATCGTATTGCACATAGTTTCCACCCGCCCGTCGCCTGATATTTTCTCAAGCATAACGTTATTCATGGAAAACGAAGTGAAAGCAAAAAAAATAGTAATCACAAAGGAAATGGATAATAAATAGAGGGCATAAAAGGAAAAATTATTTTTTAGGTTCTTAAGTGCCGTAGATAAATGGTTCATGAATGATTTCCTACCTTTCTGTGTCTAGTTTTGCTACTTCCTGTGCAATGGATTCATAGAATGCACGCCTGTCAGCATTTTGTTTCCATAATTCCTGAATAATGCAGCCGTCTTTAAAAATCAGGATGCGGTCAGCAAAACTTGCAGCATAAGCATCATGTGTGACCATTAGTATCGTAGTATGGAGACGTTCGTTTGATTCCTTTAAAGTGTTCAGCAAATCTGTTGCGGAGCTTGAATCCAATGCCCCAGTCGGTTCGTCTGCAAATAAAATGCTTGGATGTTTCACAATAGCCCTTAGAGCGGAAGCACGCTGCCTTTGCCCGCCTGAGAGCTCGCTTGGATATTTTTCTAACTGTGCGGCAATGCCAAAGCTTTTCGCCAGTCTCCTTATCATGTTTTCTATTTTTTGAGGCGGAAGTTTCTGTAAAGTCAGCGGAACAGCGATATTCTCAAAAATAGTAAGGCTGTCTAACAGCAGATATTCCTGGAAAATAAAACCCAGATGATCCCTGCGGAAATCCGCTGCTTTGGAATCCGTCAGATTTTTTAGATTGATGCCGTTTATTGTAATGCTGCCGCTTGTGGGTGTATCAATCGTAGAAAGAACATTAAGCAAGGTGGTCTTTCCGGATCCGGAAGCCCCCATAATGGCAATAAATTCGCCGTCCGTTACGCGGAACGATACTTTATTAAGGCTTGGGTGCTGTGACTTTGCATAAATTTTTGTTACATTTTTCGCTTCCAATAATGTCGCCATTTCTTTTATTCTCCTTTTCCGCTTTTTTATAACAGTATTGTAATTTGGGGGCTGCAAAAAAGAATGAGTAAATCACGCAGATTTTTTGCGTGATTTACTCAACAATTACCTCATTTCCTTTTTTCCGGCAGGGGAGAGTGGGAAAATTCTAAACTTTGGGTAACAGGATCTGCATCCAGTTCACAGTTCCTGTTGCTTCAAAGTAATGATTGTATGGAAAGTCAGTGTATCATCATTGTAATACATCTGCATATTGCCGTAATATTTGCTGACCGTTTTATGAATACTTTTTAACCCAAACCCATGCCTGATTTTATCAGTTTTATCGGTACTAAGCTGTCTGTTTTTGCCGGAAAAAGGATCTTTCCTGCAGGAGTTGATAACTGTTATTACAACAAATGATGTTTTCTCATGTTTTCTTGTATTGATTTCAATAAAAGAATCAGGGACAATGCCTGCAGCAGCTATGGCATTATCCAGTAAATTGCAAAATAGAGATGTTAGGTCATTGTCTGCAATGAAATCCATTGTCCTGCTTCGGATGTCGGCATGAAAAGTTATGTGACTGTCCGTACATTGCTGCATATAGCGGCATAGAATGGAATTAAGCATTTCATGATCGCATAGTCTGGAACATTCTTTCAGGTCTGAGGAATGTATCAGCTGTCGGATATAGGCGCCTATTTTATCATGTTCTTTTTGGTCATTCAGCATATCAATGGATTGCAGATGTTTTTTTATATCATGGATTAAGATGCGCTGGTTTTCGTTCTGTAAACGCAGCATTTCATAATACTGGACTGAATTAGATTCTTGTTGGAGCAATAACTGCATTTCTGTAAATTCCATATTTTTTTTCTGATTATATTGATTGATTCCAAACACAAACAGATTAGCTGCCAACAGAAAAACAGCGCCCGCTGCAATCATCCAATCAAGTGATGATGAAAGAGGAACCGATTCCCCAATACTAATAAAAATAAACATAATAAAGATAGAGGTTAAAGGTATGAAAATAAAAAGGTAAACAGATTTATCATACTGCCCTATATTTTTCTTCGGTTTTTGCATCAGATGCATCAGTACATAGATAACAGCAAAAAATATAAGCTTACTGAAAATTGCAAAAACTAAAAGATGATAGAATTCCCTGTCGTTATCAAGAAAATGAAGGGTAAACCGCTTGGCAATTCCATATACGATCAGTTCACTCATTGCCATAACAGCCGTCAGTATAGAAGAATGAAATAGCACAGAGTAATAATTTAGATCATACTGAGTAACTAAGAAAATGAAATTCAGTAAAAAATATAAAGCTACATTTAGCCATATAAGCTCAGACAGTGAAACAAAAAACAGGATAAAATATAAGCTGCAAAGTATGGTAAGCTTTTTCCAAAGCGTGTGTTTGGAGGAAAATAAATGGGAAGAGTATTGCCAAAGTATAATTGCTTCTACAAGAAAACTGAAAAAATAACAGACTGTATTTCCCATTTGCTTTACCTTGTACTTTCTAAATAAAGGAGATAGGCTTGTTTAAATGAGCTGTATTTCCTTCTTGTCAGATAAGCAGGTTGATTATCTGACATATGAACAAGATTATGGTCAAAATCTATGACATGTTCAAAATTGATGATGAAGCTGCGGTGGGTCTGAAAAAAACAATTTTTAGGAAGAAGTTCCAGCCAGTACTGCATATTGTGAATGGATTCAAAATCACACAAAGTTGTATGTACTGTTATTTTTCTGCCCTGTGCTTCTATTGCTATGACAGAGGAAGCAGGAAGGGTATGCATACCCTGTTTTGTTTCCACAGGGATTTTTATTGTTATGGTGTTATACAGGTCAACAGCATCTTTCATATTACGGAAAAAACGCTGTTTATCCAGTGGCTTTGACAGGTATCGGAATACATGAAACCGCATTGCCTCATCAAGATATTCGGAATAAGAAGTTACAATAAAAATGATGATATTTTTATTTGCTCTTTTTAATTCATTTCCCACATAGATGCCATTCATTCCAGGCATTTCTATATCAAGAAAAAGAATGTCTTTTTCACCTTTGTCTGACAAAAGGGATTCTCCGTCAGAAAAGCAGACCAGTTCAGGACATTTTACACCGATATTTTCAAAGAAATTTATAATATATTTCTGAAGCTGTTCGATTATCAGCACATCATCGTCACAGATGAGTATCCGCATTTTTATACCTCCGTATATATTGTTATATTATACAGTATGGACCCGTAAAATAAAAGCGTATTGCATGAAAAGACAGTTTTTGGCGGATTTTGGATTAATATTAAAAAGTAAAAATAAGATAAATTTGATGAAAGAATGACCAAATAGAATCAAAAAATGTCGTTTGGTGCAAAAAGGATTGGAATTATAACAGAAACGTGGATAATGGAAATCGTTATTGATCTTATGTAACAGCAAAAAAAAATATTTAATTTATCGCATAAAAAGAAAGGAAGGCTGAAAAGGATGAAAAAGACAGTAACGGCTTTAGCGGGTATTTTGGTTCTTATGACATTATTAGACGGCTGCGCTCGCACATCCCAAGGAGAAATACCAAGTATTGATTCAGATAGTCCTAAAGCAGAGACGCAAACGTTTGAAGCACAGGATGAAAAAAATAGTACTGCTGAAATTGTGCCACAGGACACAACAGTTTTTATAGATGAAAAACTGGATGAAAATTTGTTCATCAGTGCAGAGTTGAAAATGCCGGAAAATAATCTTTATGAGTATGCAACAAGGTTAAAATGTTTTGACTATGATAAAGTACAAGAAGCGATAGGGCAAAATACAGAAGGAGACCTTGCTGTTGATGATGGGAACGATGGATTTACGGGAGGCTCACTTACCTATCAAAGAAATGACATGGCAAGCCATTTGGACACTTATTGTTCCTATGCGAAGGAGATAGGACTGGCAGATGACAGGGATTTGTCTTTTATGTCCAAAGAGGATGCCGCAAGAAGGATGCAGAACTTTATAGGGATGATTGAGGTGGGTGGAGAACCGGAAGCTCTCGATGTGGTTGCTATGGATCAGGCGGATTTTGAGAACGTGAAAAAGACAATTATGGAAGATGAAGACTATCAGTTTTTGTCTGCAAAAGGATATGGAAACGATACGTTTGACGAAGACATGGAAGTGTATCAGATCATCTTTCGCATGGATGTAAACGGGATTCCCGTATACCGAAACGAGCCAAATCTGCGGCAGACAAGTGAGAGAATTTTGGCTTATCCGGCTTCTGTAACGGTATTGCTGTCAAATAATGGAATTGAAATGATATCCATGATGGGAATGTTTGAGCCTTGTGAGGAACATCAGAACGAAACAGCAATTATAGGGGAAGACGGCATTAAAAAAGCGATCAGGAAAAAATTTGGCGATGTCATTTTATCAAATGAATTTAGGGCAAAGAATATCTGGATGGAGTATTTCCCACTTCTAAGGGAAGATTCCTTTACGGAGATGGATCTGATCCCAGTATGGTGCGTTGAGTTTGAAGTAAATGGACAATCGGTGGAAGACAGCAGATATTCGATCCGGTTTCATGCAATCACAGGAGAGGAAATCTCGTGATCCGGATATTCATAAATGAATGGAAGAGGGCAGTCAATACAAGCTCTGCCATAGGGATCATTGGCGTTATGTTCTGCATTTGCTTTGATTCATGGAATGATCTGGTAAGTGCAATGCAAAGCGGCAGTACTGTCTGGTGTGTATATTATTTTACGAGCAATTCCGCTTTCGGAGGAATGTGCAGAAATTATATATTGCCTGTTTTTGCGGCACTGCCTTTTGCAGCCAGCTTTTGCGAGGAAAGAAACAACAGAGTGGTTGCGTACATTGCTTCCAGAGAGGGAACGCAAAGGTATGGCGCTGTGAAATATATCGTAAATATCCTGATTGGCGGGCTGGTTGTTGCATTTGGTACAGTTTTGCTGATTTTATTTTTGCGTATGCGATTTCAGATGACAAGCGATTATTATGAAACATCCGTTGAAAGTGCCGCAGATTTATTTCATAAATGGCTGGCGGTTCATTCCCCGGTTCGTTATTGTATGACAGAGGCAGCGCTTGGATTTATGCGTGGGATGATATGGGCTGGCGCTTCCATGTTTGTGTCATTATATGTAAGGGACAGATTCGTCATTACAATGTTTCCGTTTTTAGGGAATTACGTGCTGATAAGGGTAAGCCAGATATTATCCCTTGATGCTGACTGGCGGCTTGACCATATATTGATAGGCAGGACGGTAATTCGGAATAGTGGGTATACGGTTGTGGCTGCAGCGATTGCTTCAAGTATTCTGGTTTTCCTGATGGGCGTATGTTTTACGAAAAAGTTGGTAAAGGGGCTTAGAAATGGAATGTTTTATGAAAGCAAATAAGGTATCCAACTACAATATGAGAATGTTACGGGAAAATATAAGAATACCATTTATCCTTATGATTGTCGTGTTGTATGTGATGGAAAGCCTTTCTGCGGTTTTAACTTTCAGCCGGAGCGTACATATAGATATTACACCATTTGCCTTTATTTTTTTAGTCAATAATTACGAAATGCAGTTTGTGATAGCGGCAAGTGCAGTTATTTTGTTTTGCAATGCGCCATTTGAAGATGAATCTTATCAATATATGATTTCCAGAGCCGGAAAACTGTCATGGGGATTGGGTCAGATTCTTTATATTTTGAAAATGTCAATTCTTTATATCGCCTGTCTGGCTGCTGCAGCGATTATTCCCTTTATGGGGCATATTGCATGGTCAAACGAATGGGGTAAGATTTGGGGCACACTGGGGAAAACAAATGCCGGAGCAGAGTTTGGTGTGAAGTTGTCCGTATCTCAGAATATTATGCGGCAATATGAACCTGTCGATGCATTGATGATAAGTGTCTTACTGGAATTTTTCTGTATTCTGTGTATCGGATTACTTATCTATTTTGGAAATAAGATGACTGGTAAATCAGTAGGAACATTCATGGGCGCATGGATTGCTGTTTTGGATATATGCGTCTCCAATGATTGGATGGATTGGGCATATGGGTTTTCACCGGTAAGTTTAGCGCAGTTAGATCTGTTTTATGGTTTTGCACCCAAATGGGGCATTAATCTGGCGTACGCAGTAAGGTTCTTCCTGATTGCAATAATAATTCTTAGTTCTTTATGTGTGGCTGCAAATTATAAAGAAAAAGTAATTAATAGTAAATAATGATACCCAAGAAATATGTATTAAATCTGCAGCCACATGAAGATACAAGATAACATTCTGAATCCACGCATTCCAGTTACATCGATATTCACCAAAAGGCACTGCCGGATAACGGCATAGATGTTCCTCCAGAATATTAAATTTCAGATATTTTTCTGCCTGTACACTGTGCCTCTACTTCACTCATTTTTAACTTGATACTGAAAATGATCCTGTTCATAATCCTTTACGGCTGAAAAACCATCTCCCCCTGCAGCCAGATAACACCCTTAAACCGCCGCCCGACCTGGGGTTCGCCCAGAAGATCCTTCTGATTAATACAGACCTCAAAAACCAGATCATGGCTTTCCACCGTGAGCACATAAATCTTCTCTTCCGTAAGACTATTCTCCACCTGCCTGCATTCTAAGATCTCTCCCAGAATACTGTAGTGGTCACACTCCACGCCGTAAGGCATAAAGTATGTAGAAACAATCGAAAACACATCCTCATTCGCGATCCGCCTGGAAATCATGGAATAAGTGTCCATATCCTCCAGTGTCAGATTCTCAATAGCTTCCTCGTCTCCATCCCTTGCAGCCTGAATCAGCTTTGTCCGCTGCAGAACAGCATCGGTGTTTTCTTCCTCCGTCATACCCTTAACCACAGGAAGCAGCACCTTGCCGCTTATAGAAAGGCCGGTAAACTTAAGAATTACCGTGCAGTTTGAAAGCTGGTTCAGACGTTTTTCATTCAGCAAATCAGCTGCATTCTGAACATAGAAGATAATGGATACGCCCAAAGACAGATCGTCACAGACTCCTGCGTAGGATTCCTTTTCTGCATGACGCTCTACGGTAACACTGTCATACAGCTTTTCCTGCTTTCCTTGAAAATAGGGAAAATAGTAATTTCTATGGTAATTTTCCTTTTCATCATACTCTCCGCAAAGCATAATTCCCATTCCCGGAGCAAATTCCTTTTTGCGCTCGGAAAAATCTGAACCGCCGCGATTACCGGAGGTGCGTTCACTCTGATAGCCATCTTCTGTCATCTGAAGCAGTAAATTCAATTGCTCTTTATCCTTGATTTCACTAAAACCTACGGCTCTCAAATATTCATGCACTGCCTTTCACCTCCTTCTTCTGAATAAGCAGAATAACTATTACTATTCACTCCATAAACAGTAACGAATAAATATACACACTGCCGTCAAAAATCGACGTAGTTATCCACATATTCATACACTTATCCACATACTTTAAACAATTTCTCGCTTACTGGATTACCTTCTGTCCTCCCATATAGGGCTGAAGGGCTTCGGGAATGCTGACGCTTCCGTCTTCATTCAGGTTATTTTCCAAAAATGCAATCAGCATCCGGGGCGGCGCAACTACTGTATTATTCAGTGTATGCGCAAAGTACTTTCCTTTTTCCCCATTGATGCGGATTTTCAGCCGGCGGGCCTGGGCATCTCCTAAATTTGAACAGCTTCCCACCTCAAAGTATTTCTTCTGTCTGGGAGACCATGCTTCCACATCCACAGACTTCACCTTCAGATCCGCCAAATCGCCGGAGCAGCACTCCAGAGTACGAACCGGAATATCCAGAGACCGAAACAGATCTACGGTATTCTGCCACAATTTTTCAAACCATATAGGGCTATCCTCCGGCTGGCAGACTACGATCATTTCCTGCTTTTCAAACTGGTGAATCCGATATACGCCCCTCTCCTCCAGACCGTGAGCTCCCTTCTCCTTTCGGAAGCAGGGGGAATAACTTGTCAATGTCTGAGGCAGATTCTCCGGCTGGAGAATGGTGTCAATAAATTTTCCAATCATAGAATGCTCACTGGTACCGATGAGATAAAGATCCTCACCTTCAATCTTGTACATCATGGCATCCATCTCTGCAAAGCTCATAACGCCTGTCACTACATTACTGCGAATCATAAAAGGAGGCACACAGTAAGTAAAGCCTCTGCCAATCATAAAATCCCGGGCATAAGAGATCACTGCAGAGTGAAGCCGTGCAATATCTCCCATAAGATAATAAAATCCGTTGCCGGCCACCTTTCTGGCACTGTCCAGATCAATGCCGTTAAATCTCTCCATAATATCCGTATGGTAAGGAATCTCAAAATCAGGCACCGCCGGCTCGCCGTACCGCTGTACTTCCACGTTCTCACTGTCGTCCTTTCCAATGGGAACACTGGGATCAATGATGTTCGGTATGGTCATCATAATCTTTAAGATTTTTTCGTCTAACTCTTTTTCCTTCTCAGAGAGAGCAGCAAGGCGATCTGCCTGTGCGGCTACCTGCTTCTTTACTTCCTCTGCCTCTTCCTTCTTTCCCTGTCCCATCAGTGCGCCGATCTGCTTGGAAAGCTTATTTCTGGCTGCACGCAGGGAATCTGCCTCCTGCTGGGCCCCGCGCTTTTCCACATCCAGGGCAATGACCTCATCTACCAGTGCAAGCTTCTGATCCTGAAACTTATTCTTTATATTCTGCTTCACAATCTCCGGGTTTTCTCTCACAAACTTTATATCTAACATACTTGTAATCTCCTTTTATCTGTTCTGCCTTTTCATCATATACCACTCTTCTTTATTTTTCAAGCCTGGCTTTTGTTTTTTGCCTTATTTAATGCCTTTCCTTCTTCCTCAGACAGTGGAATCTCACTTCCGCCCTTCTTTATCTCCTTAATATAAGAATAACTTCCCTCATTGGCATAGACCGAATTAATAATAAATCCATTTTCCTCCTGATCCAGCAGAGCCACGGCGTAACTCAATTCTCCGCTCATTTCACGGAATGCGTCATATTTTACCATTCCCATTTTTTGATAAGTCATGCATTGAATCCGTTTAAGCAGGTTTATTTCCTCCTGCAGCTCCTTATTCTCTTTACTGGCAATTGCAGACTTCTCCATACAGGAAAGAAATATTTCCTCTAAGTTTTCTCCGTCCTTTCCCTGTAAAAAGACATCCAGCCGCTTCCGCAGTTTTTTCTGTTTACATAATATCACAATAATTAATATAAGAAGAATAAATATAAGAGCCGCCATGGCAAACAAATAGTATGCAGGATCAATTCCCGTATATTGATAAATGTAATCTAAAATCGGGCTTTTCACAGACTTTTCCTCCTATTGTAGTTCCGTAATATCCCTCAAAGCACACGGATATGAAATCAATTTTCAGCCAAAAACCCATGTGTCTGCAAATTGATTTGTGCACTTTGAGGGATGTTACTATTTGTAGTCGCTGCGCGACAGCACTAAAGGGTAAAGTCGCTTCGACACAGCACGAATCGTAAAAGTTTCAATTATGTATGAGAGACATTCAATATCAAATCAATAATCCGTTCCAAATCATCTTTAGAGTAATACTCTATCTCAATCTTCCCATTCCCTTTCGGCTTCTGATTGATAGATACCTTACTCCCGATCACAGCCTTCATCTTTTCTTCCAGATCCGTATAGATAAAATCCTGTACAACCGTTTCTTTTTTCTTCTCTGTCTTTCCCTTCTGGATATCCTTAACAATCTTTTCAACTTCCCGGACACTCAGTTTTTCATCAAAAACTCTTGCCGCCGTAGTTGCCTGCAGCTCCGGATCCTCGATTCCCAGCAAAGCCCTTGCATGTCCCGTTGTAAGCATATCGTCAATCACCATCTGCTGTACCCGTTCATCCAGCTTCAGCAGACGCATAGAGTTCGTAACCGTAGTCCTGCTCTTGGATACCCGTTCCGCCACCTCATCCTGCTTTAAATGGAACTCCTCCAGAAGACGCTTATATGCAACCGCTTCCTCAATAGGATTGAGGCTTTCCCTTTGAATATTTTCAATCAGAGAAATCTCCACAACCTCAATATCCGTATATTTCTTCACAATAACAGGAACTTCCTTCAGTCCGGCCAGCTTTGCGGCTCTCCATCTTCGTTCTCCCGCTATAATCTCATAAAATCCATTCTTCTCCTGAACAATCAGCGGCTGTATAATACCAAACTGACGAATCGAATCCGACAGCTCCACCAAAGCATCCTCATCAAACTGCTTTCTCGGCTGCTCCTTGTTCGGCCCAACCTTTGAGATTTTCACCTTCAATTCAACGGGCTTTTCAACAATCTTCTCTACAACCTTTTCGACAATCCTTTCCTTTTCCGGCTGGCTTGTCTTAATTGTCTCAGGAATCAGACTATCCAGACCCTTTCCCAATCCACCTTTTCTTGCCACTTCAACCTTCCTCCCTGTTCATAACTTCCTCTGCCAAGGCCCGATAGCTCTCCGCCCCCGCTGACTTCGTATCATATATTGTAATCGGATATCCATGACTGGGTGCCTCCGCCAGACGTACATTTCTTGGAATAATCGTGCTATATACCCTCTGCTTAATATTAGCCCTAACATTCTCAACCACCTGCAAAGAAAGATTCGTCCTGGCATCAAACATTGTAAACACAATCCCCTCAATATCCAGATAAGGATTCAACCGCTCCCTAACCAAATTAATCGTATGTATCAGCTGACTCAAACCCTCCAAAGCATAATACTCACATTGAATCGGAACAAGCACCGTGTCCGCAGTAGTCATAGCATTGATTGTTAAGAGATTCAAAGAAGGAGGACAATCTATCAAAATAAAATCATATTTATCCTTAATCTTGTCTACTTCCTTCTTAATAATATACTCCTTCTCCTGTATTCCAATCAACTCAATCTCAGCCGCAGCCAAATCCACATTCGAAGGAATCAATGACAAATTTTCAAACTCCGTAAACTCAATACAACTTTGAATAGGAGTTTCCCCCAGAATTAAATCATAAATTGTAAACTCCAGCTTCTCCTTTTCCACTCCTACGCCACTCGTCGCATTTCCCTGCGGATCAATATCAATCAGCAAAACCTGCTTGTTCTTCTCTGCCAAAGCCGCCGCCAAGTTAATCGCTGTAGTAGTCTTCCCAACACCACCCTTTTGATTAGCAATCGCTATCACTCTTCCCATAAGTAATTCCTTTCCATGTTTCACGTGAAACATCTATATCTTCATTCAAAGAGCTCCATGAATACAAGCCAAATACCCTATAGCAAACTGATGGGACATCAAACTTGCAGTACAGCAAGCTGTGGAATATTTGACCCTCGCGATATTCGCCAAATACTCATGCAAACATAGACTTGGCTCATTGCTCACGGAAATAAATAATTCATCAAGCATAAAGCCTTCAATATAGCAAACCGCAAAATAATTTAATTTTCGCAGTAATTACAAAATTCCGTATTAATTTATTATAGCACATATTTTTTCAATGTAAATATCAAATCCACAATGTTTCACGTGAAACAATGACATTTAACTATTACTATTAAACTATGTGTCCAGTAACATACTTCACTAGAACACAGGGAATCCACCAATCAGAGCATAATCCCCTTTATAATAACTAACACATAGAAATCAAAAAATGCAATTTTGCACTAAAGAACTCAGAAGCTTCGCAAATCAATTTTTCCGTTGCTTCAATAATCCGCTACCATTTCTGCTGGAGTAACAATAAAATCTCTAAAAGGATAATGTTTCTGATTCCCTGTAACTAAGCAGGTATCATCACTCCGCTTTTCCATAGCTGCTTCATAAAATAGAAAATCATCCATATCAATCAAAACCGCACCTGTAGGCTGTGGAAACATCTCGACTCCTTACTGCCTGACTGCATCAAGAACAATCTGTATTATTTCATTCTGCAGGTAAAATTTTTCTCTATGAAGAATCTCATCATACTCAGTTATAATATCCTGATGATACAAAGGAATAATCTTTCCTTCAAAAACAGCATCTAATATTGACCATTGCGGTATTCGCCAAATACTTGTGCAGGCACAAGCGCTTGTTCATTGCCTGCGGAAATAAACAATTCACCCACCAATCATCATTTGAAAACATTCAGTATCTTTTAAAAACTACCGAACCCAATATTTAACGCAAAATGCAAAACTCAAAACCGTCCCGGCGGAGGGGAGGAGGGCCGCCCCTTCCAAAACATCCACCCCCCTATCAAACCCCAAATTAAATCTCACAACACCACATCCTCCACAAAAACATTTAACACCTTTTAAAAAGAAAACCCACTTCACAAATGTTTCACGTGAAACTTTTTCAAGAGATAGGCTCCTTCCCCGGCACCCCCGCCTTCCTAGGATACCTCCCCGGCGTCTCCTTCACCTTCCGAATCCTCAAAACACTCCGAAAAATATCCGTCCCCGGAATCACCACATCAACCTTCTGTTCCAACTCCCCTCCAAGCACACAAACAGCCCTATCCGCCGTCTCCAATTCCTCCTCCACCTTTCCCGACTTATAAGCCACAAAACATCCCCCAACTTTAACAAAAGGAATACAATACTCCGCCAGCGAAGACAAATGAGCCACTGCTCTGGAAACACAAACATCAAACTGCTCCCGATAATCTTTCCGCTTACCCAGATCTTCCGCCCGTCCATGAACAGCTTCAATCCCCTGCAGCCCAAGCTCCCGAATCACATCATCCAAAAACTTCACACGCTTATTCAAAGAATCCAGCAAAACAACCTGCAAATCCGGATACAAAATCTTAAGGGGAATTCCAGGGAATCCTGCCCCAGTCCCCACATCAATCAACTTTCCCTCAAGTTCCATTACCTTACAAATCATCCCACTATCAAGAAAATGCTTGCAAACCACATCCGGAAATTCCGTAATAGCCGTCAAATTCATAACCTTATTCTTTTTCACCAAAAGCTCATAATAAAGCAAGAACTGTTCCACCTGCTTATCCGTCAAGCACATATCCAGCTTTCGAAAAGAATCTTCAATCATCCGAAACTTATCTTCCATCTGCCCCACCTATTTTCTTACTCAGCATGTTCCGTACCATACCGTCTTTTCTGCTGCTCCATAAAAACCAAAAGTACCGAAATATCTGCCGGCGAAACCCCGGAAATACGGGAAGCCTGGCCAATCGAAACAGGCCGGTATTGTTCCAGCTTCTGTCTTGCCTCAATCCGAAGACTTGGTACTTCCTCATAAGAAAAATCTTCCGGAATCCGTTTCTTCTCCATCTTCTTAAACTGCTCCACCTGCTTCAGCTGCCGCTTAATATATCCCTCATACTTAATATTGATATTTACCTGTTCTGCAACGCCTCTGGCAAGCATAGGACGTTCCGGATCCAAAGGAGCTAAAAGATCATAATTCAATTCCGGACGCCGAATCAATTCCGCCAGAGTAGAACCGGAGTTAAGAGGAGTACTCTTGGCCTGCTCCAGTAATTCCTGTACCTTTTTCCCCGTGCCGATATTCACATGCTCTACCCGTACAATCTCATCTTGAATCTGTCTCTCCTTCTCCAACACAGACTGATATCGCTCCTCCGAAATAAGCCCCACCCTATATCCGATTTCCGTAAGCCGCAGATCCGCATTATCCTGCCGCAGCAAAAGACGATATTCTGCACGGGATGTCATCATTCGATAAGGTTCGCGGTTTTCCTTTGTAACCAAATCATCGATCAATACACCAAGATAAGCCTGGGAGCGATCCAAAATAATCTGCTCTCTTCCAAGAATCTTCATAGCTGCATTCATTCCTGCCAAGAGACCCTGAGCAGCTGCCTCCTCATATCCGGAGCTCCCGTTAAACTGTCCTCCGCTAAACAATCCGGAAATATCCCGAAACTCCAGTGTTGGAAGCAGCTGCCTGGGATCAATACAGTCATATTCGATTGCATAAGCATTTCTTACTATCCGCACATGCTCCAGTCCCACCACAGAAGAATACATGGCATGCTGGACATCCTCCGGAAGAGAACTGGACATTCCCCCCACATACATTTCATTGGTAGAAAGGCCTTCCGGTTCGATAAAAACCTGATGGCGGTTCTTATCTGCAAACTTCACCACCTTATCCTCAATGGAAGGACAATAGCGCGGGCCCGTTCCCTCTATGATACCCGAATACAAGGGAGAACGATCGAGATTCTCTCTTATAATTTCATGGGTTCTCTCATTCGTATAAGTCAGCCAGCAGGAAACCTGTTCCTTCTGCACCTCTTCCGGATCCGTTGTAAAAGAAAAAGGAATTACTCTCTCATCTCCAAGCTGCTCTTCCATCTTGCTGAAATCAATCGATCTGCGATCAATGCGAGCAGGAGTTCCCGTTTTAAAACGATACATCTGAATTCCAAGCTTTTTCAAAGAATCCGTGAGATAATTCGCCGCCTGCAATCCGTTTGGCCCTGTGGCGCTGCTTACATTTCCATAGATACACCTGGCCTTTAAGTAAGTTCCCGTACAGAGAATCACAGCCTCTGCCTCATAAACGGCTCCGGAATACGTCTTAAGCCCTACAACCTTTTGTTCCTCTGTAAGAATCTCCGTCACTTCTGCCTGGATAATCGAAAGATTTTCAGTATTTTCCAAAACCTGCCGCATACTCTGGCTGTACTCTGCCTTATCCGCCTGGGCCCGCAAGGAATGTACTGCGGGCCCCTTAGAGGCATTGAGCATCTTGGACTGGATAAAGGTTCTGTCAATATTTTTCCCCATCTCTCCTCCAAGAGCATCAATTTCCCGGACAAGATGTCCCTTGGAGGTTCCCCCAATATTGGGATTGCAGGGCATAAGCGCAATACTGTCAATACTTACGGTAAATACGATTGTCTTTAATCCCAGCCTGGCACATGCCAAAGCTGCCTCACATCCCGCATGTCCGGCCCCGACCACAGCAACACGGCATGTCTCTTTATATACAGCATCTAAACTCATTTCTTCAACCTCTTATTTTCCCACACAAAATTTTCCAAATATTTCCATTATCAAATCCTCTCCTGCCTCTTCTCCCAAAATCATACCAAGGGAAGTATAGGCGTCCATGAGATCAATGGTATAAAGATCCTCCGGCATTCCCATCTCAATACTGCTCTGAACCATCCGAAGACTTTTCTCTGCCTCCTCCAGCCCATTCTTATGGCGGATATTCGTTATAACAAGATCATCCTGAAAAGAGATATCTCCCTGGAAAAACAAATCCTGAATTTTTTCTTCCAGCTCCTTCAACCCCTGTCCTTCCTTTACGGATATGACAATTACCGGATGCTCTGTTTTCTCCCGGATCATCTCCTCTGTCACAGCCATCTTCAAATCCGACTTATTCAAGAGAACAATTGCCTTTTTATGCTCCAAAAGCTCCAGGATTTCTTCGTCGCTTTCATCCAGACTGCAGGAGCTGTCCACTACATAGAGAATCAAGTCCGAAGCCTCCGCCTGTTCCTTTGCCCTTCCGACTCCAATCTGTTCTACCAGATCTCCCGTTTTGCGGATTCCGGCCGTATCGAAAAGATTCAGATTCAGTCCGTTCAAAGAAAGCTGTTCTTCCAAAACATCCCGGGTAGTGCCTGCAATGTCTGTTACAATAGCTCTCTCCTCTCCAAGCAAGGCATTTAAAAGAGATGATTTTCCAGCATTGGGTTTTCCCAAAATAACTGTTCGAATTCCTTCTCTTAGAATTCTTCCATTATCGAAGGTATTTAAAAGAGATGTAATTTCAAATATAAGTTTATTAAGAACCTTAGAAAGCCTATCCCCATACCCATCCAGACTAATATGCTCCGGATCATCCAGGGCAGATTCCAAAAATGCCGTCTCATACAAAATCTGCTTCCGGAAATCCTTTATCTTTTCGCTGACCGATCCCTTCAGCTGTGAAAGGGAGCTTTCCAGAGCCGACTGATTTTTCGCCTGTATCAGATCCATCACTGCCTCTGCCTGGGCAAGATCAATCCTTCCGCCCAAAAAAGCGCGCTTTGTAAATTCTCCAGGCTCTGCAAGACGCGCACCGTTTTTTAAAACCGCTTCCAAAATTCTGCGCTGAACAAAAAGGCCGCCGTGACAATCTATTTCCACCGTATCCTCTGTCGTATAACTGCGAGGCCCTTTCATCAGAAGAAGAATCACTTCATCCAGCAGCTCTTCCTTATCGTAGATACTTCCGTAATGAATGGTATAAGAAGACTGATCCGAAATCCTTTTTTCCGGATTCTTTGATCGGAATATCTGTTCTATAATTGAAAAAGCCTCTTTTCCGCTGATGCGTATAATTCCGATTCCGCCGCCGGACATACCAGTGGATATAGCTGCAATCGTATCATGATCCATAAAAAGGCTCCCTTCTTTTTCCATTTTAACAAAAGGACTGCTGAAAAATAAACAACAGGATATGGAAATGCCTGGTGACTTATTTTTCAACAGCCCCTTTACTTTATAATTTCATATCTTTTACTTAGATCTTGGCCCCCGGGAATTGCGGTTATAACGATTCCGGTTCTTTCCTCCGTTGTTATAATTCTCCAGGCGCACCCCTTCCCTCAAAGTTACAACAACCCGGCGGTAAGGTTCTTCCCCTTCGCTGTGGGTACATACGAATTTATCATTCTGAAGGGCAGAATGAATCACACGGCGCTCATAGGGATTCATAGGCTCCAAGGAAACAGGCTTTCTCGTTCTCTTAACTTTATGAGAAATATTCTTTGCTAGATTTTCCAGGGTAGCTCTTCTTCTTTCCCTGTAATTCTCCGTATCTACCTTTACCCGGATATATTCCTCACTCTTCTTATTTGCAACAAGGCTTGTCAGATACTGAAGGGAATCTAACGTCTGTCCTCGTTTTCCGATAAGAACTCCCATATCCTCGCCCTGCAGATCTACGATAATCTCCCGATCCTGGGGATGGGCGTCTACAGTTATCTGAACCTTCATTTCCATAGCTGCAAATACCTGATTCAAAAATTCCTCTACAGGAGCAGTATCAATCTCAATCAGCTTTTTCTCCGTCTTCTTTTCCGGTTTCTCTTCCTTTTCCGTATTTACCGGATCCTCTGGCTTTTCTTCCTTTGCCGGCTCCTTTTTCGGTTCTGGCTTTACTTCCTTTTCGGGCTCTTTTTTAGGCTCTGAAACTGCCTGCTTTTCCGCTGCCTTTTCATTCACCTTTTCCATAATCTTTTCAACTTCTTTTTCTGCCTTCTTAGAAGCCTCCAGCTCCTCTTCTGTCTGGACATGAGCCTTGATCACAGCTTTTTTGCTTCCGATACCAAGAAATCCGGCGCTTCCCTGGGAAAGGACTTCATATGCTATCTTTTCCCTTGTAGTTCCAAATTTAATTGCAGCTTCCAATATAGCGTCATCTACTGTTTTTGCAGAAACTTCAATATATTCCATGGTGAACCCCCTATTTCTTATTTATTCTTGCCCTTGCTGTTCTTCTCATTATACTGCTCTACCATTCTTGCCTTGGCAGCCAGGCTTCCCGGCTTTGCTGCTCCCTTATTGTAATATGCGGTAGAGTCCTGAATTGCCCTCTGACGTTCCTCGGAGGTAATCTCACGTTTTACCGGTTCCACATTCCGGGTGCTTGTCCTGGCTACGCTGTTAAGACGCTCCGGAGGAAGTCCGTTCTTTTCTCTCTTTCGATTATATGCTTCAATATTCTTTTTAATCTCTTCGTCAATATCCATCTTACTCAGCTGCTTATTGATGACCAGCTGCTGAATGGTACGGACTACTGCGCTCATAATCCAGTAAATGCCAACGCCGACGGGAAGGATGGCACAGAAATATACAGACATGAGAGGCATGAAATTATTCATCATCTTCATGGACTGCATCATCTCATTGTTCTCGCCGTCTCCGGAAGCACCCGCCTGGGGCATCAGCTTTAAACTGAACCACTGGCTTAAGCCCGCCAATACCGGAATGAGAAGGGCAACAATAATCCACAGATAATTCCCCTCGGAAAAGCTTTCCTTAATGGTATACCAAGGTGAATTTACAATATTTAATCCAAGGAAATTATTAAAACCGCTTAACGTATGCTGTGTACTCTCTACAACGCCGCTTAAGCTTGGAAATTCCGCCGCTATACTCTCCCACTCAGCAGTCGTCGCCTTATTCAGAACATCAATGATGGTATTCTCCAAAGCAAAATCACGCTTTTGAAAAGATGCGGCGCTTTTCAGGCCCTGAATAAAGGCGCTTCCGCCTGCCGTATTCAGCAAATCCGTTACCAAAGGATAATAAGCCATCTTAATCTTATCAATATAAGCGGGAATCGCATACACTACCGCATATACCGCAAGAAGAACCGGAAGCTGCACCAGCATAGGCAGACAGGTTCCCGTAGGGGAAGTGCCGTACTTTGCATAGACAGCCTTTGTCTCATCCTGCATCTTCAGCATAGACGCCTGATCCTGTTTTCCCTTATACTTCTTCTGAATCGCCTGGATCTCCGGATTCATCCGCATAGACATTCTGGAAAACTTCTGCTGCTTATATGTCAGGGGAATCATCAGCATATATACAATAATCGTAAACAAAATAATGGCAAAGCCTACATTGGCAATCCCCACAGAATCCAGAAAATCAAAAATCACATTAATAATCCAGCCTAATATTTTAGCAATATCTCCTAAAATAAATCTGGAATCTTGAGTTAAAAACAAACTTGTCAATAGAAAAATCCTCCTTTAACTTCTGCCTCAAATCTCCTTCTGACCTCATAAACAAAAGGAAATCTTACGGCACCGGATCATATCCTCCCTTAGAAAACGGATTGCATCGCAAAATCCTCCATGCAGCCAGAATACTTCCTTTCAAGGCCCCGTATTTTTCAATGGCCTCTAATCCATATTGGGAACAGCTTGGAATATATGGACATCTGGTACTTTTCATCGGCGATAGATATTTCTGATAAAATTGAATCAATCTGATCAATATGGTTTTCATTCTTTTTTGATAACTCCCTGAAGCTTTCCCAAGTGGATCAATGCGCTGCGGATCTCTTCAAAACTTCTTCCCTTCGCATTTACCCTTGCGATGACTACCATGTCCAAACCACTATTGAACATGTCTTCCTGTAGCCGGTAACTTTCCCGAACCAGTCTCGTAATTCTGTGACGTACAACACTGTTGCCCACCTTCTTGCTGACAGAAACTCCAAGACGGTTCTTTGCAAGACCGTTTTCTCTCACATAGAGAACCAGATAACGGTTTGCGCAGGATTTTCCTTCCTTATATATAAGCTGAAAATCCCGGTTCTTTTTCAACGATTCTGAATGAGGATACTTCATAAGTCCTCCAAATTAAGGAAACGCCTTTTTGACATCCCCTATACGCAAAAAATCATACGCAAAAAATTCGCAGACTAAGGAAAAAGGCCACATAATGCGGCCTAGGCTGATAACTTCTTTCTTCCTTTTAATCTTCTTGCCGCTAACACTTTTCTGCCGCCGGCAGTACTCATTCTGGCTCTGAATCCATGAACTCTTGCTCTGGACCTCTTTTTTGGCTGAAATGTCATTTTCATCTCTCGAAACACCTCCTCTTCTAAAAAGCATTGTTTTAATTATATGCGGAAAAGCCTTTAAAGTCAAGCAATTTACAGGCTTTTTTCATTTTCCGGATTTTAAACCTCATCTTGTTATAAAAATTTGACTTATCCACAATATGTGGATAAATTGTGGATAATATGTGGAAAACGGTATTTTTTTATTTTTTCTTGATTAAAAAAATGATTTGTTATATTATTGAATATAGGATATCATGCTTTTTTCACAGTTATATTGAGGAGAACAATAAAATGAACTTAATTTTAGATAAATGGAACGACATTTTGGAGCATATCCGAAAGGAACATGAGCTTTCGGACGTATCCTTTGAAACCTGGCTTCTTCCATTAAAGATACACAGCATTGAAGATCACACAGTACGGATCATTGTACCGGTCGATCAGATGGTTACCTATCTGAATTCCAAATTTAAAATTCCCATTTATGTAGCCATTGCAGAATTTACAGGGGAAAAGTTTGAAATAGAATTTATCACAAAAGAGGAAGCGGATGCTCTGAATCAGAAGAAGAAGGAAGCTCCCGTCTCCCACTCTGTCCGAAAGTCTGCCCCCATGAACGTAATTTCCGAGCATTCCAATATCAATGCAAAGTACACCTTCGACACCTTTGTGGTAGGCAACAATAACAAGTTTGCCCACGCCGCATCCCTGGCAGTAGCCGAGACGCCCGGGATTGTCTACAATCCCCTCTTTCTCCACGGAGGCGTGGGACTTGGAAAAACTCATCTGATGCATGCCATTGCGAACCATATATTAAGCAGCAACCCGGATATGAAGGTTCTCTATGTCACAAGTGAATACTTTACCAACGAGCTTATCGAGACCCTTCGTGCCGGCGATCCCACCGGTATGACAAAATTTCGTGAAAAATACCGGAATATCGATGTTCTGCTGATTGACGACGTACAATTTATCATTGGAAAAGAAAGTACCCAGGAAGAATTCTTCCATACCTTCAATTCCCTTCACAATGTAAATAAACAGATTATCATCTCCAGCGACCGTCCTCCCAAGGATATTGAAACCTTGGAAGAACGTCTTAGGACACGTTTTGAATGCGGCTTGATTGCCGATATTTCTTCTCCCGAATTTGAGACACGTATGGCAATTCTTCGGAAAAAAGAAGAATTAGAGGGATATCAGATTGACGATGCCATCATCACCTACATAGCAACCAATGTAAAATCAAATATCCGTGAGCTGGAGGGAGCCTTCAATCGTCTCATCGCCCTTTCCACACTGGAAAAGCGTCCCATCGATATGCCCCTTGCAGAGGAAGCCATCAAGGATATTATTTCTCCCGGGGAAAGCCGCAAGGTTACGCCGGAACTTATCATTGATATTGTTGCCGAACATTTTCATGTAAAACCGGAAGATATCAAGGGAAAGAAGCGGACTGCGGATATTGTCTACCCCAGACAGATTGCTATGTATCTCTGCCAGGATCACGGAACCTCCTTCAAGCGGATTGGAGAGCTCTTAGGAGGAAGGGATCATACCACTGTCATGCACGGGGTCGAAAAAATTTCCAATGAATTGAAGGTAAACGACGCAACCGAACGCCTCATAGAAACCATACGGAAAAAAATTTACCCCAATTAAAAGTTATACCATTCCCCATATGGATAACCCTTGGATAAGCAGTGGATAACTTTTCATAACTTAAGGCCTGTGTATAACCCACCCATTTTTCCACATGCTTTTTGAAGGCTTTTCACATACTTGTCCTTTTGAAGAATGCTTTTATTTCAAGGCCTAAGACCTGTTTTCAACATATTCACACTCTCTACGAAGAATACTACGGATTTATTTATTTATATATATATGAAAGGAGTTTTCCACAGCATGAAAATTGTCTGCAGTAAAACAGATTTATTAAAGGGTGTTAACATTGTTCTCAAAGCCGTTCCCTCAAAAACAACCATGTCTATTCTGGAATGTATTCTAATTGACGCTTCCGCCCAGAAGATCAAACTCACGGCCAATGACATGGAGCTTGGAATTGAAACCATCATCGAAGGAGATATCCTGGAAAAAGGAATTGTGGCGATTGACGCTAAGATCTTTTCAGAGATTGTAAGGAAGCTTCCGGATAATTTTGTTGCCATTGAGACAGACAGCAATTTCCAGACAAAGATCACCTGTGAAAAGGCAAAGTTTCATATTTCCGGAAAGTCGGGAGAGGATTTTTCCTATCTTCCTTATATTGAAAAAGAAGATTCGGTCAGTATTTCTCAGTTCAGCTTAAAGGAATTGATTAAGCAGACTATTTTTTCTATTTCTGACAATGAAAATAATAAGATGATGACCGGAGAACTCTTTGAACTGAAAGACAGCAATCTCAAGGTCGTTTCTCTGGACGGACACAGGGTTTCCATCCGCAATCTGGAGTTAAAGGAAAGCTGCGATGAGAAGAAAGTGATTGTACCGGGAAAAACTCTTATAGAGATCAGCAAGATCCTTTCCGGAGAAATGGATTCATTTGTGAACATTTTTTTTACAAAGAATCATATTGTATTTGAATTTGACGAGACGACGGTTGTATCCCGTCTGATTGAAGGAGAGTATTTCCGCATTGAACAGATGCTCTCCAATGATTATGAGACAAAGGTTACAGTCAATAAAAAGGAATTCTTAAATTGTATTGACAGGGCTACGCTCCTGATTAAGGAGGGTGATAAAAAGCCGATTATTATTCAGGTAAATGACGGGGAAATGAATCTGAAGATTACCTCCGGGGTAGGCTCTATGAATGAGGAGATAGTCATTGAAAAAGAGGGAAAAGATATTTTGATTGGATTCAATCCCAAGTTTTTGATTGATGCCCTCCGCGTTATTGACGATGAGACCATTACGCTTTATATGGTAAATCCCAAGGCACCGTGCTTTATCCGCAATGAAGAGCAGTCTTATATTTATCTCATCCTGCCGGTGAATTTCAACAGCGCAGTGAATTAAGGAACAGGTGAAGGTATGGAAGAAATACGGATTCGGGATGAGTTTATCAAGCTCGGCCAAGCTCTTAAGCTGGCCGGACTGGTAGATTCCGGCGTGGATGCCAAGTATGTGATACAGGAAGGATATGTGAAAGTAAATGGAGAGACGGAAACTCAAAGGGGGAAGAAGCTTCATCCCGGCGACGTGTTCTCTTACCATGGACAGGATGTCAGAGTGACATGATTATACAATCCATAGAGCTTAAAAATTTTCGGAATTATCGGGAATTAAAGCTGGAATTTGATGAGAATACGAATATTTTTTACGGAGACAATGCCCAGGGAAAGACGAATATTCTGGAGGCTGTCTACTTAAGCGGTACGACAAAGTCTCATAAGGGAAGCCGGGATCGGGATATGCTCTTTTTCGGAGAAGAGGAAGGGCATCTGCGTACCTTTGTGAAAAAAGGGGAGATGGATTATCGGATTGATATTCATCTGAAAAAGAACCGGACCAAGGGAATTGCAGTCAACGGTATTCCCATCAAAAAGGCCGGCGAGCTTTTTGGAATTGCGAACTTTGTATTTTTTTCTCCGGAGGATCTTGGCATTATCAAACAGGGGCCTGGGGAGAGAAGAAGATTTCTTGATATGGAGCTGTGCCAGCTTGATCGGGTATATCTTTATAATCTGACCAATTATAACCGGATAGTGGCTCAGAGAAATAAGCTTTTAAAGGATCTGGCTTATCGTAGCGATCTGGAAGAAACCCTGGATATATGGGATATGCAGCTTGCAGAGTATGGAAAAAAGATTATTGCAGGAAGAGAGCTTTTTATCCGGCAGCTTGGAGAGATTATCTTAGGAATTCATAAGAATCTGTCGGGCGGAAAGGAAGAGCTTCAGATTGCCTATGAGAAGAATGCAGAGGAAGCGGATCTTTACGATGCCATACGAAGAAACCGGGATCGGGACAGGAAAATGAAAACTTCCACCGTAGGCCCCCACAGGGACGACATGCGGTTTGCAATAGATTCCATTGACATTCGGAAATTCGGTTCCCAGGGTCAGCAGAGGACAGCCGCCCTTTCCCTTAAATTATCGGAAATTGAACTGGTAAAAAGGATGATTCATGATACACCAGTATTATTATTGGATGATGTATTGTCTGAACTGGATCATAATAGGCAAAACTATTTATTGAACAGTATCCATGATATCCAGACCATGATTACCTGTACAGGGCTGGATGAGTTTGTAAATCATAGATTTTCCATCAATAAGGTGTTTCGGGTGATCGAAGGTACGGTATGGAATGAAAATTGACTTTAAATTAGGAGGTATGTATGAATACAGAATACGGTGCGGATCAAATACAGATTCTTGAAGGGCTTGAAGCAGTCCGCAAAAGACCTGGCATGTATATCGGAAGCACCTCTTCAAGAGGGCTTCATCATCTGGTATACGAGATTGTGGACAATTCCGTAGACGAAGCCCTGGCGGGCTTTTGTAAAAATATCGATGTGTCTATCAATGAGGACAATTCCATTACCGTTATAGACGACGGCCGGGGAATTCCCGTGGGAATCAATCATAAAGCCGGAATCCCCGCGGTAGAGGTCGTATTTACCATTCTTCATGCGGGTGGAAAATTCGGCGGCGGAGGATATAAGGTATCCGGCGGCCTTCACGGTGTAGGAGCTTCTGTAGTCAACGCTCTCTCTGAATGGCTGGAGGTTACCATCTACAGTGAGGGAAAGATCTACCGTCAGCGTTACGAGCGCGGCCGCGCTATCTATAAATTAAAAGAGGTGGGAACCTGTGATCCAAAAAAGACAGGAACAACCGTAAGCTTTTATCCGGACAAAGAGATCTTTGAGGAAACCATATTTGATTACGATACCCTTAAGGTACGTCTCCGGGAGATGGCATTCCTGACAAAGGGGCTGAATATCATTCTCAGGGATAAGCGGGAAGAAAAGGAAATCGTAAAGGAATTCTGCTATGAGGGCGGAATCCGTCAGTTTGTGGAGTATCTGAACCGTTCCAAAACAAGTCTTTACGATCCCATCATTTATTGTGAGGGTATGTTCAATGAGGTATATGTAGAAGTTTCCATGCAGCACAACGATTCCTATACAGAGAATTGTTACAGCTTTGTCAATAATATCAATACGCCTGAGGGCGGAACTCATTTGACAGGCTTTAAGAATGCACTCACAAAGACATTTAATGATTATGCAAGAAAGAATAAGCTCTTGAAGGACAATGAACCCTCTCTAAGCGGCGAGGATATCCGGGAGGGCTTAACGGCCATCATCAGTATCAAGGTTGCAGAGCCTCAGTTTGAAGGCCAGACAAAGCAGAAGCTGGGCAACAGCGAGGCAAGAGGCGCTGTTGACAACATAGTTTCAGAGCAGCTGATGATTTTCCTGGAACAGAATCCGGCCATTGCCAAGGTGATTCTGGAAAAATCCATTTTAGCCCAGAGGGCCAGGGACGCGGCCCGGAAGGCCCGTGATCTGACCAGAAGAAAAACGGCTCTTGACGGAATGGCTCTGCCCGGCAAGCTTGCAGACTGCTCCGACAAGAATCCGGAAAATTGTGAGATCTACATTGTGGAGGGAGATTCTGCGGGAGGTTCTGCAAAGACGGCCCGTTCCCGTGCGACACAGGCGATTCTTCCTCTGCGCGGAAAGATTCTGAATGTAGAGAAGGCAAGGCTTGATAAGATTTATGCCAATGCAGAGATCAAAGCCATGATCACTGCATTCGGAACGGGAATCCATGAAGACTTTGATATCTCGAAGCTCCGCTATCATAAGATTATTCTGATGACGGATGCGGACGTAGACGGCGCACATATCAGTACTTTGCTTTTGACCTTTATCTACCGCTTTATGCCGGATCTGATCAAGGAGGGGTATGTATATCTGGCGCAGCCGCCTCTCTATAAGCTGGAAAAGAACAAAAAGGTCTGGTATGCTTACAGCGATGAAGAGCTAAATCAGATTCTCACAGAGGTAGGGCGGGATCAGAACAATAAGATTCAGCGCTATAAGGGTCTGGGTGAGATGGATGCGGATCAGCTCTGGGAGACAACTATGGATCCGGCTCACAGAGTTTTAAAGCGTGTGATGATTGATGATACGTATTCTGCGGAGATTGATTTGACCTTTACTACCCTTATGGGCGATAAGGTAGAGCCGAGACGGGAATTTATTGAGACGAACGCCAAGTACGTGAAGAATCTTGATATATAATGGGGAGCCTGCCATACTCCATCGGGGCTGGCGGACTTCGTCCGAAAAGGTTTGAGTTTTACGGAACTGGAATAAAAGGAGAATAGAATGGAAGATAATATCTTTGATAAAGTCCATGAGGTAGATTTAAAAAAGACCATGGAAGATTCCTACATTGATTATGCCATGAGCGTAATCGCGGCCCGGGCGCTGCCGGATGTGCGGGACGGCTTAAAGCCGGTACAGCGCCGGGTACTGTATTCCATGATCGAGCTGAACAACGGTCCGGATAAGCCTCATCGTAAGTGTGCCCGTATCGTCGGCGATACCATGGGTAAATATCACCCCCATGGAGACAGCTCCATCTACGGCGCTCTGGTAAATATGGCTCAGGAATGGTCTACCCGTTATCCATTGGTAGACGGTCACGGAAACTTCGGATCTGTAGACGGCGACGGTGCAGCCGCTATGCGTTATACAGAGGCTCGTTTAAGCAAGATTTCCATGGAAATGCTGGCGGATATCAATAAGGATACCGTAGACTTTGTCCCCAACTTTGACGAGACAGAAAAAGAGCCTTCCGTACTGCCCTCCAGATATCCCAATCTTCTGGTAAACGGAACTACCGGTATCGCTGTTGGAATGGCTACCAATATCCCCCCCCATAATCTGAAGGAGGTTATAGCAGCTGTTGTAAAGCTTATTGATAACCGGGTTCTGGAGGATCGGGATACGGAGATAGAGGAGGTTCTGAAGATTATCAAAGGACCTGACTTCCCTACAGGCGCAGAGATTCTGGGAACAAGAGGAATTGAGGAGGCTTACCGGACAGGACGGGGTAAGATCCGTGTCCGTGCCGTGACAAATATTGAATCTATGCCCAATGGGAAGAATCGGATTATCGTCACAGAGCTTCCCTATATGGTAAATAAAGCCCGGCTGATCGAAAAGATCGCAGATCTGGTAAAGGAAAAACGCATTGACGGCATTACTTATATCGGCGACGAGTCCAGCCGGGAGGGAATGCGGATTAACATAGAGCTTAGAAAGGATGCCAATGCAAATGTAATCCTCAATCAGCTATACAAGCATACCCAGCTTCAGGATACCTTCGGCGTCAACATGCTTTCTCTGGTGAACAACCAGCCAAAGACCTTGAATCTTTTGGATATGCTGAAATATTATCTTCTTCATCAGGAGGATGTGGTAACCAGAAGAACCAGGTATGAGCTGAACAAGGCAGAGGAACGCGCCCATATCTTAAAGGGTCTGCTGATTGCCCTGGATCACATTGACGAGGTTATCCGGATCATCCGCAGCTCCCGATCCACGCAGATTGCAAAGCAGGGGCTGATGGATCGCTTTGAACTGGATGATGTACAGGCCCAGGCAATTGTAGATATGCGTCTGCGGGCTCTCACTGGATTGGAACGGGAGAAGCTTGAAGCAGAGTATCAAAGCCTGATGGAGCAGATCGAGTACTTAAAAGCAATTCTGGCGGACGAGAAGAAGCTTCTCGGCGTTATCAAGGAAGAGATCCTCATTATCTCTGAGAAATTCGGGGATGAGAGAAGAACCAGCATAGGTTATGATGAGTTTGATTTGTCCATGGAGGATCTCATTCCTGAGGAGGATGTGGTCATAACCATGACAAATCTGGGTTACATCAAGCGCATGACCACCGATAACTTCAAGAGCCAGAACCGGGGCGGCAAGGGAATCAAGGGAATGCAGACCATCAATGAGGATTACATTGAGGATCTGATGATGACAACCACCCATCATTACCTGATGTTCTTTACCAATACGGGAAAGGTATACCGCCTGAAGGCTTACGAGATACCAGAGGCAGGCAGAACCTCCAGAGGAACTGCAATCATCAATCTCCTGCAGCTTCAGCCAGAGGAAAAGATAACGGCAATTATTCCCATGAAGGATTACCAGGAAGGAAAATACCTCTTTATGGCTACCCGGAACGGCCTTGTAAAGAAGACTTCCATTCTGGATTATGCAAATGTGCGCAAAACAGGACTTTTGGCCATTAATCTTCGGGACGGGGATGAGCTAATCGAAGTTAAATACACCGACAATGAGCAGGATGTCCTTCTCATTACAAAATTCGGCATGTGCATCCGCTTCCACGAGACAGACGTAAGGCCCACGGGCCGTACTTCCATGGGCGTCATCGGTATGAATCTGACAGATCAGGATGAAGTCGTAGCCATGCAGGTACACAACCAGGGCGAGTATCTTCTGGTGGTTTCGGAAAACGGTCTTGGAAAACGGACGAGTATAGAGGAATTCAATGCTCAGAACCGGGGCGGCAAGGGTATCAAGTGTTATAAGATAACGGAAAAGACAGGCAATGTCATCGGCGCTAAGGCAGTCAACGAGGAGAATGAGGTTATGCTGATTACCAATGAGGGAATCATTATCCGGATTCCCTGCAGCGGAATCTCCATTGTAGGAAGAATTGCTTCCGGCGTGAAGCTGATGAACGTGGATTCCGAGAATGTGGTAGTGGCGAGCATTGCAAAGGTACGTAACCAGGAAGATTCCGGGGAAGAAGATGCGGATCAGGAGGAATCCCTGGAGACAGAAGCGGATAATCCCAAGGAAACAGAATAGACTTATCGAAAATCAATAAATAAATATTGATTTACAAAATCGTATATGATAAGATGCAGTTATCAGTCAAAAAGATAACTGCATCTTTTCTATATGCGGAAAGAAAGGATATAATATGTCAATTGTAATAAATCTGGACGTTATGATGGCAAAACGGAAAATCGGACTGACCGAGCTGGCCAGAGAAGTTGACATTACCATGGCCAACTTATCGATATTAAAAAATAACAAAGCAAAAGCAGTACGTTTTACTACGCTCAATGCCATATGCAAAGCATTAGACTGCCAGCCCGGGGATCTTCTGGAATATGTTCCGGAAGAAAAAGAGGTTCAGGCCGGCAAAGAGCAGATGTAGATCAAGTGGAAATAAATTCCATGTCAAATGAATAGGTGACAAACTGGAAAAACTATACTATAATTATTTCGAGTTCCTATGGAAAAAGAATCCAAGGTAATTTTTATGTATACAGATTGGAAATGATACGGACCCTTCTTTTGTTCTCTATTTTTTCCAAGAAAATATTCAGTTTTTTATTTATGTAATTTTATTCATTTTCTTGAATCTTCTCATTTAGAGTTTGAAACATTAAAACGATAATACAAAACAAACGAGAAAGATAAGGGGGAAACACTTGTGAGTACAAAAGATAAAATTCTTCTTTTTATACCCGGATATAACTGCGAAAAACAGATTGTAAGGGTTCTGGGACAGCTGGATGAGGGAATCCTGTCTTTTTTAACCCGGATTATTGTGGTAAATAACCAAAGTACAGACGGGACAGAGGAAGCTGTCAAAAGTTATATGGAGGAACATCCCCAGGTTCCAATCACATTATTAAGAAATCAAGATAATTACGGTCTTGGCGGTTCTCACAAGACTGCTTTTTCCTATGCAATCAATCACAATTACGATTATGTGATTGTTCTCCACGGAGACGATCAGGGGGATATTCACGACATGGACCGGGTGCTGAAAAAACAGCTTTATAAAAAATATGACTGCTGTCTGGGCGGACGGTTTATGAGAGGCTCCCGGCTGAAAGGGTATTCCCTTTTCCGTACCTTCGGCAATATCGTATATAATTTTCTCTTTTCCGCCGTGGTAAGAAACCGGATATTCGATCTGGGATCCGGATTAAATATGTATTCCACCGCTATGCTCAAGGATCCTTTTTATAAAAAGTTTCCGGATAAGCTGACCTTCAATTACTGTATGATTCTGGCCTCCCATTACTATAGACACCGTATCATGTTTTTTCCGATTACCTGGAGGGAGGAAGATCAGGTGTCCAATGTAAAGATGGCAAGCCAGGCCGTATCTGTATTAAAGATGCTTGCGGACTACTGGCGGAATCATGAATTCATAAAATCAGAGCTTCGGGAGATTCCAAGAGAAGCTTATCTGGCAGATGTGATACAGGAAAACAAGTGAGGACTTGTCTATGAAAATGTTATATCTTGTACCACTTTTTCTGGCAGGCCTTTTTGTGGTACATGTATTGAAAATGCTGCGCTTCTACCTGGTTCTTCTGGAGCAGAAGATAGAACTGAAGAAGTTTACGTTTTTATACCTAAAAACAACCTTTCTTAATTTGCTGATTCCTTTTAAGCTTGGGGAGATCTACCGGATATACTGCGTGATAAAGCTGACAGACTGCACGCAGGTAGGAATCTTAAGCGTGGTACTGGATCGTTTTTTCGACACCTTTATCTTGCTGTTGTTTTTACTTCCATACGATCTGCTGGTTCTTCGGGGCCTTACCTGGATAACGGGGACTCTGCTTATATTTCTTCTGCTTGTGATGCTGGCGTACCGGATGTTTGAGCCCACCTATCTCTATCTGAACGAATATATGATCCGAAGCTCCAGAAGCAAAAGGGGAATCTGGATCCTGTCCTTTATGGAAATGCTCCGGGAATGGTACGATTATACGAAGGATCTGATCAAAGGCAGACAATATCTGATTATCTTTTGTTCCGCCCTTGGGTGGATCGGGGAGGCCGGCCTGCTCTTTATGATTTCCGGTTACTATCAGATCGGGTTTGGCGTGGAAGAGTCTGCAGCTTATATCCAGTCTATTTTTTCGGCGGAAAAAAGCTTGATATTTACGGCCTATAACCGTATCAGCATGTACATATTATTTGCTTTGATTCTGTTGTTTCTGTGCATCAGACTTTTAAGGAGAAAAAAGCAATGAAGAAAAAACTATTTGTTCTGTACGATGACAGGATCCGGCCCAATGAAAAGATCGCCCAGGTAGCTGGAAATAAAAGCTACGGAAACATTATCTTTAAACAGAAGACTATTCAGAAACGGCTGGAGGAGATTCTGGAGGAAAAGGATTATATTTTGAAATTTTATCCCTTTTCCGGGGAGGAAAAAAGATCGGAAAGCATCCGGCAGGTACTGTCTGCCGTTCACCCGGCGGCGATTGTATATCTGTATTCTTCCTATGGAATTGCAGATTCAAATATGTTCGGCCTTCTTCTGGACAAAGCACAATTTTTAAACCAATCCAAGAAGGTTGTAAAGAACCGCCATACAGCCGCCCTCTTGTTTTCGGAGATGGAAGCCTTCCGGGAGTGGGTGAAAAAGGGCAGCAATCCAGAGGGAAGCGAGGAAATGGAAGCCCTTTCTGGGGACATGTTCATAGATTTAAGCTCCTTTGACGAATTCATAAAATATATTACCAGCGGATTCGAAGCCAGGTTTTTTAATACTCTTCAGGGAGATCAGTATACGGTTACAAAGCGTTCCGCCAATAAGGAAAAGATCAAAAGCGAATACCAGTTTTATTATTTTCTTCCCAGGGAAATGCAGCACTGGTTTGTGCAGCCCTATTCCTACGAGGAATCGGAGGAGGCGGCAAGCTACACCATGGAACGGATGCATATGACCGACCTGGCCATCCAATACGTCCATGGGGCCCTGTCCCTGGAGGATCTGGATGAGATCCTGCGCCAGCTTTTTTATTTTTTAAAGACAAGGTGCATAAAAAAGATCTCAAAGGAGGAGTACGAACAGCAGTCCAGGCATCTGTATCTGGATAAGGTGTTAAGACGGCTGGAGGAGCTTAAGAAGAATCCTTACTTTGAGAAAATGAATCAGATGATAGGGGTTGGAACTGCTTATGACAATGCGGCGGCTGTTTTTTCCCACTACGAGGCTTTGTATCAGCAGATACATAAGAGGTACAGCTTTGAAGCCCTTGCCGCAGTGAGCCACGGGGATCTGTGCTTCTCCAATATTCTTTATCAGAGGCATGCCAACATTCTGCGCATGATTGATCCGAAGGGAGCAAAGGAGGAAGAGGATATCTGGACAGATCCCTGGTATGATCTGGCGAAGCTTTCCCATTCCATCTGCGGAAGGTACGATTTCTTTAACAGCGGCCTGTATCGGGTGGAGATTGGGGAGGATCTGAAGCTTGGGCTTCACATTGAGTTTGAAAATCAGGCTTATGTAGAACTGTTTCAGAAATATCTTGAGAAAAATCAGTTTTCATATCCGGTTGTCCGGCTGTATGAGGCGTCGCTGTTTTTATCCATGCTGCCTCTGCACATGGATAACCCTCAGAAGGTATTTGGATTTTTGTTAAACGGGATTGAGATTTTACAGGAGGTGGAGCAATGTTTGAAGGGATGACGCTGGTAATGGATATTGACGGAACCATCTGCCCCATTAAGAGGAAGGATCAAGAGTACATAGAGCTGGTTCCTTACAAGGAAATTGTGGAAAAGATGAAGGAATATAAGGCTGGCGGTGCAAAAATCGTGCTGTACACCTCCCGGAATATGAATACCTACAAGGGTAATCTGGGACTTATCAATGCAAATACGGCTAAGGTTCTGATGAAATGGCTGGAAAAATGGGAGATTCCTTACGATGAAATACTGTACGGGAAGCCCTGGCCCGGCCATCGGGGATTTTATGTGGATGACCGCTGCATAAGGCCGGATGAGCTTTTGAAATATTCGGAGGAAGAGCTGGATGCCATCTGCAAAAAAAGCCGTCCGGAGGAGGAGTGCTTATGACAATCGTAATTACCATGGCAGGCTTTGGAACGAGATTCAAAAAAGCAGGCTATCCCATGCCGAAATATCAGATTACGGCCCATGGAAAGACCTTATTTGAGTGGTCTATGGAAAGCCTTGCGGATTTCCGCCGTCCGGAGGATACGTATCTGTTTATCTTAAGAAGAGAGGACAGAGCCGCTGACTTTATCCGGGAAAAATGTCTTGCTATGGGCATCGGCAGAATTCAGATCATAGAGCTGGATGAGATGACAGACGGGCAGGCCACCACAGCTATGCTGGGAGCCGCCTATTGGGATAAGGAAAGCCCTCTTCTCGTCTACAATATTGACACCTATGTAGAAGCCGGACAGATGCGCCCGGAGCAGTTCTGCGGGGACGGGTTTATACCCTGCTTCTGCGGGGAAGGCGATCATTGGAGTTTTGTGCGTCTTTCAGAGGATGGAAGAGCGGCGGAGGTTCGGGAAAAGGTGCGTATCTCGGATTACTGTACCATAGGTGCGTACTATTTCAAAACCTGCGGCCTTTATGAAGCTTTGTACGAAGAATACTACCATGAAGAAGATCATATGGAAAAGGGGGAGAAGTATATTGCGCCCCTTTACAATTATTTGATACAAAAAGGGAACGAAGTCCGGATCTCTGTCATTGAGAAGGAACGGATCCATGTGCTTGGGACACCGGAGGAACTGGATTATTTTAAGGAGAATTATAAAAAATGAAGAAACTGCCAATCCAAAAATTGTGGGTAACGATAGCTCTTGTCCACTGGCTTATCAGCCTTCTGACAGATAAACTGGTGATTACCTGTGAAAGCTCTGTCACGTATGGAATCTGGAAGGTTTTGTTTCTTCTATTCCTTTTTGTATTTTACCAGGCGGCAGGGTATGCAGTCCGGGAATACTGCTCGGGTAATCAGGCAGTCCGTAAGATTCTGAAGCTTGCCGGGATTTATTTTCTGGTAATGCTGGTTTTTCTGCTTCTGACCTGGCCTGGAATCTGGAGGGTGGATGAATTTAGTATTTTGCGGACAGCGAAGGATCTGCATCTTCATTTCTGGCAGGGATATCTGACTTCGGTTTACTATATTCTCTGTCTGATGATGATTCCCCACCCGGCATCTGTGGTTTTGTTTATGTGCGCCATCAATTCCGCAGTAGCGGGATATCTGGTTTATAAGCTGTGGACTTATACAGGTGAAAAGAAATATGCGTATCTGCTGTATGTGCCCTTTTTCTTTTTCCCGGTTATCGACTCCAACCTGTATCCCATGCGCATGAGCATCTATGCGTTTCTGGAACTGCTTCTGCTGGCGAAGATCTGTTTCTGGGTGTACGAGAAGCGTCTTCCGGGAAAGGGAGAATTCCTGTGGACGGCGCTGCTGGCGGGGATTGTTACGGCCTGGCGGAGTGAATCTATTTATTATCTGCTGCTGTTTCCGGTGCTTCTGGCTGTATTTTTGTGGAAAAGGGTATCTGGAAAGGCAATCCTGCGGGCAATCGCAGTTTATTTGAGCTTTTCTGTTGTACTGGTGGGAATTCAGAAGATTGGGGACGGATGGAACGGCACCGGAGGCCGCGGCGATGGCTATGAGATTACGGCAATCATACGGCCGCTGACAGTTCTTGTGGTAGATGCGGCCTATGCGGAGGAAAAGGATCTGATTGCTGCCGTTGATAAGGTGATTAACTGTGCGTTCATCTTCCAGGGAGCTTCCGAAGGAGATAACGGGCTTGATATCTTCTGGAAATACGGCGGAGAGGGACTGGTAACGGACAGCTATACACAGGAAGATTTCCATAATATGAAAATGGCGTACTATGAGCTGATTCTGCGCCACCCGAAGACATTTTTGAGGGAGCGCCTGAATACATATCTAAAATCCACAGGAATTCTTGGGGATCTTCCGAATACGGATCCTCCCGCTCCTGTAATCAGCGAGACCGTGAGAAATGGGACTTATGCTTTACTTGAGCTGCGCTATCGGAATTCGGATCAGTATCTGGTTTCGGGAAAAGCCACCAAAATAGTATACTCCGGCTTTTTTCCCTCTTTTGTTCTGATTCTGGGCTCCCTCTGGTTTTTACTGAAAAAGAGATGGGTCTATGCGGGAAGCGTTATGATGGCGGCCATTAAGGTTCCCCTTATATTTCTGACGGCTCCCGGATGCCTGTTTATGTATTACTATTCTCCCTATTTGTGCGGATGGATATTTTTATTCTTTGTGGGAATTTTATGGTACAGGAAGCGAAAGGAAAGGGAGGCTGCCAGATGAAACGGATTCTTTTGATGGTTCTTTATAATTTTCCCTTTGTGCCCTGGTGGTGGTATCAGCTCTGCTCCTATGCCAGGCATACGGATGAGATTCCGGAAGAAAAGAAGTATGCGCTTTTGAAAAAGATCACCCTTCATGCCAACAAAGGCGGGAGAGTGAAGATTGATGTGTATGGGAAGGAGCATATTCCTTCCGAGAAGGGCTTTGTGTTCTTCCCTAATCACCAGGGACTTTTTGACGTGCTGTCAATTATTGAGGCATGTGACGTGCCATTTTCCGTGGTGGCTAAAATCGAGGTAAAGGATATTCCTTTTTTAAAGCAGGTTTTTGCCATATTGAAGGCAAAAATGATGGATCGGGATAATGTGCGCCAGTCTCTGAACATCATCCAGGAGGTGACGGAGGAGGTAAAGGGCGGAAAGAATTATCTTATTTTCCCGGAGGGAACACGCTCAAAAAATGGAAATGAGGTGGGGGATTTCAAGGGAGGAAGCTTTAAAAGCGCCATGAATGCCAAGTGCCCCATTGTGCCGGTGGCTATGCTGAATGCTTACCAGGCCTTTGATACCAACAGTATCCATCCTGTGACGGTAGAGGTTCATTTCTTAAAGCCCATTCCTTATGAGGAATACCAGGGAATGCGATCCAAGGAAATCGCGGAGCTTGTCCGGGGGCAGATTGTAGAGACCATAGAAAACCATAGAAAATAGTTTAAAAAAAGATTGACAGGCATGGGAAGAAATGCTATGTTTTAATTACTTATACGACTGACGGAAGTGGAAGAAACCACGGGGAGTATAAGAACTTGGAAGCCGACCGTCTGGGCAATGAACGCTTGGACTGCGGCTTTTTTTCTTTGAATTTGCAGAAGCTGTTATTTTGGGAAAGGAGAACAGACATGGAAATGATTTCACTGGCACAGACGCTCCGGGAGAATTCCTATCCGGGACGCGGCATCGTGATTGGCAGATCTGAGAACGGCAGAAAGGCAGCAGCCGCTTATTTTATTATGGGAAGAAGCGAGAACAGCAGAAACCGGATATTTGCAGAGGAGGGCGAGGGAATCCGGACTCAGGCGTTTGATCCTTCCAAGCTTACGGATCCCAGCCTGATTATCTATGCGCCGGTTCGTGTTCTGGGCAATAGGACGATTGTAACCAACGGGGATCAGACGGATACGATCTATGAATGCATGGAAAAGGGGATGACCTTTGAGCAGGCTCTGCGCACCCGGGAATTTGAACCGGACGGGCCCAACTATACGCCGCGGATTTCCGGAATTATGGAAATCGAGGACGGACAGTTTAATTACTCCATGTCGATTTTAAAGAGTAATAACGGAGATCCTTCTTCCTGCAGCCGTTATACATTTTCTTATGAGAACTGCCCGGCAGGGGAGGGGCATTTCATCCATACGTATCAGTGGGACGGCAGCCCTCTGCCAAGCTTTGAGGGAGAGCCAAAGCTTATAGCGATTCCCGATGATATAGAGAAGTTCACCAATATGCTGTGGCTGAATCTCAATGAGGACAATAAGGTATCTCTCTTTGTGCGGTATATTGATATTGAGACCGGAAAGTATGAGACACGGATTGTAAATAAGAATGAATAACAATTGACCTAAAGAAATGCGCACGGACAGAGCCAGCAGTCTGTATGGGAAATTCTTGTATATATTTCCGGTAGGGACTGTGAGGAATATTACGGCATGGAATAAGGAGAATGAGAATGAAAGAATTAGAGTTAAAATACGGATGCAACCCAAATCAGAAGCCTTCCAGGATATACGTAGCAAAGGGAGAAGATCTCCCGATTACCGTCCTTTGCGGAAAACCGGGCTACATCAATTTTCTGGATGCTTTTAACGGATGGCAGCTGGTAAAGGAGTTAAAAGAGGCCACGGGACTTCCGGCGGCAGCCTCCTTTAAGCATGTATCTCCGGCAGGAGCGGCAGTGGGACTTCCTCTTAACGATACGCTGAAAAAGATTTACTGGGTGGAGGATATGGGAGAGCTTTCTCCTCTGGCCTGCGCCTATGCCAGGGCAAGAGGAGCAGACAGAATGTCCTCCTTCGGAGATTTTATTGCACTGTCTGATGTCTGTGATAAGGATACGGCTTCCATCATCAAGAGAGAGGTATCCGACGGAGTGATTGCTCCGGGATATACGGAGGAAGCCCTGGAGATTTTAAGGGCTAAGAAAAATGGAAATTACAATGTGATTCAGATGGATCCCGAATACCGTCCGGCGCCTCTGGAGCATAAGGAAGTCTACGGCATTACCTTTGAGCAGGGACGCCAGGAGCTTCCCATCAACGATGAGCTTCTTTCCAAGGTTGTCACAAAGAACCAGGAGCTGACAGAGGCGGCGAAGATGGATTTGAAAATCTCTCTTATCACCTTAAAGTACACCCAGTCCAATTCCGTGTGCTTTGTAAAGGACGGACAGGCCATCGGAATCGGCGCGGGACAGCAGTCCCGTGTCCACTGTACCAGACTGGCCGGCCAGAAGGCAGACAACTGGTTTCTGCGCCAGAGTCCCAAGGTACTGGATCTGCAGTTTGTAGACGGCATCGGCCGCGCGGATCGGGACAATGCCATTGATGTGTATATCGGGAACGAGTACATGGATGTTCTGGCAGAAGGAGCATGGCAGAGAATCTTCAAGGTAAAGCCGGAGGTGTTCACAGAGGAGGAAAAGCGGGCCTGGCTGGATCAGATGGCGGATGTAACCGTAGGATCCGACGCCTTCTTCCCCTTCAGCGACAACATTGAACGGGCAAAGAAAAGCGGCGTAAAATACATCGCCCAGCCCGGCGGATCGGTACGCGACGACCTGGTGATCGAGACCTGCGACAAGTATGGAATGGTGATGGCCTTTACGGGAATACGGCTGTTTCATCATTAATCGGAGTTAGAAAGGGGCTGATGCAGAAAAGCTTGCTGTCTTATTTTGCATCAGCCCCTTTAAATTTTATGAAGCAGGCAGCGTCTGATTATTCACAGGAAGGGAAAAATACCGGGTAGGAAACTGCAGCATCTGCTCCATGGCAAAGGCAGCCGCTCCCAGCAGGGACAGGTTCCGCTCTTCTGAAAGCAGGCGGATCTCCGGAATCGTCGTGTAACTGGACTGCCTTTCCCTCAGGCTTTTCTGCATACTATGAAGGAGCGTAGTGCCGGCCTTGCTGATGGCTCCGCTGATAAGAATCAGATCCGGATGGAAGACATGCAGCAGCGAAAGGATCCCATGGCCCAGAGTCCGTCCGCATTCTGTAAGCAGCTCCGTGGCAAAGGAATCACCTTCCTTGGAGGCCTGAATAATAGCCTGGTAGGTAATGGTAGGAATATTGTTTAATATACTTTCCGAATGAAGGGAAAGCTGTTCCGCCGCAATCTCTTCCAGAGCCCGGCCGCTGCAGTAAGCATTGAGACAGCCGTTGCTGCCGCAGTAGGGGCAGGGCCGTCCGTGATAGTCCACGGTAATGTGGCCCGACTCAGAAGAACAGCTGCTGCTTCCCGCATAGATATTGCGCCCGTCCGTAAGCCCTACGCCGACACCCGTATCCGTAAGAAAATTCATAATCACAAGATCCGGGCTTCTGTCTGTACGGAACCACCAATAGGCCAGAGCGCCGGTATCTGCGTCATGCTCCAAAAAGATAGGCAGATGCGTAAACTGGGACAGCTTTTCCTTAAGGGGATAGTAGGAACGCTTTGCCGGATCCTTCTCAAAGGGCGGCACCATAATGCATCCGGTATTGCGGAAGTAAGGGCCGGGCACAGACACGCCGATGGACACAATATCCGGGTATATCCGGCAGAAATCCTGGATATATCTTCCAGCCGTCTCCACCACTTCTTCAATGTTCCGGTTGGAAATGTAGAGGAAGGGAATCGATACCAGCTCCCCGTAAAAATTGCCGTGAAAATCACAAGCCTGCATCTCCAGGCGGTTCCAGAAAAGGTTGACAGCCAGAACCTTAAACTTGTCGTAACAAAAAGAAAGGCCGATGGAACGCCGCCCCTTTTTCCCTTCTATAAAATCTGTTTCGTAGATAATGCCGGCATCCAGAAGCGAGTGGATAATCTTGGTAATGGATGCCAGAGTCAATCCGGTGGCCGCTCCCAGATCCGTTCTGGAACAGCCGGAATGATCCATCAGATAATACAACACTTCCGAACGGTTGGAATCCAATAGATCTGCTAAATTTTTTCCTTTTTTCACAATGAATTCTCCATAAGACTTATTGAATCAATTATAAGAAAGAAATGAACGGTTGTCAAATATATATGAATGAACCAGACGTTTATAACTGCTTATCCCTGAATAGGCAGAGCCTGTCTCAAAATCTGCAGCTTAATATCGATAAATTGTTTAAAAGCAAAAAGCATTCCCATAAAAAGGAATTAACAAAAAAGAAGGGAAGACAGGCTTAAATCACAAAAAAACTGTCGAAAAATATAGAACATAGGTAAAAATGACGGAAGGAGGGATGTAAATTTTGTGGTGTACAGGCAAAAATGTATTGACATATATATTTAACAGTGTTAAAATAACCCTGTCGAGCATATAATGCCGAAAAATTTAAAGGAGGATATTAGTTATGAAACAGAAGTTAGTAGCTGTAATGCTGACACTGGCAATGACAGCAGCACTTGCTGCATGCGGCTCTAAGGCAGAGACGCCGGCAGAAGCACCTGCAGAGACAGAGGCACCCACAGAGACAGAGGCAGAGGCACCGGAAGCAGAAGCTCCCGAGGCAGAAGCGCCCACAGAAGGCGGAGCAGATTTATCTGCAATGAAATTTGGTTTTGTAGTTGGATCCTTTGAGCATACCTTCTACCAGCTTATCGGCGAGGGTATTGAGACAGAGTGTAAGGCACAGGGCCTTTCTGACAGCCAGTTCTCCGTACTGGATGCAAGCCTTGACCCGGTAATCGCAACCCAGAAGGTTGAGACCCTTACCGCTGACGGATGCAACGCAATCGCTCTTGCATGTAACGATGCAGCAGGCGTTAAGCCGGCCATCGAGAACGCTGACAAAGACGGCGTAGCAATGTTCACATTTGACTGTACATCCGAGTCTGAAGCTATCAACTGCTTCGTTGGAACAGACAACTACCAGGGCGGTGTGCTTGGCGGCCAGGAGCTTCTTCGTCTGTCTGAGGAAGGCGATACCGTAGCAATCATCGGATATCCGACCGCTTCTTCCTGCCTTGACAGAGAGAAGGGTGCTGTTGATACCGTAGGCGATCAGAGAAATCTGCTGAGCGGCTATGACTACAAGGGAGATGCAAACGAGGCTCAGAAGATCATGGAGAACATCCTTACCACCAATCCGGAAGTTAAGGCTGTATTCTGTGTAGGCGACCCGGCAGCAACCGGCGCTCTTGCTTCCATCAAGGCAGCAGGCTCTGACTGCGTAATCATCGGATTTGACGGAAACCCCGAAGCAAAGGAAGCTATCCTGGATGCTGAGAACGGAAAGTACTGGGTATCTGAAGTTTCCCAGAATCCGAAGGAAATCGGTGCAACCATCGTTCGCGAGATGATTTCCTTTATGACTGACGGAACCGTTACTGACAAGCAGATCTTCATCGCTCCTTACATTATTACAGCTGAGAACGCAGCAGAATAATCCGGCAGATTGAAGAATACATAGGATTGATTTAAAAAGAAGGGAGGTTATTCTTGAAGACTTAAGTCCGATTGGAATAACCTCCTTTTGTTTTTGGGGGAGCGAAGTACATGCAGCAGGCGCCCGTGACCGGATTTCCGCTCATGGGAAAACAAAAAAATATTGAGAAGGAATGAAGCTATGGAACCGATTTTACAGGTAAAAAATATCAGCAAAACCTTCCCCGGCGTAAAAGCCCTTTCAGACGTAACGGCTGACTTCTATCCGGGTGAAGTACATACCCTGGTTGGTGAGAATGGTGCCGGAAAATCCACACTGATTAAGATTATTTCCGGCGTTTATACACCGGATCCAGGCGGAAAGGTTGTTTTCGAGGGAAAAGAGATGAACTTTACCGAGCCCGGCCAGGCAATTGAGGCCGGAATCGCAGTTATTCACCAGGAACTTAGTATTGCCAAGGATCTGACTGTAGCCCAGAATGTATGGCTGGGCAGGGAAAAAAAGAAGAAAAACGGCCTTCTGGATAAGGCCAGGATGAACAAGGATACCCAGGATATTCTGGATTTTATGAAGGTTGATTTGAAGGCGACAACCATTGCCGGGGAGCTGAATGCGGCCCAGCAGCAGATGGTAGAGATTGCAAAGGTAATTTCCCAGAACGCCAAGGTTGTTGTAATGGATGAGCCGACCTCATCCCTGTCCGAACACGAGATTGACGCTCTGTTCGAGCAGGTACATATTTTGAAAAAGAATAATGTTTCAATTATATATATTACCCACCGTCTGAAGGAGCTGACGCAGATCTGCGAGCGTGTAACCGTTCTTCGGGACGGCTGCAAGGTAGATACCATGATGGTAGCAGATGTAACGGAGAAGCAGATTGTCGCCAGCATGGTTGGACGTGAGATGGGAGACTACTACGACAAGCACGACCATGAGCAGGGTAAGGAGATGCTCCGGGTAGAAGGCCTTACAAGAGAAGGTGTTTTCAAGGATATCAGCTTTACTGCTTATGCAGGAGAGATCCTGGGCTTTTCCGGCCTGGTAGGCGCAGGACGGACGGAGGTTATGGAAGCTATCTTCGGAGCAACTCCCATTGATTCCGGTAAGGTATTCGTAAAGGGAGAAGAGGTACACTTTAAGAATCCCAAGGAGGCCATTACGAAAAAAATCGGCCTTGTAACAGAGGACAGAAGAAGAACAGGCCTTCTTTTGGAGAAAAACATCGTGGAGAACACCTCTCTTCCGAGCCTTCCCTTCCATGCAAAGAAGCTTGGCTTTGTCAACAAGGAGTGGGAGAAGGAGCAGGCACAGAAGTACAAGGAAAGCTTAAGGGTAAAGGCACCGGATCTGCAGACCATCTTAAGAACGTTGTCCGGCGGCAACCAGCAGAAGGTTATTCTGGGCAAATGGCTTGCCGCGGATTCGGAGATTCTTATTCTGGATGAGCCTACCAGAGGTATCGATGTAAATGCCCGTTCGGAGTTTTACGCGCTGATGAATGACTTTGTGGAGGCAGGCGGAGCAATCATTATGATTTCTTCCGAAATGCCGGAGGTAATCGGTATTGCCAACCGGGTTATCGTTATGCGGGAGGGCCGTATCAGCGGAGAGCTCACAGGCGAGGATATCAATGAGCAGAGCATCATCAGTCTTGCAAGCATCACCAGTGATGCCGAATAAGGAATTAAGATATAGAGAGGATGAAGGTAAAAATGGATAAGACGAGAGTAAAAAAGTTATTAAGTGAAAATATTGTAGTCATTGTTTTGATTTTACTTTGCATCGGATTTGGTATTGCCAGTGATACATTTTTCAGCGTAAGAAATGTCAGCAATATTCTGTCTCAGATGTGTACCAATGCCCTTCTGGCTTCCGGGCTTACCTATGTTATTATTCTTGGCGGTATTGATATTTCCGTAGGTTCCGTAGTTGCGGTAGCCGGAATCATCGCTTCCTACGCGGGACTGCAGTTTCCCAACATGGGAATTCCTTTTGCTATGGTACTTCTGATTGTCTGCGGTATTGCAGTAGGCCTTGTCTGCGGATTTATCAACGGCGTTCTGATTGCTTACTTTGATGTAATCCCCATGATCTGTACCCTGTCTACCATGACCGCTCTTCGCGGCGTGGCATACGTTATCACAGGCGGACAGCCCGTATACGGACTTCCCACTTCCTTTGCATTCTTAGGCGCAAGCCGTATCATCCCCACCGCTGGGATGCCCAACGGAGCAGTTCCGGTAGTTGTTATTTTCACCATTATCGTAGTTGCCATTATGCATATTCTGCTGTCCCAGACGGTATTCGGACGCCATGTATTCGCAGTGGGAAGCAACAAGAACGTTGCCCACTTAAGCGGTATCAATGTAAGAAAAATCACTTTCTACTGCCATGTGCTTTCTTCCGTAATGGCAGGCTTGTGCGGCGTTGTGATTGCCTCCAAGCTTCAGAACGGACAGCCTGGATCCGGCGAGGGTTATGAGATGTTCGCCATCGCGTCCACCGTACTGGGCGGAACTTCCCTGGCAGGCGGCTCCGGTTCCGTAGCACGGGCCATGTTCGGCTGTGCGGTAATCGCTGTTATCAAAACAGGTATGGATCTTCTGCAGATTTATTCCTATTGGCAGAACGTGGTTATTGGTTGTATAATTATCCTTGCAGTTGTATTAGACATGGCTCAGAAGAGGGGCAGAAATTAATATAGTTACAAGGAGCTTAAGAGGAATGAGTCGATTTTACTTAATTATGGATGTAGGCGGAACCAAGTCTACGGGAGCGCTCTTTACAGAGGAAGGTGAGCTGGTAGACGGGTATGCCCATGTTGTCCAGTCTCAGACCTATCACGGTGAAGAAGCCGTGTACCAGAATACCAGGAAGGTATTGGATGACGTCATTGCACACTTTGGTATCTCTGTGGATGATGTTATAGGAATCGGCGTAGGTGCGCCGGGACCCTTAGACCAGGAAAGAGGCGTGATTCTTGAGGCGCCGATGATGGGGTGGAGGAACTTCCCCCTGGCGGAACGGCTTTCCAGGGATTACGGAAAACCTACCCGGATTGACAACGACGGTAACTTAGGAGCCCTGGCGGAGCACCGCTTCGGCGAGGGCAGAGGTTTTGCCAATGTGATGTACATGACTGTCAGCACCGGCTGCGGCGGCGGAATCGTGATTAACAACCAGCTCTACCGGGGAAGGCACGGAGGCGCCGGAGAGGTGGGACACGTATCTATCGATCTGACGGGAAGGGAATGTCCCTGCGGTTCCACCGGCTGCGTGGAGATGTACGCTTCCGGTACAGCCATTGTCCGCCAGATGAAGGCTGACATGAAGGAAGGTATGAAAAACCAGGTCTTTGAACTGGCCGGTTATGAAGAGGAGAATCTGAACGGCCGGATTCTGACACAGGCGGCGGAAGCTGGGGATACTTATGCCCTGGATCTTTATCAGAAGGAAGGATATTACCTGGGCACGGCTCTTGCCAATTATTTTAACCTTTACGATCCCGATGTAATTGTATTGGGAGGCGGGGTGACCAAGGCCAGAACCTTTTTTCACAGGGAGATGGTGCGCGTGCTTAAGGAGAGATGCCTGCAGCCCGTGGATGAGAGCCAGATCCGGTATTCCATACTGAATGACCGGGTGGTGCTGTACGGCGCTTATTGTATGATTCACGACTATGTGGCCAGGGATGCGTCACAGAACTAAACACGCATTGGGCCCCTTTGGGGCTGGTAACAGAAAAATCATTGTTATGGTTCACCAAGTGAACCGTAACAAATCATCCGGGGCTGTCGAAAATATGACAGCCCCAGGTATTGCAAAACTGGAATAGGAGATATAAAATGAGTTTAGTAACATTAAAAGAAATTCTTGCCGGAACAAGAGAAAACCACTATGCCGTAGGAGCGTTTAATTTCAGCTGCCCCGAGGATGCGGAAGGAATCGTTATGGCGGGCGTAGAGAAGAATGCACCGGTGATCCTTCAGGTATCCATAAATGCGCTGAAGTACAACGGCTTAAAAGCAACTGTCGGAATGGTAAAGGGAATGGCCGAGTCAGTAGATATCCCTGTATGTCTGCATCTGGATCACGCTACGGACTATGATCTCATCAAAGAGTGCATCCGGGAAGGCTTCACTTCCGTTATGATTGATGCTTCCAAGAAGCCCTATGAGGAAAACATCGCAGATACAAAGATGATCGTAGAATATGCGAAGGAGTACGGCTGTTCTGTAGAAGCGGAGCTTGGTATGCTGGGCGGAAGAGAGGAAAATGTAGTGGTGGAGGATTCCGCCGCTGCCATGACCAATCCGGACGATGTGCCGCGCTTTGTAGAGGAGACAGGAATCGATGCGCTGGCCGTAGCCATCGGAACAGCCCACGGCTTTTACAAAGCGGATCCCAAGCTTGACTTTGAGCGGCTGGAGAAGATTATAAAACTTACGGACTGCCCCCTGGTTCTTCACGGAGGCACAGGCGTGCCGGAAGCAGACTTCCGCAAATGCGTGCAGATGGGAATGAGCAAAATCAATTACGGCACCGCCATCAAGTCTGTATTCGTAGGGGCCGTAGCGGCCGTGACTGCGGCGGAAGCAGCCAAGGAGCCGGGCAAGCAGGATCCCAGAAACCTGTTAAAGCCGGCCAAGAAGGCTGTTGCCGAGCATGTGGGCGAGAAAATCGACATCTATGGAAGTACCGGTAAGGCAGCACGCTAGTTTCGCGCGAATGCGGAACTGGAATATTACGGAACTGGAATAGGAGGACGACAGCATGAAATTAATGGACTATGTAAACGGAATCCAGCACATCGGAATTCCCACCAACGATCTGGCTGCAACAAAGGAATTCTACATCGGCCTTGGCTTTGAACTGGTATATGAGACGATCAATGAGAGCGGAGGCAACACCCCGGTAGCCTTCCTGCAGGCAGGCGATATTCTGATTGAGACTTACGAGAACAAAACAGCCGCCATGAAAAGGGGAGCCATCGATCATCTTGCCCTGAATGTACCGGATATTGAGCCGGTGTATGCCCTGGCAAAAGAAAAAGGATATCAGTTCCTGGAGAGTGATGAGATCGTATTCCTGCCCTTCTGGGAGAACGGCGTGCGTTACTTCCTGATCGAGGGACCAAACAAAGAGCCCATCGAGTTTTTACAGAAGCTGTAGGAGGATAGAATGGGAAAAGTATGGACAATGGGCGAGCTTCTGGTGGAAGTGATGCGCCCGGAAGAAAACATGGAATTTCACGAGCCTCTGACCTTTAAGGGGCCTTATGCAAGCGGCTCCTCCGGAATCTTTATCCGGACAGCAGCCAGAATGGGTGCGGAGGCAGGCATTATCTCCGGCGTAGGCAAGGACGGCTTCGGAAAATGCGTACTGGATCATCTGAAGGCTGACGGCGTTGATGTAAGCTATGTGCTGGAAAGCGAGCACGGTTCTACAGGCGTTGCCTTTGTAATGTATTATTCCGACGGAGAACGCAAATTTATCTTCCACTGGGATCACACTCCCGCAGTGGAGGCTAAGATGCCCGATGTGTCAAAGATGGGAGATATAAGCTTCTTCCATATGATGGGCTGCGCTCTGACCTCCAGCAAGGATTATGCAAAAGAGATTGTAAAGACTATGCATGCCATGAAGGAAAAGGGTGCAAAGATTTCTTTTGATCCCAATATCCGTATGGAGCATATGAAGGAAGCGGAGGACTACGATATTATTCAGGAGGTTGTGAAGGCCACCAACGTATTTCTGCCGGGCAAATCCGAGCTGCGTCTGCTCACAGGAGAGGAAGACATCGAAAAGGCAGTGAAGAAATGCTTTGAATATCCGGATATGGAGATCGTGGTGCTTAAGAACGGTTCCAAGGGCTCTACCGTATATACCCGTGACGGCCATTTTGAGATGGGAGCATATCCTGTGGAAGCTCTGGATGCCACAGGAGCCGGAGACAGCTTTGACGGAGCATTTATTGCATCCCTTGCCCTGGGACGCTCCTTAGAAGATGCGGCAAAGGCAGGCGCTGCGGCAGGCGCGCTGAATGCGGCGGCATTCGGCCCCATGGAAGGAGATATTACTCCGCAGACCGTGGCGGATATGATTGCAAAGAATTCTTAAACCGGCATCTTGTAAAGGAAGAGACAGCCGGTAAAACGAAGGCTGCCGTAAAATAAACCAGGAGGATTTTCGAAAGCGTGAGATGGAAAACCCAGCCGGTTTGTTTTGCAGCAGCCTTTTCTTTTGAATATAGGAAAGCGTGGTGAGAAACGGTGAGAGCTTTTGGGAATCCGAAGACCATGATCATCGTAACAGGCGGGCCCGGAACCGGGAAAAGCTATGGGGCCGCCAAGATTGAGGAGGAATTTGAAGGACTTAAGAAGCTGTCCTATGATGAGATTAAGGAAAAGAACTGGGATATTTTTGGATTTGATAATAAGGAGCAGAAAGAGGCCCTCAACAAGTTCGGCCTGGAAGAATTCTATCTGTATGTGCAAAAATCCATGCGGAATACAGAGTCTATTCTCCTGGAATACCCATTTTATCAGTACCACAGGCCGCGTCTTTTTGAACTGGCGAAGGAGTATGGCTACAATGTAATCACCGTCTATATGTACGGGGATCCCAAAGTGGTCTACGAACGCAGCGTCTGCCGGGACAAGGGAGGAAAAAGGCACCCGGGCCATCTGACAGAGTGTTACCATAAGGAAGAGGTAAGGGAGGACGAACCTGCAGCGGAAGATGCCATACCAGACTACGAGGCATTTTTAAAATGGCTGAAGGAACGCAATTATGATATTCGGCTGGGCTATACCATTGCTGTAAATGTGACGGATTTCAGTAAAATCAATTATGGCAGGATCATGGACGAGATTGCCGCCCATACGGGGCCGGAGGATTGTTTTTTATAGAGAAGGGATATTACGGAACTGGAATTAGGAGATTGATATGCTTGATTTATATAGTATAGGCGAGATGGTGATTGACTTTATTCCCGGCACGGAGCCGGGAAGCTATGTGCGCAATGCCGGCGGCGCCCCGGCCAACGTGGCCATTGCCATGGCAAGAAACGGCCTTAAGGCAGGCATGTGCTGCAGCGTAGGCGAGGACGACTTCGGGCGTTTTCTGATAAAGACCCTGGAGGAAAATCAGGTGCGCTGCATAAAGCCTAAGCTTTGCGAAGAGGCAATTACAACCATGGCTTTTGTAAGCTTGGCGGAAAACGGAGAAAGAACCTTCACCTTTGCCCGAAAGCCGGGAGCAGATATGTTTTTGCTGGAGGAGGATGTGAAGGAAGAAGATATAAAGGAATCCTGTATCATTCATGCCGGATCCTGCTCCCTGTCCGCGTCTCCGGCCTCGGAGGCAACTGTGCGGGCCATGAAGCTGGGGCATAAGATGGGAAAGCTGGTGAGCTTTGATGTGAATTACCGGAACCTTATGTGGAAAGATGACCAGGAGGCATGTGGAAAAGCCGTGCTGGATCTGCTGCCCCTTGTGGATATCTTAAAGATTTCCGAGGAAGAGGTGGATATGGCGGGGGGAGAAGAGGGGCTTTTTGAACTGATGGAGCGCTGCTCCCTGTCCCTAATTGTGGAAACCTTAGGCTCTGCAGGGGCAAAATGCTATTTTGACGGCCAGATATTGACTATTGAGGGACGAAAAGCCAAAGCAGTAGATGCCACAGGAGCCGGAGACGCCTTCTGGGGCGGATTTTTATCCAGCCTGCGTATTCAGGGAGTGGAAAAGACCAAGGATCTGACTGCGGAAATTATAGAGAAGGCCCTTCGCTACGGCAATACCGCAGGCTGGATCTGCGTTCAGCATAAGGGAGCGATTTCCTCCCTGCCTACAAGAGAAGAAATTGAAAAAAATCTTTAAAAACGGAAAGGATATAGAAGCCATGAGTCATTTATGGGAAGAAAAATGCATTATTTCCCCCTCCCTTATCTGTCTGGATATGTGTAATCTGGAAAGCCAGGTGCGCATTCTGGAAAACCATGGGGTGAAGGCTCTTCATGTGGACATTTTGGACGGGCATTTCAGCCCCAGTATGCCTTTGGGGCTGGATACTGTGCGGCAGCTTCGGAAGAAAACGGATCTGGAATTTGACTGTCATGTGATGGTGAAAGAGCCGGATTATTTTGTGGATGAGCTTCTGGATATCGGCGTGCAGCAGCTGGTATTTCATGCAGAGACTGCAGATCACCTGGATGGTATGCTGAACCGGATTCATGCAAAGGGAGTCCGGGCCGGAGTGGCCTTGAAGCCTGGAACCCCCCTGTCTGTACTTGACTACGTACTGGAAAAATGCGATACTGTCCTTCTGATGCTGATTAATCCGGGCTATGCCTTTGTAAAGGCCGAAAGCCAGGTTCCTTACGGAACCAGGAAGATCCGGGAGCTTCGCAGCATGATTGAGGAACGGGGGCTGAATACGAAGATCGAGATTGACGGAAGGATATCCCCGGATAATATCAGAATGTATGGGGAGAAGGACGTGGATATCTTCGTCACCGGAAGTACCTGCATTAAGGCGGATGATATGGAGAACAGCCTGGCAAAACTTATGGCCCTCCAGGCCGAGATTGCCGGCTGACAGAAAAGTCAGAGTGATTTTACTCTTTAGTGCTGTCGCGCAGCGACTTTAAAACAGAAATATCCCTCACAGTGCACAAATCGATTTCCAGAAACATGGGTTTGTGGCTGGAAATTGATTTCAGACCAGTGTACTGGGAGGGATATTACGAAACTGGAATAGGAGGCAAGAAAGTGAGTAATTTTGGCGAAGATTATAAGAAAGCATATGAGGAGGTTCTGGATGAGCTGGGGCGCACGCTCTCCAGTGTGGATCCGGCTTCTCTGGAAAAGCTCTGTGATGAGATCTTCAAAGCGGATCAGGTGTTTTTCGTGGGAGTGGGAAGGGTGCTTTTAGCCCTCCAGTGCGTGTGCAAGCGTCTGGCCCATCTTGGAATCCGTACCCACTATGTAGGCGAGATTACAGAACCGGCCATTACCAAAAAGGATCTGCTGATTGTGGGAAGCGGAAGCGGAATGTCCCTGTTTCCTCTGGGCATTGCAAAGAAGGCTCATACCATAGGCGCAAAGATCGTACATATCGGATCCAATCCCAACAGCGAGATGAAGGATCTCTGTGAATTTATGGTGCGGATTCCCGTGCGGACAAAGTTTTACCTGGAGGATGAGATTGATTCCTGTCAGCCTATGACCTCTCTGTTTGAGCAGTCTGTGCTTCTCCTTGGTGATGTGCTGGCAAAGATGATCATAGAGAGAAGGCAGCTTGATATGAAGGGCCTGTGGCAGTACCATGCCAATCTGGAATAACACGCAGGCTTTGGGAGATAGGAGGTGCCTATGGATAAGAAAGAATTGTATCAGTATGTAGGAAGTATGCAGCAGGTGGCCTATGTGCGCCCCATTGCCTACGAAGAGGGGCGCAGCAGCGGTTTAAAGGCATACGAGGTAAAAAACGGCGGGCTGTGCTTTCGTGTACTGGCAGACAAGTGCCTGGATGTGTCGGAGCTTTCCTACAAGGGAATGAACCTTAATTTTCTCTCTAAGCCGGGACTCCAGGGGAGGGGTCACTACGACACCCATGGGGAGGAAGCCTTAAGAAGCATTATGGGAGGATTCTTCTTTACGGCGGGCCTTGAGAATATCTGTGCGCCCTTAAGCCTTGAGGGGAAGGATTACCCGATGCATGGCCGCATCCGCACCACTCCTGGAGAGCATTTGTGCGGAGATGCCTTCTGGGAGGACGGGGAGTACGTTCTGCGGATACAGGGAGAGATGCGCGAGGCGGAGCTTTTCGGAGAAAATATGGTTCTTCGCAGAACCATTGAGTCCCGTTACGGGGAGAAGTCCTTTACGGTGACGGACGAGATTACCAACGAGGCTTACCGGAGAGAGCCCCTGATGCTCTTGTATCACATTAATATGGGTTATCCCTTCCTGGATGAGAATACCCGGCTTCTGATTCCCGCCAGAAAGGTAACGCCGAGGGATCCGGAAGCAGAAGGCCATGAGGATCGGTACGACCGGATGGAAGCGCCGAAGCCGGAGGAACCGGAGTATGTGTTTATCCACGATCTTAAGACAGACGAGAATCAGAATACCTATGTCTGTGTTATGAACCGGGAGAAAGAGATCGGCCTGAAGATTGAGTTCAATATGAAATACCTGCCCTATTTTATGGAATGGAAATCCGTTGCCGCAGGGGATTACGTCATCGGCCTTGAGCCTTCCAATTCCAGCGTATACGGAAAAGCCTGGCACGTGGAGCATGACTGCGTGCATTACCTTGAGCCCTTTGCTTCGGAAACAAATGTGCTGAAATTCACCATTGCCGACACAAAGGAAGAGCTGGACAGGTGGGAGAGGGAATTTAAAGAAAAATTTGCAGGGATTCAGTAACGTTTACCTATCACGGCGGAAAACTGAGGAACTGTAAAAATATAAAAGAAAGAAAGGATGAAAGAAATGAAACGTTCGGAAATCAATAAGGTTATTAAGGAATTTGAGGGGCTGTTAAACGAGTATAAGTTTGCGCTTCCGCCATTCTGCCATTTTACTCCCGAGGAGTGGGCAGAGAAAGGCCATGAGTTTGACGAGATCCGGGACAATGCCCTGGGCTGGGACGTGACGGATTACGGCGAGGGCCATTTTGACACTCTGGGCCTTGCGCTGATCACCATCCGCAACGGCAATGCAAAGGATCCCAAGTATACGAAGGTATATGCAGAGAAGATTATGATGGTGAAGGAAGGACAGATTTCCCCCAATCATTTCCACTGGAATAAGATGGAGGACATCATCAACCGGGGCGGAGCAGACGTTGTATTCCGTCTCTGGAATGCGGATCGCGAGGACGAAGGAAAGCTTCTGGACACTCCGGTAGAGATCTTCAGCGACGGCAGATGCTACACGGTTGAGGCGGGATCCGAGATCGTGTTAAAGCCCGGCCAGTCCTTAACCCTGTATCCCTACTACTACCATGAATTTACTGTGCGCAACGGCGTGGCTCTTATTGGAGAGGTTTCCATGACGAACGACGACAACACAGACAATCGTTTCTATGAACCTATTGGAAGATTCCCCTCCATCGAGGAGGATGAGCCTGCTTACCGTCTGCTGTGCACGGAGTATCCCGAGGTAAAATAAAAAGCCAGGAAAATCCGTTGACAAACAGCCGGATACCCGGTATACTAAAATTCTGAAATTGTTTAAGATTTCCGCACAGCCGGGGAGTTAGCGGTGCCCTGTACCCACAATCCGCTATAGTGGGGGTGATATCCTGCCTCGGGCTTTTGAAACGGTATGCGGCCCTCTGTAAGCAGCACTGACGTCTGGGTCTTGCGCAACAGGAATCTGTGAATCGAGTCAGGTCAGGAATGGAGCAGCTCTAAGCAGAACCTTCTGTGTGCCGTAAGGTCACCTGGGCCGAGCCGGCTGCAGGGGTAACCGATGCTGTTTCTGGTTCAAAGCAGGATGTGCGGATTTAAATAAAGCTTAGGATGTGCCGGGGGCGCAGGCTTCTGTGCATGAGGATATGCAGACGAAGGAGGGAGTTATTGCTTATGCAGTAATTCCTTTTTACTTATCTTATAGAAAGATCGGAAGGGCGGCGGGGATCCTATGGGAATTTTATTAACGGCCATCAATGCAAAATACATCCATTCCAATCTTGCCGTCTATAGTCTGAAGGCATCCGCAGGAGAGCTGTCCTCGTATGTGGAACTGGCGGAATTCACCATCAATCACCGGACGGAGGAGATCTTAAGAGAGATCTATAAAAAAGATCCCGAGGTTTTACTTTTTTCCTGCTATATCTGGAATATCCGGCAGGTGAAAGAGCTGGTGAGAGAATGCGGAAAGCTTCTGCCCCAGACGCCTATCTGGCTGGGAGGGCCGGAGGTATCCTTCTGCGCTTGTGAGCTTTTGGAGGAATATCCGGAGCTTACGGGGATTCTTACCGGCGAGGGAGAAGAAAGCTTCCGGCTTCTGACAGAATGCTATGTGACAAAAGCAGAAAAGTGGGGTGAGATCCCAGGGGCCGTTTACCGAAGATCAAAGATCATTCGGGAAGGGACAGAAGAGAAGGCGGAAAAAAGCGGCCCAAATCAAAAGAAGCAGCAAGAGGAACTATGTGTCAACCGGCCGGGAGAGCCTCTTGCGCTAAGCGGGATTCCATTTGCCTACAAAGGACTTACGGATTTTGAGCACCGGATTATTTACTATGAATCCAGCCGGGGATGTCCCTTTTCCTGCAGCTACTGCCTCTCTTCCGTGGAAAAGCAGGTCCGCTTTCGGGATTTGGAGCAGGTTTTTGCACAGCTGCAGTACTTTCTGGATGCGAAGGCGCCCCAAGTAAAGTTCGTGGACAGGACTTTTAACTGCAGCCATTCACATGCTCTTGCCATATGGAAGTATCTTTCAGAGCATGACAATGGGGTGACGAACTTTCACTTTGAGATTGGGGCGGATTTGCTGAATGAGGAAGAGCTGGCGCTGCTGGAAGGGATGCGTCCGGGGCTGGTTCAGCTGGAGATCGGCGTACAGTCTGTAAATCAAAAGACCCTTAAGGCGATTCACAGGAAAACGGATCTGGAGAAGCTGCGGGCCAATGTGGAGCGGATCCGCAGGGCAGGCAATATCCATCAGCACCTGGATCTGATAGCAGGCCTGCCCTATGAGGACTATACAAGCTTTGCTCATTCCTTTGACACCGTATTTGCCATGAGGCCGGAACAGCTGCAGCTGGGCTTTCTAAAGCTTCTGCAGGGTTCCCCGATGTATCGGGAGGCGAAGCAGTACGGCATTGTCTGCCGGGAACAGCCGCCGTACGAGGTGCTGTACACAGACTGGCTTTCCTTTTCCGATATTTTACAGTTAAAGGCAATTGAAGAAATGGTCGAAATCTATTATAATAGTCATCAATTCCGGTATACCTTGGAGAGGCTTTTAAAGACCTGTCCTTCCCCCTTCCGGTTTTTTGAGGAATTGGCAGACTTTTATGAGAAGAAGGCTCTGAATGCCATAAGCCATTCCCGGCTGCAGCGGTACGAGATTCTGCTGGATTACATCCGGGAGAAGCATCCTGGGGAGGAAGCGGCATACCGGGAGCTTCTGACCATAGATCTGTATCTTCGGGAGAAGGTAAAAAGCCGTCCGGCATTTGCCTCTGATCAACGGCCCTTTGAAGCCCGGATCCGGCAGATTCGAAAGCAGGTGGGAAAACAGCGTCATGTGGAGGTGCTGCTGGAGCAGAAAAAGAAGCCTGTTTATCTGATTTTTGATTATGAAAAGAGGAATCCGCTGACAAAGGATGCCGATACCTGGCAGTGGATAGATGCGAAAGAGGAAGAATAAGATGACAGATACATACATTGCCCTGGATCTGGAGACGACAGGGCTGAACCCTTCAACAGACCGGATTCTGGAGATTGGGGCCGTTAAGGTGATTTGCGGAAAGCAGGCAGAGACTTATGAGACATTGGTAAATCCGGGCAGGAAAATCGAAAGGCGGATTGAGGAGCTCACAGGGATCACGGACGAGATGGCGGCCGGCGGCATGGACACCCGGACGGCGGTAACGGGGCTTGTGGAGTTCTGCGGGGATCTGCCCCTCCTTGGGCACAATATTATCTTTGACTACAGCTTTGTAAAGCAGAATGCCGTGAATCTGAATCTGCTCTTTGAAAAGCAGGGGATAGATACCTTAAAAATTGCAAGAGCCCTGTTTCCGGAGATGGAGAGCCGAAGCCTCCAGGCCCTTTGCGCCTACTATGAGATTCGGCCGAAGATGGCCCACCGGGCGGTATTTGACGCTCTGGCTTCCATGGAGCTTTACCGGCGGATGAGGGAGCAGTTTCCAGAGAGCCCGGAGGAGCTTTTTGCACCCAGGCCGCTGAACTATAAGGCAAAAAAACAGGGGCCGATTACGCCGGCGCAAAAAGGGTACTTGAATGATCTGTTAAAATATCATAAAATAACATTGGAGCTGTCTGTGGACAGCCTTACAAAGAATGAAGCATCGAGGATAATTGACGGAATTATTTCGGAGCATGGGAGGATTCAAAGATGAACTGGTACAGTAAGAAGACGAGAAAGATCATTTCTACTGTGATCATCGTAATTGTAGTTGCGGCAATGATCGTGCCTCTTTTGAGCTATGCGCTTTAGGGGTAAGGATTCAGAAAAGGCGATTGTTCACACGCTGCTGGTTACAGAGTGAACAGTAGCCGGAAAAGGGGAAAAGAGTATGAAAAGGTTTGCTGGATTCGGGCTTCTTTTTGCACTTGTGTGGGTTTTTGCAGGCATGGCGGGAGGAGAAGCCCTTGCAAAGGAAAAAGAAGATCCCACTATCCACACAGGAGTCTATGCGGATGAGATCGATCTGTCCGGCATGACAACGGCGGAGGCAAAGGCGGAGGTAGACGCTTACATAACCAGACTTAAGGAGGATATCCTGACTCTGGAGATTTTTGACGAGCAGATGGAGGTTACCTTAGGAGAGCTGGGATTAAGGTGCTCCAATCCGGATGTGATTGACGAGGCCGCACAGCTTGGGAAGACGGGCAACGCTATCAAGCGCTATAAGGATCGGAAGGATCTGGAGCATGAGAACAAGGTCTACCAGCTGGAATGGGCTCTTGACTCTTCCAAGGTACGGGAGTTCGTCTCAACCGAATGCGTAAAGTTCGACTCCGAGGCCGAGGACGCTTCCTTAAAGCGAGAAAACGGCGTATTTCAGATTGTGGACGGCAATACGGGCACAAAGCTGGACGTAGAAGGCTCCGTGCAGGCCATCGAGAATTATATTGCAAATGAGTGGAACAAGGAAAACGGCCGGATTACCCTTCCGGTAGAGACGGATTATCCCAGGGGAAGCGAGGAAGAATTAAGCCGTGTGAAAGACGTGCTTGGAACCTTTACCACAAGCTATGCTACCTCCAACGGCAACCGCAGTCAGAATATATCCAACGGAGCCAGTCTCATCAACGGTACGGTACTGTATCCGGGAGACAGCTTTTCCACCTATGAGGTAGTCAGCCCCTTTACCAGAGACAATGGCTATGAAATGGCAGGCTCCTACCTGAACGGCCAGGTGGTAGACAGCTTAGGAGGAGGAATCTGCCAGGTATCTACAACTTTGTACAATGCGGTACTGCTCTCCGAACTGGAGGTTGTGGAGCGTTCCAACCACTCTATGATTGTGACCTATGTGGATCCTTCTGCAGATGCGGCCATCGCAGGAACCTATAAGGACTTTAAGTTTAAGAACAATACGGACGCGCCCATTTACATTGAAGGCGCTACGGCAGGAAAGCAGATTACCTTTACCATTTACGGCGAGGAGACCAGGCCGGCCAACCGCACCATCAAGTATGTAAGCCAGACCTTGAGCACTACGGATCCGGGAGCGGTGATTGTGGCGGATCCCGGACAGCCCATCGGCTACCGGGTAGTTTCCGGAGCCCACAGGGGTGTTGTGGCAGAGCTTTACAAGCATGTCTATGTGGACGGTGTGGAGGAAAGCGTAACCAAGGTGAATAAGAGCTCCTATAATGCATCTCCCCGTACCGTGGTAATCGGAGTAGCCGGCGATCCGGATCTTTCCGCAGAGCTGGTGGAAGCAGTGGCGACCCAGGACGAGGGCCTGGTCAACGCTGTTCTAGGATCCTGTCTGGAGAGAATGATGTAAGAGAGACGGAAAAAGGAAAGCAGGAGCAGACAGGAATGAAGGTAGGAAAAATTTCCGAGACGATTTTAAAGAGAAGCATTTTTAAGCAGATCCGGACAAAACGGGGCGAGGTTCTCTTAGGAGCGGGCGTTGGAGAGGACTGCGCGGCTCTGAAGCTTGAACCGGGGGAGGTCTTTGTGATATCTACAGACCCCATTACAGGAACCGTGAAGGATGTGGGAACACTGGCTGTCCAGGTGACCGTGAATGATCTGGCAAGCAGCGGCGCGGAGCCGGTGGGCGTGATGCTGACAGTGCTTCTTCCGGAGGAGATTACAGAAGAAGATATCAAGGAAATGATGTGCCAGGTGGAGGAAGCCTGTGCAGGAGCAAATATCCAGGTGATGGGCGGCCACACAGAGGTGACGAAGGCCGTAAACCAGCCGGTGATCAGTGTGGCCGGCGTGGGAAAGGCCAGGGAGGGCCGTCTGATCTCTACGGCCGGAGCCAAGGCCGGGCAGGATATCCTGGTCACAAAATGGATCGGGATAGAGGGAACCTCCATCATTGCAAAGGAAAAAGAAAAGGAGCTTCGTACCCGGTTTTCCGCCGACTTTGTAGATACGGCCAAGGGGTTTGACCAGTACCTTTCGGTACTGCCCGAGGCAGGGATCGCAGTGGATTTTGGAGTCAGCGCCATGCATGATGTGACGGAGGGCGGAATCTACGGGGCCCTGTGGGAGCTGGCGGAGGCATCAGGCGTCGGGCTGGAGATTGATCTAAAGGCGGTTCCCATCCGCCAGGAGACAGTTGAGGTCTGCGAGTACTTTGGATTAAATCCCTATTATCTCATTTCCAGCGGCTGTATGCTAATGGCCAGTGATAGGGGACACGATCTGGCCCGGGAGCTTCAGAAGGCCGGCATTTCGGCGGCTGTGATTGGAAAAGCCGTGGAGGGGAAGGCCAGGCGGATTCTCAACGGAGAAGAAGAAAGCTTTCTGGAGCGGCCCAAGACGGATGAGTTATATAAAATATATAAATGATGGAACTGGAAAACAGTAATATCCTTCATAGCGCACAAATCAATTTCCAGGCACATGGGTTTGTGACTGGAAATTGATTTTATACCGGTGTACTGGGAGGAATATTACGGAACTGGAATCAGCAGCTGATTATTCCGTGCACAGAGCGGTTTACGGACACATGCTTTTGTGGCCGGAAATCGATCTCTGTCCCGGTGTAGGGAATAATCAGCTGCGGAACTGGAATCAGATAGGAGGAGCGTATGCGTGAAAAAATTTTGACTTTTATGGAGAAGAACAGCCGGGTTGACTTAAAGGATCTGGCGGTGATGCTGGGCGTGGATGAGGTTACGGTGGCGAATGAGATTGCCGACATGGAAAAGGAAGGCATCATCTGCGGCTATCACACGCTGATTGACTGGGATAAGACGGGCGAGGAGAAGCTGACGGCGCTGATTGAGGTAAAGGTTACGCCTCAGAGGGGCCTGGGCTTTGATAAGGTAGCCGAGCGCATTTACAATTATGCGGAGGTGGACAGCGTTTACCTTATTTCCGGCGGTTTTGACTTTATGGTGATGATCGAGGGCAAGACTATGCGCGACGTAGCCCAGTTCGTGTCGGATAAGCTGTCTCCGCTGGATACCGTGCTGAGCACAGCCACCCATTTTGTGCTCAAAAAGTATAAGGATCATGGCTCTATTATGGTACATAAATCAAAAGATGAAAGGATGCTGGTGACACCGTGAGAAATTTTTTAGCTGACAAGGTTGTGAATATTCCCCCGTCGGGCATTCGGAAGTTTTTTGACATTGTAAGCGAGATGCCGGATGCCATCTCCCTGGGAGTGGGGGAGCCGGATTTTGATACGCCATGGCATATTCGGGATGAGGGAATCTATTCCCTGGAGAGAGGACGCACCTTTTATACTTCAAATGCAGGCTTAAAGGAGCTCCGGGATGAGATTTCCAATTACCTTAAAAGGAGAATCGGCGTAAGCTACGACCCCATAAAGGAAACCGTAGTGACTGTAGGCGGAAGCGAAGGCATCGACATGGCCTTCCGGGCGGTGCTGAATCCGGGAGACGAGGTTCTGATTCCCCAGCCCTGCTATGTTTCCTATGAGCCTTGCGCCGTGCTGGCCGGGGGCGTGCCTGTGATAATCAATCTGAAAGAGGAAAATGAGTTCCGGCTTACGAAGGAAGAGCTTTTGGAGGCCGTTACAGAGAAGACAAAGATTCTAGTGCTGCCATTCCCCAACAATCCTACCGGGGCGATTATGGAGCAGAAGGATCTGGAGGACATTGCCCAGGTAGTGATTGAGAAGGATCTTCTGGTTCTGTCAGACGAGATTTATTCGGAGCTCAGCTACAAGGAGGAGCATGTGTCCATTGCCTCTCTGCCGGGAATGAAGGAACGGACCATTCTCATCAACGGCTTTTCCAAGGCTTATGCCATGACCGGCTGGCGCCTGGGATATGCCTGCGGCCCTGGGCCTGTCATTGAGCAGATGACGAAGATCCATCAGTTCGCCATTATGTGCGCTCCCACCAACAGCCAGTTTGCAGCCGTGGAGGCTCTGAAAAACGGGGATGAGGACGTGGCTATGATGCGGGAATCTTATGATCAGAGAAGGCGGTATGTGATGCACAGCCTTCGGGAAATGGGATTGAAGTGCTTTGAACCTTTTGGGGCCTTTTACGTATTTCCCAGCATCCAGGAATTCGGCATTACTTCAGATGAGTTTGCCACCCGGTTTCTAAAGGAGGAAAAGGTGGCGGTAGTTCCGGGAACTGCTTTCGGAGCCTGCGGAGAGGGCTTTCTGCGGCTCTCCTATGCCTATTCTCTGGAGGATCTGAAAGTGGCCTTTGGCCGTCTGGCTGATTTTACAAGCCGCCTTAGGAAGGAAAAAGAGGGGAATTAGAACAGGATGGCATTGAATATCGTACTTCTGGAGCCGGAGATTCCGGCAAATACCGGGAATATCGGGCGAACCTGTGCGGCTACGGGAACACGTCTTCACTTGATAGAGCCTCTGGGCTTCCGCCTGGGGGAAAAGGATCTGAAACGGGCCGGAATGGATTACTGGTCTCAAATTGATGTAACGACCTATAGCAATTATGAGGATTTTCTTCTTAAGAATCCCCAGGCAGTCATTTACATGGCGACGACCAAAGGGCCCCAGGCGTACACAGAGGTACAGTATGAGCCGGACTGCTATCTGATGTTCGGCAAGGAGAGCGCCGGGATTCCCGAGGAGCTGCTTCTTGAGAATCAGAAGAGATCCATACGGATTCCCATGATTGGCGAGACACGTTCTCTCAATTTGTCCAATGCAGCGGCAATTGTATTGTATGAGGCCTTGAGGCAGAACGGTTTTGCCCAGATGAAGCTTAACGGAACGCTTACAAAATACGACTGGAAGCAGGAGGCCTGCAAAGACCAGGCGTTTTCCTGATTACTGGTAAGGACAAAATGGTGATAAGATGAAAAACAGGAAGCTCCCGAAAATCATATATGGAATCATCGGACTGGCCCTGCTGTGCAGTTTCAGCTTTATTTCTTATGCGACGAAGACCAATGACATCGACCAGACCCAGGACGAGCTTGATAAAACCCAGGACGAGATTGACGAGCAGCAGGATAAGATTGACAAAACCCAGCAGGAGATCAACGATACAAAGAATAAACAGAAAAAGCTGGAAGACGCCAAGGCAAACATGGAGGCCTATTTAAAGGATCTGAACAACCAGTACGCTTCTATCAGCGAGCAGATCGAGGATCTGAACCGGCAGATTGCGGATAAGGAAAAAGAGATTGAGCAGACCCAGGCGGATCTGGAGGAAGCAAAACGGGTAGAAGAAAAACAGTATGAGGATATGAAAATCCGCATTCAATATATGTACGAGAATTCCCAGCCTTCGTTCTTTGAGGTTCTTCTGGAGGAGGGCAGCTTCGCCAATGCGCTGAATAAAGCCAATTATGCAGCCAGCATAACCGCATATGATCGCCAGATGATGGAAAGCTATATGGCTCAGAAAAAAGCCATTGCGGATAAGGAGGCGGAGCTTCAGGGAGAGATGGAAGCCCTGGACGAGCTTCATGCATCCGTTGTGGAAAAGCAGGATGAGGTTTCGGCCTTGGCAAAAAGAACATCCGGCAAGATAGGACAGCATATAAACGACATTGCGGCAGCCCAGGCGGATCTGAACGGAAAGAATGACGCTCTGGCGGTTCAGAAGGAAGTGCTGGCGGAGCTGATTGCGGAGAAGAAACGGCTGGAGGCATCTCTGGAGGCTGCCAAGCTGGCGGAGATCAACGCATCTTTGGGAAATGTGTCCGGCGTACAGACAACCGGAACCGATCACGCAAATTATGGAGCTTATGGAGCCAGCGAGGAGGAGGTCACGGCCCTTGCGGTGCTGATTCACTGTGAGGCGGCGAACCAGGGAGACGCAGGGCGCCTAGCGGTGGGAGCCGTGGTAATGAACCGGATTCGGGATCCACGTTTTCCGCAGAATACCATTATGAGTGTGATACGGGCGCCGGGACAGTTTTCTCCCGTTACTTCGGGGCGTTTTGATTTGGTGCTGCAGCAGGATCTGGGAAGCGTAAGCCAGGCATGCTTTACGGCGGCCAGGCGGGCTATTGCGGGAGAATCCAATGTGGGAAACAGGGTATTCTTCCGTACCCACCGGAATAATCCTGCGCTGAGCGGACTGATTATCGGGGATCATATTTTCTCCTATACCTGGAACTTTGCGCCGGAGAGCGGTGTGCCGGATAAGAAGCCGGAAGAGACCCCTCCGGAAAACCCACCGGAAGAAACACCGCCAGAGGAGAATCCTCCGGAAGAAAATCCCCCGGAAGAAAATCCCCCGGAGGAGACCCCTCCAACAGAGAATCCGCCGGAAGAGACTCCCCCGGAGGAAGGAGGAACGTCTGAGGGCGGCCAGCCGGAGGGGAGTATAACAACGCCGCAATAAAGCAAATGAAAAAATCATAGAATCCGATATTTTCTACTAGACAAATATCGGATTCTATGATAGGATAATTAGTGCTGACAGCAAAACAATTAGATAACGGCGTGTGGCTCAGCTTGGTAGAGCGCTACGTTCGGGACGTAGAGGCCGCAGGTTCAAATCCTGTCACGCCGACTCCTTGGCAGGGGCATGGGGAACCCAGAATGGGTTTCCTTTTTTAATTTCATAATAACGATCTTCTTGTCAAGAGATTGAATACAATGACAAAGGAATGAAGCCGTGAAAAAATATATGGAAGTTATAAAAACGGCAAATGTATGGATTCTTCTGACAGCAGCGTTTCTTCTGGCAGCGCTTCTGGAGCTGTGTGTATTTCAGTTTTCTTATTTTTCCCAGAATTTTGGAGATTACAACCGAACAGAGCTTGATTTGTCCCAGATGACGGGCTATAACGGCGAGTCTCTTCCGCTGCTTCCGGATAATCCGACGGTTTCTTTTGACGGCCTGTCCCAGCAGGTGCGCAGCGTCACGGTACGTACAGCCGGACCGATCCAGGTTCTGTCCGGAAATATCGGCATCTGCGACGAAGCCAACGCATACCGGACTATGGGCGCAGGAAGCTTTCAGGTGAATCCGGGAGGACATGAGTCTGCCTTTACGGTTCGTCTGCACAGCCACGGGGCGCTGACGCGGCTCCGCATCAACTTTACGGAGGAACTGGAAGAACCGGTATTCCTTCTTTCCGTGGTGCTGAATGAACGGATTCCTCTGCAGATTCACGAGCTTCGGCTGATTCTGATGGCGGGACTGTTCTTTGCGGTATTCTGTGTACTGCGTTTCCGGCTCTATGAGGCGGAATACTGTCCGGAGAAAAAAAGCCATAGCAGGATGAACCTGCTGGTTCTGGCTTTCTGCCTGCTGGTTTCCTGCTGGATTCTCTACGGCGGATCGCCTTCCCATCAATACCTTCGCCCTTATCCTTCTCTGGAAGAGCTTCGTTCCCCAAAGATGGTGGTGGATGCTTATATGCAGCAGCTGGATGCTTTTGAAAAGGGGCAGGCAGCCCTGGATCTCGATGTAAATCCGGCGCTGCTGGAACTTGAGAACCCCTATGATAAGGGGGAGAGGGATAAAAAGGAGATCGCCTATCACTGGGATCGGGCTTATTATCATGGGCAGTACTATTCTTATTTTGGTCTGGCGCCTTTGTTTATGGTGTATTATCCGGTCTACTGGCTGACGGGAATGCTTCCTACAGAGCTTCTGGCAGGGACGCTTTTGTCCGTTTTTGCGATTCTGGCTGTCTTTGGGGCCATTCAGGGACTTTACCAAATCTTCCGGCCCAGGGCAAATCTTGTCCTGTTTTTGCTGGGGGAGGCAGCCGTGGTGTTTGGAAGCTTTCTGTATCTGATGCAGGCGTCGCTGAGCTTTTACTATCTTCCGTTGATCAGTGGAGTGGGATGGCTGGCGGCCTTTGCTGGATTTTCCTCTTTTGCCTGTCTAAGAGAAAATGGAATGAAGCGTATGCTGCTTTTTTTCCTGGCAGGGATTTCTGTAGTGATGCTTGTGCTTTCACGCCCGAATATGGTGATTCTGGCAGCGGCTTTTGGGGCGCCGCTGTTCCTGGGCGTTCTTTTTGACAAGGCGATGCGGCCGGGAGATAAGCTTCGGTGTGCGCTGCCCTTCCTGGCTCCCGTTCTGCTGGGAGGGATTGGCGTGATGTACTATAATCAGATTCGGTTTGGATCTGTGTTTGAGTTTGGAACGGCCTTCCAGCTTACAGAGAGTGATATTCGGTATAACGGGCTTGTCTTAAGCCTGCACCACTTTTTGTCTATGCTGTATCACTATTTTGGAGAATCCTTTGTCTATACGGAGTTTTTCCCGTTTCTGCGGTTTACAACGGAGAAATGCGTAGATTTTGGGAATTATCTTTACCAGGAGTACAGCGCCGGACTTTTTCAGATGCCTCTGAACCTGGGGGTTTTTCTGGCAGGACTGACGCTTGGCGGGAGGGAAAAAAAGGACTCCCTAAAGAGGCGGATCTGCTGGCTGCTCCTCGTGAGCATTCTGGGGCTGGGATATCTGGATTTCCTTCTGGGAGGGATTCACATACGCTATGTCTGCGATCTGAGCCTGGCCGTCAGCCTTATGGCGTTCCTGCTGATTCTGGGGCATATTCATTTTGAGGGTACTCGTTCTTCCCGTATCCTGTATGTGATTACTCTGGGGCTTTTGCTGCTCACTGTGAGCCGGGGGTGGCTGACAATCTTTTCCAACGAGACCAACGCCATCCGGCAGGCCAATCCTGATTTTTATTTGACCGTAGCAAAAATGTTTCGGTTATAAGCAGTTGTTCAGTCGTGCAGCAAATCGGACAGACAGGCTTTTCCATATCTGTGTTTGTACGGTTCACGTACAGTTACTGTTCACACGCAACTGTTCCGCGAGGTGTTTCCGCACATTTTGTGCGGAAATCCCGAGTTTTTCAGCGCGAAATCGCATCTTTTTGCGATTTCTGTGCATCGCGAAGCGTGTTACTGGGCACGGAGTGAACAGTAACCACGTACAGGCTGTTAAGGTTATAATGTGGAATAAGGGCTTTACACCCTGCTTGCGGATTGTTATAATAAACATACAAAAACAGGTGCAGATGTTGTTTTTAAAGTGAAAAGAAAAGTGAATTTCGGGCTGCTCATTGCAGCGCCGGGTAAGGGGTGTGGAATATGGATAATTTCGTAATTTCTATCACAAGAACCTGTGGAAGCGGTGCAACCTCCATCGGAAGAATTCTGGCGAAGGATCTGGGAGTGGAGCTTTACGACCGCAATCTTCTCCGGCTTGCTTCCGATGAAAGCGGAATCAGCCAGGAGCTGTTCGCCAGGGCCGACGAGGATCAGAAGAAGAGTCTTTTGTTCCGGGCATCCCAGAAGGTGTACACCGGGGGTCTGATTCCTCCGGAGAAGGAGGACTTTACCTCCAACAACAATCTTTTCAACTACCAGGCCAAGGTGCTTCGGGAGCTGGCGGAGATGTCCTCCTATGTGGTCATCGGAAGGGCCGCAGACTATGTACTGAATGACCGGACCAATTTAGTGAGGGTCTTCATCTATGCTTCCAGGGAGAAGTGCATCCAGAAGGAGATGAACCGTCAGAAGATTGACTGGAAGAAGGCGGATAAATTCATTACCAAGACCGACCGCTACCGCCGGGATTATTACCGTTATTTTACCGGGCAGGAGTGGGAGAGCATGCGCAATTATGATTTGTGTATCAATACCACGGATATGACGTATGAGCAGGCGGCCAAGGCCATCAAGGATTTTGCGTTTACCCTGTTGGAGAGTAAGAAAAACAAATAAAACCGGTTTATGGAGAGCTGTATCTGAGAGCACGCCAGGACGGGGATAAAAGAAATACAAGCGAATAAAAAAAGAACGACCGGAAGGCTTTTCCAGACAGGGGGCCTTCCGGTTTTTTGCGGGACTTTATTACAGAGTAATGAAATTTTAATAAAAACTTCATACATTCCTGGGGTTTCATGTTATACTATATGTTATACTTTAACGGACGAAGTCCGCCCATCCCGAAGGGATATACATTCATGTGATACCCATAGGGGATATCTTATTGGACGAAGTAAGAAAGGATGACAGCCATGGCAGAAAAACGAGAATATACTTATCTGTCTGCTGACGGAAAAACGAATATCCATGCAGTGGAGTGGAAGCCTGAGCAGGGAGAGGTATCAGCGGTTCTTCAGATTGTCCACGGAATGGTGGAGTTTATCGGCCGCTATGAGGAGTTTGCGCAGTACTTGACAAAGCGTGGCTTTGCAGTAGTGGGACATGATCACCTTGGACATGGAGCGTCCATCGGCACCAAGGAGGATTACGGCTTTTTCCGTGAAAAGAACGGGAATGCCGCTGTGCTTAAGGACATTCATCATCTGAAAAAGCTGACGGAAAAGACCTATGGGGATCTGCCTTACTATATGCTGGGGCACAGTATGGGTTCCTTTCTTGTGCGCCAGTATCTCTGCCTGTGCGGCGGGGAGCTTGACGGCGCGATTATCATGGGAACGGGAACGAAGCCGGTGCCTCTTTTGAAGGCAGGCAGAGGGCTCTGCTGCGGGCTGGCGGCAATATTTGGATGGCGCCACCGGAGCCTTCTTGTTGACAGAATGGCCTTCGGAGGCTATAATAAACATTTCAAACCGGGCAGGACAACGGCAGACTGGCTCACCAAGGACGAGGCGGTTGTAGACCGCTATCTGGCAGACGAGCGCTGCACCTTCCGGTTTACCCTGAACGGATACTACAATCTGTTTTACAGCATGGAGACGGCATGGAACAAGAGCAGTCTGAAGAGAATGCCGGCAGATCTGCCTGTGCTGTTTGTGGCAGGAAAAGAGGATCCGGTAGGTGATTTTGGAGCAGGAGTGGAGCTGGTTGAGAAGCGGTTCCGGGAAGCGGGGATGGTAAAGGTTACAACAAAGCTTTACGAAACAGACCGGCATGAGATTCTGAATGAAACGGATCGAAGCACCGTATATGAAGATCTGTATAACTGGCTGAGCAAAGAAGCGGAACACCCTCGCAGGAAAGAATAGAAGATATTGCGGAACTATAATAGTCCAGCTAAGAAATGTCAAGTGTTTTTGAAAAATAAATTTTGCTGGACAGTAAAGACGTAAAGGCGCACGAGAGGAACTTTTATGAGCGTCCTTTCAAATAAAAGTTTCTCTCATTACCGGTGCGTCGAAGCGGCTTTACCCTTTAGTGCTGTCGCGCAGCGACTTAGAATAGGAGGAAATATGAAAAAGCGACTTTTATCACTGATACTGGCCATGGCCATGCTGCTTACGTCCGGAATTACGGCATTTGCAGCGGAAGATGACACGCCGATCCTGGCCCTGGGAGCCAATTTAAGCGAGGAGCAGAAAGCAACGGTCTTGAATCTTCTGGGCGTAGACCCGGCGGATCTGGATAGCTACAAGGTAATCTATGTGACCAACGAGCAGGAGCACCAATATCTGGATCAATATCTGGGAGCCGGCGTCATCGGAACGAAGGCATTGTCCTCCGTGCTGATCCGCCCGGCGGCAGAGGGCAGCGGCCTTAATGTGACTACTTACAACATCAGCTACTGTACCATTGATATGTATCGGAACGCCTTGATTACAGCCGGCCTCAAGGATGCGGACGTATTCGTGGCCGGTCCCACCAACCTGTCGGGAACGGCGGCCCTTATCGGAGCCGTCAAGGGCTACGAGGAAATGACAGGTGAAAATGTAGGTGAGGAAGCTCTGGAGGCAGCTGTAAACGAGATCGTGGTAACGGGAGACCTGGGCGACATCCTGGGCGATTCCGAGGCGGCTTCCGACATTATCGCTTACATCAAGCAGCAGATAGCGGAGGAGCATGTGGAATCCGATGAGGATATTGAGCGGATCATCCGCAATGCCATGAAGGAATTCAACATTGAGCTGTCCGACGAGCAGGTGCAGGAGCTGATTAAGCTGATGAACAAGATCAGCAAGCTGGATCTGGATGTGGACGCCCTGGCAAAGCAGGCCGGAGAGCTCTATGAGAAGCTCAAGGGCATGGGCCTTGACCTGGATAACATTGATACGGAGCAGGTGGGGAATTTTATCACCCGGTTCTTTGATGCGATTATGGGCTTTTTTAACAAGCTTTTCGGATAAAAAGGAGCGGAGCTGCCGCAAAATAAGCCGTCAGTCATTTCCGCATCCGGTGTTCGGACGGTTCCCGTACACGCTGTCTGCTCTTGTCGGACTTGAAGTCCGCCAATATCAAACAGCGTGTGCGTGAACAGCCGGACACCGGACAGCGGAAAAGCCTGCCGTCTTATTTTGCGGCAGCTCCGCATGCAAGGGGAAGAGAGTTATGTATAAGGTATTGCTGGTAGACGATGAGGCGTTGATCCGCGAGGCAATCAGTGAAAATATTCCTTGGGAGGAAATGGGCTTTGAGCTGATTGGCAGCTGTGAAAACGGCCGGGAGGCTATGGAGCGGATGAAAGAGGCCGCGCCGGATCTGCTGTTGACAGACATTTATATGCCGTATGTAGACGGAATCGAGCTGGCGCGCTATGTCCATGAAAATCATCCCGATACAAAAACCGTGATCATCAGCGGTTATGACGAATTTGAGTATGCAAAGCAGGCGGTGCGCTACCAGGTTATGGAATATATTCTTAAGCCTGTGACGCCTTCGGAGCTTATGGAGGTTCTCATTCGGGCAAAGAAAAGCCTGGATGAACGCTGTGCAAAAATGAAAACCTTGAAAAAACTGCAGGGGGCCTATATCAGCAACAGGCCCTTTTTGCGCGGACGCTTTTTAAACAGCCTTTTACGGGGAAATGAACGGCCGGAGGGTCTTGGGGATAAGATGGCGGAGCTGGGAATTTGTCTGTCGGGGGCTTTTTTTAATACTGCCATTGTGGAAGGAGACGATCTGTCGCCTTTTCTGAACCAGTACACGGACGTCCGTGACGATCTGGCCCTGTTTGCTATCTGCAATATTACCCAGGAGTTGGTTGAGCGCCAGAAGCTGGGGGTGGTTTTTCAGAATATGGAGGAGAAAACCATCATCATTTTTTGCGGCCGTTCAAAGGAAGAGCTGGAAAAGCAGATGGAAGAAATCTTTCGGGAGATCCAGGAAACCATCCACAGCCTGCTTCTCATAGAGACCACCATCGGCGTTGGGCAGATGGTGCCCGATATCTGCCGTTTGTACCAGTCCTATGAAGGAGCCTGGGATGTGATGGAGCAGAAATTTTTTATGGGAGGCGGTCGGGTTCTTAAGCCGGAGCTTCTGGAAGAGCCGGAGAACAGCCGGGCCATAGACGTGCCTAGGTGGGCCGGAAAGGTGCTCCAGGAGATCAAAAGCGGAAACGAGGTGTCCATTGAGGAGAATATACGGGCCTTTGCCCAGGAGATCCGGGATTCCTATGCCAACCGCAACCGTTCTATCATCTATATGCAGAACCTGCTTCTGACCGTGATTGCAACGGCCAATCTGATCAAAGAGAAGGAAAACCTCATTGTGGAGGAAGAGAAGGAATTCTTAAACCGGATTTACGCCTATGAGCATCTGACAGATATGGCTGAGGATGTGACAGCTATCTGCGTTCATATTTCCGGACTGTTGGGAGAGCAGAGGGACAGCTACGGAAAGAAGCAGGCTATGATGGCTCTTGATTATATCAAAGAGAATTATATGAACTCCGAGGTGAATCTCAATTCCGTATGCAGCCATCTTGCCATCAGCACCAGCTATTTCAGCACCTTGTTTAAAAGCTGTACCGGGGAGACCTTTATCGAGGCCCTGACAAAAAAGCGGATGGAGGAGGCCAGAAAGCTTCTGGAAAATACGTCCATGAAGACCTACGAGGTAGCCCGGGAGGTGGGGTTTTCCGATCCCCATTATTTCAGCATTGCTTTTAAAAAGGCTACGGGAAGAACACCCACAGAGTATGCAAAGGAGAACCGGACGGAATGAAAAAAAATCTGCTGATGCGTTTCCGCAGCATCCGGACTTCAATCATATTTTCCTTCGCGGTGCTCATTGTCTTTGCCCTTATGATTTTTCTTGTGCTGTCTCTGCGGTTTACCAGGGAAGCAGTGCTGGAGAATTCCACGGAATATACCTCCCAGCTGATCGGACAGGTAAACAATGACATTGACTCTTACATCGGCTATATGGAGAATATTTCCGTCATTGTAGCGGACAATTCGGATGTATGGGATTACCTTTTTGGAAAAGAGCTTTCCGAGGAGAGGGAGAAGGAGCTTCCAGAGCGGATTCTTGGAGTATTCCGCACGATCACGGACACCCGGAACGACATTGTCAACATCGCATTGCTTCCAAGGAAGAGAGAGGCCCTGATTAATCAAGGGCGTGCAAGACTGAATCCGTATATCAATGTTTCAGAGCTTGCCTGGTATCAGGAAGCGGAGGCAGCCGGAGGGGAGACGGTCATTTCCTCCTCCCATGTGCAGAACGCCATATTTGGAAGCTATGACTGGGTTGTAACCTTGAGCCGTAATATTTCCAGAAAGGACGATCCGGAGGCAGGGGGCATCTTTTTTGTAGACTTGAATTACAGCGCCATCAGTGATCTGTGCGAGCGGCTCAGCCTGGGGAACCGGGGGTATATCTACATTCTGGATGAAAACGGGGGAATCGTATACCATCCCCAGCAGCAGCTGATCTACAGCGGCATGAAAAAAGAGCTGATTACAGAGGTTATGGAGACAAAGGAATCTTCATTTCTCTCTAAAGACGGCCGTTTGTACACCGTCTCCCGTTCCGAGCAGACGGGATGGATTGTAGTCGGCGTATCCATGGTGCCGGAGCTGATGCATAGGGCCGATGAGGCAAGGAAGATTTATCTTGTGATAGCCCTGGCATTGTTTCTGGCGGCCCTGGCCCTGGCTTATCTTCTCTCCGATGAGATAACAAAGCCGATTAAGGCTCTGGAAAAGTCCATGAAAGAGGTGGAAAAGGGAAATTTTGCCCATGCAGCCCTGGATGTCCGGGAGGAAAATGAAATCGGGCATCTGAGCCGTAATTTCAATATGATGACAGAGGAAATAAAGAACCTGATGGTACAGAGAGACCGGGAGCAGCAGATCAAACGCAGATCAGAGCTTAAGGCCCTCCAGTCCCAGATCAATCCCCATTTTCTCTATAATACCCTGGACTCCATAATCTGGATGGCAGAGTGGGGGAAAAACCAGGAGGTAGTGCGTATGACCTCGTCCCTGGCAAAGCTTCTGCGCCGGAGCATCAGCAATGAGCAGGAGGTGGTGACTGTGGCCGAAGAAGCGGCGTATACAGAAACCTATCTGTCCATTCAGAAAATGCGCTACAAGGACAAGCTGGAATACGAGATCCTGGTAGATCCGGAAATCATGCAGGAAAAAGTTATTAAGCTGATTCTTCAGCCCTTGGTGGAAAATGCCATTTACCATGGAATAAAGTACAAGGAGGGGAAAGGGCTGATCCGGATACGGGGTTTTCGGAAAGGGGATCAGATGATACTTCTGGTACAGGACGACGGAAAAGGAATGGATGCGGAGGCCTTGGCCCATATATTTGAAAAGCACACAAGAGACACCCGTTCCAACGGGGTGGGCCTGAACAATGTGAATGAGCGGATTCAGCTTTACTATGGAGAGGAATATGGAATCAGTTTCCAAAGCAGCCCGGGTAAGGGAACCGAAGCAGCCATAAGACTTCCCTTTGGAAGAGAGGAGGGAAGGGATGGGGAATTATAAGAAAAAAATACTGGCAGCAGGATTTGCCGCCTGCTTTGCGGCAGTTCTGGGGTTGTGGTACTGGCAGAGCCGGAACGAAGGACAAAGCCCTCTTAAGATTGTGCTGATTCAAAAAGCAGTGGATGATACAGACTTCTGGACCAGCATCTACGAAGGGGGCCAGATGGCGGCTGATGAGCTGGGTGTGGAACTGACCATTATGGGTCCAAAAAGAGAGAGTGAGACAGAGCTCCAGCACCAGATGATACTGGAAGCCATAGAGGAAAAGCCTGACGCGATCGCATTGACCCCCAGCAGCTACGACGCCACCCTTCCCTTTGCCGCGCAGATCGAGGCAGCCGGAATAACCCTGGTGCTGATGGACTCCACCATGGAACGGGAGATTGGAGAATCCTTAATTGCAACCGACAACTTTGAAGCCGGATATAAGATGGGAACCTTTATGAAACAATTTGTAAATGAGGCCACAGTCATCGGCGTTGTAGGCCATATAAAAGGAACCTCCACGGCAGTCGAGCGTGAACGGGGGTTCCGCGCCGGGCTTGCAGATGCCGAAAAGCAGATAGCAGAAGTAGTGTTCTGCGATTCTTCCTCAGAAAAAGCCTATCAGCTCACCTGTGGGCTTTTGGAGAAATACCCGGATATGAATATGATTGTAGGGCTCAATGAATATTCCGCAGTAGGCGCGGCCCTTGCAGTAAAAGATCTTGGGCTCTCAGGCAGCTGCCATATGGCGGGCTTCGACAGCTCTATAGAAGAAATCCAGCTGTTAGAGGAAGGCGTATTCGACGCCATAGTCATTCAAAAGCCATTCAACATGGGCTATCTGGGAATCGAGACAGCAGTCAAAGCCGCTCGTGGGAAAGCAGTAGAAGCCTACGTAGACTCCGGATCCGAGCTGATAACCAAAGAAAACATGTATACCGAAGAAAACCAAAAACTCCTATTTCCATTCTTTGGAAAAAAATAACGAATCTCTAAAGAGTCAGGGGATGCCGCCGTTCTTTTTTTGATGAACCTTCCGATAAAGTCCAGGCGGTATCCCCCTGGCCTCCTTAAACATTTTCCCAAAATAAGCCCCGTTTGAAAATCCGCACTTAAGAGCAATATCCAGAACCGGAGTATCTGTAGTCCGTAAAAGCCGCTCCGCGCATTCAAGCCGGTAATCCAGAAGATATTCAAAAGGCGTCCGCTGGATACTGGTGCGGAAGCAGCGCAGACATTCGCTTTTACTTACGCAGGCAGACCGTGCGATATCCTCAAGAGACAGTTTCTCTCGGTAATTCTGCTGGATAAAAGCAAGCATAGTCTGAATGCGATCCCGGTTTACGCTCTTGGAGGAGTCCAAAAGAGGCTTCGCCTCCCGAAGCTCCTCAAGAAGCAGAAGCCAGATATCCGAAAAAACATTTCTGGTCTGAAATTCTGTATTCTCATGCTTCTGAAGCAGCGCGGCCCGGCGCAGAAGCTCCAGCAGCTTCTTCTGCCGCGGCCCGGCTTCACGGAATTCCAGAAGCTCCAGATACCGGTTCTGAAGAACAGGTTCCAGATACCTGGTGAAAAAAATACTTTTAAAATGTCCCCCCAGGAATACAGGGTGAAACAGATGAGAATCAATAACGGCAGTCTGCCCCTCCTCTCGGGCATTCATAGTGCAGAGCACATTGGCGTTGATAAAAAAGCCTTCGCCTTTGTGAAAGGAACAGGTCTGATTGGAAGTCGTAAGGGTCATAGCCCCGCTGACCACAAAGACAAACTCAACCTCCTCGTGCCAGTGCCAGGGAATCCTGGTGTCTGCCAGATTGACATGATGGCAGATATAAGGATATTCCGTGGAAAGGCCCTCGATTTCTTCAGACTGGTTTTCCCTGATCCGTATTTTCATAGCTGCTCCTATCCATATATAATAATAGAATAATTGAAGATATAATTATATAAATAAGCGATACAAATATATTTTATAATATATTTCTTGATTATAATTATAGATAAGAAAACCGGAAAAGTAAAGGGGGAGCTGAAAATGAAATGTGGGACCTTTCAGAAGCTGAAGCAGTTTGCCCGGCACAACCCGGATAAACTGGAGCATATCACAGAACCGGAACTGGAGCAGTGGCTCTGCCGGTACAAGGAGGTGGCGGAAGATGTTGTTAATGATAACGGGAGCCCTTATCGCATGCTTGATGGGATTTTGTGTATTTGAAGAACGAATCTCCAGTTAAAAGCCTTAAAAATGAGACAGTAATCGAAAAAACAGCCGCAAATCCGGTACTTTAGAGATTTGCGGCTGTTTTTTCGTAAAATATTTACCTATTCCAAAAGGATTTTCTATTACTTTATTCATAATTTGGACATATAATAGACATAAATTCAACGGACAGACAAGGCGTTTTTATCGCCTTCTCTACGGGGGTACTGGAGGGAAAAAGGTGGAAAAAATTAAACAGAATGCAATCGTAAAAAAGATTGGGTTTAACAGGGTGGTATTGTTATGTGTTATGGTACTGCTGTACCTTCTGTTTGCACTCATCACACCGATGGTGAAGGCAAATGCAAATTTTGTGAGCTTTGCCCGTATTGTCAGCTTATTGAAATATGCGTATTTCATGGGCTTCTTGTCTTTGGGAGTAACCTTTGTTATTGCTACGGGGGGAATTGATTTCTCCATTGGCCCGGTGATGTTCTGCGGAGCATTGATTTCAGGATATCTTCTGACATCCAAGGGATGGCCGCTGATTATATGCCTGATCCTGTGCATACTGGTGGGAACGGCTTTTGGAGTACTCAATGGTGTTCTGGTATCTTATGCGGGGCTGCCGTCGTTTATTACCTCCATGGCAAGCATGATGCTTGCAAAAGGCATTGGATCCGTATTTACCAAGACGCAGTCCGTGAGCTGGCCCCAGGCAGGAGACGCCAACGGCTGGTTCCGGAACCTGGTAGGCATGAAGGTGGGGACCACAGAGATCCCGACAGGCTTGTTTATCCTGATTATAGCGGCTGCTGTCTGCGCCGTTATTCTGAATAAGACCATGGCAGGCCGCTATATCCTGTGCATCGGCAGCAACCGGGAGGCTGTAAGGCTGTCCGGCGTGAATACCAAGCGCTGGGAGACGCTGGCATATATCATCTGCGGAACACTGGCCGGGATTGCAGCCATCTTCTATGTGGCTAAGAATACTACGGTTCTTCCGGGCCTTGGTGATACATTTAACAATGAGGCAATTGCCGGCTGTGTAATGGGCGGGACATCCATGACCGGAGGCGTGGCTTCCATCGGAGGAACCCTTATCGGAGTGCTGATTATTGCACTTCTGCAGGAAGGCATTATGGCTATGGGCTTCCAGATTAATTACCAGTACATTATTACCGGGTTGATTGTCCTAACGGTAGTATATGCAGACCTGCGCAGCAGAAGCAGACGCAATTAAGCGAAGGGGGAGGAAAAAATGGGCGACGTAATTTTAACCATGAAAGGTATCGACAAATCGTTCCCCGGAGTACATGCGCTGGATCATGTAGACCTGGAGGTCAGAAAAGGCGAAGTACATGCGCTGATGGGTGAAAACGGAGCCGGCAAGTCAACCTTGATGAAGGTTCTGACCGGTATCTATACCAAGGACGAGGGAACGATTACATATGAGGGAAAGGAAGTAGAGTTTTCCAACCCAAGAGAGGCTCAGGATGCGGGAATTGTGATTGTGCATCAGGAGCTGAACATGATGGGGCATTTGACAGTGGCCCAGAATATCTTTATCGGCCGGGAGATTATGAACGGCAAGCTGATTGACGACAGGAAGATGAATGAGGAAGCAAAAAAGCTTTTTGATCAGCTTGGCATTGACATAGATCCGAAAGAAACCATGAGCCGGCTGACTGTCGGAAAGCAGCAGATGTGTGAGATTGCAAAGGCTATCTCACATGAGGCCAGGGTTATTATCTTTGATGAGCCTTCTGCGGCTTTAACGGAAGCCGAGATCGAAGAATTATTTAAGATTATCCGCGATCTGCGGGAAAAGCAGATGGGTATTGTATATATCTCCCACCGTATGGATGAGATTAAAGTGATAACTGACCGGGTAACCGTTATGCGTGACGGCGGTTACGTGGGAACCTTGATTACGAAGGATTCTACCAAGGATGATATCATCAATATGATGGTAGGCCGTGTGATTTACGAAGATCCCAAGACGGAGAGTGCTGTTCCGAAGGATGCGCCTGTAGTGCTTAAGGTAGAACATCTGAATGCGGGCAGAATGGTACGTGATGTGAGCTTTGAACTGCGAAAGGGAGAAATCTTAGGATTTTCCGGCCTGATGGGGGCTGGAAGAACAGAGACAGCCAGAGCTTTGTTCGGGGCAGATCCCAAGGAGAGCGGCGATGTCTATGTAAACGGGCAGAAGGTAGAGATAAAGACCCCCCAGGATGCGGTAAAATGCGGGATTGGTTATCTGTCAGAGGATCGGAAGCGGTACGGAATTGTAGTGGCAAAGACAATCGCAGAGAATTCTACCATGGCCAGCCTTGAGAATTTTATGAAAGGCGCCTTTATCGATAAGAAGAAAGAAAATCAGGTAGCCCAGCAGTATGTAGAGACGCTTAAGACAAAGACGCCCGGCGTGGAGCAGCTGGTCGTGAATCTTTCCGGAGGAAACCAGCAGAAGGTGGTTATTGCCAAGTGGCTGGTAAGAAACTGCGATATTCTGATTTTCGATGAGCCTACCCGGGGTATTGACGTAGGAGCCAAGAGCGAGATTTATCAGCTGATGAATGAACTGGTGGCACAGGGCAAGTCCATCATCATGATTTCATCAGAGATGACGGAGATTCTGCGTATGAGTGATCGGATCGTGGTTATGTGTGAGGGCAGGAAGACCGGTGAGCTGGATATTTCAGAGGCAACCCAGGAACGAATCATGCATGCGGCGACGCTTAGGGATTAGGAGGGGGAGAAATCATGACAGAGAAGAAAAAAGGAAATGCTTTTACAGACAATCCGCTTGTAAGGGCCATCGGAGTACAGAAGATTGTAGTTGTACTCGTGCTGATTGCCATGCTTATCTTCTTTAGCGCCGCAAGCTCCGCATTCCGTCAGTATTCAACGCTTTTGAGTATTATGGACTGTACCTATTATCTGGCTTTTCTGGGGATTGGGGTTACCTTCTGCCTGATTACCGGAGGCGTAGATCTTTCCATCGGAACAGGAATGTTCTGCTATGCGCTGGTGGGCGGCTATCTGATTACCCAGAAAAACATGCCGGTTATTGTGGGAATCATCGTAACCGTGCTGTGCGGCCTGCTGGTGGGAACCATTAACGGCCTGATCGTTTCCAGGGGCGGCCATGCCCCTTTCCTGGCAACTCTTTGTACCATGATGATTGTGCGAGGAATGGGCGCCATCGTGACCGGCAATGCAAGCGTTACCTGGCCTTCCTCCAGTTCACCCAATGGCTGGACCCGTAAGCTTTTTAAGATGGATATGGGCGGAACAAAGATCCCCATAGGGTTCTTGTGGGTGCTGATTCTGGCAGTTGCGATGAGCATCTTTTTGAACAAGACCAGGCCGGGGCGTTATATCATCGCTATCGGCAGTAACAAAGAGGCGACAAGGCTTTCCGGCGTGAATGTGGCAAAGTATCAGACGTTAGCTTATATTATCTCTGGTACATTTACCGGGCTTGCGGCTCTGGCTTACAGTTCCGCATTCCAGTCTATGATACCCGGCGGAGGCGGCGGGATCGAGCTGAACGCCATCGGCGGCGCTATTATCGGCGGAACCTCCATGAGTGGAGGCGCTGGAACCATATCCGGAACCATCATCGGCGTGTTCCTTATGTCCGTACTGCAGACAGGGCTTCCTATGATTGGCCTGCAGGCCAACTGGCAGCAGATTATCATCGGCCTGGTTCTGATTATAGCCGTTTACATTGACGTATTGAAGAATAAGAAACTTGCGTAAGGTGTTTACTGCATAAGCAGTTTACATAGAAAAGCTCCAAAAAGGAGAAAAATAAAAGGAGGAATTTAAAACATGAAAAAGAAAGTTTTGGCAGCATTGCTCTCTACAGCAATGGTAGCAGCACTGTTAAGCGGCTGCGGCGGCAAGGCTGATGAGCCTGCAGCACCGGCAGAGACCGAAGCACCGGCAGAGACTGAGGCACCGGCAGAGTCCGAGGAGCCTGCAGAATCCGAAGCACCGGCAGCAGATGCAGGCAGCATGTCCTTTGAGATTGTATCTAAGGGATTACAGCATGAGTACTGGCAGGCAGTAAAGCAGGGCGTTGAGAGCAAGGCAGCTGAGCTTGGCGTAACCGTTAACTTTGTAGGTCCTGACAGTGAGTCCAACATTGACCAGCAGGTACAGCAGCTGGAGAACGCACTGAATGCAACCCCGACCGCAATCGGCCTGGCTGCACTGGATACAGAGTCCGTAAAGGGCCAGCTTCAGACCTGTCTCGACAAGAGCATTCCGGTAATCGGATTTGACTCTGGTGTTCCGGGCGCTCCGGAAGGATCCGTATTGGCAAACTGCTCCACAGATAACTATGCAGCAGGCGCACTGGCAGCTGAGAAGGTTTATGAGGCTGTTAAGGGCAGAATTGACGGAACCGTTCGTATCGGCGTTGTAGCTCAGGATGCAACTTCCGAGTCCGTTGTAAACAGAGGCCTTGGATTTATCGATAAGTTTGCTGAGCTGGCAGTAGCTGACGGCCATACAGCAACCGTTGTGGGCAACGAGAAGTACATCAGCGATTCCAAGTGTGAGAAGACAGACGGCGCAAATGTTGTTATCGACGTTCGCGTTCCTGCACAGGTTACTTCCGATGCATCTCTTGCAGATGTTAACTCTCTTCTTGGCGAGGACGGAATTATTGCACTGTACGGCTCCAATGAGCACTCTGCAAATGCCATCATTTCCGCAGCTGAGAACCACAGCGAGATCGGTGTAGGCGACGACAAGGTTATCGCTGCCGGCTTTGACTCCGGCTCTGCTCAGATTGAAGCAGTAAAGAACGGCGTTCTTCTTGGCGCTATTACTCAGGCTCCAGTAGCTATGGGCGAGATCCTGGTTCAGACTCTGTACGATGCAGCACAGGGCAATCCCGTATCTGATGCAGATACCGGATGCCAGTGGTACACCGCTGAGAACATTGAGAACCCCGAGATCTGGGATAACCTGTACGGCAAATAAAAAGAACTAAAAAAGGGGTGCACCTTTGGGTGCGCCCTTTTTTCAAAATTAGTGCTGCTGCGCAGCGGCTTTACCCTTTAGTGCTGTCGCGCAGCGACTTTTAATAGGAGGTACGAACATGTTAAAAGGAATTTCCCCAATCTTATCCCCAGAGCTTCTGATGGTTCTCTGTGAGATGGGCCACAGCGATCGGATCGTAATCTCAGATGGAAACTTTCCGGCAGAGTCCATGGGAAAAGATGCAATTGTAATCCGCTGTGACGGCCACGGCGTGCCGGAGCTTTTGGAGGCTATTTTAAAGGTATTCCCACTGGATACTTATGTGGAACATCCGGTGAATCTGATGGAGGTTATGCCGGGAGATAACGTAGAGACGCCGATCTGGGATACCTATAAAGAGATTATTGCAAAGTATGACGAGAGAGGTGCTGCCTGTGTGGGCAACATTGAGCGTTTCAAATTTTACGAGGAAGCAAAAACCTCTTACGCAATCATTGCCACCGGAGAAAAGGCCCTGTATGCGAATATAATGCTGCAGAAGGGCGTTGTAACAGAGTAACCCGGAGAATCTTAACAAAAACAGAGGAGTTTCTTAATAATTCTTATCTTTTGGGGATATGCCTTGTTGCATATCCCTTTTTTGGTTATACTGGTAACTATTAGAGTTATGTAAATTTAAGGGAGAGGGAGAAATGGACGAAAGAAGGAAATGACGCCATTGAGGCAAATGAGGAGTTTTATTATATGAAAAAAGGTAAGATATTGAAACTTTTGCTGGTCAGTGTTTTTGCTTTTTTGTGCCAGAAGGAGGTTCTGGCAGGCGGAGAGGAGAAGGAAATAGAGAACGGCCTTGGCCAGCGTATAACAGCTGAGGAAGACGTGATGTTCCGGGACGGGGATATAGCAGGGTTTATAGGAGACAGTATTACACATGCGGAATACACGGACATAAATTACGTGGAGTTTCTTTATCAGTATTATTTGAGCCGATTTCCGGACAGGAAGATAGAATTCCGCACCTTGGGAACAAACGGCTATACGGTTCGGAATGTGCTTGAGACATACGACAGGGATCCGGCATTTCGGGGAATCAACCGAGCGGTTATTCTTTTAGGAATGAATGAAGCCCTGCAGGAGATTTCTGTAGAAGCATATATTTCCGATATGGAGAGGCTGATTACGCGTTTAAAAGAGGACGGTCTTAGAGGGGGCGATATTCTGGTGCTGTCGCCAACGCCCTACGATCAGACTTGTGCACTGAATTACGATAAAAACGGACATCCCTATCAGACAAGTGATGACAGGCTGTCTGCATATACGGAGCAGTTGGAAGTAAAAACAGCGGAGTGGGGCGTACAGTATATAGATCTGCATACGCCTCTGAAGAAGTTGTATACAGAGGTTCAGAGAGAAGATGCAAAGCAGACCTTGACCCGGGGCGACTGCATCCATCCAAGCGCATCTGCCCATATGATGATGGCGTATGAGATTTTGAAGGGCCAGGGGGCAGGAGAGGGATTTTCCGAAATTACAATTTCAGAGGAGCAAAAGAAAGGGGTACAGAATGTATACCGCAGCGAAAGAGGAATACGCCTGACGTGGAAGCCGGAGAGACTGCCGGCGTTTGTGTCGGATGAATTCCTGGAGCTCTGCAGACAGATACCGCCGGCAGAGGGCTTTGGACGAGAAATGCTTCGGGCGGAGGGACTCCTTCAAGGGGATGTCTATGAGGCGGCTCTGGGGGACTGCATCTTGGGAAGCTTTACAGGAGGGGAACTTGCGGAGGGGGTTGATCTGGCAGCCGGGGAAGGGAATCCGCTGCAGAACGCAGTGAGAGCGATCTATGAGAAAATGAAAAAGCGGCAGAAACTTGGGGCAGAATACCGAAGCGCAGTATACACGGCTGCAGAGGCAGGAACAGAGGAAGCCTGGGAACAGCTTAAGGAGACCTGGGAGGGCTGGCAGAGTGCGGATCAGAAGATGCGCAGGGAAATTGAGGAATTGGCAAAGGAGGCCGTTTCAAAGACATATACCATAACTATTACGGCAGAAGGCTATTCCAGAGAGGCACTGGAGCTGGAGGCCGGGCCGGAGGAAGCATTTCTTTTTGAAGACGGAGATGTGGTAGGTTTTATCGGGGACAGCATCACTCGGATCAGCTACAGCGGAATCAGCTATCCGGAATTCCTGCAGCAGTATTACATTACCCGGTATCCCCAGTGGAAGCTGGAATTCCGTAACCTTGGCACAGGCTACTATACGGCGGAGAATGCGCGGAAGCTTTACAATGGGGAGAGCGGAATCCGCGATGCCTCTTTGGAGGGAATCACAAAGGCCGTAATTATGTTCGGCATGAATGAGGCCCTGGACGGAGTGGAAGCGGAGGTTTATATCAAGAATATCCGCGGCCTTATCGAGGTGCTGAACCAACAGGGGATTCCCAATGAAAATATAATATTAACAGCATCGACACCCTTTGATCAGACCAGAAGCTCCAACTATCTGGAAAACGGAGAGCAAAAAGACACGGTTGATAACTCCATTATGGAGTATACAAAGAAGCTCAGGGAGCTATCCGGAGAACTGGGTACGCACTATGTGGATCTCCATACGCCTCTGCTGTGGGCTACAGGCGTTCTGCAGGAAAGAAATGCTGACGCCACACTGACGATTGACGATAATATCCATCCAAAAGCCGAAGGAAGTATTCTGGCAGGGGCCTTTTTTCTCCACCAGCAGGGAGTGGGAAAAGAGGTGGCGAGCGTGCGGATTCTTAAAGAAGAAGAGGCGCAGACAGAAAATGCAGAGGTCGGTCGGGTGGAGTGGAAGGGCGGCGACGACTATGTAAGGTTCACCTATCAGCCCCACAGCCTGCCCATGGCTGCAACCGGTGAGCTGGCGAAGGTTGAAGCATATTTTCCCGTTATGGACTGGTTAAGCCTGGAGGAGCTTCAGATAGAAGGCCTGAAGGAGGACGAAACGTATACTGTTTATATGGATAAGGTACCGGTAGGGGATTATACCGGAAAGCAGCTGGGGGCAGGCGTGAACCTGGCAGGCTGCTTGCTGAATCCAGGGCAGATGGCAGCAGCGGAGATAGAAACGCTGAACCAGAAGTGGCATGACAGCTTCTCGGAATACCGTAAGGTGCTGGAGGATGCAACCCTAGGAGAGCGGAGCGCAGGCCAGGAGGATGTGAACGCCGCTTATGAGATATGTAAAGAGCGTACGGAGAAGCTTGGAAAGCAGATGTATGAAATCGCCCGTACCAGTGCAGCCAGAACCTATCTGGTAGAAGTTGCAGGTACAAACGGCAGGCGTATTTTTATGCGGCTCGACCGCTGGAAATGGGTGCTCCTGGCTGCTCTGGGCAGTCTTTTGGCGGCGGCTTCTGCTGCCATCCTTTGGAGGAGGAAAAGACAAAGCCGCAGAATTAGTTGATCCATTTTTTTCGAAAGTCAGAAGCGCGGATGCCTTCTGACTTTTTAAATTGCCGGTTGAGATAGCTGGCGTCATAAAAGCCGCAGATTTCCGCAATTTCCTCAAGGGTGTAGTCGGAAAAACGAAGAAGCTTTTTGGCAAAGGTAATACGTTTGGCAATGACGTAGTGGTTGAGAGTAATCCCATAAAGGGAACGGAACTCCCTGGACAGATGGAATTTGCTGATAAAAAACTGTTCCGACAGGGTATCCAGAGAAAACTTTTCCGTATAGTGTTCATCCAGGTAATGGCGCACCTGGGCCATCTTCTGCTGAACTGGGTGCTTTTTTGCGTGGTTTTCTGTAATATCCAGAAGCAGCAGGGAAAGAACTTCCACAATCAGCCGGGAGGAAGAGATCTCGGCTGAGAGATCCGAGGCCGTATTCACCTCCAGCAGATGCTCTAAGGCCTCCTGAAGCTCGGGAAAGGCCCGGGGAGAAAAGGCAGGGGCACTTTTGGAGGAAAAGTACCGGTAATACTGGGCGGAACTGGAGCCGTTGAAATGAACCCAGATAAGCTCCCAGGGATCGGAGCTGCTGCTCTGGTGATAATAGGGAACCATGCAGTCAATAAAGAAGCAGGAGCCTTTCCTTAAGGGGTAGGAGGTGTCCTGATACATCAGTGTTCCGCTGCCGGACAGGACGAGTACCACCAGATAGGATTCCAGATTTTTGCGGCGGGCGAGGTGGCTTTCTTTCAGCTTCAGATAGCCTGTCTCCTGCACGTAAAAAAGGGCGGAGCGGGCAAAGGCGCCGGGGGTCTGAATCATGCGCCGCGAGCTTTCCGTATAGGAATCGGGAAATTTGTCAAAATAATTTTTCAAGAGTATAAGCTCCTTTCCGATGAGATACAAGAGGAGAACAGGCTTCTGTTTTTGAAATGAATCACAGACAGCAATATAGTACCTATTTTGAGCAACATCTTCCCTTGTTATCTTAAATATACAGGTTTATACTGTCAAAAGCAACGGAAAATAAGCGAGGAAAGAAATGATGATGTATTATGTACTTTTATCCGGGGGATCGGGCAGGCGTCTCTGGCCCTTGTCCAATGAAGCAAGGCCGAAGCAGTATCTGAAGCTGGTAAACCGGGAGACGAATTCCATGGAGCGATGCTCTATGCTTCAGAGGGTCTGGGATCAGCTGACGGAGGCTGAAATGGCTGAAAATACGATAATTACAGCAGGAGATGCTCAGACAGAGCTGATACGGAGCCAGGTTCCGGAGGCAAGGATTGCGGCAGAACCTTCCAGGAGAGACACCTTTGGAGCGGTGCTGCTGTCCTGCGCTTACCTTCACAGCCGCATGGGAGCTGCAAGAGAGGATTATGCGGCTGTGATGCCGGTGGATCCCTATACGGAGGGGGCTTTTTTTGAGGCAGTCAAGAGGCTGGGAGATATGCTGGAGCGTTCCGGTATGGAGATTGGACTGCTTGGGGCAGTGCCTTCTTATGCAGCAACAAAATACGGATATATACTGCCGGGAGAGAGGAAGGAAGATTATTTTGAGGTTCGAAGCTTTGCGGAGAAGCCGGACGAGGGGCAGGCAGAGGAGCTTGTGAGTCAGGGTGCCCTGTGGAACTGCGGCGTGTTTTGCGTCCGTATCGGCGATATGCTGGATCGCGCAGCGGCCTATGGAGTGCCGGAGGATTATGAGGGTTTATGCGAGTCCTATGAGAAGCTTCCGAAGATCAGCTTTGATTATGAAGTGCTGGAAAAGACAGATAAGCTGGCGGCTGTGGAATTCAGGGGATTCTGGAAAGATCTTGGCACCTGGGACGCCATGGCGGATCAGATGAGCACCGATACGGTGGGAAGAGCGATTTTGTCGGATACCTGCAGGAATACGCAGATTATCAATGAATTGAAGGCTCCGGTAACGGCGGTTGGAACGAGGGATCTGGTGATTGCGGCCGGGCCGGACGGAATTCTGGTGGCGGATAAGAGTGAGGCTGCAAGAGTGAAGGAGCTGACGGCGGACTTTCGGATGCGGCCTATGTTTGAGGAGCGGCGGTGGGGCACGCTGGAAACACTGGATGACACGCAGACGCCCCAGATGTCTACGCTGACCAGGAAGATACGGATTTATGACGGTATGACTTCCAGTTATCATTACCATGAAAACAGGGATGAGATCTGGACGGTTCTTAGGGGGACGGGGGAATTGATCCTGGAGGGGAATAAGATTTCTTTGTCTCCGGGGAAGGCGGTTTGTATCCGGAAGAATCAGAGACATGCGGTGAAGGCTTTTCGGGATTTTGAGTATGTTGAGATTCATGTGGGGATGAGTACGGGGAATGAGGATATTCATCGGGTTACGTTTGAGTGGGATGAGATTGAGTTGGCGGGGATTTTGTGATGTGCAGGGGGGACGTAACAGATGTGCCGCAGCGAAATCCGCTCTCGGGATTTTCCATATCCTGTGTTCGGACGGTTCGCGTACAGGCGGTCTGCTCTGAACGTACATTACCCTTTGTGGGTTTTGGTGTGTGGTGGTTTTTGCTGGTAATGTCCGCTCATATCAGACAGCCTGTTCGCGAACAGCCGGACACTGGATATTGGAAAATCCCGAGAGCGGATTTCGCTGCGGCACATCTGTTACTGGGGTGCGGGGGTGGGAAGAGGGGATTGTAAAGCTGCAAAGGCGCACGAGAGGAACTTTTATGAGAGCTTTTTCGAATAAAAGTTTCTCTCATTACCGGTGTGTCGAAGCAGCTTTACTCTTTAGTGCTGTCGCGCAGCGACTTTTAATAGTCCAGCTAAGAAATGTCAAGTATTTATTAGAAAAAATTTCTGCTGGACGGTAAAGCTGCAAAGGCGCACGAGAGGAACTTTTATGAGGTTTTTTTCGAATAAAAGTTTCTCTCATCACTGGTGTGTCGAAGCAGCTTTACCCTTTAGTGCTGTCGCGCAGCGACTTTTAATAGGAGGATGATGATGGGAAAGACGGCGTTGATTACGGGGATTACGGGGCAGGATGGATCTTATTTGGCGGAGCTCCTTTTGGATAAGGGGTATGTGGTTTATGGGGTGTTTCGAAGGGGGTCTACGAATACGGTTGGAAGGATTGGGCATTTGTTGGAGAAATGGGCTGGGGAGGACGGGCGGCTTCGCCTTCTTTATGGGGATATGACAGATTCTTTGAATCTGGTGCGGCTGATGCTTGAGGTGCGGCCGGATGAGGTGTATAATCTGGCGGCTCAGTCTCATGTAGCAGTGTCTTTTGAGGAGCCGGAGTATACGGCAGATACGGATGGGATTGGGGTTCTGCGGATTCTGGAGGCGGTTCGTGTGGCGGGACTTGCAAAGACGACACGGATTTATCAGGCGTCTACTTCGGAGCTGTATGGGAAGGTGGAGGAGGTTCCACAGAGGGAGACGACGCCTTTCCATCCCCGTTCGCCCTATGCGGTGGCGAAGCTTTATGGTTACTGGATTGTCCGCCATTACCGGGAGGCTTATGGTATGTTTGCGGTCAATGGAATTCTTTTTAACCATGAGTCTCCCAGGAGAGGGGAGAATTTTGTCACGAGAAAGATTACCCGAGCGGTCGGAGAGATTGCGGCAGGACGGCAGGAAAAGCTGTATCTGGGGAATCTGGATGCGAAGCGGGATTGGGGATATGCCGGGGATTATGTGGAATGTATGTGGAGAATGCTTCAGCATGACGTGCCGGAGGATTTCGTGATTGCCACGGGAGAAACGCATACGGTCCGAGAGTTTGCGGAGGCGGCTTTTAGGCAGGGGGGAATGGAACTTCTCTGGAAGGGAGAGGGTGTAGAGGAGCGAGGGATCGACCGAAGAACCGGGAAGGTGCTGGTGGAGGTGTCGCTGGAATTTTTCCGGCCGGCAGAGGTGGATCTGCTTCTGGGAGATCCGTCCAAGGCGAAGAAGCTTCTGGGGTGGAACCCGGGAAAAACCTCCTTTGAGGAGCTGGTAAAGAGGATGGTGGAGCATGATATGGCAGAGGCTTTGCAGAGGAGAGAGTGTGAGCATTTTGGAGCTGCTGTATCAGAAGGGAGGCTTAGGAAATGAATTGTGAACCCTTAGACAGAGAGAAAAAGATCTATGTAGCCGGGCATTGCGGGCTGGTAGGATCTGCCCTTGTGCGCTGCCTTGAGAGGGAGGGCTTTAGCCGGATTATCACCAGAACCCATGGGGAGCTGGATTTGACAAGACAAGCGGATACGGAAGCGTTTTTCGCAGAGGAAAAGCCGGACTATGTGATATTGGCGGCGGCCAAGGTAGGAGGGATCCACGCAAACGATACCTGCCCGGCAGATTTTATTATGAAAAATCTTCAGATAGAGTGCAATGTGATTGAGAGCGCTTACAAAAATCAGGTGAAGAAGCTTTTGTTCCTGGGAAGCTCCTGCATCTATCCCCGGGAATGTTCTCAGCCGATTCGGGAAGAATATCTGTTAAGCGGATATTTGGAAAAGACCAACGAGGCTTATGCGCTGGCGAAGATTGCAGGCCTTAAGATGTGCGCATTTTACAATCAGCAGTATCACACGAATTATATCAGTGTGATGCCCTGCAATCTTTATGGGATAAACGATAATTTTTCCCTGGAGAACTCCCATGTGCTTCCGGCCCTCATAAGGAAATTCCATGAGGCCAGGCTCAGCGGCGCGCCTGCCGTAACGGTATGGGGAAGCGGAACGCCTTTAAGGGAGTTCCTCAATGTGGATGATCTGGCGGATGCCTGCCTGTATCTAATGGATCATTATGAGGGAAATGAATTCTTTAATGTGGGCTCGGGGCAGGAGATCCGTATCCTTGAACTGGCAGAGCTGGTGAAACGTGTCACAGGGTACCAGGGAGAGGTGCTGCTGGATCCTTCAAAGCCTGACGGGACGCCGAGAAAGGTTACGGATATCAGCCGCATCCTGAGTACGGGATGGCGGCCGAAGATTGATCTGGAAACGGGAATCCGCAGAACTTATGAATGGTTCTGTGAACAATATGAGGCAGGAACGTTTACGGAGCGGTAAGAGGGCGGAACGAAAATCCATCCTTTTTGAACCGAGATTAAAAAAGAGGCATGTCTAAACTGTGGAGGGATAAATGGGCCCGGTAAAGCTAAAGCCAGTGCGGAAAAATTATATATGGGGAACAGAAGACTGGATGCTTTCCAGGCTCCATGAGGGATTGGAGGACATCCCTCTTTTAATTAAAATTATTACAGCCAGGGAAGCCTTATCTGTTCAGGTTCATCCGGAGGATGCCCTTGCCTGGGAGCTGGAGGGGGCAAGGGGAAAAACGGAAATGTGGTACGTGCTGGCCTGCGAGCCGGGTGCGTACCTGTATTATGGTTTAAAGCACCGGATTTCCGTAAATGAATTCCAGAAACGGATTCAGAACCAGACGATCCTGGAGGTATGCCAAAGGACGGCGGTGAAAAAAGGGGACGTCTTTTTTATCCCGGCAGGCCAGATTCATGCCATAGGGAAAGGCATTACCGTAGCGGAGGTGCAGCAGAGCTCGGATATTACTTACCGGGTGTATGATTACAACCGGGAGGACGGGAATCATCAGAGACGGGAGCTTCATGTTGAAAAAGCGCTTCTGGCTGCGGACTTCATGCCGCCCCTGGCCGGACATCATCCCATGGGACCCCGCGTGCAGAAAATTGGATATTCCAGAACTTTATTGGTGCAATGTCCGCATTTTGTGGTACAATTATACGAGATAGAGGAATTTATGGAGGAAATTGTCAAAGATACCTTTCAGTCCCTTCTCGTTCTGGAGGGGCAGGGGACTTTGAAGAGCCCATACGGAAGTATGGAGCTTTCAAAAGGAGACAGTATATTTCTTCCAAAGGAAGCAGGAGCCTGCCGGATAACGGGAAGGCTGCAAATACTTTTAAGCGAGGTATAACGGATGAATTTGAAATTTGGAACAGGAGGCATCCGCGCCGTTATGGGCCAGGGGCCGGATCATCTGAATCTGGAAACCATACAGGAGGCGGCCCTTGGGGTGGCGGCTTATGTAAAGAGCCGGAGTGAAGAGCCGTCTGTGGCAGTGGCTTACGACAGCCGGAACCATTCGGAGGAATTTGCAAAGGAGACAGCCAGGGTGCTGGCTCTTAAGGGCTGCAAGGCTTATATTTATCCCAGGCTGATGCCTACGCCCACGCTGTCCTTTGCCGTGCGCTATCTCAAATGTGATGCCGGCGTGTGCATCACGGCCAGCCACAACCCAAAGGAGTACAACGGGTTCAAGGTGTACGGAGCCGACGGCTGCCAGGTTACCAGCCAGGCGGCCGCGGCAATCCAGATGTATATTGAGAAGACAGATCTGAAAGAGGCCCAGGAGGATCTGTCCTTTGAGTATTTTTTGGAATCCGGAGAGATTGAGGAAATCAACGATAAGGTTCTTAAGGCATTTTTGGCAGCAGTGCTTAAGAGGCGCACGCAGAAGGAGCTGACCTCCAGTCTGAAGGTGGTTTACACACCCCTTCATGGGGCCGGCTTAAGCTGTGTGAGCAGTATTTTGAAGCATATCGGGGTAAAGAATCTGCAGCTTGTAAAAGAGCAGGCCAAGCCGGATGGCAGCTTTCCGACCTGCCCCTATCCGAACCCGGAGGAGAAGGAGGCGCTGAATCTGGGGCTTGATTACTGCAGGAAGTTGGAGGCGGATCTTCTGATTGCCACCGATCCGGACAGCGACCGCATCGGAGTGGCGGTTCGCCACGGGGAGGAATACCGGCAGCTCACCGGCAACCAGGTGGGAATTCTTCTACTGGATTATATTCTGAAATGCAGGCAGGAGGCGGGAACCCTTCCGGAAAAGCCGGTGATCATTAAGACAATCGTGACGACTTCTATGGCGGATAAGATTGCGGCGCAATATGGCGCTGAGGTGATCAATACCCTTACGGGCTTTAAATACATCGGAGAGCAGATCGGCCTTTTGGAGCAGAAGGGGGAGGCGAAGCGCTTTGTGTTCGGTTTTGAGGAAAGCTGCGGCTATCTGATTGGGAGCTATGTCCGGGATAAGGACGCAGTAGGGGCGGCGATGGCTGTCTGCGAGATGGCTGACGCATACAAGTCTATCGGCAAGACCCTTGTGGACGTGCTGGAGGAGCTGTATGAGACTTACGGACGTTATGTGACAGAGCTGAAGAATTATACCTTTAACGGGGCGGAAGCAGACCGGCGTATGAGCTTGATTCGAAAAGGTCTTGCGGAGAAGCCGGATATGAAGATGCGCGGCTCTAAGGTGGTTCGTTATCAGGATTACCAGGAGGGAGTGGAAGGATTCCCGAAGGCGGATGTGGTGAAGCTGTGGATGGAGGACGGATCGGAGGTTGTCATCCGGCCTTCCGGAACGGAGCCGAAGATTAAGGTTTATACGGAGAGGAAAGATAACTGAACGTTTATACCTTGCAAGTGGGAAATGAAGATGTGCAGACGTGTCACTGGCGGAGGCTTATTCTTCTGTTGAACAAAGAAGAGACTGTCAGATAATAAAGCAGCAGACTATTGGAAAAGTCTGCTGCTTTGTTATCTGACAGTCTCTTTCCCAGAGGAACGCAGAGGGCGGTAAGCATGGGGAGAAATACTTGGCCATTTCAATGGAGCAGCTTATAATTATGCTTATCTGTATGTATAACATGTATAGATTTTACTGAGAAATTGGATTCTTCTTGCGATTTCAAAGCCGGCATGCTAGAATTTGATTAAATGTCAAAAGAGGAGAGTTAAGTGATTCAATGGATATCCTGCATACAAAATTACAGCGGCTGGAACAGTATCTGAAGGAACAAAGGAGTGCTGTGATTGCTTTTTCAGGGGGAGTGGACTCGGCTTTTCTGATGAGGGCCGCCCACCGGGTATTGGGACAACAGGCCGTGGCAGTGACAGCCCGTTCCTGTGCGTTTCCGGAAAGAGAACTGGATGAGGCAAGGGCGTTAACAAAAGCAGAAGGAATCCGGCATATCGAATTTGACTTTCCGGCATTTGAGGTGGAAGGTTTTGCAAAAAATCCTCCGGATCGCTGCTACTACTGCAAAACTGCGATCTTAAAAGAGATGAAACGAATAGCAGAGACAGAGGGGCTTGCCTGTGTGATAGAAGGCTCTAATGCAGATGATGAAAAGGATTACCGTCCCGGCGCAAAAGCCATATGCGAACAGGGCGTTTTAAGCCCGCTGAAGGAGGCAGGGCTTACGAAAAGTGAGATACGGAAGCTTTCCAGGGAATGGGGGCTTCCCACCTGGAACAAGCAGTCGGCGGCCTGCCTTGCTTCCCGCTTTGCTTATGGGGAACCGATTACAGAAGAAAAACTGCTTATGGTGGAGCAGGCGGAGAATTATCTGCATGAACAGGGATTTGGCCAGCTTCGTGTGCGGATTCATGGAACGGTAGCCAGGATTGAGCTTTCGGAGACTGATTTTGCAAGAGCTGCAAAAGCGGAGTTTCGCTATAAGGCGGACAAGGCGCTGCGGAAGCTGGGATTTTCTTATGTAACCTTGGATATGCAGGGATACCGCATGGGGAGCATGAATGAAGTATTAAAAAGAGAGTAGGGACAAGCCATGGATGTAGCAGAACTATTAAGACAGGTAAAAGAAGGCTCTGTCAGTATAGAAGCGGCTGAAAAGGAGCTTAAGAAGCTTCCTTATGAGGATCTGGGCTTCGCAAAGCTTGATCACCACAGAAAAGTCCGCCAGGGCTTTGAGGAAGTGATTTACTGCAGCAAAAAGACGACGGAACATCTGGTAAAAATCTACCAGACGCTGGCCGGGGAAGGCATCAATGTACTGGGAACCAGAGCCAGCCAGGAGCAGTACGAAGCAGTACGGGAGGCTGTGCCCTGGGCAGTTTACGATCCTGTTTCCAGGATATTAAAGGCAGAAAAACAGAGAAGAGAGCCGATTGGAAAGATTGTTGTGTGCACAGGGGGGACGGCAGACGTTCCGGTTGCGGAAGAGGCTGCTCAGACGGCAGAATTTTTCGGCACAGGAGTGCTTCGGCTCTTTGACGTGGGAGTGGCGGGAATTCACCGCCTGCTTTCGAATATGGATGCATTTGAGGGCGCAAGCTGCGTGATTGCCGCAGCCGGCATGGAGGGAGCTCTGGCAGGCGTAGTGGCGGGGCTGGTTGAGGTGCCGGTAATAGCGGTGCCCACCTCGGTGGGATACGGCGCCAGCTTTCACGGGCTTTCCGCATTGCTGACGATGCTGAATTCCTGTGCAAACGGGATTACAGTGGTGAATATCGATAACGGCTATGGGGCGGCTTATGTGGCGACGCAGATTAACCGGCTGGCGGTTGGCCGCACAGCGACTTAAAAAACAGTAGTATCCCTCAAAATGCACAAATCAATTTACAGACGCTTTTTTTGCGGCTGGAAATTGATTTCATACCCGTGTATTTTGAGGGATATTACGGAACTGGAATAAAACTGAAATAGGAGGAGTAACGTGCAGGGAAAAACTTTATATCTGGAATGCTATTCCGGAATCAGCGGCGATATGACGGTGGCGGCCCTTTTGGATTTGGGAGCCACGGAAGAGAACCTGCGAAGCACCCTGGAAAAGCTTCCGCTTCACGGTTATAAGATCAAGATTGGAAGAGTTCAGAAATCGGGGCTGGATGCCTGTGGTTTTGATGTGATACTGGAAGAAAAGGCCAAGAATGAAGAGCATGCTCACGGACATAAGCATGAGCACCGTACCTGGAAAGATATTGCGCAGATGCTGGACGGGGCAGGCTTAAAGCCGGAAGTTCTAAAGCTTTCCCGGCAGATGTTCCGGATTGTTGCAGATGCGGAGGGAAAAGTCCATGGCCGTCCTGCAGACGAAGTACACTTCCATGAGGTGGGAGCGGTGGACTCCATTGTAGATATTGTATCGGCTGCGGCCTGTATGGAGGAGCTGGGGGTAACGAAAGTTCTCGTTTCCGATCTCTGGGAAGGCCAGGGACATGTGCACTGCCAGCATGGCATCCTGCCTGTTCCCGTTCCTGCCGTTCTGCAGATTGCGGCCAGCCACGGGCTGACACTTAAGCAGACAGAGCAGCAGGGAGAGATGGTAACGCCCACGGGAGCGGCAATTGCAGCTCTGTCAGAAGGCAAGAGGCCGGATAAGTTTACCATTGAAAAGATCGGGCTTGGAGCCGGGAAAAGGCAGTTTTCCAGGGCCAATGTGCTGCGCGCCATGCTGATCAAAGAGGCTAATGAGCAGGAGGAAAAGCTCTGGATGCTGGAAAGTAATATTGACGACTGCTCCGGAGAAGCGCTGGGATATGCTATGGAATGCCTTTTGGAAGCCGGAGCCAGGGATGTGTTTTTTACCTCTATCTATATGAAAAAGAACCGGCCGGCCTATCAGCTGTCCGTGCTCTGCGATGAAGAAAAGATAGAAGAGATGAACGCTGTTTTGTTCCGGGAGACAACCACAATCGGCGTGCGCCGCTATCCTGTAAAGCGCGCCGCTTTAGAACGCCGGGCAGAAGAGGTTTCGACGGCTTACGGCCCGGTGAAAGTAAAGGTGTGCTTTCTGAATGGGGAGGAATTGCGCTATCCGGAGTATGAAAGCGTGAAAAAGCTGGCCCGGGAGCATGGAGCAGCTTATAAAGAGATGTACCGCCTGGTAAGGGAGCAGATTTAAGGGGCTGTTGCAAAATAAGCCAGCTCCTTCGCGTTCCGATCCCCTCAATCCCCCTTTCCCAGGCGGTTTTGAAAAAATAATCCTTTGACTTTTTCCCAAAATGTGTTATATTCAAGTTGTCAACATTTGACGGCAATGGAATATCGTATTTCAGCTTCAAATTCGCCGAAAGCTTCTGGCGGTTATTCCCAAGAAAAAATATGTTTCAATTAAGTGTACGATTGAAGAAGGAACAGAATGAGAAAAGAGGAGGACAAGCATGACAAAAGAGCAGTATGAATCCCTTCCGCTTACAGAGCTTAAGGAGATTGCAAAAGCAAGAGGACTGAAAGGCACATCTATAATGAAAAAGGCAGATCTTATTCAGCTGATGCTGGATAAGGATGTAGAACAAAAACCACGGAAGATACCGGAGAAAGCGCCTGAGCAAACAGCAGAGCGGACTGAAAAGACAGCAGAACGGACGCAGGAGCGGCCAAGTGCGCCTCAGGATATGTCCCAGTTGGACAGCGGCCAGATAGCCAACGGAATTCTGGAGGTGCTTGCAGATGGTTATGGATTTATCCGCAGTGCCAATTATCTTCCGGGGGAAAATGATATTTATATCAATCCGGCTATGATCCGCCGCTATAATCTAAAGACAGGAGACATTCTCTGCGGGAATGTAAAGGTTCGGGCCCAGACAGAGAAATTTGCAGCCTTGCTGTATCTGAAGTCCGTCAACGGCTATCGGCCGGAGGAAGCGGCGAGAAGGCGCAGCTTTGAGGACTTGACTCCGATTTTTCCCAATTCCCGTATTTATCTGGAGCGTCCAGGCGGCAGTATGGCTATGCGGATTGTGGATCTCATTTCGCCTATTGGAAAGGGACAGCGCGGCATGATCGTGTCTCCTCCTAAGGCAGGTAAGACAACCCTTCTTAAAGACGTGGCAAAGTCAATTACCAAAAATCATCCGGATATGCAGCTTCTGATTCTTCTGATTGATGAACGCCCGGAGGAAGTTACGGATATCAGAGAGGCAATTGCCGGGCCCAATGTGGAGGTTATTTACTCCACCTTCGACGAGCTTCCGGAGCATCATAAGCGTGTGTCCGAGATGGTGATTGAACGGGCAAAGCGTCTGGTAGAGCATAAAAAAGATGTAGTAATTCTTCTGGACAGCATCACAAGACTGGCAAGGGCCTATAATCTGACGGTCCCCCCCAGCGGACGTACTTTATCCGGCGGTCTTGATCCGGCGGCGCTGCATATGCCGAAGCGATTCTTCGGTGCGGCGCGTAATATGAGAGAAGGCGGCAGTCTGACGATTCTTGCGACGGCGCTGGTAGAGACCGGCAGCAAGATGGACGATGTGATTTACGAGGAGTTCAAGGGTACCGGTAATATGGAGCTTGTGCTGAACCGCAAGCTGCAGGAGAAGAGGGTATTCCCCGCTATCGACATTCCGAAATCAGGAACCCGGCGGGAGGATCTGCTGCTGACCGGGGAAGAGCTGGAAGGAATGGATATTGTGCGCAAGGGCTTAAACGGCCTGAAAGCGGATGAGGCGGTAGAGAACGTATTGAATATGTTTGCCCGTACCAGATTTAACAGCGAATTCGTGCAGACGATTAAAAAGACAAAGCTAGTATAAGGAATCGCCTGTTTTTAGGGCGCAAGATAAAAGCGTTTGCTGCTGCGCTGGTTCTATATAGGACATAGAAGTGCCCAAAGAACTGCCAAAAACTGACAAGTTTTTTGGCGGATGAGACATTGACTTTTTCCGGCGGTTGTACTAAAATAATATCAACAAAAGATACTACATAAAGTACAAATGATAACAAAGGCGTTACCAATTCCCGTGGTGACGTCTTTTTTGTGTCTTTTGTCGGGGTCGTTTGGCCCTATCTCTCCCTTTTATATCAGACATGGGATTCCCGGCAGTTTTTTATATACAGCCAGAATCTCATGTCTGATGTTATAAACCGGAAAAGGCAGTTAATTATCATGTGCCGGGGGAGCTGTCTGCCGAATGGGCTGTTCTGATCGGGCCCGATACCTGTTTTTTACACGGAGTAAGGCAATGCAAATATACCGTCGAGGATGCAGGAGCCGGGGCGGCATTGCTGTTTATTGATGATTTTCCCCATAATATTTAAAGTGTTTTGCCGGCTTTAGCAGGCATAAATTTGTCACAGAATTTGTCATGGAAATGAAAAAGTACCGTAAATACGGTACTTTTAAGGATGGAAGCAATGGGGCTCGAACCCATGACCTCTCGCGTGTGAGGCGAACGCTCATCCCAGCTGAGCTATGCTTCCGGATATGCACACCAAAAATCAGGCGGTATGCCAAGCTTTCTTTTTGGTGTAATTATAAAAGAACGTTCAAAAGCAAATAAAGCTCTCTTATACAAAATGGACCCGAAGGGATTCGAACCCTCGGCCTCCGCGTTGCGAACGCGGCGCTCTCCCAACTGAGCCACGAGCCCTTTTTCTATCGTGTTTCTGTAACTTCTATTTTACTACTTTATCAAAGAAAATCAAGCTCTTTTTTGCATCTTTTGACAACAGCCGTTCCTCCATATAATCTTCAATCACCGGAAAGGGCGCAGGCCCCACAGACAGGAAGAAGGTATGAAAGTCCTTCAGCACAAAATGATCCGAGAGAGCACTCTTTGCCTGCTCCCTCAATTTGAGAATTTCAGCAGCTCCTAAGTAGTACTTCAGATAATTTCCCGGATCTTGAATAACAGCCTGGTAAATCTGATATACCGTATCCGGATTGGTCACGCCGTAACCGGCAAAAAAAGCCTCCGTATCCTCAAGAGACCATCCCTCATAATGAATCCCCACATCTGCCCGGGCGTGAAGCCCCAAAGAAACAGCGCCGTTGGCGGCCAAAAGCTCCGCCGTTTCTGGATCTGCAATGGCATAAGCGTAGGAAAGCCATTCCACATAAGTAGCCCATCCCTCTGTATAGCCTCCGAAGTTAAAAAGATTCCGTACCGGATCAAAGCCGCAGGAATATTCGTAAAGAGTCTGGTAGAGATGCCCGGGCCATCCCTCATGGGCCAGGGTGGTAAAAAGGGACAGGCTGTCATAATTACCAGCAGGATTGATGTAGATCACATGCTCATTCATCCGATCCATAGGCGGCGTCAGATAGAAAGCCGGACTCAGATACTTTTCCAGAGAGGCATCCACATATTTAATCTGGCAGGAAACAGACGGGACAGAAGGAAAATCATCCTGAATCTGCTGTTTCAGATTTTCTAAAATAAGCCTGGGTTCCAAAAGCCCTGTCTGCCGGGATACGGACGTCAGAATCTCCGGGTTTTGGCTGACAAGGTAAGCCACAGCTTCCAGATCTGTATCAAGCTGTTCTTCTATAAGCAGAAGGATTTCCTCCATATTCCGCCCGGTTCCCGTGACGGCGGCAGTCAGCGCCTCATAATATCCGGCTCCTTTCTTGTAATAACAAAGTCCATAGGGATTTTTGCCGGCTCCCTTTAAGTCAGTCAGTCCCTGTATCAAAAGCTCATAAGCCGGGACCACATGGCCGAAAAACAATGCCCGGTTGGAATCGAGATATTTTTCCGCTTGTTCCCTGGAAAGAAAGTCCGCAGAAGCTAGCCGTTCCTCAAAGGTAGAAAGCAGAAAATGCTCCCCGAGATTGGAAAGAAAAGCCTCACACTGAGCAATGACGGCGTCTGCTGTCTCGTCCGACATAAAAAGTCCGGCATCCGCCTTTTCGCGTTCATAGTTCATCAGGCTTTCGTAATAAGCATCTATGGTAGAAAGGAGTGAAAAATAATTTTCGATATCCTGTTCAGACCGGAAGGCATACTCGGCCAAGAGAATGGGAAGCTGCGCCTGGGTGCCCAGTGTCGGGCTGAAAACCTCTTGATAGTAGGGAAAGTCCAGAAGAGCTGCCTGCTTTTCAAGCTGATAGGACAAAATGTCATAAGTGAGCCGGTTAGAATCAGAAAGCTCCTCCCTGGAAAATGCAGAGAGGGCCTGTCTGGTATTTTCCAGATTGGCCGCTTCTGCATCAGAAGCATCTTTGGAATAGAGACGGAAGGCAGAAGGAACATCCGCAACTCCAAAGGTCTCTGGGTCTGAGAATGTATAGTGAAGCGTCAGAGGATCAGAGGAAACTTCATTCAGAAAGAGCGTATGTGTAAAGCGTTCGAAAGCCTCGTCTGTAGTTTCAAGGGAATTTTGTGGAAGCCTGGAAAGGAGAAAAAGGCCGCAGCACAGAAAAAGAAGCAGGAGCATGCCTGCGGTTAAAAGTTTTTTTCGTCTCATATTTTCACCAGAAGTAATTTTGGTGTATTCTATGTAATAACCCGGGAAGAAATGCTATGTATTATTCCGGTTTTGACATTGTATTTGGAGGGCGTTTCCTGTATCTAATAAGAAAGACAGAACTTAACAATCTTATGAGAGAGAAAAACAATATTTGGGAAAAAGCTTGGGAAAGTCCGGCGTAGTACGGAACTGGAATAAGATGGTAAAGTCGCAAAGGCGCACGAGAGGAACTTTCATGAGTGCCTTTTCGAATGAAAGTTTCTCTCATTACCGGTGTGTCGAAGCGGCCTTGGCCGATACGATATAATGCTGGAACCAAGAGAACTGAAAAAAGAGGATGGAATCATCATTGAATTTAAGGTTCAGGATACGGAGGAGGAGCCGGAGCTTGTGGATACGGTCAGAGCGGCGCTGCGGCAGATAGAAGAGAAGCGCTATGAATCCATATTGACAGAAAAGGGCATTTTAGGGAACAGAATACGAAAATACGGATTCGCCTTCCGTGGGAAAACCGTATTGATCGGAAGGTAGAACCTTGACAAACAATTCCTTATATGCTAGGATCTCCCTAGAAAATAGGAAAACGCAGTGAAGAAAAGAGTAGGCTTGATGGATTTTCTACAGAGAATTCCCGGTGGCTGAGAGGGATGGAAGGAAGCTGGCCGAAGATGGTTTCAGAGCGGCACGGATGAACGCGTGGAAGCGATAAGCCGTGACAGGACTCCGCCTGTTATAGCGGAAGAGTATGAAGGTACTCGCAGAGGTCTGCTTTCGCGAGAGGCAGACGAACGGAAGTGGTAACACGGGAATACGCCCGTCTTCTTTGTTAATAAGGAAGGCGGGCTTTTTTATGTACAGTCCCATGCAGAGGAACCCGTAAAAAATTGAGAAGCGATTAACCTATGTGTCTGAGCAGCGGGCAGGAGAAGAGAAGCCGTCGGTGCTCAAGTTCAGCAGAAAGAGAGGAATTTAGAAATGGAAAAGCAAAAATACTACATTACCACTGCCATTGCCTACACCTCCGGCAAGCCTCACATCGGCAATACCTACGAGATTGTACTGGCGGATGCCATTGCCCGGTTTAAGAGAATGCAGGGCTATGACGTATTCTTCCAGACCGGCACGGATGAGCACGGCCAGAAAATCGAGGAGAAGGCGAAAGAGGCAGGCGTAACGCCCAAGGAATTTGTGGACAATGTGGCCGGAGAGATCCGCCGCATCTGGGATCTGATGAACACCTCTTATGACAAATTCATCCGCACGACCGACGCAGACCACGAAGCCCAGGTGCAGAAGATTTTCAAAAAGCTCTACGATCAGGGCGATATTTACAAGGGTTATTATGAGGGAATGTACTGTACTCCCTGCGAATCCTTTTTCACTGAATCCCAGTTGGTGGACGGCAAATGTCCCGACTGCGGCAGAGAGGTAAAGCCGGCCAGGGAGGAAGCTTATTTCTTTAAAATGAGCAAATATGCGGATCGTCTGATTGAGCACATCAACAGCCATCCGGAATTTATCCAGCCCGTTTCCCGGAAAAACGAGATGATGAATAACTTCCTGCTTCCGGGCCTCCAGGATCTCTGTGTATCCAGAACGTCCTTTAGCTGGGGCATTCCTGTAAGCTTTGATCCAAAGCACGTAACCTATGTATGGCTGGATGCATTGACCAACTACATTACCGGAATCGGTTATAACTGTGACGGAGAATCCACAGAGCAGTTTAAAAAGGACTGGCCGGCGGATCTGCACCTGATTGGAAAGGATATCATACGCTTTCATACCATTTACTGGCCTATTTTCCTTATGGCTCTTGATTTGCCGCTGCCTAAGCAGGTATTCGGCCATCCCTGGCTCCTGCAGGGCGATGGAAAGATGAGCAAGTCTAAGGGAAATGTGCTCTATGCGGATGAGCTGGTAGAGATGTTCGGTGTAGATGCTGTGCGGTACTTTGTGCTTCACGAGATGCCCTTTGACAATGATGGTGTCATCACCTGGGAGCTGATGGTAGAGCGCATGAATTCCGAGTTGGCCAACACGCTGGGCAATCTGGTAAACCGCACCATCTCCATGTCCAACAAATACTTTGGCGGCGTGGTGAGCAATCCCGGCTTTATGGAGCCTTTGGATCGGGAGCTTCGGGAGACGGCTGTGAGCACGGCTCAGAAGGCGGCGGATAAGATGGAGGAGCTCCGTGTGGCAGATGCCATGACAGAGATCTTTGCCCTCTTCAAGCGCTGCAACAAATACATTGATGAGACCATGCCCTGGGTTCTGGCGAAGGACGAGAGCAAGAAAGACCGTCTGGCCACAGTGCTTTACAACCTGGTAGAGGGAATCAGCATCGGCGCCTCTCTTCTGGAGCCCTTTATGCCTGAGACCTCCGCGAAGATTCTGGAGCAGCTTGGTGCAAAGAAACGTTCCATTGAAGTGATGAATATGTTCGGGCTCTACCAGTCCGGCCAGAAAGTGACAAAGAAGCCAGAGATTCTCTTTGCAAGGCTGGATGTAAATGAGGTGCTTGCAAAAGTAGAGGAAAAGAAAGCACAGGAGGCACAGCCGGAAAAACCGGAGGAGCCGGTGATCGATCTGGAGCCGAAAGAGGAGATTACCTTTGACGACTTCGGGAGGCTGCAGTTCCAGGTAGGAGAGATCATTGCCTGCGAGGCAGTTAAGAAGTCCAAGAAGCTGCTCTGTTCCCAGGTACGCATCGGAAGCTGGGTGAAGCAGATTGTGTCCGGCATCAAGGCCCATTATACACCGGAAGAGATGGTGGGCAAGAAGGTGATGGTTCTGGTGAACTTGAAGCCGGCAACCCTGGCCGGAGTGAAGTCAGAGGGAATGCTGCTCTGCGCAGAGGACGCAGACGGGAATCTGGCTTTGGTAGTGCCGGAGAAAGCGATGCCTGCAGGGGCGGAGATTTGCTGAGATATTCAGTGAAGATAAAAATTAGTTATAAAAAACAGGGCCGAAGGATTTTGAAAATCCCAGGTCCTGTTTTTGGCTTTCAGGTTTTGTAATGCAGGTCAGAAAAACGTCTGCAAATCCATCTGTTTCGCCTGCTCCAAAAGAAACTTATATCGTTTCTGCACAGAATAGATTTCATAAGTATAACAGTCGATGAGATCGGGGTCCACCACTGTCTCGAAGTTGGCATAAGCGGTTTCCAATGCATTTTTGGTAGAATGTAGATCCTCCAGAAGCTGCCGTCTGGTAAAGGAATCCTCCGGCGGCGCCGGTTCCTTTCGTAAAAACCCCATACTGCAATCCCCCACTTTCCGTAATAAGTATTTGTGTTGTACTAAAAGTATAGGCAAAAAAACTGGCATTTATACTAAAAAATAGAATATATTGGATCGAATATCCATATAATGGTAAAAAAGCCGGGGACAACGCCATGAAAGCATTAAATTTTCTCATCCGCATGGTATTTGGCGCAATTGGAATCCAGATTATCAATGCAATTCTCATTTCTCAAAATATCGGCGTGTTTGTGGGATTAAATATTTTAACCCTTTTGACAGTCGGAAGCCTTGGTATCAGCGGACTTGGGCTGCTTTACGGAATTTCTGCCTTTGGAATTTTGTGAAAATTTTACAATTTACAAAATAAGGAACCGGCACTATAATCTAACTCAAGATCGATTAATCTTTCCTGGCTGATGCCAAAGACGGCACAGCCAACATCTCAGGTTTGAATCAAACCAATATTTCCGGATTTACGTAAATGTGTAGAAGGAGGTGGCAGTTTGGTATCCATGCTGCAGTTTATGCGGAAGAATCAAGGCTATTGTCTTTTGACCCTGGCCTTTCTGGAATTACAGATGCTCGTCTGCCTGGTGGCAGGGGCGCTGCTCCTTAAGGGAGGGCTCGGGTGAAGAGAAAACAGATCGCGGTCTGCGATGAAGAGCGGGACTACACGCTGCGGTTTGCAGAGTATGCCGGGCGGCATGGGAACCCCTTGTTTGTCGTCCATGGCTTTACCGGCTTGGAGGAGTTTCTGGAAGATACGAAAGAACATCCGGCAGACATCGTACTGCTTTCAAAAAAATATACGAAAGATCTGAAAAAAGAAGAATACCCGGGACAGATTATCTGTCTTTCGGAGGAGGAATACCAGGAGGAGGAACCGGAATACCCGGTAATCTACAAGTACCAGTCATGTCTGCGGATTTTAAAAAAGGCTTATGACATTTATGCGGAGCGGACTCCGGCAAGCCTTGGGACAGCCCTGCGCCTGGGGAAAATGAAGCGCATCGGTATCTTTTCTCCCTTGGGCCGTATAGGTAAGACAAGCTTTGCCCTGGCTCTGGGAAAGGAGCTGGCAAAGCAGAGGCGAACCCTCTATCTGAATGTGGAGGAATTCTCCGGTTTTGAGTCTCTTTATCCCAGTGGCGGGCAGACCTTGTCAGAGCTTGTCTACTTTATGAAGCAGGGAAAAAAGGCATTTGCCTGCAAGCTGGAAAGCATTACCGGGAAAATCGGCAGCTTAAGCTACATTCCCCCGGTTAAGTCGCCTCTGGAGCTGCGTGATATTAAAAAAGAGGACTGGGAGGAGCTTCTCACCGCACTGGAAAAGGAGAGCAGATATGAATTTGTCATTCTGGATCTGAGCTTCGGGGCAGAGGGCGTCTTTGAGCTTCTGGAGGCCTGCGACACCATCTATATGCCTGTTGCATCGGATGAAACTGCCAGGGCCAAGCTCTGGCAGTACCGGGAGGCCATAAAGCTTTTGGAATTGGAAGAAATACTGGAAAAAACAAAGGAGATTGCCTTCCCTGGCATAGAACAGCTGGAAGGATATGCGAAAACAGAGGGAAAGAGGTGGAGTAAAAACTGAAACGGAATTGGGAAAATATGAGGAGAAAGCTGCAGGAACAGGTGCAGCGGCAGATGGATCTGTCAAGAGAGCTGACAGATGAGGAAGTGGAAGAGCTGATTATGCAGGAGATTCTGCAGTTCAGCAGCAGGGATTATCTCCTGCTGGAGGAGAAGCTGCGGATACAAAAGGAGCTCTTTAACGGAATCCGGAGACTGGATCTATTGCAGGAGCTGATTGAGGATCCGCTTGTAACAGAGATTATGGTAAACGGCCCTAAGGATATTTTTGTAGAAAAAAGCGGACGGCTGTTCCGGTGGGACAAGCAGTTTGAGTCGGAGGAAAAGCTGGAGGATCTGGTTCAGCAGATCGTAAGCTTCTGCAACCGGAACATTTCCAAGGCAAATCCCATTGCGGATGCAAGGCTTGCAGACGGCTCCCGGGTCAATATCGTACTGGATCCCATTGCGCTGAACGGGCCGGTTATTACCATTCGGAGATTTCCGGAGCATCCCATCCGCATTGCACAGCTGATTGAGTGGGGCTCTGTAACCAGGGAAGCGGCGGAATTCCTCCGGGAGGCAGTGACGGCCGGCTATAACATTTTTGTAAGCGGCGGAACAGGTTCCGGGAAAACAACCTTTCTCAATGCCCTCTCCGAGTTCATTCCGCCGGGAGAGCGGATCATCACCATAGAGGATAATGCAGAGCTCCAGCTTGCGACGGCGGAAAATCTGGTGCGTCTGGAGGCAAGAAACGCCAATCTGGAGGGTGAGCACGAAATTACCATCCGGGATCTTATACGGACGGCACTGCGCATGCGGCCCAACCGTATTATCGTGGGGGAGGTCCGGGGAGCGGAGGCTATCGATATGCTTCAGGCTATGAATACCGGCCATGACGGCTCCTTGAGCACCGGCCATGCCAACAGCCCGGGGGATATGCTCAGCAGATTGGAGACTATGGTGCTCATGGGAATGGATCTGCCTCTGGCAGCCATCCGCAGGCAGATTGCTTCCGGCGTGGATCTCATTGTCCACCTGGGCCGCCTGCGCGACGGAAGCCGACGTGTTCTGGAGGTGGCAGAGCTTGACGGCATGAGGGAAGGAGAGATTCTCCTGCACATCCTGTTTTCCTTTCAGGAGGAAGAAGGCCCGGCCGGGCAGGTACAGGGACGGTTAGAGAGGCAGGGAGAGCTCCGTCATAGGGGAAAAATGAAAACAGCGGGAATCGGGAGGGAAACAGGTGGATTACAGGCGCTATCGTCCGGATAAAAAGGAAAGGCTCTTCTTTGGCCTTGAAGCCGCAGCTCTCACCGGAATCATTGCCCTGTGCTTTTACAATTCCCTGTGGGCTATAGCTGCATTTCCCTTTGTGCTGCTCTGGTTTTTGAAGGAAAGGGGGAAGTCCCTGGGGGAACGGAGGAGAAAGGCCTTGAAGCTGCAGTTCAAGGATGCGGTGGAAGGCATAGCCGCAGCCCTGGCAGCAGGCTATTCGGCGGAAAATGCCATCCGGGAGGCCAGAAAAGACTTGCAGCTGGTCTATGCCGGGAACACGGACATGGTTCAGGAGCTCTCTGCCATGGAACGGAAAATGGATGCAAATCAGACCATTGAAGCTGCTATGGAGGATTTTGCAAAGCGAAGCGGCCTGGAGGAAGCGCAGACCTTTGCGGAGATCTTTGCCGCAGGAAAGCGGAGCGGCGGAGACTTGATTGGAATTATGGAGGACACGGCCCGGACTATCACCCAGATTGTGGAGACAGAGCGGCAGGCATCCATGGCTCTTGCCTCCAGGAAATACGAGCAGAAGGTGATGAATCTCGTTCCCTTTGCCATGATACTGTATTTGCGGATAGGCTGTCCGGGATTTCTGGATCCGCTGTATGGGAACCTGACCGGGAACTGCGTGATGACAGGCTGTCTGGGGCTGTATCTTCTGGCATGGCATATGGGAAAGGGGCTGCTTGCCGTTGAGGTATAGGGAATGAAGCTAAGCAAACGCATCTGGGAGAAAATCAAGGGGAGAATGCCGGGGCAGGAGGCAGTCAGGCAGAATCTGAAGCTGCTTCATGCCGGAGGGGACAATGCAAAAGAGGAAGAGCTTTACTACACGGAAAAAATTAATCTCCTGGCCAAGGTTCTGACGGCCGGCGTATGTATCGCCATTCTGGCAGGAGTGATTTCCCTAGGGGAACGGGAGCTGAAGGAGGGACGCTTTCTGCCAAGACAAAAATACACTTACCGGCAGGAGCTTCTGGTGACGCCGGAGGAGGGAGAGACAGAGGAAGTGACCGTAGAAGTAGAGCCCAAGGAGCTGTCACAGGAAGAGAGCCGGGCGCTGCTTGACCAGACTCTGGAAGAAATGGAAAGCCGGATTCTGGGGGAAAACATGTCTCTGGAGGAGGTACGCAGGGACTTGAAGCTTATCCAAAAGATAGAAGGCCTTCCCATAGCCATTGAGTGGGAGCTGGACTCCTTTGAGGTTCTGAATCTGGACGGGAGCATCCGGCCCGAGAAGCTTCGGGAAGAGGGAAGTCTTGTGGAACTGACGGCACGTCTGACCTGTAATAAGGAGGAGGCTGTCTACAGGGCCTGTGCGAAGATCCTGCCGCCTGTTTTAAGTGAAAAAGAGGAATTTATGCAGGAGCTTGCCGGAAAGCTGGAGGAGCTGCAGGAAACGGGAGGAGAGAAAGAGCAGAAGGAGCTCCCCGTCCAGGTAAATGGAAAACGCCTTACCTGGGAAGAAAAAAAGTCCTCCTCTCCTCTGACAATCCTGATGCTTACTTTGATATGCGCTGCTGCGCTCTATGGAGCAAAGGATCGGGAGCTGGTACAAAAGACAAAAGAACGGGAACGTCAGATGTGCAGAGACTATGCGCAGATTGTAAGCAAGCTGGTACTCCTTATGGGTGCCGGAACGGCCGTGCGCACAGCCTGGGAAATGATTGTCCGGGACTACCAGGCCAAACGGGAACAAGAGGAAGCGCCTCTGCGCTACGCATATGAGGAGATGGCGCTGGCCTTAAGGGAGATGCAGAACGGAGTTGCGGAGATTAAGGCTTATGAGAACTTTGGCCTGCGCTGCCGGATTCCCTGTTATATGAAGCTGTCCGTACTGCTGGAACAGAATTTAAGAAAAGGAAACCACGGCTTAACAAGGCTTCTCAAGGGAGAAGTCCAGGAGGCCTTCGAGCAGCGCAAGGAGCTGGCAGTCCGGGCAGGGGAGGAGGCAGCCACACGTATGCTGCTGCCTATGATCCTTATGTTGATTGTAGTAATGATTCTGATTTTAGTACCGGCAGGAATGTCGATGCAGATGTAAAAACGAGAAGTCCGGCTAAGAAATGGCAAATGCTTTTGAAAAATATTATCTGCTGGACGGTAAAGCTGCAAAGGCGCACGAGAGGAACTTTTATGAGTGCTTTCTCGAATAAAAGTTTTTCTCATTACCGGTGTGTCGAAGCAGCTTTACCCTTTAGAGCTGTCGCGCAGCGGCTTAGAATAGAAGGAGGAATAGCAATGAAAAATTTATGGTATCGGTTTTGGAAAGAAGAGGATGGAATCGGCGTTGTGGAAATGATTTTGATTCTGGTGGTTCTCATCGGCCTTGTAATCATTTTTAAAAGCCAGCTTACAACCTTGGTCAACAACATTTTTGACAAGATTACAACCCAGAGCGGCACAATCTAGGTATGAAAAAGGGTGAGATTACGGTATTTTTGAGTCTTATGCTGGCAGTCCTGCTGTTCTTTTTCCAGGCCTGCCTCCAATCCGCCCGTCTGGCCTTCCTGCGGAGCCAGACCCAGGAGGCCTTGGAGCTTGCAGAATATTCCGTTCTCTCCGAATACCATCGGGAGCTCTTTGACCGCTACGGCCTTGTCTATGTGGAGCTTGGATATGGAAGCGGCCTGGAAGACACAGGGTATCTGGAGCAGCGGCTTCGGGAATTCCTAAAGGCAAATCTGCCAAAGGGCAGCGTAAAAGCCCTGGAGGCCTGGGACTTTTCCCGGGCCACAGACAACAGAGGAATGGCTTATTACGAGCAGGCAGTATCTCTGATGAAGCAGAAGACAGGCGCGGCAATTCTTGATCAGCTCCGTTCCTGCGAAGCATGGGGAGAGCAGGCGGAGGAGCAGAGCGCCGCATACGAGGAGACAAAGGCGGCAGAAGAGAAAAATCTGGAGGAGCTGAGGGAACGCAGGGAGACAGAGGAGCAGATATATACGCCTGATCCGGTATCCTCCGTCAATGCATTACAGGCAGGAAGCTGTCTCCATCTAGTGCTTCCGGATACGGGAAGCGTATCCGGGAAAAAAGCGGTTTTGGAAAATATACCTTCACAGAGAAACTGTCTGGCGGGAAGCGGAGAGAGGGGAATCCATAAGGGAACAGCGGCAAATGATTTGTTTTTTCACGGATATTTACTGGAGCATTTCACAAATGCCGTAGACTTTCTGGCAGGCAATACGGAGACGGGGCCTTGGCTGGATTACCAGATAGAATATCTCATCGGAGGAAAGGACACGGATATCGGTAATCTGGAGTCCGTATGCAAACGAATCCTGGCAATCCGGGAGGGAATGAATTATGCTTATCTGCTCACGGATGCCGGGAAACAGGCGGAATGCGAGGCTCTTGCCCTTGCCATGGTGGGCGTTACTATGATTCCGGGGCTGGTAGAGGCCGTTAAGCAGGCGCTTATGCTGGCCTGGGCTTTTGCGGAGAGCGTGGCAGATGCGCGCACTCTTTTAAGCGGAAAGAAGTGCTCCTTCTGGAAGGGGGACGGAACCTGGCGGACCTCCCTGTCGGGAGCTTTGGATCTGGGGAATTCCGCCTCGGGATTTAACCAGGGGGAGGACTCGGGAGGGCTCTCCTACAAGGATTACCTGGGAATGCTGCTGATGACTGTGGGACGTGAGAAAAAGACGATGAGAAGTCTGGATGTCATCGAAGGCGTCATACGCAGGCTTCCGGGCTGCGGCGGATTTTACACAGACCAGTGTACGGACGGCTTCCAGATTCGCACTCTTATCTCCAACGGAAGAGAGTGGGCGGCGGAGCGGACCTTCTGCTATGAATGGTAGCTATGCAGGCATGGCCGGAGGTATCGCCTAAAAAAGTATTTAAAAAATATCAAGCGGAAAGACAGGGGCAGAAAAGCTCCGGAAAAGGGGTGTACCATGATGTTCTTTTGTAAGGAAGAGTCTAAAAGAAAAAAGAAAGCTCTCCAGGCAGTTGCAAATGATTATTCCGGTAGTTCATCGGATGTTCTATGTGAAAATCAAATTCCTTCCTGCAAAAGAATATCATGGTGCGCCCCTTGGCGCGGCCGGGGCAGCATGACCGTGGAGGCGGCCCTTGTATTTCCCTTATTTCTCTTCGGACTGATGGCTCTTTTATATCTCTTGGTGCTTTTGAGGGTTGAGACAGAGGTTGGACGGGCTCTTACAGATGCAGGCAGAGAGCTGGCTCAGAATGCGTCTCTTTCGAAGGAGGCGGAGAGCTCTCTTCTGGCCGCGGCAGAGGGAAAACACAAGGTAAAAGAGTACTTAAGCGCTCGTCCCGGCGTGGAAATTATTAAAGACGGAGCAGACGGGATCTCTTTGCTCGGAAGCAGCTGGAACACCGGAGACAGTGTTCTGACGCTGAGGGCTTCCTACCAGGCGGTGCTGCCGCCGGGGATTTCCTGGTTTCATCCCATCCGGATTACCCAGACAAAAACAGTCCGCGGATGGACTGGCTTTGGGGAGAGGCAGGCTTTTTCGGGAGAACAGGGGGAGAAAGTAGTCTATGTAACGGATTACGGAACGGTGTACCACGGCCGGTTAAACTGCAGGCATTTAAAGCTTTCCATTCAGCAGGCGGCTTTTTCAGAGGTTGGGGGTCTGCGCAACGGAAGCGGAGGAAAGTATGCCCCCTGTGAGCGGTGCTGGAAGGACGGAAGCCAGACGGTATATATTACAGCGGAGGGGAACCGGTATCACGAGACACTGAACTGTTCCGGTCTGGTGAGAGGAATCCGGGCGGTTCTGATATCGGAGACGGGAGGTCTGCCGCCCTGCTCCGTATGTGGAGGATAAAAAATATGCAAGAAAAGATAATAAAATCGGCCGTTTTCTTACTGCTCCTTGTGAACGGCATTCTGGACTGGAGAAAAGGAGAGGTCAGTCTTTTAAGCTTAGCGCTCTTCGGGGCAGCGGGAATCGGTTTGAATGTATGGCTTGGCTATCAGAGCTTTTTGGAGGCGGCCGGAGGGGCCGGACTTGGGGTTCTGCTTCTTCTGACAGCGTTTCTCACCAGGGAGGCCATCGGCTTTGGGGACGGATTACTGCTGCTTGTGACCGGAATTTATCTGGGCTTTTGGGAGAATCTGAATCTGCTGTTTCTGGGAGCCGTTTTAAGTGCAGTGATTCTGGGGGCCGGGATGCTGGCCGATAAGGTAAAGCTTAAGGATCGGGTTCCCCTTGTTCCGTTTTTGTTATTGGGATTTATCGGGAGGTTGTTTTTGTGAAGAGACGATTAAGAAAAGGAAGCTTTACGGTGGAGGCGTCTATGCTGATTCCCTTTATCATACTGGTTCTGTTTGTATTTTTGTGTTTGTGCCTGTATCTCCATGACAGAAGCGTCCTCTCCTCCTGTGCCGCAGAGCTGGCAGGGAAGGGAGCGGCAGAAAAATACCGGAGTGAAAAGGAGCTGGAAGCCTGGCTTGAGGGCCAGGCGGCAGGGATGGCAGGAGGAAAACTGCTCTGCCTGAGAGGAACGGAAGCATCTGTGAAGGTGACAAAGCAGCGGATTACAGTCAGCTACAGGGGGAAAACCAGTCTTCTCGGAGGCTTAAAGGTGAAGGAGGAGGAACAGGCAGTGAGGCTGAATCCTGCAAAAAGGCTTCGGAATATCCGGGAACTGAAAAAAATTAAAATCTGAAATAGAGGTATCGTATGAAAATATCATATAAGCGCGAACTGGATCACAACTATCTGATCTTAGAACAAAAAGATTTTCAAAACAATTATCAGGCAGGAATGCTCGTGAAAAACAGAATTGCCGGCCTTTTGGAATGTACCTTAAGCAGAATGGATAAGGACGCTGCTTTCTGCTATGAGATTACCTCCCGTCAGAATCTCCGCCTGGTATTGGAACGCAAGCGCCTGAACGCTTCCCAGCTTGAGGGGCTGCTGGAAGGGCTGCTGCGGACGGCCGGAAGCTGTGAGGAGTTTCTTTTGGATACCCGTGCACTGCTCCTCAACCCGGATTACATTTATCTGGATCCGGATACCTGGGAATTTTCCTTCTGTCTCTTTCCCTTTTATGAGGGTGATATGGGAAGCGGCCTTCTGGAGCTGGCAGAATATCTCCTGGATCGCCTGGACCGGGAGGATCCGGGAGCCGTAGCTCTTGGGTATGAATTCTACCGTATGGCGGGAGAGGAGAACACTTCCCTGGAACAGATACTTGCCAGGTGGAAGGAGGGGAACCGGGCAGAAGAAAAGCCCCATGGGGCAGAAGCAGAAGAGGTAAGAAGCGAGGAGCCGGGCGTGCAGGCTGCGGCGCAGACAGAGGCAGTCAGGGAAGAGCCTCCGTTCCACGGCAAAAAAGGCGGCACCACATTTTTAAAGAAATCTGCCGGACTGGTGCTGCGCAGTGAGAATCCGGCCTATCCAAGCATGGAAATCACAGGGGAACAGTTCCTCATCGGAAAGAAAAAGGATGCCGTTGACGGGTTTATTAAAGCAAGAGGTATCTCCCGTCTCCACGGAAAGATCTCGAAGGAGGGCGGCGTCTATTATCTGACAGATCTCAATTCCACCAACGGCACCTTCTTAAACGGCGGCCGCCTGGAGGTCAACGAAAAGGCCCGAATCCGTTCCGGCGATCAGGTGGGCTTTGCGGATGTGAAATATGTGGTAGACCTTTCGGGAGAAGTCCTTTATAATAAGGATGAAAGGGAGGATGTGGCATGCTGAAGCTGGAAATAAAGATGGATGAAGAAAAGCTGAAGGAAGAACAAAAATATACCATTGAGGATATTTATCAAAAAATTGAAAAAGGATTTGCCAGGTATCGGCTTCAACAGGAGATAGAGGATGATGGGACACGTGTTTTTTCGGGGACAGGAAATCGGAGAGATTATGGTGCCTTTGGACTTCTGATTACGACCTTGAGTGAAAAATCCTGGTTTATGGATTATGTAATAAAATGGGTCTGGTACAACAGCGACCGCGGAAGAGATGAGAATGATTTTTCGGTAGAAGACGTGCTGTATTTTTATACAAAAAGGGAGAGCGCTGCTTAGTGGATAGAAAAAAACAATTGTGTTATAAAGCGTTATATTTTGATTTGTCTATTAAGGCATTGAAACGGTTTTTTTCTTACAAAAATCCAAAAGGGGCATATGAAAAGCTTCAGAAATATTTTGAATCAAATAATTTTTCTCATGAGCAGTATTCCGGATATCATTCCAAGTATAAGACAACAGATCTTGAAATATTTCTGTTAATGCAAAAGATGAAAAAAATATTTCCGTGGATGGAAAAGTGTGTAAATCATTTTGAAGTAACAGATGTTGGAGAGGATTATGATCTTGTGCCTTTGCTTCAAGATGATATAAGAGAATTTGAATGATAAGTGAAGCATAAAGAAAAAGGGCTGCCGGAAATGTGGGATCAGATTGTTGATATCACATTTCTGACAGCCTTTTTCAATAACGGCTAAAAGAATTGACTTCTATTAGGAAGTAAACCAGTCGGACGTGCAGGCATTACTCTCCCACAACCTCTTTGATCATCCCATAAAGCGCTTCCACATCCTCCACCCGTGTACTTCCCGTCTCTTTGTCAATGATAGAAGAATACACATGAGGAATCACCCGTTTCACGCCGGCATTCACGGCGATGGCGAGAATCTCCTTAAAATTCACCAGATCAATCCCCCCGGTAGGCTCCAGGCAGAAGTCATTTTCCGCACAGGCCTTGGCAACGGCTTCGAACTCCTCCCGGCACTTAAGACCGCCCATTGGGAAGTATTTCAGAGAATCCGCGCCTTGTTCCTTGGCCATGGCAATTGCGGTGCCGACAGGAACAATCGCCGGTTCCAGCTCCTTTGCCAGCGGCCCGGTGGAGACCTTCACAAAGCCGGGCTTACCGCAGGGAGCGACCATAGAGTTCATAAAGGGCCCTTCCCCGGTCAGCGCTCTTGTATATCCGCCTGCCGTAAAGGTCTGGTTGATATGCTTCGGCTTAATGGCTGCAGAAATTTCCGCCACAGCCTTCCACTGGCCCGGATTGCCGGCGCCCAGTCCCACAGAAATACAGTTGTCAACCTCACTCTGATATTTTTTCATATCCGCAATGGCGCTTGGCACATCGGGATAATCGGCAGACAAAAGTCCAAGGGCAACATGCCCCTCGGCTGCTGCATAAAGCGCTTTGGCGTTTTCGATAGAATTGGTCAGGCAATTTAAGCAGACACGATCCTTATAGAATTTTAATCCATCCATTTTATATATGCTCCTTTCCGATTTCGCAGATACGCCGGTAGATATATTCCAGCTCCTCCAGGCTGTTTAGGGGACGGGGATCGATAGCCAGAGAACCGATGTTGGCCTGGTAGTCTCTCGTATAGACGGCAAATTCCCCTTCCTGGAGCTTTCCGATCATTTCCTTGGCGGAATATCCGTAGCGTTCTTTGTAAAATGTAATCTTTGCCCGGTAGATCTCTCGTCCGGCCTCATCCTGTACCAGGACGGCGTTGCAGCCGGGAATCTCATTGATTTTTTCAATAAAAGCTTCCAGATGAGTTTTGGTGACAACCGGCTTGTGCTCCCCGTCCAGATATTCCCGGATGGCCTTTAAAAGTCCCATGGTGCCTTCCTTGCCGATTTTCATTGCCCTTCCGATGCCCTTGTACTGCAGACGCATATTGGAAGCAAGCTCTCTTGTCCGGCAGGCCACAAAGCCGCTGGTAGGCCCTTCGATGGCCTTGGCGCCGCTGTAGCATACCATATCTGCGCCCATGGCCATGTATCGGCTCAGATCCTCCTCTGCCGCTGCGTCAATGATACAGGGAACCTTAAGACGATTGGCAAGGGCTGTCACATCCTGGACATCCACCATGTCTTTTTGTACACAGTGATGAGATTTTACAAAGAGAATGGCCAGGGTATCGGGATTCACGGCATGCTCGATGTCCTCAAGCTTTGAACCGTTGGCATAGCCGGCTTCCACAATCCTGCCGCCTCCAAGCTGGATCATTTCCCCGATGGGCGCTCCGAAATCAACGTTGTGTCCTTTTAGAAGAATGACCTCTCGTTTGCTGATACGGGGAAGCTCGTCAAAGAGATGGTGCACCATGGTAAGGTTGTCCCTGCAGATTAGGGATGCTACGGAAAGCGCAATTCCCGCAGAGGCGCTGGAAGTCACACAGGCATCCTCGCAGCCGATCATTTCCCCGATCTTCTTTCCGGCAAACTCATAGAGGCTGTCGATGAGGATATAATTGCTTGCAGCATCTACCAGAGTTTCCCCCACCCCTTTGGAAATGGTGGATACTCCCAGCTTTGTCATGCGCCCGGAGGCGTTGATTACTTTTTGAAGTCCGTTTTTTCCATAAATATTTTCCATTCGGTTTCACGCTCCATATCGATAAAAGCTTGATTAGAAGATTCCAAGAAGGGAAGTAATGATGGAGACAATTACAACCGTCAGAAGAATCTTGGTGTAGTGGGGTCCCTTCTTCTTTAAGTAAGCGTAGATAATAAATACCGCAGACAGAGGAAGGAGACCGGGAACAATCAGATCCAGTACCTCCTGCATCACAATCGTGCTTCCGCCGGAGAAGCTGAATTCCAACGGAGTGGTAAGGGTGATGTAGCTGGCAGACAGGGCGCCCATCATGGTAAGGCCGATGACGTTAGCCGTAAAAATAATGTTTTTCATACGTCCGCCGTGAAGAAGGGAGACGATGGATTTCTTGCCCAGGGTGTATCCGTTGTGGATCAGATAGTAGGAAATTACAATCGTCACCAGGGGATACAGAATCAGCGGCATAATACCGCCCAGTGCAGAACCGTTGGAGGCAAAGGGCAGGAAAATGGAGAAGATAATCGGCATAACGGCAGCCCAGATAATGGCGTCTCCCATTCCGGCTACAGGCCCCATAAGACCGGTTTTAATACCAGTAATGGCATCGTCCGTGATGCTCTCGCCGTTTGACTTCTGTTCCTCCATGGAGATTACAATACCCTGGATAATAGCGCCCAGAATTCCCTCCGTGTTGAAAAATACCAGATGACGCTTTAAGGCGGCGCTCAGCTCCTCGTCCGTGGTATACAGTTTTTTGAGAATCGGTGTCATGGAGGCGCAGAATACAAGACTTTGAAGTCTCTCATAAGAGTTGGAAAGCTCTGCGCCTGCGTAGTAAATCCACATGGATTTGGTAATGTCTTTTTTTGTAAGCTTTGTATTTTCCTGTGTTGTAGTGATTTCTCCCATAGTACTTAAGCCTCCTCTTCTTTCAGTCTGAATAAATTAAGCAGCAGCGCTGTGCAGGTTGCGAAGATTGCCACGGCCATGGTATCAAGGCCGAGATAGATTACGGCAAAGAAGCCTGCGATAAAGAAAGGAATCAGATTTTTCTTTCCGATTACCGTTAAGGTGATTGCGAAGCCCAGGGCCGGAAGAATGCCTCCCATAATTTCAAAGGAGTGGGACAGCCAGGCCGGTAAAATCTCAATGAGCTTCTGAGCCACGGTAACGCCGAAGTAATCAATGATAAATACAATGGGGAAACGGATCACAAAGCCTGCGGCAGCCGGATAAAGGAAGGCGGCCCTCATAATGCCTTTTGTATCTGCTTTTTCTGCGTAGCGGTCAGCCATGTGAACCCAGATGGCATTGGTGGTTCTTCTTAACTGATCCACGAACACGCCCAGTACGCCGAAGGGAATTGCAAGAGCAATTGCAGTCTGCGGATTCATTCCGGCAGCAACACCCAGAGGGATGGCAATACAGCCGGCCAGAGCCGGGTCGCTCGGCACATTTCCGCCGGGGGTAGAGGTAACGCCCATGTATACCAGCTGGAGACCGGCGCCGATCATCATAGAATTTTTCATATCTCCTGTAATTAAGCCAACGAACACTGCGATTGTAACGGGCTGCAGCAATGCGGAAGAAAAGGTGTAGCCGAAGCGAAGCCGGCAGAACCAGTAATAACAGCCCATAAAGATTGCTACTCCTAAAACACTCATATTAACTCTCCTTTTTTATCTGTAGTTTGACGGTAAAATATTCAGCGATACTCTTCGCATGGGAATCGGCAGAATTAACGATACCGTTTTAAAATTTCGTCAAATTTCATGGGAACATCTTCGGGAATGGTCTGGAAAATGATTCCGACCCCCTTGCCCTGCAGGTATTCCAGGATCTCCACGTCCGGATCGTCCAAGGTAATATTCTGGAAGACGACCTTCCGGTTGGGAGCGCCTCCCAGACCGCCTACCTGGATCTGCTCCACGGTGATGCCGCCGTCATAAACCTGTTTCATGGACTTTAAGTCCGGAAGCAGCAGCAGAACCTTGCCGCTTTCAAACTGATTGTCAGCCCAGTGCGAAATGGTGTCTGCGATTCCGTAGCATTCCACCTTGACGCCTGCCGGGGCGGAAAGCAGGTAGATTTCGCGCATAAATTCATCGGCTGCCAGCTCGTCGCTGACCACTACGATTTTGTTTGCCTGTGACTGATTTACCCATTTTGTCATAACCTGTCCGTGAATAAGACGGCTGTCAATTCTGCATAATACAATCTCTGCCATAGTAGCCTCCTGTTTGAATTTGTTTTTGTTGTCAGCGGTTGTTCATAGCGTTCATAACTTCTGCAACCACATCTTTCACGGCCTCCTGTCCTGATGCCAGAACGGTATCTGGGTTCAGAGCGCCTGTGAAGGTGATTTGCGAACATGCCTCCAGAAGCATGGGGGCATTCAGTCCGGAATATACCTTAATATTGAAATCCTTACCCAGCTTGGCGCCCACATTTGTAGTGGTTCCTCCGAAAACATCCGTCAGAATCAGAGAACCTTCCGGAAGCTTTTCCACCTGGGCCTTTACCTTGCCCAGATATTCGGGAAGGGTCATTTCCGGCAGCAGGGGAACCTCGTCCACAAAATCCACTGCCCCGAGAATCATCCGCACGCCCTTTACGAGAGACATGCCCCAGCCGCCATGGGTTAATAATAAAATCTGAGGTTTATCCATATTTCATCCTCCTATTCCGGTTTTAAAACCTTATTCACAATCACGAAACGGCCATTTCATTCCTGTAATTGAATTGTAGCATACTACATTTATGATTTCAATATAGTAGTGAAAGTTTGTTGAAAATGTATAGTCATGTAATTTGCTACATTTTTGAAGCGGGGTGGAATTCTTTGATTAATTTGGGGTTTTGTGGTATGCTATATCAAAAGTCGGGAAAGTTGTTTTAAAAGGAGCAGAAAGAAGAAATGAAGGAACAGAAAAAGGGTCTGTTTTCCGTAATGTCACGGATTGAAGGCATGTCAAATCAATTCACAAAAACGGACTGGAAGGTCGTTCAATATATTAAAAATCACACAGAAGATTTTATTTCCTGCAGCGCCCAGAATCTGGCGAAGCAGATTGGAGTATCAGATGCCAGTATTATAAGATTTGCACAAAAAGTAGGGTTTTCCGGTCTCAATGAATTCAAGTTCATGCTTCAGAATGAGCTGAACAAAGAGCAGACCATCATCAATCAGAATTCCTACACGTCTCTGCTCCAGGAGTACAATCTTCTGGCCGAGACGCTGTTCAAATTCACAAAGCCGGAGTATGTAGACATGCTGAGGGAGCGGATGCTTAAGGCAAAACGAATCTACATTGCCGGCATGGATCTCAATAAAAATACAGCCGAGATCATAGGCCACAAATTTACCCTCCTGGGACTGGACGTGAGGGTCATTGACAATTACGATACCTTGAAGCTCTTTTCCAGCCTGGCTACAAAAGAGGATGTATTTATCGTGCTCACTCTCTCCGGAGCCCACCGGATTCTGGCAAGGGCCATCAGTAAGATTGTGGAGAATGACAGCTTCATTGTTCTGGTGTCCAACTACGAAAGCTCGCTCTGCTCCGCCTACGCGGATTTGACTTTCCTGATTCCTAAGACGAATATGCTGGCCAATCACGATACAATTACAAGAGAGATCTTTATACTGATGCTGTTTGATATTATTTTCCTCAATATTTTGAATGAGGACGAGCATTCCTATGATGTGTTTCAGGAAACGGCGCCGTTTTCCAAGTTCAATCAGCAGGACAACGAGTAAAGAAATGGAGAAAAGGAATGATATTTGAAAGCCACGCCCACTATGATGATACGGCTTTTGACACTGACAGGGAGGAAGTGCTGAACCAGTGCAGGGAACAGGGCATAGAAACCATTATAAATGTCAGTGCCAGCCTGGATTCCGTGAAAAGCACGCTGGCTCTGGCGGAGAAGTATCCCTTTGTCTATGGGGCGGTAGGGATTCATCCGGATGAGACAGGGGAGTTAAATGAAGAAGCCTTTGCATGGCTGCGCAGTCAGTGCCGTCATCCAAAAGCCGTGGCCGTCGGTGAAATCGGCCTGGACTACTATTGGGATAAGGAAAAGCACGAGTTTCAGAAGTACTGGTTTGGCCGCCAGATGGAGTTGGCCAAGGAAGCTGGGCTTCCCATAATCGTTCACAGCAGGGAGGCTGCGGCTGATACGCTGGAAGCAGTGCGGGCAGCCTGTTCGCCGCAGCTTCGGGGTGTGATCCATTGCTTTTCCTACGGGCCGGAGCTGGCAAAAGAATATCTGGATATGGGATTTTACATCGGAATCGGCGGCGTAGTAACCTTTAAAAATGCAAAAAAACTGAAGGAAGTCGTAAAAATGCTGCCTTTAGAGCGGATACTGCTGGAGACGGACTGCCCCTATCTTGCCCCAGAGCCAAACAGGGGAAAGCGTAATTCCTCTCTGAACCTCCCCTATGTGGCGGAGGCGATAGGGCAGCTTAAGGGAATTGAGGCGGCCGAGGTTATCCGTGCGGCCCGTGAAAATGCCGTAGCTCTGTATTTTGCAGAAAGAGAGCCACTTGGAGCCAGAGATAAGGAGAGTATGATATGAGCAGGCCGGAGCCGGTTTTGGGAAATCCCCAGAATACCATTGCCGTACTGAATCAGTACCGTTTTGTATTTCAGAAAAAATACGGACAGAATTTTTTGATCGATACCCATGTGCTGGATAAGATTATCCGGGCCGCACAGATTGGCCAGGAGGATTTTGTAGTGGAGGTGGGGCCGGGGATCGGAACCATGACCCAGTATCTGGCCTGCAGGGCAGGCCATGTGACGGCCATAGAGATTGACAAGGCGTTGATACCCATTCTGGAGGACACCTTAAAGGGCTATGACAATGTGACTATATTGAATGAGGATATTTTAAAAGTGGATCTCTGCCGCCTGGCGAAAGAACAGAATGGGGGACGGCCTGTGAAGGTGGTGGCGAATCTTCCCTACTATATTACAACGCCTATTATTATGGGGCTTTTTGAAAGCCATGTGCCGGTGGAAAGCATAACGGTAATGGTGCAGAAGGAAGTGGCGGATCGGATGCGGACAGGCCCGGGCTCCAAGGATTACGGAGCCTTATCCCTGGCTGTACAGTATTATGCCCGGCCTGAGCTCATTGCAAATGTGCCGCCGAACTGCTTTATGCCAAGACCCCGGGTGGGGTCTGCCGTGATCCGCCTTTTAAGACATGAAAAGCCTCCCATCCAGGTGGAAAATGAGGCGTATCTGTTCGGGCTGATCCGCGCCTCCTTCCAGCAGCGCAGAAAGACCCTGGTAAACGGTCTGACCCACGCACCGGATATCTGCGTGCCTAAGGAAGCCTTTGAGGAGGCTCTTAAGAAAATGAAGCTTTCCCCGAGCGTCCGGGGCGAAACCCTGACCCTTGCCCAGTTCGCAGAGCTTGCAAATCTAACGTGGGAATCGCAAAAGGCCGGGTAACGGCCGTATGAGGCGAAGAGGTTAAGAAGTTTTATCAGATTAGACATGCGAAAGACAAGTCAGGCATAGAATATTTCAGAACCGGAAAAGAGCAGTATTTCTCAGACCAGTGTAGTGGGAAGAGATATTACGGAACTGGAAACCAGTAATATCTCTTTCAGTGCACAAATCGGTTTACAGACGCAAGATATTGTGGCTGTAAACCGATTTCATACCGGTGTACTGAGAGAGATATTACGGAACTGGAATAGGAGGTAGCCGCTTGTCTGACTATAAACGATTTATTTCTTATATCTATGAGTACGTCCAGGGAGAAAAGAGGGAAAGCCTTGGGTTTGTAAAGGTAAACGCCCGTGACGGAAGATGCAAGATCCAGATTCACCTGCGTGGATTCTACACACGCGGCCAAAAACCCTGCGAGGCGTACATCTTCACCCAGAAGCGCGAGCGTCTGTCCGGCCAGCCGCTGGGAGAGCTGGAAGATAAAAACGGCGCGCTGGAATGGTGCGGAGTCACGGAAACGGACAATCTGATGAAGGGCGGATTTAGTCTGGAGGAAAGCCAGGGAATTTATATAGAAGGGGAAGACCACATTTATGCGGCCCAATGGGACGATTTTCCTGTTGATGTGGAGCGGTTTGAGCCCCTGAGGAGGTCGGTCAGGCAGACTTTGGGTGGAACATCTGAAGGAACAGCTCCTGAAAAAGAGAGAAAGCCGGAGGAAGAGGTCCGGGCTGCGCAGATAACTGAGGAGATTCCGGCGAAGGGGCAGGAAGTGCAGACGGCGCCGAAGCAGGAAATACCAAAGAGCAAGCCGGATTCCCGTAAGGAGCAGTGGGAATACCTCACCAGACATTTTCCTGTCATGCAGTATGTGGACGGAGAAGGGGCTGTGATGTCCAGCATCCGTCTGGATCCCCAAAGCCTTACGCGGATTCCGCGGAATAAATGGGAGCTTGGCAACAACAGCTTCCTTCTCCATGGAATCTACAATTACCGTCATCTGCTTCTTCTGCGGCGTCAGACCCAGGAGGAGATTACGTATTACATAGGCGTTCCGGGAGTTTACAGCGACCAGGAACAGATGATGGCTTCCATGTTCGGTTTCCAGGAGTTCCGGATGCTGAAGGAACCGGGAGCAGGAAAGAGCACTTTGGGTTATTGGTGCCGGACTCTCGGGGCTTAAACCTGGCATTTGGGCCGAGTGCCGGCCTGCAATAGTAATAGAAGAGAGAAAGCCGCATTTCGGATCCGGGGCGGCAGCAGGAGAACTACCATGACAGAGGATGAAAAATATATGAAAGAAGCCTTGCGCCAGGCAAGAAAAGCAGAAGCCCTTGAGGAGGTTCCGATCGGCTGCGTTATCGTAAGAAAAGGAAAGATCATTGCCCGGGGATATAATCGCAGGAATACGGATAAAAATACACTCTCTCACGCAGAACTGAATGCAATCCGCAAAGCAAGCAAAAAGACAGGGGACTGGAGGCTGGAGGACTGTACCATGTACATTACCCTGGAACCCTGTCAAATGTGCGCGGGAGCAATTGTGCAAGCCCGGGTGGGACGAGTTGTCATTGGTGCCATGAATCCTAAGGCGGGCTGCGCCGGATCTGTTCTGAATCTTTTGGAGCATCCTCAGTTTAACCATCAGGCAGAGGTGGAAAAGGGGGTGCTGGAGAGGGAATGCAGTGAGATGCTGAGTGCGTTTTTCCGGCATCTGCGAGAAAATAGAAAAAAAGAAAAAAATCTGTTGACAAACGAGTAAAGGTCGAGTATAATAACTTCTGCGTCATAAGTGGCGCAGAAAAGAATATCGTTTGGAAAATGGAACTTCAGGAGAAATACTCAAGAGGCTGAAGAGGCGCCCCTGCTAAGGGTGTAGGTCGTGAATAACGGCGCGAGGGTTCAAATCCCTCTTTCTCCGTTTTCTTTTCAAAAGATATTTTTTTTGCCCCTTCTAAGTGTTGACAAGAGAAGGGCAAGATGATATAATACAATTCCACTGCGCTGGAAAGAAAAAAAGTTTTGAAAAAAATACCAAAAAGGTATTGACAAAGCAAAGACGGCGTGGTAAGATGTCAAAGTTGCGTGTCGAACGCAGCAGCAAGCGAACCTTGATAACTAAACAGTGTAAAACCTTGAAAATTCTGAAAGAGAATCATGGATAATGGTTCGTGTTCTGTAAAGAGCCGGACTGTTATCATTCAAGAACAGCTTAGAGATAAGCGACCTAAAAACAGTAAGAACGGGAAAGAAATTGCTAGCAGCGATTTCTGACCAGACAAACACTTAAACATGAGAGTTTGATCCTGGCTCAGGATGAACGCTGGCGGCGT
>CAJTFE010000004.1 GCA_910575725.1 Clostridia bacterium | reverse complement strand
GGTTGAAATCTTTGTAAAGGTTTACCCCTGATTATGCAAAGTTCAAAAGAGCCTATACCCTATAAAATCAGCAAAAGTGTAGGCTCAACTTTGCATAATAACTTACTTTTCATAACCCACATTATGTGAAGCTTCACATAAAGTGGGCAAGACAACGACTTGTGTGAATTTAGGGATTGGGCTTGCTAGGGCAGGCAAGAAAGTATTATTGGTGGAGGCTGACGCCCAAGGAAGTATGGCGATCAGCATGGGGATTTCAGAACCGGACGAGTTGAATGTAACACTGGCAAATATCATGGAAAAAGTGATCAATGACGAAGAGGTGGAGCTGGGTGAGGGTATCATTCATCATGAGGAAGGGATTGAGTTTATTCCGGCAAATATTGAACTGGCAGGCTTAGAAACATCCTTGGTAAATATAATGAGCAGGGAGACAATTCTACGGCAGTATTTGGATAGTGTAAAAGGACAATACGACTATGTAATCACGGATTGTATGCCGTCTCTTGGTATGATAACGATAAATGCCCTTGTAGCGGCTGACAGCGTTCTAATACCAGTGGAAGCAGCCTATCTCCCGGTCAAGGGATTACAGCAATTGATCAAGACAATAGGAAGAGTACACAGAAAGCTGAACCCGGCGCTTGACATTATGGGGATTCTGTTGACAAAGATAGACCGCAGGACAAACTTTGCAAGAGATATTTCAGCGCAGATCCGGGAAGTATATGGAAATCGGGTGCATATTTTTGAGAACTGTATTCCATTGTCTGTGAAAGCAGCAGAGACTGCTGTAGAGGGAAAAAGTATCTATCTTCATGATCCGAAAGGGATTGTAGCAGGAGGTTATTTTTCGCTGTCACAGGAGGCGCTTACTGATGAAGAGTAAGAGCGCGGATAAAGTAAAACTAAAATCCTTTGATGATTTATTTGGCACAAATGAAATATTGACAGGGGAAACGGTCACTTCCGTTCCCATAAAGCAATTGCGTATATTTAAAGGACATCCGTTTCGAGTATTGGATGATGAAAAAATGCAGGAAACGGTAGACAGCGTAAAAAAATATGGTGTACTGATACCGGGGATTGTTCGTCCGTATCCAGAAGGTGGTTATGAAGTGGTGGCAGGGCATAGGAGATGGCGGGCATGTGAGCTTGCCGGACTGGAAGAAATGCCTGTAATCGTCAGAGATATGGACGATGATACCGCAGTAGTGATTATGGTTGATTCAAATATTCAGTGGGAAGATATTCTGCCAAGCGAGAAGGCAAAGGCATACCGGATGAAATATGAAGCAATGCGTCACCAAGGAAAGAAATCGGGGAAAAATACGCTTGATGAAATAGGAGGCATTGTCGGGGAGAATGCGAAAAAAGTTCAAAGGTATATCTGGCTCTCCCGGTTTTCTAAAGAGTTGCTTGATATGGTAGATCATAAGAAACTTGGCTTTTCGCAGGGAGTAGAGATTTCTTTTTTGACAGAAGAAGCACAGCGGTGGGTGCATGCCTTTGTAAAAGAACAGGGATGTACAGTAAGCACAGTACAATCTGCTAAAATTAAGGAATATGGAAAAAGCGGAGAATTGACTTCTGCTATGGTGGAGTTGATATTAACAGAAAAGAAACCAAAGGAACGAAAGATTCTGCTGAAGGCGGATAAAATCAGCAGGTATTTTACAGAAGACTGTAGCAGTGAAGAAATAGAAAATATTATCTTGAGATTGTTGGATGAGTGGAAGGAAGGACAGGGAGGAAAATAGGTTGGACGAAAGCATGAAATTTGATTATTATTATGGTATGGAAGCGGAACAGTTTTCATTTTACAGAGTGCCGAGATTACTGATCAAGGACAAGCGTTTCAAATGTTTGTCCAGTGATGCAAAGCTCCTTTACGGGCTGATGTTAGACCGGATGGCGCTGTCTATGAAAAATGGGTGGCTAGACGAAGAAAACAGGGCATATATCATTTATGCTGTAGAGACCATGTCAGAAGATTTGGGATGTTCTAAACCGACCTGCACCAAAGTTATTAAGGAACTGGATTCAGATAATGGTATCGGCTTGATTGAGAAAAAACGGAGGGGATTGGGAAAGCCTGATATCATCTATGTAAAGAATTTTGCCTCATTGCCGAAAAAAGAAACAGAAGAAGAGTCCACAAACACTGATGATTCCACAGAAGTTAAAGATTTTAATTTCAAGAAACCAAAAAATTTAACTTCTGGAAATAAAGAAATTGAATTTCAAGAAGCAAAAGATTTTGATTTCAAGAGGGAAAGAATTTGCCGAAATATACTGTGATTGATGAGACAAATACATACATGGGGTTAATCCGGGATCATCTGGAGTATGACCACCATATGAAGTATGATGAATATAATGACAGGGAGATATTTGAAGAGATTTATGAGATCATCTGTGATATTGTGTGCGTAAAGCGTAGTGCGGTCCGCATCAATGGGGAAGATTATCCCTATGAGCTTGTAAAATCCCGTTTCCTGAAGCTTAACAGCGGCCATGTGGAGTATGTCATGGATTGTATGAGGAGGACTACAACAAAAATCACGAATATCAAGTCATATCTGATCACAGCGCTCTACAATGCTCCTTCAGCCATGAGCCACTATTACCAGCAAGAGGTACAACATGATCTGTATGGCGGCGGGTGGGCAGGACGTGGAGAGGGGTAGGTACAAGAGATGCTGTCAAAAGATATTTGATGAAAAAAATGATGATTCACTTTTGGACATTTTGTCCAGAAGTGCTGTAGGAGGACTTAGACATGAAAAAAATATATATCACAGAAGAAGAGTGGGTGAAATGCCGGAAGGTAATGGAAGCATTTTCAGAGATGTATGAGGAACAGGATGTTTTGGTGGTAGACGCAGGAAATTACGGATTTATAAAACTGCAATGGTTTAATGAAAAACAGGGCTTTGAGGCTGCAATTCCTTATTCAGACAGCAAGAAGCTGTTTGATTCACTATGGGAAACATGGTTTGATTATCATGTATTTGTACCCGTACTTGGCACACCGATTGCAGAGCTGGATTATGAGGACATATTCCAAACATTCCCCAAGGAAAGGCAGGAGGAATTGATGAAGAAAAAAGATTATTTCCTTGCGTTATGCGGAGAAATGCAGTGGGAATAAAATAAAGAGAATGAGATGTTGCCTAAGCAGTTACAAGCCGTATACAGCGGATTGTAGCTGTTTTTACTTCCGAGCCGACTATACTTTTGGACAAAATGTCCAGAAGTGGAACTGGATTTTGGAAGATAAGAAGGATGTCAGGATGGGTATTTTGTGATTTTTGAAGCAGGTGGATAATTACCTGGCAAGGTATATGAGGTAGAAAGGAAATATATTTTGGGGAAATATGCGGAATCAGCAAATCTGATTGAATTGGGAAACCGTATTCGTGATCGAAGGACAGAGCTTCATCTATCCCAGGAGACCGTCGCTGAAAAAGCAGAGGTCAGCACCAACACCATCAGCCGTATTGAGTGCGGACAGACAGCGATGTCCATAGAAATTTTTATAAAGCTGGTGGATGTACTTGATGTAGATGTGGGCGAACTGCTTGGAGGGATTGTTTTTGCTGACAGGAGAGATGGCCGTTTTCAGGATATGTTTTACCATATCCATCATTTAAAAGAATGTGAGCAGACAGTAGTATTACAGACGATGGAAACACTGGTAAAGTGGATTCAGAGATGCGGATAGGTTACGGATCATTTTTTATCGGTAGAAAATGGTATTAAAAAATGATTGAGAAAAATATCAATATGTATTATAATTACTTTATTGAATTAACGTGATAAAGAAAAAAGGAGAGATAAAGATGAAATTGACATATTATCGGAAAGGTGATTACCTGTTTCCGAATCTGGTATTGGAAGAAGAGAATGTGACAATTGGGAAATATGGAATGTTAAGAAGAACATTTTTGAAAGAACATAAAAAAGGATGGTATCAGAGCATGATGTTAAGTGGGAAACTGGATGCTCACTTGGTACAGATTGAACAGGCAGCAAATGAACGGATGGAAGTATTGCTGCAAAGGCTGATAGAGAAATACCCGGTGCCAGATAAAGAGACAGAGCAAATGGCATGGGTAGCCTATATCAACGGGTTAAATGCTATAGCAGAGGAAATAGTTCTGACCGAACTGGTGTATAGTTAATGCAGGAATGGGATGTAGATTTACAATTAAAATAATCCCCATCCATGCGGCAGAAGTCATAGATGGGGATTGCCTTGAAGAAATCTCTTAGTAGTTTGGTGTTTAATACATAAAGGTGAAAAGAATTTCGTTTTATGCGAATCTTTTTAAAGAGATGTTTGTTCTTCAAATATCCCAAGTCTTTTAACAATTTCCTCTGGAGCCGGCAGCATCTCTTTCATTTCTTCCGGCAGCGAGTTACTTAGCTTATAAGTTGCTACCCCGATTGGTACATTGGACTGTTTCAAGGCATATTCCACATAGGTCTTGTCCTTGCTCTTGCAGATGATAATGCCAATGGAAGGATTTTCGTCCGGCAGTTTTACCTGTTCATCCAATACGGTTAGATAAAGCTGCATTTTTCCAGCATATTCTGCTTCAAATTCACCTATTTTCAATTCAACCGCAACTAAACTTCTTAATCTCCTGTGAAAAAGCAGTAAATCAATAAATAGATCCCTGTTTCCGGCAATCAGGTGGTATTGATTGCCGATAAATGTAAAATCTCCACCCATTTCAATTAGGAATGCCCGGATATTATTTACTAACTGCATTTCCAATTCATGCTCGGAGTATTCCGGTGACAGTTCAGCAAAGTCAAACGTATATTCATCTTTTACGGCTAATTTTGCTTGTGCCCGTCGTTTTTCCGGCAGGGTTAGATCGAAATTAGTCTGGTTTAATAAATATTTTTCATAAGTCTGTGCTTCAATGAAATTGGTCAGAATTCGTTTTGTCCAGCCATACCGCTTTGCCATCTGGATATAAAATTCCTTTTGTAGATCATCTTTGCATTTTTCCATAATGACAATATTATTGCTCCAGCTAATTTCTCGCACCAGTGGCGCGAGTTTTTTTGAATTACGATAGGTCAGATAAAAATTACGCATTCTCCAAAGGTTTGCTGCTGAATAGCCCTTTGCTCCCGGAAATTCTTTTTGCAGTTCTTTTGATAATACCTTTACAATAGATTTACCCCATCCGTTAGTTTCCTGTTGTCTATATATTTCTTCGCCAATCTCCCAATAAAGGTTGATTGTTTCCGTATTCATTGTTTTTAAAACATGATATTGTTTTTTATGTATCAGTTTTTTTACGTCGTCAACCAAAGGCTCATAGCCTGTAATTTCTGCTTTGTTCATTTTTTCTCCAATTCTCGCACCACTGGTGCGAGTTTTATGAGCTTTGTCACTTTTATAATCCTACGAAAGTATAAATGAAGATTTCAATCTGGATTCCATCATATCATACATTTTCTGGGCAGGCAATTATTATCTGCTTTTTTGGTTGCTTGATGTGGGGCCTGTCTAAAGTCATACCGGCATTTGATTAGACTATATGTAATTCTTTTGGTAATCTTTGTAGTAGCAGGTTTTTGTAGAAATATTTTAGATTTTCCGTGATTGGGACTATTACGCTGCGACTATTTTTAATAGGAGCCAATCTGCATATTTGGAATATATGCAGGGTTCGAGGGCATGGGGAGCGGAATCACCATCAAGATTGACAGGTAAGAAAAATCCACAAAGTGGGTTTTGAGTTACTCTGGCGAAACTTGCCCTTTATGTCAGAACTGAAATAAAAGGCATTATTTGAGAAGTTTCATTATCAAAGAAATATCCTTAAAAGCACAATTTATCGGCGGTTTCTAAAAAACTTCTCGGATAATGCCCTTTTTCATCCCGAAATATTCTTTAGAGTAACTTGTATTTGGAAGCACTTTTGTAAATATTGCAAACTCCCTTTTGGGTATAACTCTTTACTTTACAAACAGAAAAAAGAGATTGCTATTATCTGTTTGATTATATATAATAAAAATGTAGATGTTCTATTGAACTCAACAAGAGGATGATAGAGAAAAATATTTGACCAATAGGAAAGGGGGTCAAATTTATGGGGAATAAGTCTTGTGCATAGCAAAGGCTATTGCACGTAAAATAATTTTGAGTGATAGTAGCCTTTGCAAATCCTAAAAGCAGCAATTTAGGAGGTGCAAAATGGACTGTCAGAACTCAACGAATATATTACCGAGGGAGTTAATTGAACAAATTCAAAAATATGTAGACGGTAAAGTGATTTATATTCCCAAAAAGCAGAAAAACAAAAAACAATGGGGAGAAAATACAGATACCAAGCAAGTATTGGCTTTACGCAATTGTCAGATTTGTTCAGACCGTCAAAATGGAATGACAATAAAACAGTTATCGGAAAAATATTTTTTGACGGAGAAAAGCATACAAAGAATACTTAGACAGGAAAAAATGTAGTTTAGAAATGTGTCACAGAGTATATGTGGCACATTTTTCTTTTAAGAAAGAGCGTGAGGCTTTACATTAGGGTTTGTACGATTATAATTAGCTTAATATACAAAAGCAGGAGGTGTTCGAAAATGTCATATTTCAGCTATAAAGATAAACAGTGTTTTTATAAGGAATATGGAGAAGGTGAACCACTTATTTTTTTGCATGGCAATACGGCTTCTTCCAAAATGTTTGAAGTTCTTATGCCGTTATATACTGAAAAGTTCAGATGTATTCTTATTGATTTTTTAGGCAATGGACAATCAGATAGAATTAGAAAGTTTTCACCGGATATGTGGTATGATGAAGCGCTACAGGCTATTGCTCTAATTGAACATTTGAATTGTGGAAAGGTTAATTTAGTTGGAACGAGCGGAGGTGCATGGGCAGCTATTAATGCTGCTTTAGAACGGCCGGATTTAATTTATGCAGTTATAGCAGATAGTTTTGACGGATGGACACTTAACGATAATTTTTCTGATAATTTACTTTCAGAAAGAACAAGGGCAAAAAACGATGTACAGGCAAGACAGTTTTACGAATGGTGCCAAGGTAAAGACTGGGAAAAAATTGTTGACCTTGATACTGAAGCACTATTGCAGTGTGCCAGAGAAAAACGTCCTTTGTTCCATAAATCTCTGAAAGATTTAAGAGTACCCGTACTATTGGTCGGAAGCAAAGAGGACGAAATGTGTAGATCTGATCTTGAAGATGAATATAAACAAATGTCAACGGTTATTCCTGATGCAAAAGTATATATATTCAATCAAGGAGGGCACCCGGCTATATTAACAAATGCAGAAGAGTTTTCACGGTTATTCAAAGATTTTTAAGTGCTAATCGTGCATAAATAATTTGAAATATTTCCTTTTACGTAATAAGAGGAGCCTTTTGCGTAGCATTTATAAATGTTTCAGTGGATTTACCGATATATAAACAGGATATTCTGTCTCACAACTTTCTTTATGAAATGTGCAGGTTTTTCTGTTGAAGATTATGGGGGAGAGATGCAAAATGATTATAGTCGCTATATGCGAGGATGAAAGATATATTTTGGAAGAACTGCGAAGAAAAGTAGAAAAATATATAAACAGAAAATCATTGGATGCAAGTATAAAAACTTTTATGTCAGGCGAGGAATTATTAAAAGCAAAAAAGAAGTTTGATATCATCCTATTAGATTTGATGCTTCCTGGGATAGACGGACTTGAAGTAGCAAGACAGATTTCCTGCAGAAGCCGCATTATTTTTGTAACATCTTACCGTGAATATGCAGTGGAGGCTTTTGATGCCAATGCGGTACACTATTTGGTGAAGCCTGTTACGGAAGAACGTCTTTTTTCGGCACTGGATAGGGCGGTTAACCAAACAGAGCAGATGGATAATCAGGCATTGACACTCATAAAAAGTGGAAAAACACAGGTGATTTTTATCCGTGATATTTTATATTGCGAGGTGTTTAACCATCAGGTACGAATTCATACCGTGCATGGCACGTATGATTATTTTGGTACTCTTGATATGTTGGAAACCAAGTTGGATGAACGCTTCTTCCGGTGTCACAGAAGTTTTGTAGTGAATATGAGTTGTGTTGCCGGGCAGGAAAAAGGAGTAGCAATTCTGACAAATGGAGAAAAGATATTTATATCAAGGCGGAAGCAGACGGATTTTATACAGAGACTACTGAATTTCTTGAAAAATGAGGTGATATGATGGAATTAGTAAAAAATTTTCCCATTGGATTCTATTTATGGTGGCTAGGCATCAATGGATGCCTTTATTTTGCGGAATTCCACTTTATACAGAATTTTACGGGAATCCATGCTAAAAAGTTTTTGATGTGGTATGTGATGTTCAGTGATCTTCTTACATTTTTTGTGATGTTCTATCAAAGTCCTGGCATTTTGAGGCTGTTGCTGCATGCCGGAATTATAGTTGGCTTTCCTGTTTTCTGCTTAAAAATAAAATGGTCAGATGCGGTTGCCCCGGCGATGATTATTTTAACGCTTTTCACTTTCATGGAGGGTTTTCAGACAGTTTTCATGCGTTTCCTTTCAGGACAGGAGGCAGATTTCAGCACGGCGATTGTTATACAGATACTGGTGTCAGGCATATTGACTGTGTTGTTGGTTGTGACATTAAATTATATTTCTAAAACCTATTTTTTTACAGGACAGCAAAAGATCTCCCATTGTTTGTATGCACTGCTTTTTCCATGTATCTTTATTGTGTGGGCCATCCGCAGCGGCCTGAGTCTGGATATGTGGATGGATTCTGGCACAGAACATGTATTGCCGGGAAATCAGTCAAATCTGTGGGCATTGTTCTGGATTTTGGGCGCATGTGTTATTTTTTTTATTATATTAAGATTAGTGGGCAGGACTGTGATATTGTCTATACAGGAAACAGATCAGAAAAGGCTTGAAGACCAGATGAAAGAGCAATCTATCTATTTAGAAGAAGCCAAGATGAGAAATGAAAAATACCGCAGGTTCCACCATGATATTGATAACCACTTTCTGGTTTTATCAGGTTTAATCCATGAAAAGAAATATGAGGAGGCAGAGATCTATTTTGAGAACCTGCATAAAGCTTCGGATCATCTGCTGATTGGGATTGAAACAGGAAATCCGGTTATAGATATTCTTTTGAATGAGAAAATCAATTATGCGCGTTCAAATGGCATTGAAGTGAAATATGATATCCGGTTTTCATCGGATTGTCCTGTGGAGGACTTAGATTTGTGTGTGATCTTTGCGAATGCAATGGACAATGCGATTACGGCATGTATGAAAGGAGACATAGAGCAGCCAGAGATTTCTGTTATGGTCTGTAAGCGGCACCATTTTCTTATCCTTGAAATTGCAAATCCTGTAAGTGCAGTATATCAGGCAACAGAATATGGAACCGGATTAAAAAATATCAGGCATACTGTTGAAAAGTATGAAGGAACAATGGAGATAGAAGAAAGCAAAAATTATTTTAAATTGACGGCATTGTTGTGTTTAAAACCGTTTACGAAGGAGGAACCGCCGTTCGCGAAAAGCCACTTGCGTAAATAAAATTTTGTCCGATATATCTTGAAAGATTATAACAAATGGAGGTAGATGATATGATAAACAATGTAAAACCCGGTTATGTGAATCCATTGACTATGATAGGGAGCAGTAAAAACAAGCAGACAAAACCTCTTTACTTAGGGGGAATTGAGACAGCGGAAAAGAGAAAAAAATCCTTAGAAGCAGAAAAGCAATCCATTCAGAATTCCCTGCTGCTTATGAAAGGAACTTCTGGCGATGCAGGGAGTTCAGAAGAAAATATTGAGTTGTTAGAAAAGAAACTTGAGGAAATTACAAAAGAGCTTGAGGCAAACCGACAGGAAACTGTGGAGACAGTGACAACAAAAGGTGAACGAGTGGAAGAAAACGGAGGACTTCTCATGTATAATCATTTCGATACGTATGAGAAGTCAGAGCATAAAGAGTCTGCAGGATGCTATAAAGTAGTGAATGATGATAACAAAGGTTATAAAATAGAATACGATGTGGATTGATTGAAACGGAATCCTCTTCTTTGACGAAATCGCTATAATACTTTGTGGAAAAATACCTGTAAGCTTTATGTCCGGGAAAAGGAAGTTGTATTCCACAATGTAAATAAAGGAAAATATTATATTCTTGGGGAATGAAAACGTAGATTCAGATAATTTTCATGGCCAAAAACGATGTTTTAAGGACAAATAGATAAAATAAATTTAATTTGTGGTATCTTTGAAGTATGTAAGGCGGAATGGGATTTGATAGGGGAGAAGGCAAATGGTGAATATTGCACTTATAGATGATGAGGCTGCAATTTTAGAAAATGTCAGAAAATGTGTTGAGAATGAGATTGCGCCGCAAGAGGAAGTAAATCTCTTACTTATACATTGGCGAAGGATTTTCTTCAGGAGATGGAACAGGGATATGAGTTCTATATCCTGGTTTCAGATATTGATATGCCCGATATGGGTGGAATGGAACTAGGGAAACGAATACGAGTTTGGACGGGAAACTGGATTGCCGATATGATTTTGGAGCAGAAAAGAGCTTTGGCAGAACAAGAAGGAATCGTATTTACAATATAGGCGGTACCGATTGCAGAATGGCCGTTTAACGACAATGAGACATGTTCCTTGTTGGGTAATCTGTTGGATAATGCTGTTGAAGCGTGTAAAAGGTTGGACGATAATATAGATAAATGGATAACTGTAAAGATAGAGAGTCAAAAACATTTACTGTTTCTTGTAATAGAGAACGCTGTCTGTGAACCTCCGGTTAAGAAGAATGGGACGCCGATATCTATAAAACAGGATAAAATGAGACATGGGTATGGGCTGAAAAGCGTGGAACAAATCGTGAATAAGCATGAGGGAATGATTATGTACCAAAGTCGAGACAAAGCATTTCAAGTTAAACTTCTGTTCTGACTTAATAATTATAAATCAGTAATTGCTAAACAAGTTCACGCTCTTGTTTTCAACAAAGTCAAAAGAGAGCGGAGTAAATGGGTATGGAATATTAATTTAAGGAGACAATTATGCGTATCAATATAGGACAAACAACAAATTTATTTCACGTAGATGCATTAAATAAAAATATGAACAGTAATGAACAAGAAAAAAAGGAAACTAAGGGAATAAACATATTACCGCGTAAAGATGTTGCAACGATATCGCCAATGGGTAAAGCTTCAAGTGCATTGCAGAACTTAGTGAATCAGATAGAAGTTAATCAGGAAGGAATCAAAGATCAGAATCCTCAAAAAGACAGTGGGCATGTGAACGATGAAAATTGTCCGGAAACAGTACAATATAAGATTTCGAAAGAAGGACAGGAGCATTTTCAGAACCAAGTTGAAAATGGAACACAGGGAACATTCTCGGATCAAAATTTAGATTGGACAAAAGTACGGCAGGATTCTATATATGATGGGATAATAGAAAAATCCGATAATGGATTTAACAACCCTACAATAGAGATGGCGCTTTGTGGCACATATAATGTTTATCTGAATGAGGCATATGAGCAAGGAAAAGCCCCTGAAGTAAATATATATGATCATATTGTGAATATTCATAAAGATAGTCTTATGAAAGCCTATCAGGATGTTTATAATGACATTGTTACTGGATATGAAAATGGTACGCGGGAAGTATGGACACAGGATTTTGAAGAGGGAGCCGACTATATTGAGTTTGAAATGGATGGGAGAAACTACCGTTTTCATAAGCTTACAATGGAGGAAGAACTTGCCAGGCTTGACAGAGCATACGAGAAAGTGGCAAGGATTGCGGAAGATGGAGCAAATAGTATGATTAATACTCAAAAAATGCTAGAAAAGGTCATACCTGAGTATCAAGAAAAGATGAGAGAAATTGAGGCGCAGCGTGCAGGCAGAAAGACATCTGAAATTGGAGAAAGTGCGGAGATGACGGCAGAGAGGGTAAAGAATAAGATATCAATGGCAGAACAAAATACGAAAAGAGTCAAATTGTTTGAAATGCTTATGGAAGCTCGGAAAAATTGTTTGAACGTGAAAAATTTCACTTTATATAGTGAATGATCAAGAATGATTTTAGCAGGAGCGATGCTGCCAGTTTAGCTACGGGCGTACCAGTATATTTAGTAGAGGAGGGATTGCAAAATGAGGGAAGCAAGGGCGCATTGACAGGGATGAAGCTGTCAGAAGGAAAAAGATTAGATAGCTGGGAAATTACACATGTGCAAAGTGAGAATTCTGTTTCATTGGCAAATACATACCAACCAGGAGGCAGCATTAAGGTGGTGCACACTGAAGATAGGCATTATTTAAGAAATACGGAACAGTATTTCGGAGTGTTTGACCAATATGCAAAAGGGCAGATCAGTGAAGATGAATTTATAGCATATTCTGCTGCGTTTAAAAGTGAAGTTAAGAATACTCTGAACACGGATGATTGTGTAGGGGGCATCAACGCCCTTGTGAAAGAGATGAGAGAGAATATCTCGAAAGGAATTTCCAATACCCCAGATAACTTGAAAACAAAACTTTCTACAGGTGGAATAGAGCTTACTTGGAAAGAATTGATGAATATGCAAAAGACAGGAAAGTACATAGATAAATTTTTAGATGCCGGAGGTGCGGGCACCTATATGACTTATGCAAACATAGGGATTGCAAGGACCTATGTGCATAAATCGGGGTTGGATCTGACGGAAGATCAGGTAAAATTTTTAAGTGAAGTGGTAGAAAAAAAGATAGACAGGAAGCTGGAAACTTCAAAGATCCTTTTAGAACTGGCAGTAGCGGATAAACAAAATCCCATGTGGGAAGGGTACTATATCGGCGGAACCAGAACGCAACCGGTTGCGTCCAATACGAAGATGATTTCCGAGATTACAGAAGCATTTTCTAAGATTGATCCGAATGATAAAAGCACTTATGATGTGGCAGTGGACAGATTTCAGGAGATTATGCGGCCATGGGAGACGATTTTTGCGAGCTATGTAGCAAGGCAGGCACCAGGATACGCAAGTTCTTATGTGCATGAGAAAGAGAGAAATTCCAGGGCAGGGTTTCAGGCTATTTGGAATGGAATATATTAAAAATGCAAAATAATGTTTTGCGGTCAGTCTTTTGCTTTAATGGAATATTATGACGGAGGGAGTGCAAGATGCAGATTGTGCAAAGGAATACCAGTTCATTGTTCGTAAATTTAAACGGATATGTTCCAGAAATCCCATAACGGAGTAATAAAACTGGCGGAAACTTTTTCAAACGAGGAATTATTTTCGAAAGGCGTTTATAAATGGGTAGGCGGAAGCACTCTGGGTTCTTATTTTGTCAGCGTTACAGCAAGCCATTATGATTGGGCAATGAAAAAACTGAAAGCACATAGTAAAAATTGTGTCTAAATGCAGGGAGGACATACTATGCACTTCGTGAAAGCTAAAGGGATATTATCTGCTAAAAATGGAATGAATTTATATCGAGGCTGCTCACACGGGTGCATTTATTGTGACTCCAGAAGCAAATGCTATCACATGGAACACGCTTTTGAGGATATTGAAGTCAAGGAAAATGCGATTGACTTGTTGGAATATGCTCTAATTCATAAGCGAAAAAAGTGTATGATAGGCACAGGTTCTATGACAGACCCCTATATTCCGCTGGAAATGGAAATAGGGAATGTCAGAAAGGCTCTGCACTTAATATATGAGCATGGTTTTGGATTTACGGTCATAACAAAATCAAACCGCATTTTGAGAGATTTAGACCTTTTACAGAAAATAAATGAAAAGACCAAGTGCGTCGTGCAAATGACTTTGACTACTTGCAACGAAGATTTGTGCAAAAAGATTGAGCCGAATGTAAGTACGACAAGGGAGCGTTTTGAAGTATTGAAAAAGTTAAGGAACGCAGGGATACCGACAGTTGTATGGCTGACGCCGATTTTGCCGTTTATTAACGATACTGAAGATAATATTTCAGGTATTTTGGATATGTGTATTGAGGCAAAGGTTTATGGTGTTATTTGTTTTGGAATGGGTCTGACTCTCCGAGAAGGAAATCGAGAGTATTTTTATGAACAGTTAGACCGATTATTTCCTGAACTGAAAGAAAAATATATCCGTACATACGGAAATCAGTATATGATAGAAAGCGGCAACAGCAAAAATTTAATGCGTCTTTTTCACCGAAAATGCGAAGAAAATGGAATTTTGCATGACAACGGGCAAATATTTAACTATTTGCATTTCTTTGAAGAAAAGGACGACAGTAGGCAATTAAGCATTTGGGATTGGAAAGCGGGTAAAATATGAGTGTCATTTATGGAACAGAATGGATACGTTGTCCTGTTTGCGGCAGTAAAACCCGTGATAAAATCAGAGAAGATACGGTATTGAAAAATTATCTACTCTATTGTCCAAAATGTAAGCAGGAAACATTGATTGAAGTAACAAATTTGCAGATAACAGTCATCACAGAGCCAGACGCATAGACGCAGAGCCGATGAACTTGTGAAACCGTAGAGGTCACAGAGCCTTTGCGGTTTTTCTTTTGCCGTAAAGAATGGCATACAACAACGGATGGGAGAACAGGAAATGGCTTATCTGGAAAGAAGCCGAGGAAAAAATATTGCGGGAGTATGGATTTGACGAAACCATCATTGAACAAATCCGCACAGACGGCAGGGCAGACTTCAATTCTAACAGGCGGTTTTACCATTGGACAAGCGACTTCGGTGAATACCTTGAGGGGCTGCCTATTTTTCAAAGAAGAGCTTCCTGCAAAAAGAAAATACAAGAATTTGAATAGGCTATAAATTTCCCAGATATACTATTGACAAATGATATACTATGCAGTACGATATATATACTGGAGGTACAGTAGATGAACATTGACGATTGGAAATCCCAAATCAAACGAGGGACTCTTGAATTTTGTATTCTGTTGATGATAAAACAGAGAACGTCTTATGGGTATGAAATTATCAGTACTTTGGAGGAATACCCTATTTTAGCTGCGAAAGAGAGTACAATCTATCCGCTGCTTAGGCGGTTGCTCAAAGAAGAATATATTTCTTCTTCATGGCAGGAAAGTTCCGAAGGCTTGCCGCCAAGGAAATATTATTCGATTACAGACAAAGGGCTTGAATACATTTCTGCAATGTCTGATGAATGGAACAATTTATTGAATGCAATTCGTAAAATCAAAGGAGAGTAAAACAATGGAAAGAATTCTGAATAATTATCTTGAAAAAATTGAAAAGTATTTGAAGCCGCTGCCGGTTTCGGAACGTGTTGACATTGTAAAAGAGATTAAGAGTGAAATGCTTGAATTGCAGGATAACGGAAAAAAAGCAGAGGAAATCATCGAGCGATTGGGCGATCCGAAAGAATTAGCAAAAGCCTATTTGGGAGATTTGATTTCCAATAGTAATTCTTTGGGCTCGAACAGAGTTCTTGCAATTTGTGCCTATTATAGTCTTGCAAGTTTTTCCGGTTTATTTGTAATTCCGATACTTGCAATTTGTTCGCCGGTATTTATTCTTTGTGCAATAGCCGCTCCCATTTTGGGAGCTGTTAAACTGATTGACGCATTGTTAAATTTAGGTATTCCCTATGCCGGTAACATCGATATTTCTGGAATACAAAATCCATTTATTGTTTTTATTCTCTGTATTATTATTGGTGTTGCATTATATCTTGTTGGATATGGCTGCTGGAAGTTATTGGTTCGTTACATCAAGGCTGTCAGCAATACAAAACGGCGCTTGTTAGAGGAAGTCCGCCCGGCCTGAAGGAACATGCATTAATGGGACGCCTGCAGGGTATGATTTTTTAGAGAAGAATATTACACAAAATTTTTAAGGTCTCACATAAAACCATAGAAAATATAATAAAAAGTACAACGAAAATTCCTTGAAAAATCAAGGAATTTTTCATTTTGTAAAGAATAACGTATAGACTTTATTCTAGTTTTTAGTCCGGATCTGGTACATTCCTAAAACTACTGTTATAATCAAACATAGTGAGTAGAGAAGTAAGAGATGGAGGAGTGTTAGAATGAGTTCAACAGTTTGGATCATTGCCGCTTTTGCGGCATATATGATTATGATGATTGTCATTGGTGCTCTTTATATGAAGAAAACCAACAATTCCGAGGATTATTTCCTGGGCGGAAGAGGGCTCGGCGGCTGGGTGGCGGCGCTGTCGGCCCAGGCCTCCGATATGAGCGGCTGGCTTCTGATGGGGCTTCCGGGAGCAGTTTACGCCTACGGCATGGGGCAGGCGTGGATTGCCATCGGCCTTCTTACAGGGACGATCCTTAACTGGGTATTTATCTCCGGGAGGCTGCGCCGCTATACCATCAGGGCAAACAATTCCCTGACCCTGCCGGCTTACTTTGAGAACCGTTTCCATGATAAGAAGCAGATTCTGCTGATAATATCCTCTGTGGTAATCGTAATCTTTTTCCTGGTCTATACGGCGTCTGCCCTGGCGGCCGGCGGTAAGCTGTTCCATCTGGTATTTGGTCTGGATTACCGGATTGCACTGACGATTGGCGCTGCCGTTATTCTCCTGTATACCTTCATGGGCGGTTTTATGGCCGTATGCGTAACGGACTTTATCCAGGGAATGCTGATGCTGGTGGGAATCCTGGCAGTTCCCATTGCTGCCTTGTTCCTGGTGGGAAGCGAAAATATGACATCCCTTCTGGATGCCAGCGGCGTGGCCCAAGGTTCCCAGTCCTTCTTAAACCTTATGCACAGCGGCGGAAAGGCATACACGGGGATGGAGATATTCTCCCAGTTTGCCTGGTGCTTCGGGTACTTTGGAATGCCTCACATCCTGGTGCGCTTTATGGCAGTACGTGACGAGAAGGAAATCAGAAAATCCCGCTGGATTGCGGTTGTCTGGTGTACCCTGTCCCTGGCGTTTGCCTGTGCCCTCGGCGTAATCGGCCGGGCTTACCTCTATCCTGTGATTTTGGGGACAGAGGGTGCAGGCTCTGCGGAGAATGTATTTATTGAAATGATCACCAAGGTATTCACCCAGGATCTGGCGCTGCCTTTTGTCGGCGGCCTGTTTCTCTGCGGAATTCTGGCGGCTATTATGTCAACGGCGGATTCCCAGCTCCTGGTTACGGCGTCTGCCGTGTCTGAGGATTTGTATCATCAGGTGGTGAATCCGAAGGCGGATTCCAAAAAAGTATTAAGCATCAGCCGCATTACCGTACTGGTGGTTGCAGTGCTGGCGTATATCATCGCCCTTGACCCGGACAGCAGCATTATGGGCCTGGTGTCTAATGCCTGGGCCGGCTTTGGAGCAGCTTTCGGGCCGCTGGTAGTGCTTTCCCTTTACTGGAAGCGTACCAATCTGCCTGGCGCTGTGGCTGGAATCGTTTCCGGGGCGCTGACGGTCCTGGTATGGGATTATCTGCCGCTGGCAGGAGGCCGGACTCTGGGAGCGGCTACCGGACTTTATTCCCTTGCGGTAGGCTTTGCCATCAGCCTGGCGCTGATTGCGGGGGTAAGCCTGGCAACAAAAGCGCCTTCTGAAGAGATCTTAAGAGAGTTCGAGGATGTGAAGTCGGGAAATGTGGAAGCGTAAAGAGAAAAAGACCACAGCTGTGAGCAGGGGCGGAGGGATACGATTTTCATTGAAGATTTGGAGCCGGAGTTGATAAGCTGACAGCGTGCTGGAATCAGAAAGAGTGGCAAAAGAATTCGGCGAAATAAACAAAAAAGTGCGGAAAGATTTGTGCAATTTGTAAGAAATTTTTCCGCACTTTTTTTGCGAAATCCCTTGCATTTCCCCGAAACTTCCTGTATAATCACAAATGTTGTGACATTGATAGCTGTGAAACGTGAGGTTGCTGCCCGAAAGTGGCAGGTTTTCCGTGGAGCGAATGTCAAGTTAGGAAACTGGCGACAAGTCACTGTACAAAATAACTGTCCACGTCAGGCTACGGCATCGATAAAGCGTGGAAATACCCTTCGGGTATATCTGGATGCCAAAAAGCATGGCAGAAAAGTGGAAACAACGTGTGGATTTCTGTTTAAGAATAGGATACACACGGGAGAGTGTACAGTCACCGCTTGTCGTACTGGTCTTAAAAGTACGAAAAGGAGGCGACTTTTTTTATGGCAACTCAGGTAATGAGAATCACATTGAAGGCGTATGACCATCAGCTGGTGGATGCATCCGCAAAGAAGATCATCGAAACTGTAAAAAAGAACGGAGCACAGGTAAGCGGACCGGTACCCCTTCCCACTAAGAAAGAGGTGGTTACCATTCTGCGCGCAGTACACAAGTACAAGGACTCCAGAGAGCAGTTCGAACAGAGGACTCATAAGAGACTCATTGATATCATTACACCGACCCAGAAGACAGTAGATGCACTGTCCAGACTGGAGATGCCTGCAGGCGTGTACATCGATATTAAGATGAAATCAAAGTAATCCTTCAGCTAGAATGAACGTTTCCTCTATATAATAGTGTCCGCTTCGCGGCATAGAGGGAAGCCAAAAAGGCGCATATACGTTCCGCTGTAGAGAAATAAGGAGGAAGAGAAATGAAGAAAGCGATTTTGGCAACCAAAGTTGGAATGACACAGATTTTCAACGAAGACGGCGTGCTGACACCGGTTACCGTACTCCAGGCAGGTCCCTGCGTGGTAACACAGGTAAAGACAGCAGAGAATGACGGCTACAGCGCCGTACAGGTAGGCTTTGTTGATAAGAGAGAGAAGCTGGTGAACAAGCCCTTGAAGGGACACTTCGAGAAAGCCGGCGTTTCTTATAAAAGATATGTAAGAGAGCTGAAGCTTGAGGACGCAGAAAGCTACACACTGGCACAGGAGATTAAAGCAGACATCTTCGAGGCCGGAGACAAGGTAGACGCAACTGCGGTTTCCAAGGGCAAGGGCTTCCAGGGAGCTATCAAGAGACATGGCCAGCACAGAGGACCCATGACCCACGGCTCCAAGTTCCACCGCCATCAGGGTTCCAACGGTGCATGCTCCGATCCCAGCAAGGTATTCAAGGGAAAAGGAATGCCCGGACAGATGGGCCGCAAGAAAGTGACCGTTCAGAACCTTGAGATTGTTCGGGTAGATGCAGAGAACAACCTGCTTCTGGTAAAGGGAGCGGTTCCCGGACCCAGAAAATCTTTAGTTACAATTAAAGAGACAGTAAAGGTTAGCAGATAATCTTTAGCGGAAAGGAGGACTTACAGATGGCAACAGTATCTGTTTACAATATGGAAGGTAAGGAAGTTGGCACAATGGACTTAAACGATGCTGTATTCGGTGTGGAAGTAAACGAGCACCTGGTACACATGGCCGTTGTGGCACAGCTTGCAAATAAGCGTCAGGGAACGCAGAAAGCAAAGACTCGTTCCGAAGTATCCGGCGGCGGAAGAAAGCCCTGGAGACAAAAAGGAACCGGTCATGCAAGACAGGGTTCAACAAGAGCTCCCCAATGGACGGGCGGCGGAGTGGTATTCGCTCCCACGCCGAGAGATTACACCATTCGTCTGAACAAGAAGGAGAAGAGACTGGCTCTCAAGTCCGCTCTGACCTCCAGGGTTCAGGAGAAGAAGCTCATTGTAGTAGACGAGCTGAAATTCGACGAGATTAAGACCAAGAACTTCAAGAACGTTCTGGATAACTTAAAGACCACAAAGGCGCTGGTTGTTCTGAATGACAATGACAAGAACGTGGTAATGTCCGCAAGAAACATTCCGGATGTAAAAACGGCTCTTACAAATACCATCAACGTATTTGACATTCTGAAGTACAACACGCTTATCGTAACCAAGGACGCAGTAGCAACAATCGAGGAGGTGTACGCATAATGGCAGATTTGAAGTATTATGATGTGATTCAGAAGCCAATCATCACTGAGAAGAGTATGGCTGCTATGGGCGAAAAGAAATATACCTTCCTGGTTCACACAGATGCAACAAAGTCTCAGGTAAAGGAAGCCGTTGAGAAGATGTTCGCGGGAACCAAGGTAAAGAGCGTAAACACCATGAACCTGGACGGCAAGAAGAAGAGACGGGGCATGGTAACAGGCAAGACCGCCAAGACCAAGAAAGCTATCGTACAGCTTACCGCCGAGAGCGCAGACATCGAGATTTTCGAGGGACTGTAAGCTTCGGCAGGTTTCAGACTATATGCATTGCAGCATGACAATAAACGCAGAAACGAAAGGAGTGAACTGTAATGGGAATTAAAACATATAACCCATATACACCTTCCAGAAGACATATGACAGGTTCCGACTTCTCGGAGATCACCAAGAAGGAGCCGGAGAAGGCGCTGCTTGTTTCCTTGAACAAGAACGCCGGTCGTAACAATCAGGGTAAGATTACCGTAAGACACCGCGGAGGCGGTTCCAGAAGAAAATACAGACTTATTGATTTCAAGAGAAGGAAAGACGGAGTACCGGCAACGGTTATCGGAATCGAGTACGATCCCAACCGTACCGCCAACATCGCCCTTATCTGCTACGCAGACGGCGAGAAGGCTTACATCCTTGCACCCCAGGGCTTAAAGGATGGCATGAAGGTTATGAACGGGCCGGAGGCTGAGGTAAGAATCGGCAACTGCCTGCCCTTATCCGAGATTCCCGTAGGTACTCAGATTCATAATATTGAGCTTCATCCCGGCAAGGGCGGCCAGATGGTTCGTTCCGCAGGAAACAGCGCACAGCTCATGGCAAAGGAAGGAAAGTACGCAACCTTACGTCTTCCCTCCGGCGAGATGAGAATGGTTCCCTTAAACTGCCGCGCAACCATCGGTGTAGTAGGAAATGCAGAGCATAACCTGATCAACATCGGTAAGGCCGGCCGCAAGCGTCACATGGGCATCCGTCCCACCGTCCGCGGTTCTGTTATGAACCCCAACGACCATCCCCACGGCGGCGGCGAAGGAAAGACTGGTATCGGTCGTCCGGGTCCCAGCACACCCTGGGGCAAGCCTGCTCTTGGTCTTAAGACAAGAAAGAAGAACAAGCAGTCTAACAAGTTAATTGTAAGAAGAAGAGACGGTAAAACATTCAAGTAAGGAGGAAAAACCATGGCTCGCTCATTAAAAAAAGGACCATTTGCAGACGAAAGCTTACTGAAAAAAGTAAATGCGATGAACGAAACAGGTGACAAGACCGTGATTAAGACCTGGTCCCGCCGTTCCACCATCTTTCCGCAGATGGTTGGTCATACAATCGCAGTGCATGATGGAAGAAGACATGTTCCGGTATATATCACAGAGGATATGGTAGGACATAAGCTGGGAGAGTTCGTTCCCACCAGAACCTACAGAGGACATGGCAAAGACGAGAAGAAATCCAAACGTTAATCGCAATTACTTTTTGAAAGGAGATTCATCCAATGGCTAAGGGACATAGAAGTCAGATAAAGAGAGAAAGAAATGCCCAGAAGGATAACCGGCCGTCAGCAAAGCTGTCTTACGCCCGCGTATCCGTTCAGAAGGCATGCTTCGTATTAGATGCCATCCGTGGCAAAGACGTGGACACAGCCCTCGGAATTTTGACCTATAATCCGAGATATGCGTCCAGCATAATCAAGAAATTACTAGAGTCTGCCCGGGCAAATGCAGAGTATGTATACAGCATTGACCCGGAAAAGTATCCGAATCCGGATAACCTTTACGTAGCGGAATGCTACGCCAACAAAGGACCTACAATGAAGAGAATCAGACCGAGAGCACAGGGCCGGGCTTACAGAATCGAGAAGAGAATGAGCCACATCACAATTGTGCTTGATGAGAAATAGGAGGTAAAGCATGGGACAGAAAGTTAATCCGCACGGCCTCAGAGTCGGCGTTATTAAAGATTGGGATTCCAGATGGTATGCAGAAGATTCCTTCGCTGATTATCTTGTAGAGGACTACAACATCCGTAAATTCCTGAAGAAGAAATTGTACAACGCAGGCGTGTCCAAGATTGAGATTGAGCGCGCTTCTGACAGAGTGAAGGTTATCATCTACACCGCAAAGCCGGGCGTAGTTATCGGCAAGGGCGGTTCTGAGATTGAGAAGGTAAAGGCAGAGCTTGCAGGCTACACAGACAAGAAACTTATCGTAGACATCAAGGAGATCAAGAGACCGGATCGTGATGCGCAGCTGGTAGCCGAGAACATCGCACTGCAGCTTGAGAATCGTGTATCCTTCCGCCGCGCCATGAAGTCTACCATGCAGAGAAGCATGAAGGCTGGCGCAAAGGGAATCAAGACAGCAGTAGCAGGCCGTGTAGGCGGAGCCGATATGGCCCGTACCGAGTTCTACAGCGAGGGAACCATTCCGCTGCAGACCTTAAGAGCAGATATTGACTATGGATTCGCAGAGGCAGATACCACCTACGGCAAGATTGGCGTAAAGGTATGGATCTACAAGGGCGAAGTACTTCCTGCGAAGGGAAACAAGGAAGGGAGCGATAAATAATGTTAATGCCGAAGAGAGTAAAGCGTCGTAAGCAGTTCCGCGGCTCCATGGCAGGTAAGGCTTTGAGAGGCAACAAGATTACCATGGGAGAGTTCGGAATCGTCGCTACAGAACCCTGTTGGATTAAATCAAATCAGATAGAGGCAGCCCGTATTGCCATGACACGTTACATGAAGCGTGGCGGTAAGGTCTGGATCAAAATTTTCCCGGATAAACCGGTAACAGCAAAGCCGGCTGAGACCCGTATGGGTTCCGGTAAAGGAACTCTGGAGTACTGGGTAGCCGTTGTAAAGCCGGGCCGTGTGATGTTCGAGGTCGCCGGTGTACCAGAAGAAACAGCCAGAGAGGCGCTTCGTCTTGCAATGCACAAGCTGCCCTGCAAGTGTAAGATCGTTTCTAAAGCAGACTTAGAAGGCGGTGATAACAGTGAAAATTAATAAGTATGTAGAAGAATTAAAGGCAAAATCTGCTGCTGAATTAAATGAAGAATTAGTAGCTGCGAAAAAGGAACTGTTCAACTTAAGATTCCAGAACGCGACAAATCAGTTGGAGAACACAAGCAGAATCAAAGAGGTTCGCAAGAACATCGCCAGAATCCAGACTGTTATCGCACAGAAGGCGAATGCATAATATTGCGGAAGGAGAATTGTCGTGGAAAGAAATTTGAGAAAAACCCGTACAGGTAAAGTAGTGAGCGACAAGATGGATAAGACCATTGTTGTAGCCGTAGAAGATCATGTAAAGCATCCCCTTTACAAAAAGATCGTTAAAAATACCTACAAGCTGAAGGCACATGACGAGAACAATGAGTGCCATATCGGCGACACGGTAAAGGTTATGGAGACAAGACCTCTGTCCAAGGATAAGAGATGGAGACTCGTTGAGATCATAGAGAAAGCGAAATAGTATAAGGAGGTTACCGGCATGGTACAACAGGAAACCAGACTGAGAGTTGCTGACAATACCGGCGCAAAGGAACTTCTTTGCATCCGCGTGTTGGGCGGTTCAACCAGAAGATATGCAAATATCGGTGATATCATTGTTGCCAGCGTTAAAGATGCAACACCAGGCGGTGTTGTTAAAAAAGGCGATGTGGTAAAGGCCGTTGTGGTTCGTACAGTAAAGGGCGCTCGTCGGAAAGACGGTTCTTATATCAGATTTGACGAAAATGCAGCAGTAATTATCAAGGATGACAAGAACCCCAGAGGAACACGTATTTTTGGACCAGTAGCAAGAGAGCTTCGTGAAAAACAGTTTATGAAGATTGTTTCACTTGCTCCGGAAGTATTATAGGAGGGTGCCAGATGTCAACAGTTAAGATTAAGAAAGGCGACACCGTAAAGGTGATTGCCGGCAGAGACAAGGACAAAGAGGGCAAGGTAATTGCCGTCAATCATAAGAAGAACACCGTCGTTGTAGAGGGTGTGAACATCATCACAAAGCACACAAAGCCTTCCGTTGCAAACCAGAACGGCGGAATCATCCACCAGGAGGCCCCCATTGCCATTTCAAACGTGATGTACAGTCTGAAGGGCAAAGTTACCAGAATCGGCTTCAAGATGGATGGAGATAAGAAAGTCCGCTATGCGAAAGCAACTGGCGAAGTGATTGACTAATTAGGGAAGGAGGTTTAGGAAGTTGAGTAGATTAAAAGAAAAGTATACGAATGAAATCGTAGACGCAATGATGAAAAAGTTTGGATACAAGAACATCATGGAAGTGCCGAAGCTTGACAAGATTGTGGTAAACATGGGCGTTGGCGAGGCCAAGGACAATGCAAAGGTCCTGGAATCCGCTGTCAAGGACATGGAGACCATCACAGGCCAGAAGGCTGTTCTTACAAGAGCAAAGAATTCCGTTGCAAACTTCAAGATCAGAGAAGGTATGGCAATCGGATGTAAGGTAACCCTCCGCGGCGAGAAGATGTACGAGTTTGCGGATCGTCTGATTAACCTGGCGCTGCCTCGTGTACGTGACTTCCGTGGAATCAATCCGGATGCATTTGATGGAAGAGGAAATTACGCCCTTGGTATCAAGGAGCAGCTGATTTTCCCTGAAATTGAGTATGACAAGGTAGATAAGGTGAGAGGTATGGACGTTATTTTCGTAACAACCGCCAAGACCGACGAAGAAGCTCGTGAATTACTGACATTATTCAACATGCCGTTTAGAAAACAGTAATATAGGAGGGAAAATTTCATGGCTAAGACAGCAATGAAGATTAAGCAGCAGCGGAAACAGAAATTCTCCGTAAGAGAATACAACCGCTGCAGAATTTGCGGCCGTCCGCACGCATATCTGAGAAAATACGGAATCTGCAGAATCTGCTTCCGTGAGTTAGCATATAAAGGACAGATCCCTGGCGTTAAGAAGGCAAGCTGGTAAAGGAGGCAAACAGTAATGGCATTGACAACGAATGATCCCATTGCGGATATGCTTACAAGAATTCGTAATGCGAATACCGCAAAACATGATACAGTTGACGTTCCCGCTTCCAAGATGAAGATTGCGATTGCAAACATCCTGGTAGACGAGGGATACATTGCAAAGTATGACCTTGTAGAGGACGGAAACTTCAAGACCATCCGTATCACCTTAAAGTATGGAAAAGACAAGAACGAGAAGATTATCTCCGGTCTTAAGAGAATTTCCAAGCCGGGTCTGCGGGTATATGCGAATAAGGAAGAGCTGCCCAAGGTACTGGGAGGGCTTGGAATTGCAATTATTTCCACCAACAAGGGCGTCATCACCGACAAGGAAGCCCGCGCACAGGGCGTTGGCGGCGAGGTACTGGCTTTCATCTGGTAAGACAGGCCGAAAGCAACTGAAAACAGAGAGAACAAAGCATTCTCTCCGAGAATTTAAGTTATTAGGAGGTAAATTGGTATGTCACGAATCGGAAGACTGCCGGTTGCCATTCCTGCAGGCGTCACAGTAGACATCGCAGAGGGCAACAAAGTGACCGTAAAAGGTCCCAAGGGAACACTTGAGAGAGTATTACCCGAAGAAATGGAAATTAAGTTAGAGGAGGGTCAGGTAGTAGTTGCAAGACCCAGCGATTTAAAGAAAATGAAATCCTTACATGGTCTGACAAGAACCTTGATTCATAACATGGTAGTTGGCGTAAGCGAAGGTTATGAGAAGGTTCTGGAGGTGAACGGTGTCGGCTACCGTGCTGCCAAGTCCGGCAATAAGCTGACATTGTCCCTTGGATACTCTCATCCGGTAGAGATGATTGATCCGGAAGGCCTGGAGTCTGTAGTAGACGGTAACAAGATAACCGTAAAGGGAATCGACAAAGAAAAGGTTGGCCAATACGCAGCGGAAATCAGAGATAAGAGAAGACCGGAACCTTACAAGGGCAAGGGTATCAAGTATGCTGATGAAGTGATCAGACGTAAAGTTGGTAAGACCGGTAAGAAATAAGTAAGGAGAGTATAAGAATGGTTAGCAAAAAGACAAGAAGCGTAGTTCGCCAGAATAAACATAGAAAAATACGTAATCATATCAGCGGCACTGCTGAAAGACCGCGTCTGGCTGTGTTTAGAAGTAATAATCATATGTATGCTCAAATTATTGACGATACGGTCGGCAATACTCTTGTTGCAGCCTCCACCCTGGAGAAGGATGTGAAGGCGGAGCTGGAGAAGACGAATAACGTTGATGCTGCAGCATACCTGGGAAAAGTGATTGCCAAGAAGGCCCTTGATAAAGGTATTAAGGTAGTTGTCTTTGACAGAGGCGGCTTTATATATCAAGGTAAGATTCAGGCATTGGCAGATGCAGCCCGCGAGGCTGGATTGGAATTCTAGGAAAGGAAGGAAAAGACACATGAGACATGAGATTATTGATCCGAGCCAGTTGGAATTAACGGATAAAGTAGTGTCAATCAAGCGTGTAAGCAAGACTGTCAAGGGCGGTCGTACCATGCGTTTCACAGCTTTGGTAGTTGTGGGAGACGGCAACGGCCATGTCGGAGCAGGTCTTGGAAAGGCCACCGAGATTCCGGAAGCAATCCGCAAGGGCAAAGAGGATGCCATGAAGAAGCTGATCACGGTAGCGATTGACGAGAACAATAGTATCACACATGATTTTATCGGAAAGTTCGGCAGCGCATCCGTACTGCTTAAGAGAGCCCCGGAAGGTACTGGTGTTATCGCAGGAGGTCCGGCACGTAACGTACTGGAGCTTGCCGGCATCAAGAATATCCGTACCAAGTCCTTAGGCTCCAACAACAAACAGAACGTTGTTCTGGCAACCATCGCAGGACTGAAGGCTCTGAAGACTCCGGAGGAAGTTGCGAAGAATCGCGGCAAATCTGTTGAAGAGATTACGAACTAGGAGGAAACAGACATGGCAGATAAATTAAAAATTACCTTAGTGAAATCTCCGATAGGTGCTGTTCCCAAGCAGAAGGCAACGGTTGAGGCTCTCGGCCTTAGAAAGCTTCACAAAACCGTTGAGATGCCGGATAACGAGGCAGTCAGAGGAATGATTTGGCACGTTAAGCACTTAGTTAAAGTAGAAGAAGTATAGATCATACAGAATAGGAGGTGGCATGATGGACTTATCAAACTTACAGTATGCTGAAGGCTCCAAGCAGAGCAATAACTTCAGAAGAGGCCGCGGACACGGCTCAGGAAATGGTAAGACAGCCGGTAAGGGACACAAGGGACAGAAAGCGCGTTCCGGTGCACCGAGACCGGGCTTTGAGGGCGGCCAGATGCCCTTATACAGAAGACTTCCGAAGAGAGGATTTACAAACCGCAATTCCAAAGTAATCGTTGGAATCAATGTAAGTGCTCTGGAAGTATTTGAAAACGACGCAGTTGTTTCCGTAGAGACACTGTTAGAGCAGGGCATTGTTAAGAATCCCCGTGATGGCGTTAAGATCCTTGGTAACGGAGAACTGACAAAGAAGCTGACTGTTCAGGCGAATGCTTTCTCAGAGGGCGCAAAAGCCAAAATTGAAGCTCTTGGTGGAAAAGCTGAGGTGATTTAATGTTTAAAACATTACAGAACGCATTTAAAATTAAGGAGATCCGGCAGAAGCTTGTGTTTACCTTCCTGATGGTTATGGTTATCCGGTTAGGCTCACAGCTTCCTGTTCCGGGTGTCAATAGAACCTTTCTTGCCCAGTGGCTGGCCCAGAATACCGGTGATGCTTTCAATCTCATTGACTCCTTTACCGGCGGCTCACTGGCAAGCATGTCATTATTTGCGTTAGGTATCAACCCCTATATCACATCCTCCATTATTATGCAGCTTCTTACCATAGCGATTCCAAAGCTGGAAGAGATGCAGAAGGATGGAGAGGATGGAAGAAAGAAGATCCAGAATATCACCCGCTATGTGACCATTGTACTGGCGCTGATTGAGGGTGCGGCCATGACCATCGGTTTCGGAGGACAAGGCCTTCTGGAGAATCCCACCTGGTATAATATGGCAGTTGTGGTAATCACACTGACTGCCGGAAGTGCATTCCTTATGTGGATCGGCGAGCGCATCACACAGAACGGTGTTGGCAACGGTATCTCCATTGTACTTTTGGTAAATATTGTTTCCCGTATACCGGATGATTTTTACCGTCTGTACACCATGTTCATTCAGAACAGAAGCGTGGCAAAGGGCGTTCTTGCGGGAGTGATTATTCTTGCGGTCATTCTGGTAACGGTTGTATTTGTTATTGTTCTGCAGGATGGGGAGAGGAGAATCCCCGTTCAGTACAGCAAGAAGCTTCAGGGCAGAAAGGTTGTGGGCGGACAGAGTACCCACATCCCCATGAAGGTGAATACTGCCGGCGTAATCCCGGTTATCTTCGCTTCCTCTCTGATGTCATTTCCCGGTGTCATTGCATCCTTGATTGGTAAGGGAGGCGGAACGGGAGTGGGAAGCAAGATCTTGAGAGCCTTAAGCTCCGGAAGCTGGTGCAATCCCAAGGAGCCGGTTTACAGCCTGGGCCTTCTGCTTTATATTGTACTCGTTGTATTCTTTGCATATTTCTATACCTCCATTACCTTTAATCCTATGGAGATTGCGGACAATATGAAGAAGCAGGGCGGCTTTGTACCGGGTATTCGTCCCGGCCGGCCTACAACCGAGTATTTGACAAAGATTTTAAACTATATTGTTTTCATTGGTGCAATCGGCCTTATTATCGTATGCGTGATCCCGATTTTCTTTAACGGAGTATTCGGAGCCAATGTGTCCTTCGGCGGAACCTCCATCATCATCATTGTCGGTGTTGTACTGGAGACCTTGAAGCAGATTGAATCACAGATGGCAGTGCGCTATTACAAAGGCTTTTTGAACGATTAGGAAAAACCTTTCTAGCCTGTGCGGAAGCTTCCGCGCAGGCTATCGAAGGTTATGGTAAAAGGAGCACATAGTGCCGCCGCGCAGCGGCTTTAATGGTAAAGCCGCAAAGGCGCACGAGAGGAACTTTTATGAGTGCTTTTTCGAATAAAAGTTTCTCTCATAACCGGTGTGTCGCAGCGGCTTTACCCTTTAGTGCCGTCGCGCAGCGACTATAAATAGGAGGATTACGATGAAGGTTATTATGTTGGGGGCCCCGGGTGCAGGAAAAGGCACACAGGCAAAGAAAATAGCTGACAAATATCAGATTCCCCATATTTCCACGGGCGATATTTTCAGAGCAAATATAAAGAACGGGACAGAGCTTGGAACAAAGGCCAAGGCTTATATGGATCAGGGACTTCTGGTTCCGGATGAGCTGACGCTGGAGCTGATTATGGATCGTTTTAAGGAGCCGGATTGTAAGAATGGTTATGTCCTGGACGGCTTCCCCAGAACCATCCCTCAGGCGGAAGCTCTCACGAGAGCTCTGGAGGAGCAGGGCGAGAGTATCGACTATGCGGTAAATGTGGAAGTGCCGGATGAAAATATTATCAGCCGCATGTCCGGACGGAGAGCCTGCCTCTCCTGCGGCGCAACCTACCACATTGTACATATTCCCACAAAGGTAGAAGGAGTATGTGATCGATGCGGCGAGAAGCTGGTTCTTCGGGACGACGACAGGCCCGAGACCGTAGAGAAGCGCCTCGGTGTTTACCACAGCCAGACACAGCCTTTGATTGAGTACTATACCAGCCAGGGAAAGCTGGCAGAGGTAGACGGCACGCAGGAGATGGAAGCTGTGTTTGAAGCGATTGTAAAAATATTAGGAGCATAGGGCTTGAAAGTAAAAATTTCAAACTCTATCTGGATGACGCAGTAAATGCGTCAAGAAAGAGGAAAGCATGTCAGTAAGTATTAAATCTGCCAGAGAAATTGAACTGATGCGGACAGCAGGAAAGCTTCTGGAGGAGGTTCACAATGAACTTGCGGATTTTGTGAAGCCGGGAATCTCTACCTTGGATATTGACCGTTACGGAGAACGGCTGATCCGGAACCGGGGATGTATTCCGAATTTTCTGAATTACAACGGCTATCCGGCTTCCATCTGTGTTTCGGTGAATGACGAGGTGGTTCACGGGATTCCCTGCCGGGAGCGGATTCTGGAGGAAGGCGATATCGTAAGCCTGGATGCCGGCCTTATTTACAAGGGCTATCACTCCGATGCGGCAAGAACCCATGCGGTAGGAAAGATAAGCCCGGAGGCGGAGCAGCTTATCAGAGCCACAAAGCAGAGCTTTTTTGAAGGAATCAAGTACGCCAGAGCAGGACGCCATCTTCACGAGATCTCCAATGCCATCAATGATTACATTGACACTTTCGGTTATGGAGTGGTTCAGGATCTGGTCGGCCACGGAATCGGGACGAAGCTCCATGAGGACCCTCAGATTCCAAACTTTCATCAAAGAAGGCGCGGCTTGAAGCTGATGCCGGGAATGACTTTGGCGATTGAGCCTATGATTAATGCAGGAACCTGGCAGGTATCCTGGCTGGATGACGACTGGACGGTAGTGACCGATGACGGTTCCCTTTCCGCACATTATGAGAATACGGTTCTGATTACTGACGGAGAACCGGAGATTCTGACATTGTCACTGTGAGGCGTGCCTATGGAGAACATTGTACCGGGCATGATGGCCCGATCAAGAGCAGGCCGCGATAAGGGAAGTCTGTATCTCATTATGAAGACAGAGGGCGAATATGTATATCTGACAGACGGAGTCAGGCGGCCTCTTGCGAAGCCAAAGAAGAAGAAATACAGACATATTCAAATCATAAAGCAGGTGCCGGAGAATTGGGATCCGGACCGGATAAGCGATGACAACGTAAAGCGGATGCTGAAAGAATATGAAAAGAAGTCCGCAAATCTAAATCTGATCAAAGTGGAGGGAAAAAATGTCTAAAGCAGATGTAATCGAAATTGAAGGAACCGTAGTGGAGAAGCTGCCCAATGCCATGTTTCAAGTTGAGCTGGAGAACGGCCATCAAGTATTGGCTCATATCAGCGGAAAGCTCCGGATGAACTTTATCCGGATTCTTCCGGGGGATAGGGTGACGATTGAGATGTCTCCTTATGATTTGTCTAAAGGAAGGATTATTTGGAGAGACAAGTAAGTAAGAGGGTAAAAATGTAAGAATCGTAGAGCTTGTACAGAACTGTACAGGCTCTTTTTTATATAATATGACGAACATAAAGAAAAATAAAAATACTATTTTATGGAAAATGATTGCTTTTTTCTGGAAAGACGGTATAATAGTATGTATTAGATGAACAAAAAACAGATTCTAAAGCTTTTGTACGGGATTCCGTGAAAGAAGCAGGAGGAAGAGGCTATGAAAAGTTATTGTGTGAAGCCGCGAATCTATATGGAGAGAGAAGGACTGCGTGAAGTATTAAGGGGAGTCACGCAGGCCTTTATTGTTACGGACAAATTTATGCATGAGAGCGGTAAGGTAAGTTATCTGACAGAGCTTTTGGAGGAGCTTGGAATCGAATACCGGATTTTCTCCGAAGTTCGTCCCGATCCGGACATAGCAACCGTAACCAAAGGGATTGAGATGATTGCAGACTTTAAGCCCCAGGCGCTGTTAGCTTTGGGAGGAGGCTCCCCCATTGATGCGGCTAAGGCTATGAATTACCTGGCGGCGCGCCAGGGCTTTATCACGAAATGCCGTTTTGTGGCAATCCCTACCACCAGCGGCACAGGCACCGAGGTGAGCCGGTTCTCGGTGATCAGCGATCCGGAGCAGTCAGCAAAGTATGCCCTTGTGGAGGATGAGCTTCTTCCGGACGCAGCGCTACTGGATGCAGAGCTTACGAAGAGCGTGCCTCCGGCCATCACGGCGGATACGGGGATCGACGTTCTGACCCATGCCATAGAAGCTTTTGTGTCCACCAATGCCAATGATTTTACAGACGCAGCGGCCGAAAAGGCTATCAAGCTGGTGAGAAGCAATCTGCTCCGGGCCTACAAGACACCGGAGGATATGACAGCGCGGCAGAAGATGCATCATGCATCCTGCCTGGCCGGTATGGCTTTCAGCAATGCGGGCCTTGGCCTGAACCACAGCATGGCTCACACCCTGGGAGGACATTTTCACATTCCCCACGGCCGGGCCAACGCTATTTTCCTTCCTTATGTAATGAGCTTTAACGCAGGCTGCAGGGATAAGGCAACGCCGACCATGAACCGCTACGCCAGAATCGCCCGCTGCTGCTGGCTGGAAGGGGCGAGCATGCGCAACAGCGCCTTCAATGTAATCCGCTCCACCAAGCAGCTGATCAAGCAGCTGGGCCTGCCCACCAGCATCGGGGAGGCAGGAGTGCCAAGAGCAGACTTTATGGCAGCCCTGGATGAGATGGTAGAGGCGGCGCTTCAGGATACCTGTACAGCCACCAATCCAAGGACATGTACGCCGGAAGAGCTCCGGGCCTTGTTCCAGGAGGCATATGAGGGAAGAAGAATCTAGGAAAGGGGGGACTCCGGTGTTTGGAGAAGAGCATAAGGAACGGATTATTCAGGAATTTGTCCCTGGCAAGCAGGTGACGCTGGCCCATGTGATCCCCAATCCCGTGGATGCGCTGTATGGAAAGATGGGCCTCATTGACGCAGAGGGAGCCATCGGCATCTTTACCATTACGCCCAGCGAGGCGGCCATTATCGCAGCCGATGTTGCCAGCAAGGCGGCTGGGATTACCATCGGATTTGTAGACCGTTTTAACGGTTCCTTAATTATCACGGGAGATGTTGCCGATGTGGAAGCGGCCCTCCATGATGTGATGCATGTGCTCTGCGACGGAATGGGTTTTGCAGGAACACCGATTACACGTTCCTAAAGGATCAGAAAGCGGCATACATATGAAAAAGAAGATTATTCTCATCGGGCGCTCCATGGCGGGAAAAACGACGCTCTGCCAGTATTTGACCAACAGCGCCCTGAAGTATAAGAAAACCCAGACGGTAGAGGTTATCAATAAAAGCATGATTGATACGCCGGGGGAATACCTGGAGCGGACCTACCTTCGGGGAGCCTTGATAGTTTCGGCTGCGGATGCAGATTACATTGTACTGGTACAGGACGCAACGGAACGGGGAACCATGTTCCCTCCCGGATATTCCAGCAGCTTTGCAAAGCCCTCCATCGGCGTTGTCACAAAGAGCGATCTGGCTTCGGAAAAGGATCTGGAGGATGCGAAGAAATATCTGGAGAATGCAGGCGCAAGGCGGATCTTTGTGACCAGCAGCTATGAGGGAAAGGGTTTTGAGGAATTTCTCTCCTTCTTCCAGGAGGAAGACGAGGCGTAAGCCGGGAGGCCGGAGTAAAGGGAGATTTTTATGCGAGAGACGATTACCAGTGTGGGGATTGATATCGGAACCTCCACCACACAGCTGATATTCAGCCGGCTTACCATAGAAAATCTGGCAAGCAGCTATATGGTTCCCAGAATCAAGATTGTAGACAAAGAGGTCACTTACCGGAGCCGGATTTACTTTACCCCTCTTCGGTCTCAGACAGAGATTCATGCCGAGAAAGTAAAGGAGATCATTCAGGGAGAATATCAGGCGGCCGGCATGGAGCCTAAGGATCTAAAGACGGGAGCCGTGATTATCACGGGAGAGACGGCCAGAAAGCAGAATGCCAATTCGGTTCTTGCTACCTTAAGCGATATGGCCGGGGACTTCGTAGTAGCCACTGCAGGGCCGGATCTGGAATCCGTGCTGTCGGCAAGAGGAGCCGGAGCGGATAAGCTTTCGGAAGAGCACAGGCAGGCTGTAGCCAACATTGACATCGGCGGCGGAACCAGCAACATTGCCCTCTTCCAGAAAGGAAGCCTTAAGGGAACCAGCTGCCTGGATATCGGCGGCAGATTGATTAAGATAGAAAACGGAAGAATCCATTACATTTATTCGAAGATTTTACGGCTTGCACAGGCCCATGGAATAACCATCCGTGAGGGAGACCGGGCGGAAGAAAGTACCTTGTACCGCATCTGCCAGATAATGGCAGACCAGCTTGCCATGGCGGTTCATGCCATGGAGGCGGACAGTCTTCACCAAGAGCTCTATACCAATGAGGGGAAGCCTCTGACAAAAGAGCCTCAGGTTCAGGCCCTTACCTATTCGGGGGGCGTTGCAAGCTGTTATTACAACGGGGAGCCGGATAACGTATTTGAATACGGCGATATCGGAGTGCTCCTGGCGAGGGCTGTGAGGAACCATCCGGTTCTGAAGCAGATCACAACCTATCCTGCCGCAGAGACCATCCGGGCAACGGTGGTCGGAGCAGGAACCCATACTACAAATGTTAGCGGCAGTACCATTAGCTACACCCAAGGACAGCTGCCCATAAAAAACATTCCAGTTCTGAAACTCTCCGAAGAGGAGGAGCAGAACCTGGTACTGTTTCAGGAGACTCTCCGGCGAAAGCTGCAGGTTTATAAGACGGAGGGAAAGCTGGAGCAGGTCGCAATCGTATTCTCAGGAAGATACCACACCAGCTTCGCACAGATCCAGGAGCTTGCCCGGGCTGTTGCAGAGGGGGCGGACGAGGTGATTGCCGGACCTCATCCCCTCATTCTGGTGATCGAGAACGATATTGCCAAGGTGCTTGGAAATGCATTGAATGTACTTCTTGAGCGCAGAAAGAGCTTTATCTGTATTGACGGTATCTTTGGGAACGACGGCGATTACATTGACATCGGCGAACCAGTGGCTCAGGGAAGCGTGGTTCCGGTAGTGACAAAAACCCTGATCTTCAATACATAAAAAAGGAGAGTGAAAAGGTTGATTTTAAAGACAAGGTTATTCGGCAAAGTGTACGAATTCAAATCTCTTCGTGAGGTAATGGCGAAAGCCAACGAAGAGAAATCCGGTGACAAGCTGGCAGGAATTGCAGCTGAGTCGGCGGAGGAGAGAGTGGCTGCCAAGGTTGTTCTTTCCCACATTACTCTGGAGGATCTGCGGAACCATCCGGCAGTTCCCTATGAGGAGGATGAAGTTACCAGAATTATTCAGGACGGCGTCAACGAGGCCATCTACAGAGAGCACAAGAATAAGACGGTAGCGGAATTCAGAGAGTGGATTTTAAGCGAGACCACCACAGGAGATATGATCAAGCGTGCGTCCCGGGGTCTTACTGCTGAGATGGTAGCGGCAGTCTGCAAGCTGATGACAAATCTGGATCTGATCTATGCGGCAAAAAAGATTCGGATATCTGCCCATTGTAATACGACCATCGGCCTTCCGGGAACATTTTCTTCCCGTCTGCAGCCCAACCACACCACGGATGATCCCAAGGGTATCATGGCTTCCGTAATGGAAGGCTTAAGCCTTGGCTGCGGGGACGCCGTAATCGGACTGAATCCCGTAGACGACTCGGTGGAGAGTGTGGCAAGAATTCTTAAGAGTTTTGACGAGTTTAAGAATAAGTGGGAGGTTCCCACCCAGATTTGCGTTCTGGCACATGTAACGACTCAGATGGAGGCCATCAGCAAGATGCATGCGCCCATCGATCTTTTATTCCAGTCCATCGCCGGCTCCCAGAAGGGAAATGAGGCCTTTGGATTGGACGCAAAGATGCTGGACGAGGCACACGATCTGATGCTTCGGGAAGCAACCAGCACCGGCCCCAATGTGATGTACTTTGAGACAGGACAGGGCTCAGAGCTTTCCTCTGACGCTCATAACGGCTGGGATCAGGTGACCATGGAAGCCCGCTGCTACGGCTTTGCAAAGAAATATCAGCCTTTCCTGGTAAATACCGTTGTAGGCTTTATCGGACCGGAGTATCTGTACGATTCCAAGCAGGTAATCCGCGCAGGCCTTGAGGATCACTTTATGGGCAAGCTGACCGGCATTCCTATGGGCTGCGACGCATGCTACACCAATCATATGAAGGCGGATCAGAATGATATCGAGAACCTGGCAACCCTTCTGGTTGCGGCAGGCTGCAACTATATCATGGGTGTTCCCCAGGGAGACGACTGTATGCTGATGTATCAGTGTACCGGTTTCCATGAGGCAGCAAGCTTAAGAGAAGTATTCGGACTTCGTCCCATCAAGGAATTTGATCAGTGGCTGGAGAAGATGGGCTTCTCAGAGAACGGAAAACTGACGCCTCTTGCAGGCGACGCATCCGTGTTCTTAAAATAAACAGGAGGTGAATGACTTTGGTAAGCGAAAAGGATTTAAGAGATATTATTGCACAGGTGCTTACAGAGATGAATGTGGGCGCAGGAGATTCTGCTGTGGCCGGCTCTGTGGAGAAAGCAGTCAAGGCTTCCTGTGAGAATTGTACGGAGATTGAGGATGGCTGTCTGGAGGATGTAGCAGCCATCGACTTAAGAACCCAGTATTTGATAGAGAATCCGGTGAGCAGAGAGGCTTACTACGATCTGAAGCAGTATGCTCCCTGCCGTCTGGGCATCGGCAAGGCAGGAGCACGCTACCGTACTCTGCCGGTATTGGAATTCAGGGCAGCCCATTCCGCTGCACAGGATGCGGTATTTTCCGATGTAGATCAGGACTTTATTGATAACATGGGCCTCTTTACCATACAGACCAAATGCGACTGCAAGGATACCTACCTGACCCGTCCGGATCTGGGAAGAGTATTGAGCGACGAGGGAGCGGCAGCCGTGAAGGAAAAATGCAAAAAGAACCCCACCGTTCAGATTTATGTATCCGACGGCCTGAGCTCCGCAGCCATTGCAGCCAATGTAGGCGACGTGCTTCCGGCTATTGAGCAGGGACTTAAGAGCTACGGCATCAATTGCGGCACTCCTTTCTTTGTAAAATATGGCCGTGTGGGAGCCATGGATCAGATTTCCGAGCTCACAGGCGCAGATGTAACCTGCGTGCTCATCGGAGAGCGTCCCGGACTGATTACGGCAGAGTCCATGTCCGCATACATTGCTTACAAGGCAACTGTGGGCATGCCTGAGGCCAGAAGAACCGTTGTGTCCAATATCCATAAGGACGGCACCATTCCGGCAGAGGCCGGCGCACATATTGCAGATATCATTAAGAAGATTCTGGATGCCAAGGCCAGTGGAACTGACTTAAAACTATAACGAATGGAGGTCAAATAAAATGAAACGCGATCCAATCAAAGCAACCGTACTCGCAACAAAAATTATTCCAAATGTAAACGCAGGTATGGCTAAGGAATTAGGCCTGACTCCGGATCAGAGATCTCTTGCGCTGATTACGGCAGACTGCGATGACGTTACCTACACGGCGCTTGACGAAGCAACCAAGAAGGCCGATGTAAAGGTGGTATATGCAAAGAGCTTCTACGGTGGAGCAGCCAATGCGAATACCAGGCTGGCCGGTGAGATCATCGGCATGCTGGCAGGCCCCAATCCGGCAGAGGTAAGAAGCGGTCTTGAGGCAGCTGTAGACTTTATTGAGAATCAGGCTCATTTCGTATCGGCAAATGAGGATGACAGCATTGTATACTATGCACACTGCATTTCCCGTACAGGCTCCTACCTGTCTGAGGGAGCGGGAATCGAGGAAGGCGAGGCTCTGGCTTATCTGATCGCACCGCCTCTGGAGGCAATGTACGGAGTGGATGCCGCTCTGAAGGCTGCGGATGTGAAGATGTGCTGTCTGTACGCACCGCCCTCAGAGACCAACTTCGGCGGCGCGCTGCTGACCGGAAGCCAGTCCGCATGCAAGGCGGCCTGTGACGCTTTTGCGGCAGCCATTGAGTTTGTAGCAGACAATCCGCTGGAGTAATGGCACAGGCGGCTGCAAGGTTTCAAAGAACCGTAAAGAGGTAAAACAAGATGAAAGCATTGGGAATGATTGAAGTATATGGTTACCTTGCGGCAGTAGAAGCACTGGACAGTGCACTGAAGGCAGCGAATGTTTCTCTTGTAAATGTGGAAAAGGTTAAGGGCGGCCTGGTGGCCGTACTGGTAGAAGGGGACGTGGGAGCCGTGAAGGCGGCTATGGATGCCTCGGCGGCAGCGGCAGAGCGGCTGGGGACAGTGGTCAGCGTACATGTGATTCCCCGTCCGGCTGAGGATGTGGCACGGATGCTTGGAAGGCAGGAGGGAACTCCCGGCCCGGATAAAGATCCGGATCCACAGCCGCCGAAGCCCCCGGCGCCAGAACCGGAACCAGAAGCCGAACCAGATCCGGAATCGGGAACCCCGGAGGAACCGGAATCCGTAGAAGAGCCTGAGGCTGTAGAGGAGCCGGCTCCTATATCGGAACCGGAACCAAAAGAGCTGTCCCTTCCCCAGGGGATGGAAAGCATGAGCGTGCAGGATCTGAGGAAGCTGGCCCGGGAACTGGAGATTACCAACATGACAAGGGCAGAGATCCGTTATGCAAAGAAGCAGGAGCTGATTCAGAAGATAACAGAGTATAAACAGGCTTAAGTAAAGGAGAAGCAGCTTATGCAATTATATGATAAAGATCTGTTGTCAGTGCAGGAAGTGCGGGAGCTGGTAGAGAAGGCGAAAGCAGCCCAGAAGGAGCTCAGTCAGAAGAGCCAGAGGGAAGTGGACGCCATTGTAAGATCCATAGCAGAGGCGGGTGGACGCAATGCCAGGCGTCTGGCAAAGCTGGCCCATGAAGAGACCGGCTTCGGCGTAGAAGCTGACAAGGTAATTAAAAACGTATTTGGAAGCCTTGGTGTGTATGAGCAGATCAAGGATATGAAAACCATTGGAGAGCTGGATTACGATGAGGAGAAAAGGCTCCGCACCCTTGCGGTTCCTGTGGGAGTGATTGCGGGTTTGATCCCTTCCACCAACCCCACATCCACCGCTTTCTATAAATCGGAGATTTCTGTGAAGGCAGGCAACGCCATCATATTCTCCCCCCACCCGAATGCAAGGAACTGCATTTTGGAGACAGTAAAGGTGATTCGCCAGGCCATAGCGGAGGCGGGCGGCAATGAGGATCTGGTATCCTGCATTACCCTTCCCACCATTCAAGCCACGGATAATCTGATGCGCCACCCGGATGTGTCGCTGATACTGGCTACCGGCGGAAGCGCAATGGTGCGCGCAGCTTACTCCTCGGGGACGCCGGCCATCGGCGTAGGCCCCGGAAACGGCCCGGCGTACATAGAGAAAACCGCAGATCTTGCTCTGGCAGTGAAACGCATTATGGATTCCAAGACCTTTGACAACGGAACCATCTGCGCCTCCGAGCAGTCGGTGGTATGTGAAAAAGATATGGAAGAAGCAGTGCGCAGGGAGATGGAGAAGCAGGGAGCTTACTTCCTGACCAGCGAGCAGAGCGCCAAGCTTGGAAAGTTTATCCTGCGTGCCAACGGAACCATGAATCCCGCGATTGTGGGAAAGAGTGCAGCCGTGATTGCCGAGCTGGCAGACATTGAGATACCAAAGGGCGCCAGGGTACTGGTGGCAAAGGAGACGGGTATCGGAAGAGGGCACCCCTATTCCAATGAAAAGCTTGCCCCCATCCTTGCCTTCTATACGGCAAATGATTTTATGGAAGCGTGCGATTTGAGCTGCGAGATCCTTCATTACGAGGGTGCGGGCCATACCTTCATTATCCATACCAAGAACCCGGAGATTGTGAAATATTTTGCAAAGAGAGTTCCGGCTTCCAGGGTGATTGTGAACAGTCCCGGCGCGCTGGGAGGAATCGGGGCGTCGACAGGGATGATACCTTCCCTGACCCTTGGCTGCGGAGCCATCGGCGGAAGCGCCACCTCGGACAATGTAGGCCCCATGAACCTTCTGAACCGCCGCTGTGTGGCAGAGGGATTGAAGGAGCTGGATGAGATTAAAAAGGAGATTCCCGACTGCGGCAGCTGCCGTCCTATGAATGTGAAGGACGTCGACCTGGATGCAGTGGTGGAGGAAATCGTAAAAAGACTTCGTTCTATTTAAAAAGGAGGACTGAAAAATGGCTGGATTACAGGCATTGGGAATGATTGAGACAAAGGGACTGGTAGCTGCCATTGAGGCAAGCGACGCCATGGTAAAAGCAGCAAACGTAACCCTCATCGGGAAAGAGCATGTAGGCGGCGGCCTGGTAACCGTAATGGTCCGGGGAGACGTAGGAGCCGTAAAGGCGGCTACAGACGCAGGAGCAGCGGCGGCAGAGCGCGTAGGCGAGCTGATCTCCGTACACGTAATTCCGAGACCCCATGAGGAGGTTGAGGCAATTCTTCCGAAGCTTGGCTAGGGAAGATACGCAGCATAAGGGATATAGAATAAAAAACAGCAATGCCCCGGCTAAGCCCCAGATGGATTTACGGACGCGGGTTTTGGCGGCCGGAAATCCATCTAGAAAACCGGGGATTGGACGGGGGATTGCGGAACTGGAAAAGGAGGACTGAAAAATGGCTGGATTACAGGCATTGGGAATGATTGAGACAAAAGGACTGGTAGCTGCCATTGAGGCAAGCGACGCCATGGTAAAAGCAGCAAACGTAACCCTCATCGGGAAGGAGCATGTAGGCGGCGGCCTGGTAACGGTAATGGTTCGCGGAGACGTAGGAGCCGTAAAGGCAGCAACAGACGCAGGAGCAGCGGCGGCAGAGCGTGTAGGCGAGCTGATCTCCGTACATGTGATCCCGAGACCTCACGAGGAGGTTGAGGCAATTCTGCCATCTCTGACGAAGTAACATACTCCTTGACAGGAGTAAAGAGCAGGAAAAGGAGGTGGCGGTACCTGGATGAAGGTGATTACAGAAGCGATTTTAAGAGACGAGCTGAGGGCAGACCGGCCGGAGGTTTATGTAATTCCCGAGGGAAAGCTTCTTTCCCCGGCGGCCAGAGAGTACCTGCAGCAGCTTAAAATCAAGATTGTCAGTGAAAAGGATAAGCCGCTCCTGAACAAAAAACCGGAGGTGAAGGCCACAAAGGTTCCGGGAATTCCGGAATCCGCAGTGGAGGGACTTCCTGCCGGTGAGCAGAAGCCCAGATATATAGACGATCAGACAGGAGCCTATTTCTATGAGAAGCCGGAGCATATGACCCACCTTGCAGGGAACCGCCTGGTGAACAAGGATGATAAGCGGATTCTGTTCCGGGGAAAGCTGGACAGTCTCCAGGCGCTGTTTGTTCTGAATCAAGCCTTATTTGCAGAAATGGGAGAGGAGAAGGAGCTTCTGGAGGACTTAGAGGATATTCTGGCGTCCCTGCGCGAGATGATGCGCTGCGACGTGCTGGGAGAACCCTTTGAGAGAAAGACTATCATCGGTCTTACCCATGAGGAGCTTCGGGATCATTCCCACCATCCTATGAAGTATTATAAGGTAAAGCAGATGGTGCTTCCAAGCTATACCCTGGGAAAAACCTACGCAATGCTCAACCAGATGCGGACGGCTGTCCGGGAGACGGAAGTGACTGCGGCTGCAGCCTTCCACAACGGAAGAAGCTATGAGCGCAAAGATATCATCGAAGAGCTGAACCGGATGTCCAGCGCTATGCACATCATTATGTGTAAGTATCTGGCAAAGCTTCAGAATTAGGAGGCGCCCATGAGACAATTGATAGAAAAGGTAGCCGATCTCATTGTGGAGAGCGGACTGGTAGAGGTAGAGGTGTCGGCAAGGCATGTGCATCTGACCCAGGAGGACGTGGAGCGGCTCTTTGGAAAAGGAGCTAAGCTGCATGAGAAAAGACCCTTGTCTCAGCCGGGGCAGTTTTTAAGCGAGGAACGGGTAACGCTTGTGGGCCCTAAGGGGAAAAAGGAGCATGTGGCCGTTCTGGGTCCTGTGCGCAGCGCAACCCAGGTGGAGCTGTCGATCAGCGACTGCGTGGCGCTTGGAGTCAAGGCTCCGGTGAGGGAATCCGGCGATCTGCGTGACGCAGGCCCCATTGTCATTGAGACAGAAGGGGGAAGAATCGAAGCCGGCCAGGCCGTGATTGTGGCAAAGAGCCACGTACATGTGCCCCCGAAGATTGCGCAGGAGCTTAAGCTCCAGGACAAGGAGCATGTAAGTGTCCGGGTGCTGACCGAGCGTCCCGTGACCTTTGACAACGTAGTGATCCGCGTAAGCGATGCATTCCGCTACAAAATGCACATTGATTTTGATGAGGCAAATGCAGCCCAGGTAAGCGGCTTTACCCTGGGCAGAATTATAAAACAAGATTAGTCAGACGAGGACAGGAAATGGATACAGAACGTGTAGAAGCCTTTATGAGAAAGGTGGAGGAGTCGGAAACAAAGACCTTTACGCCCGTGAGCGGCAGACTGAAAACAGGAGTGGATTTGGGAACAGCCTACATTGTGCTGGTGGTGCTGGACGAAGAAAACAATCCCATAGCCTGTGAGAAGCAGGCGGCGGACGTCCTTCGGGACGGGGTGGTGGTAGACTATCTGGGAGCCTTGAAAATCGTAAAGGAATTGAAGGCGAAGCTGGAAAAGCGCATTGGCCGTGAGCTTATTAACTGCGCCATAGCCATGCCGGCCGGAACGCAGAGCAGCGCCAAAACCCATCAGTATGTGGCGGAGGGAGCGGACTTCGAGGTGACGGCCGTGCTGGATGAGCCGAGTGCAGCCAACGCTGTTTACGGGATATCCGACGGTGTTATCGTCGATATCGGAGGCGGCACCACGGGTCTTGCCATTCTAAGAGACGGCCAGGTAGTGCAGATTGAGGATGAACCAACAGGAGGAACCCATCTGACGCTGGTGCTGGCAGGCAACTACCACATCCCCTTCAAGGAGGCGGAGGCTATCAAGCAGGACTATGGAAGGCATCGGGAGATTCTTCCGGTTTTGAAGCCTGTGGTGGAAAAAATGGCTGCTATTATCAAAAAGCATGTAGATCCGGCTGCGGTGGATACCATTTATCTCTGCGGCGGAACCTGTTGTCTGACAGGTATGGAAACCATTCTTGAGAAAGAGACGGGAATTCATACCGTGAAGCCGGAGAATCCTTTCTTGGTGACTCCGGCAGGAATTGCAATGAATTGTAAGCTGTAATGTAGAAAACAGCAGGAAAGGAGGGAAGTGCGTGGAACTGGAATTGTTAATCAGTGAGATATGCGGCAAGGTAAAGGAGCGTATGGAGGCCCTGGAACAGAGTGAGGCAAAATGTTCGGATAAGCCGAGGCTTTTTCTTATTTCCCAGGATCACGGGACTCTTTGCCATCCTACTTTGGAGAGCAGGGAGCTTTTAGAGTACTATTGCGTGGACTGTATGCTTCTTCAGGATAAGACCTTGGAATCTGCCCCTTACGAGGGCGTGATTGCATATACGCTGACCAATGAGGCTCTTGGGAAGCTTGCCAACGGCATTTTTGATACGGACTATACGAGAGCGTTCGGGAAGGCACTTCTCCTGGGAAAGAGGATTTTTGTCCCTGAGGAAGAGGTGGAACTGTACCGCTATCGGGATACGGCCCCGGAAGGCTATTACAACCGCTTGGCCGAGAATCTGAAATTTCTTGAGAATAACGGCGTGACGATCGTGCCGGACTGTGAGCTGATACAGACCATTCTGGGCGGTCAGACCCGGAACGAGGAAAGCGCAAAGCCAGAAAAGGCGCAGAAGCCGGAAAAGATCGTTCATCTGGCGAAAAAGGTAATCACAGAAAGAGATATGATTGCCGCCAGGGAGGAACAGGCCTCCTGCGTAACTGTAGAGCCCAAAGCGATTTTGACGGATTTGGCAAAAGAGTACGGCAGACGCTATCACATAAAGCTTGAGCGTAAACAGGGTTGAAAGGGGCTTCAGATAAATGAAAATAGGAAGAATCATCGGAAATATCTGGGCCACCCGGAAGGATGAAAGGCTGGCGGGCATTAAGCTGCTGGTAGTTCAGCCTCTGAATCTGCTGACGGAAGGGCCCATAGAAGCGCCTATTGTTGCGGCTGATATCATCGGAGCAGGCGTGGGAGAAAAGGTTATCTACGTAGGCGGAAGCTCGGCCCGGGGAGCGGCAGGATCCAGCGATATTCCGGTGGATGCAACCATTGTAGGAATTGTGGACGATCAGGAGATCGATGCATCATTGGCAGACGGGCGGTGATGAAATGGAATTTGTAGAAGCGATTCAAAAAGCAGGAGTTGTGGGGGCCGGAGGAGCCGGCTTTCCCACACATATCAAACAGAATGCCGCAGCAGAGTATCTGATTATCAATGCGGCAGAATGTGAGCCCCTCATTGAGACGGACAAATACCTGTGCCGCACCTTTGCCGATCGAATCGTGGAGACGGTGGAAAAAATGGCCGCTCATCTGAAGGCGGGCCATCGTGTCATAGCTTTAAAGGCAAAGTATAAGCAGGAGATCAAAGCTCTTAAGGAAGCCATCGACAGGCAGAAGGCGGGGGTGGAGATCTTCGAGATGGGCACCTACTATCCTGCCGGAGACGAGCAGATTATGGTGGAACAGGTCACAGGCAGGGTGGTTCCCGAACGGGGACTTCCGCTGAATGTAGGCTGCGTGGTGGAAAATGTAGGCACGGTTCTTGCCATTGCGGATGCGCTGGAGGATAAGCCGGTGACGGATAAGTATTTGTCTGTGACAGGGGCGGTAAAGGAGCCGGTTATGTGTCTTGCGCCTCTTGGAACGCCCATTGAGGATGTTCTTAGGCAGGCAGAGCTTCTGGTGAAGGACTACGCAGTGATTCTGGGCGGCCCCATGATGGGAAAGCTCAAAAAGGATCGGGAGGCTGTACGGGAGGCAGTGGTGACAAAGACCACAGGCAATCTCCTGGTGCTTCCTTCGGATCATTACCTTATGAAACGGGGAACCATGTCCGTGGAAAGAATGATGCGCCAGGCAGCTTCGGCATGTATTCAGTGCCGGGCCTGTACGGATCTCTGCCCTCGGCAGCTGATTGGACATAATGTGGAACCCCACAGGGTAATGCGGAATATCTGGAGACAGGAATCCGTCACGGATGCGGCAAAATTCGAGAGAATCTTTGGAAGCGCTGCCAACTGCAGCAGCTGCGGCACTTGTGAGATGTTCTCCTGCCCCATGGGTCTCTCGCCGAGAAAAATGAATGATTATGCCAAGGCGCTCCTTCGCGAGAGGGGAATACAGCCGGAAAAAAATCAGGAGCCGGTAAAAAGCACGGCCCTTGGCCACCGCAGAATTCCCACGGAACGGCTGATTGCGCGGCTTGATTTGACGCCATACGTATCGCACGGCCTGCCAAAGCTGTATGAGGTGACGCCAAAGGAGGTTTTCGTACCTCTGTCCCAGCATATCGGCAAACCGGCAGTCCCTGTGGCGGCAGTGGGAGATGAGGTAAAGAGAGGAGATCTGATTGCAGAAGCGGCGGAAGGACTCTCGGCAAATATTCATACGGGCTTTGAGGGCGTGGTAAAAGAGATTACCCCCCAGGGTATCCGAATCGGAAGAAGGGAGGCATAGGATATGGGAAAGGCCATTGGAATGGTAGAGCTGTCAAGCATTGCCAGAGGCATTGAGACAAGCGACAGCATGGTGAAGGCGGCCCAGGTGGAGCTCCTTCGTTCCGTAACCGTATGCCCGGGAAAATATATGGTTATTATCGGGGGCGATACGGGAGCCGTCCGGGCGGCCATGGAAGCGGGAAGGCAGAAGGGAGCCCAGTATGTAGTGGACACTCTGCTGATTCCCAGCGTCCATGAGCAGGTATTTCCGGCGATTTCCGGCACCGTGGAGGTGACGAACCCCCAGGCAGTGGGTGTGGTGGAGTTTTACTCTATCGCATCGGCGATACAGGCTGCAGATGCAGCGGTGAAAGCGGCCCAGGTGACCTTGATTGAGGTACGCACGGGTTATGCCATCGGAGGAAAGGGCTTTGTGGTTCTCACCGGCGATGTAGGAGCCGTCCGGGCAGCCGTGGAGGCGGCGAAGCAGGCGGGTGAGCTCTTTGTGGAGAGTACGGTGATACCAAGGCCGGCGCCTCAGCTTCTGAAGTCGCTTTTGTAGGGAACAGGCAGTATGAATGAAAAACGGAGGTATAGGTATGTTTCAGGAGTTAATTGATAACTTGACGAATGTGGAGGTTTTTACAGGCAGTGTTTCGGAATGGATCGGCGGTTTGTCCATCAACTCTGTGATTATGTTTATTATGATGATCTTTATGATCGTAGGCGCTGTGGATAAAATCTGCGGCAACAAGCGCGGCTACGGCGAGCAGTTTGAGGAAGGCTTCAATGCTATGGGGCCTCTGGCCATCGCTATGGCAGGCGTTGTGGCTGCGGCGCCGGTGCTGGCTATCATTTTGAAACCCATTATTGTGCCCATTTACACTTTGCTGGGCGCTGACCCGTCGATGTTTGCAACGACACTGCTGGCCTGCGATATGGGCGGCTATCCGCTGGCGACACAGCTTGCGGCAAATGAGACCATCGGCAATTTTTCCGGACTGATTCTGGGAACTATGATGGGCCCCACCATTGTATTTACAATTCCCGTGGCTCTTTCCATTATTAAGAAGTCTGACCGTCCTTATCTTGGAGCAGGTGTTCTGGCCGGTCTTATCACCGTACCGATCGGCTGTATCGTAGGCGGCCTTGTTATGAACATGACCCAGTACAAGATTGACATTGTTACCATTCTTCGGAACCTGATTCCGGTTATTATCATTGCCGGACTGATTGTAGCCGGACTGTGGTTTATTCCGGATAAGATGATCAGCGGCTTTAATAAGTTCGGAACGGCAGTAACAATTGTTATCACCTTCTTTACGGCAGTTGCCGTATTTGAGTATCAGACCGGCATTAAGTTCCCGCTGATGAACATTATGGTGGAGCCGGATGCGGACGGAGTGATTCCGCTGGAATCCGGACTTCTGGTCTGCGGACAGATCTCTATCGTATTAATCGGCGCTTTCCCCATGGTTCTGTGGATTACACGTACCTTCGGAAAGGCTCTCAATGCCATCGGTGCGAAGCTTGGCATGGATGAAAACGGCTCTGCAGGTCTGGTAGCTACTCTGGCAAACAACATTGCCATGTTCAACATCATGGATAAGATGAATCCAAAGGGCAAGCTGCTCAACGTAGCATTCGCAGTCAGCGCGGCTTTCGTATTCGGCGATCACCTTGGCTTTACCGCCGGCGTAAACTCCGAGATGATTTTCCCGGTCATCGTCGGAAAGCTGGCAGCCGGTATTACAGCTCTGATTCTTGCCAACATTCTCTCGCCCAAGCTGCTTGAGAAGGTACAGGTATCGGTAGCAAAGGCTGAGGCAGAGGAAGCATAAACAAAGATTCTTTTGCATAATAGGGATTTTCCGGCGGGGCCAGGGCCCTGCCGGAAATGAATAGAAAGGACAGGTGCAATATGAACATTAGCGAAGAGCTGATTCGTGAGATCGTTCTGAAGGTGCTGACAGAGGCAAAGCAGGCCGATACCCAGGAGGAGGATTTCGTAAAGGAGAAGGATCCAAGCGGAATCATTAAGATTGCCACGGAAACCGTAAAATGCGAGCCGTTTAAGCAGAAAGGCGTTGCGTTGAAGGATGTGGTGACTCTGGAGGAGGCGCCCCGTATGGGCTGCGGAATCATGGAGCTTGATCATACAAGCTTTGAGTGGACCCTGACTTACGATGAGTATGATCTGGTTCTGGAGGGGACGCTGGAGATTGAGATCGACGGCCGTGTGGTAACGGCAGGGCCGGGACAGATTATTTACATTCCCAAGAACAGCCACATCCATTTCCAGACTCCCGATAAAACAAGGTATGCATACTTTGTATATCCGGCGGACTGGCAGTAAGCAGGATGAAGGAATTTGAACTTAAGGTCCGGGTGAAGCAGATATCCATGGAGCGGCTGCTGGCTGGTTACCGAACCCTGGGAGCGGCAGCCGAGGCCTGTGGGCTCTGCCCTAATTACGGAACCGTATGGTCCTGTCCGCCGGGCGTGCCGGAGGCGGAAAGATACTTAAAGCCATTTTCCGGCTGTTTTCTCATAGGCGTGCAGGTGAGCTATCCGGAGCAGCTGAGGAAGGAGACGGCATCGGCCAAGGAAGTGCAGGCTGTCCGGGACAGGACGTATGAAAGGATAAAAAAGCAGCTGTTCCTTACGCTTCTGGAACTGGAAAAGCAGGTTCCGGGCGGAGTCTGTCTTGGAGCGGGACGCTGCATCCTCTGCAGCCGCTGTGAGCGGAAGGAGGGAAAGCCCTGCCGTTTTCCCAAGCTTCGGCGGTATTCCGTTACGGCGTTTGGCCTGGACTTTGCAAGAATGGCAGAGGAACTGCTGGATATGAAGCTGCTGTGGAGCTTAGAAGGGCTTCCGGAATACGATGTGGCCGTAGCCGCGCTGTGCTATCAATGACAGCGCGGCTGTTGTTTTGGTTTCTATAATTTGTGCTGTGCGGATTTATGGAAAACCTTGCGAACGATTGGAAGTGTGGGTATAATATAGACATATGTGAGCGAATATCGGAAAGGGGCATGTAAAATGGGACGATTTGTAAATCCTGATAACAGTGCATTTCAGGTTGCATTGAATTCGGAAATTTATGTTGACAAAACAGGTTTAATCGAATACACAAGCCGGGTAATGAATACAAACCAGGCAATGATCTGCAATAGCCGTCCCCGCCGCTTTGGCAAATCAATCACGGCGAACATGCTCACGGCTTACTATAGTAAGGGCTGCGATTCGGAAGAAATGTTTGAAGGCTTGGCAATTAGCAGGAGCGCATCCTTTAAAACGCATCTGAATCAATATGATGTGATCCATTTTGATGTGCAATGGTGTATTAATCCGGCCGACGGTGCAGAGCATGTGGTTTCCTATATTCAGCAAAACGTTATTGATGAATTACGGCAGGTGTATCCCAATGAAATTCCGCAGACAGCAGCTTCGCTGCCGGGAGCTATGTCGAGCATCCATGCAGCTACAGGCAGAAAATTTATTGTTATTATAGATGAGTGGGATGTATTGATTCGGGATGAAGCAGCGAACCAGGGTATACAGGAAAAGTATATTAACTTCCTTCGCGGTATATTTAAGGGAACGGAACCCACAAAGTATATCAGTCTTGTGTACTTGACAGGAATTCTGCCGATTAAAAAGGTAAGGACACAATCAGCGCTCAATAACTTTGACGAGTTTACGATGCTGGATGCGAAAATATTTGCTCCATACATTGGCTTTACAGAAGATGAAGTAAAAGCATTGTGTGAAAAATATCAGAAGGATTTTAATGAAGTAAAGCGATGGTATGACGGCTACCTCCTTTCGGGCTGTCAGGTTTATAATCCCAAGGCGGTGGTCAGTATTATGACCTGGGGTAATTTTCAAAGCTATTGGTCGCAGACAGGCACATATGAATCCATTATGCCGCTGATAAATATGGATTTTGACGGCTTGGAGACTGCGATCATAAGAATGGCTGCCGGAGAGAGGGTGAAGGTCAAAACTACAACTTACCAGAATGATATGATTACATTTAAGAGCAAGGACGATGTGCTGACGCTGCTTATTCATCTCGGGTATCTGGCCTACGATTCTTCGAATCGCACGGCTTTTGTTCCTAATGAAGAAATCCGAAGCGAATTAATGGATGCGATTGAGGACGAGCAGTGGAATGAATTTGCGGAGCTTAAGATAAAATCCGACGAACTGCTTAAAGCAACGCTGGATTTGGACTGCGAAGCGGTAGCCCAGACGGTAGAAGCGATTCATTCCGGATATGCGTCGGTCATTGCTTACCATGATGAAAATTCATTAAGCAGTGTACTTAGCATCGCATATCTTAGCGCTATGCAGTACTATTTTAAACCTGTAAGGGAGCTGCCTGCAGGCAGAGGGGTTGCTGATTTGGTATTTTTTCCGAAAAAAGAGTATCCAAAGCTTCCGGCTTTGATTGTGGAGCTTAAATGGAATCAGTCGGCAGAAGCTGCGATACAGCAGATAAAGGAACGGAACTACACACAGGCATTAGAGAGATATACGGGCAGGATGCTTTTGATAGGAATTAATTATGACAAGAAAAGTAAGAAACATGAATGTATGATTGAACAATTTGAAAAATCCAGCCCATCTGAATGAAGACATTAAAGACAGAAATATTAGAGGTGGGTTAGACAGAAAAATTTCCGTATTTTGTTAAAAAAGTACTTGCATTTTAAATATACTGGTGTTATACTATTTGGCGTATGGTCTCAAAGGGATTATTGCGCCTGTTTTTATGCGCTTTTTTAGAAGTCCCAGGAGAGGCCGGTAACAAGAAATGCCTTGTTCTCCGGGCATAGAAAGCCTTCAAAACCCAGGAGGTTTGAAGTGCGGGGAGAGCGAAAGATGTGAAAGGAGGATTTTTACGATGAAAGTAAGATCATCTGTAAAGCCTATTTGCGAAAAGTGCAAAATCATCAAAAGAAAAGGCAGTATCAGAGTAATTTGCGAGAATCCGAAGCACAAACAGCGCCAGGGATAATTCAGCAAACAGTGATTCCCTGTGAAGAAATATATTTGTGCGGCTGAGCATCGGCTGCCTGAATAGGAGTTTCCTTATTATAGGCATCCATGTTATTTACAATATATCTGACCAGGATTATTCACAATGATATTGCTTAAAACGGAGAAATGCATAAAGCAGAGTATCTGAAAGGCCGGATCTTTATCCGGCTGGATACGGAAGCCCGTATCCCATTTAGGAAAGTGTCATCGGGCACCTATTAAAAAACGCCCGAAACTAATTGTTTAGTATGGAGGAATAATCAAATGGCTCGTATTTCTGGTGTAGACTTACCAAGAGAAAAACGTGTAGAGATCGGTTTGACCTATGTGTACGGAATCGGCCGTGCCAGCGCAAACAAGATCCTGGAAGCAGCGAAAGTAAACCCGGATACCCGTGTAAGAGATCTGACAGACGACGAGGTTCGCAGAATCAGCGCCGTTATTGATGCAGATTACCAGGTAGAGGGTGATTTAAGACGTGAGATTGCCATGAATATCAAGCGTCTGCAGGAGATTGGATGCTACAGAGGTATCCGTCACCGTAAGGGACTTCCGGTACGTGGTCAGAAGACTAAGACCAATGCAAGAACGAGAAAAGGTCCGAAGAGAACAGTAGCGAACAAGAAGAAGTAATGATACCTTATAAAAAAAGAAAGTAGGTTAGTTTAAAATGGCGAAAGTTACAAAGAAAGTGACAAAAAAGCGCGTAAAGAAAAACGTTGAACGCGGACAGGCACATATTCAGTCATCTTTTAACAATACAATTGTTACCCTGACAGATACTGAAGGAAATGCTTTATCATGGGCAAGTGCCGGTGGTCTGGGATTTAGAGGTTCAAGGAAATCTACTCCGTATGCGGCACAGATGGCAGCAGAGACAGCAACCAAGGCAGCATTAGTACATGGACTTAAGACAGTAGACGTTATGGTAAAGGGACCGGGTTCCGGCCGTGAGGCAGCAATCCGCGCACTTCAGGCATGCGGCCTGGAGGTGACCAGTATCCGCGACGTGACTCCGGTACCGCACAACGGATGTCGCCCGCCCAAACGCAGAAGAGTCTAATTAGGAGGTAGAGAGTAATGGCAGTCAATCGAGTTCCGGTTCTGAAAAGATGTCGTTCCCTTGGTCTGGAGCCGACAGTTTTAGGAATTGATAAAAAATCTACAAGAGAGTTAAGAAGAGCGAACAGAAAGATGTCCGAGTACGGACTTCAGCTTCGCGAAAAGCAGAAAGCAAAATTCATTTACGGCGTTCTGGAGAAGCCTTTCCGCAATTACTATGAGAAGGCCGACAGAATGAAGGGCATGACAGGTGAGAACCTGATGATCATGCTGGAGAGCAGACTTGACAACGTGGTATTCCGTCTGGCTATGGCGAGAACCAGAAGAGAAGCACGTCAGATCGTAGATCACAAGCATGTACTGGTTAACGGAAAGCAGGTTAATATTCCGTCCTACCAGGTAAAACCAGGCGATGTAATCGAAATCAAGGAAAAATGCAGAGGATCTCAGAGATACAAGGACATCGTAGAGGCTACAGGCGGAAGACTGATTCCGGAGTGGCTGGAGTCTGATCTGGAGGCATTAAAGGGAACCGTAAAAGAGCTTCCTTCCAGAGATGCGATTGATGTACCGGTAGATGAAATGCTTATCGTCGAGTTGTATTCTAAGTAATCAGGAGTATAACACGTAGCATAACGCCACCCAACTAAAATATGAAGGAGGGGCCTTTTAGTGTTCGATTTTAACAAACCGAAAATTGAGATTGCAGAGATTTCAAATGACAAAAAGTATGGGAAATTTGTAGTTGAGCCGCTTGAGAGAGGTTATGGTACGACACTTGGCAATTCGCTGAGAAGAATTATGCTTTCTTCTCTGCCGGGCGCAGCAGTGAGCCAGGTAAAGATCGAAGGTGTTCTCCATGAGTTCAGTTCCATTCCGGGAGTGAAGGAGGATGTGACTGAAATCATTATGAACATTAAGAATCTGGCTATCCGTAACACAAGCGAGTCCAGCGAAGCAAAGATCGCCTACGTTGAATTCGACGGCGAGGGTATTGTGACAGCAGCTGACATTCAAGCAGATCCCGATATTGAAATTCTGAATCCCGACCTGGTGATCGCCCATTTGAACGGCGGTGCGGACAGCAAATTGTATATGGAGCTTACCATTACAAAAGGCAGAGGTTATGTGAGCGCAGAGAAGAATAAAAATCCGGATCTTCCCATTGGAGTGATTGCGATTGATTCTATCTATACTCCCGTAGAGCGTGTCAATATGACCGTTCAGGATACCCGTGTAGGCCAGGTTACCGACTTTGACAAGCTGACTCTGGATGTTTACACCAATGGCACCTTAGTGCCCGACGAGGCAGTCAGCCTGGCAGCAAAGGTTTTAAGCGAGCATTTAAGCCTGTTTATTGACTTGTCCGAGAATGCCAAGACCGCAGAGATCATGGTGGAGAAAGAGGACAACGAAAAGGAAAAGGTTCTTGAGATGAGCATTGACGAGCTGGAGCTTTCCGTTCGTTCCTTCAACTGTCTCAAGAGAGCAGGCATCAATACCGTAGAAGAGCTTTGCAACCGCACCTCCGAGGATATGATGAAGGTCCGCAACCTGGGCCGCAAGTCCTTGGAAGAGGTTCTTGCAAAGCTGAAAGAGCTTGGACTACAGCTAAATCCAAGCGACGAATAGTCGCTTGGGTGATACTTCTCGAACTTGTTTCGAGAAGGTTCCGCTGTTTTCAAGCGGCGAGTAATGGAATACAGCCCTCTCCAGTAAGACCGAAGAAGCATGGAGATGTGGTTCCACGAATGGAGGAAATGTAAAAATGGCAAAGTATAGAAAACTCAGCAGAACTTCCAGCCAGAGAAAGGCATTACTGAGAAACCAGGTAACAGCACTTCTGCAGCATGGAAGAATCGTTACCACCGAGGCAAAGGCGAAAGAGGTACGCAAGATTGCCGAGGGTCTGATTGCACTTGCAGTAAAGGAAAAAGATAACTACGAGACCGTAACCGTAACCGCCAAGGTTCCCCGCAAGGACAAGGACGGCAAGCGTGTGAAGGAAGTCGTAGACGGCAAGAAGGTTACTGTATTTGACGAGGTAGAGAAGACCATCAAAAAGGATCAGCCTTCCAGACTTCATGCAAGACGCCAGATGCTGAAGGTTCTTTATCCGGTAAAAGAGGTTCCGGAGAAGGCCGCAGGAAGAAAGAGAAACACCAAGCAGATTGACATGCCGGCAAAATTATTTGATGAGATTGCGCCTAAGTATGTAAACCGTAACGGTGGTTATACAAGAATCATAAAGATTGGCCAGCGTAAAGGCGACGCTGCTATGGAAGTAGTATTGGAGCTTGTATAAAAAGCAGAATAAGAATTTTTAGAAAACCTGTCCGGTATGTATGCCGGGCAGGTTTTTTTAGCTGCGCCTGGCGGCCCCCCCTTTTAAAAAACGTTCTTGCACTTTAGCGAGGTAAATAGTAAAATGGAAAAAAATAATTTTGCAGCAGATTTGAGTTTTTAGAAGTAAAATATTGTAAAATATGGACAACAACAGAAAGGAAGCAGCAGTATGATATCAGAAGAATGCTATGAGCTTGGAAGCAGGAGCTCTATTATACGTGAGATTTTTTCTTTTGGACTGAAGCGCAAGGCTGAGATAGGCGCTGATAAGGTTTATGATTTCAGCTTAGGGAATCCCAGCATTCCTGCGCCGGAATCTGTAAAAAAGGCGATTCTGGAGCTTATGGAGCGTCCTTCGGAGGAGGTTCATGCATACTCCCCAGCGCCGGGGGATGCGGGTGTCCGGAAAACCATAGCGGAATCTCTGAACCGGCGGTTTGCGGAAAGCTTCCGGGCGGAAAATATCTTTATGACCTGTGGGGCGGCTGCCTCTCTTAATATCTGTATCAAGGCCCTTGGGAATCCCGGAGATGAGTTCATAACCTTTGCGCCCTTTTTCCCGGAGTACCGCTGCTGGGTGGAGGGGATTGGAGCTGTTCTTAAGGTCGTGCCGCCCCATCTGCCGGATTTTCAGATAGATTTGGAGGAGCTGGAAAAAGCCATTTCATCTAAGACAAAGGGTGTGATTGTGAATTCGCCCAACAATCCTTCCGGTGTTGTTTATACAAAGGAAGCATTAACAGGACTTACGGAGCTTTTAAAGAGAAAGACACAGGAGTATGGCGCTCCTATTTACCTTATTTCGGACGAGCCCTACCGTGAGATTGTGTATGACGGCGTGACGGTGCCTTATCTTACCAAATATTATGACAATACCCTGGTCTGCTACTCCTACAGCAAGTCTCTTTCGCTGCCGGGAGAGCGGATCGGCTACATTGTAATCCCGGATCGTCTGGCGGATTATAAAAAGGTATCCCCGGCAATCGCAGGAGCAGCCCGCGTGCTGGGTTTTGTCTGTGCACCTTCCTTGTTTCAGCAGGTGGCGGCAAGATGCGTGGAGGACACGGGCGATATTGAGGCATATAAGAGTAACCGTGATCTGCTCTTGAAGGGCCTCACAAACCTCGGCTATACCTGCGTTCCGCCCCAGGGAGCTTTCTATCTCTTTGTTAAAGCATTGGAGGAGGATGCAGATGCCTTCTGCGAGAGAGCCAAAAAGTATGACCTGCTGTTAGTCCCCAGTGATGATTTCGGATGCCCGGGGTATGTGCGGATTGCCTACTGCGTGGCGCAAAAGACGATTGTGGACGCTATGCCGGCTTTTGGGAAGCTGATGGAGGAATATAGCGCTGCAGTGTCATAGAGAGTAAATGTGTAAGGAAATTAGTACCCTCAGTGGATAAGGCGGGTGTGCCCTTGTCCACTGAGGGTATTGTTATGTTTGGGCATCTGATTTTGGCAATAGCAGGGTTTAAAGCCGTGGGATTGATAGTTTATATTCCAAATTGACATTGTAAAAACATTTTAACAGAGAAAATGAAAATGGATCTTGACAATTCCACAAAGATGCAATATCATTATGTTATGACAAAGGTACGTAAAAACATTACAAGGAATGAGAACAATGTTAAACTATGAAAAAGCGACAAAACCAACCATTTATTTCATCGGTGTAACGACAGGGAGCTCTTCCATTATGAAGGTGTTTCCCAGATGGGCGGAGGCATTGGGACTGAAGGATGCGGTAATCAAGGGAATTGATTTCAAGCCTCATTCTGATCCGCAAGACTACCGGCAGGCAGTGGCATTTATCAAAGAGGATCCTTTATCCCTGGGAGCGCTGGTGACGACCCATAAGATTGATTTGTACAATAGCTGCAAGGATCTCTTCGATTACATTGACCCCTTTGCCGGAGAGCTGGGGGAGATTTCCTGCATTTCCAAGAAGGACGGCCGGTACCGGGCACATGCAAAGGATCCGATTTCCAGCGGATTGGCGCTGGAGGCCTTTGTTCCGGAGAATTACTGGAAGGAGCACGGCGGGGAAGTGCTTCTCTTAGGAGCGGGCGGAGCAACCCTGGCCATGTCGGTGTACTTTACCCAGGAACGCTTTCAAGAGAATGTTCCCAAAAAGATCGTCATAGCCAACCGCAGTCTGCCAAGGCTTCAGGAGGCCAGAAGAATACTGGAAGGGCGGAACAAAAACGTAGAGTTTGAATTTGTACATAACCCGATGCCTGAAGAGAACGATGCCGTATTGGCATCCCTTCCCCCACACTCCCTGGTGGTGAACGCCACGGGACTGGGAAAGGACGGCCCGGGAAGCCCCCTTACGAATGAGTGCAGTTTTCCGAAGGACAGCCTGGTGTGGGAGATCAATTACCGGGGCGATCTGCTCTTCAAGGATCAGGCAGAGGCACAGAAGGAAGAGAAAAACCTTTTCATTGAGGATGGATGGACTTATTTTATCCACGGCTGGACCCAGGTGGTTTCCGAAGTGTTCCATGTATCCATTGAAGGTGACGTGCTTGAGAGACTTAGCGCCATTGCAAAAGGATAACAAATGATTGTTATAATAAAGGAGGAAAAGACAATGAAAAAAAGGTTATTGGGAGTATTACTCAGCACGGTGATGACAGCAGCAATGCTGACAGGATGCAGCAGCGGATCTTCCGAAGCTCCCGCGGCGCCGGCGGAAGCAGCGGAAGAGGAAGGGACAGAGACAGGAAGCGAGAGCACAGGTGGGCAAAAGACATTTTACTATGTGGCTCCCGGCCTTGGCCAGCCCTACAGCATTGATATGATTAAGGGTTTGCAGTATGCAGCTGAAAAGTATAATGTAAAGATCATAGCCCAGGGAGCAAATGACTGGGATTCCGATACTGCATGCGCAGCCCTTGAGCAGGTAATCCCGAATAATCCGGACGGCATCATTACAGCAGCTTGGGACGCAGCTATGAATCCCGGAATTTTGAAGGCTCAGGAAGCAGGAATTCCCATCATTGTAGTAGAGGCAGAGAGCGGAGAATTCGGAGACCTTTACATCGGTCTTGACAATGTGGACGCAGGCCGTGAGACGGCACAAGAGCTGATTAAGGCAGCCGGCAATTCCGGCAAGCTCCTGGTAATCGGCAACTGGGGCTCCACAAACATCGATCAGAAATATGAAGGATTGAAGGAAGTGCTGGCTGACACAGACTGGGAGATCGTTGGAGATCAGGACGGAGAATGTGACGCAGCAACATCTCTGCAGGCAGCAAAGGATCTTTTGAGTGCAAATCCGGACGTTGACGCCTTTGTCGGCCTTGACTCTGCATGCGGCGGCGGAATCGCAGGCGCGATGGAAGAGCTTGGCATGGAGCCGGGAAGCATCACGGTTATCTGTGCAGACCGCGAAGACGCTATGCTGGATTATATCCAGGACGGATATATTCATGCTTCTCTGACAAACAGAACGGCAGCCATGACTGATATGGCAGTTGCGCTCTTGGTAAATGCGACAGATTATGGTTTCCTGGACGTGCCGGTCAGCAGCGACAATGAGGCTTCCGCAATCAGCGTATGGCCCTTGACCATCTATACCGGAAATGTTGTAATCACAAAGGATAATGTAGAGAATTTCTACCATGATGCTTTGGGTGAGTATGGTGCGGACAATTACGAGGGATAATTAAGGCGCCAGATTAGAAGCAGGCGAACGTAAAAAAGGAAGAAAGGGATGCTGCGAAGAAGGCGATTCTTTGCAGCAGCCCCTTTTTAAGAATGGGGTATATGGGATGTCAGAACAGAATTTGGAGTATTTAAGGATTGATCACATATCGAAATCCTATGGGGTTGTAAAAGCCTTGACAGATGTGTCCTTTACCATCAGGCAGGGTGAGATCCATACGATTTTAGGTGAAAACGGAGCGGGGAAAAGCACCTTGGTAAAAATTATTATGGGCGAGGAAACTCCGGATGACGGAACCATTGCCCTGGATGGGGAGCAGGTAAAAACCTACACGCCATCCGCTGCCCAGGAAATGGGAATCCGTATGGTGCATCAGGAGCTGGCCGTATTTGAAAATATGACGGTGGCGGAGAATATCTATCCAAGCCATAATTTTAAAAAGAACGGAAGAATCGATTATCGGAGGCTCTATGAAGAAACGGGAAAGCAGCTGGAGAGCTTTGGCCTGAAAACCGTAAAACCTGAGGAGCAGTTAGGCGGCGTGACCCTTGCGGGGCAGCAGATGATAGAGATTATGCGCTGCATTGTGGTAGCTCCAAAGGTAATCATTCTGGATGAGCCGACCTCTGGCCTCAATGATGAGGAAGCCGATCGTTTAATGGAGATTCTGGAGCGTCTGAAAGCCCAGGGAATGACCATTATCTACATATCCCATCGGCTGAAAGAGATTATGCGGATTTCCGATCGGGTTACAATCATGCGCGACGGACAGTATGTGACTACCCTGGACAATGACGAGAGCCTGACAGAAGGCGATTTGATCAACAACATGGTGGGAAGAGATCTGACGCTGTATTCTATGAAGGATCCCAAGGATGTCATTTCCAATGGAGAAGTCATTTTTGAAGTAAAGAATCTTTCCAAAGCCCATGCATTAAATCCGTCGGATCTGCAGCTCCATAAGGGAGAGATTCTGGGAATCTTCGGTCTGGAGGGTTCTGGAGTAACCAAGCTGTCCCGGATGATGTACGGCCTTGAGCGAAAGGATACGGGAGAGATCTACATGAAGGGGAAAAAGCTTAACAAGGTAACCCCGAAGGCTATGGTAGATCAGCATATTATGTATTTGAACAACAATCGGAAGGCGGCTGGGCTTCTTTTGGATATGCCCGTTACGGATAACGTGTCTCTGCCTGTGCTGGGAAAGGTATCAAATGCTCTGGGTTTTATCAATGCAAAGGAATTGAAGCGGATTTCTACAGAATATATCAAGAAATTTGAGATAGCGCTTCCCTCACTGTCGACCAAGCCCCGGAAGCTGAGCGGAGGCAACCAGCAGAAGGTGATGATGTCGGCATGTCTTGCGCCGGAGCCGGAGGTTTTGATTGTAAACGAGCCTACCAGGGGAATTGATGTGGGAGCAAAGGAAGAGATTCATAAGTTCCTTCTGGAAATTGCGAAGAAAGGCGTGGGAGTGATTGTATTCAGCTCTGAGCTGCCGGAGCTGATGCGGCTTTCGGACCGGATAAAGATTATGCGTGACAATTCCATCGTAGGCCAGGTGGAGTGCAGTGAATTTACCGAGCAGACCATTATGCATTATGCGGCTATGGGCACATCGGGGAAAGGAGCGGAGGGCTGATGAGTACAGAGGCAACAGGCCGCAGGCTGAATGAGCAGGAAAAACGAAAATTTGATTTTGGAAGCTGGACGATTATTTATTTAACAGCAGCACTCTTTCTCTTTTTGTCTGCCACAAGAAGCACATTTTTAGGGTTTAATAATATCCATTCGATCTTCTTTGACGTATCCGTTGACTTTTTTGCCATTATTGGCTTCACCTTTTTGATCATTATGGGTGAACTGGATATGTCGGTAGGTTCTATGTTCTGCTTCGGCGGAACGATGATGGGAATTTTCTGCAATACCTATAAGCTGCAGGCGGCTCCGGCGATTCTGCTGGCTATGGTGATAGCGGGAGTAATTGGACTCGTATCGGGCTTTTTGATTACCAGATTCCGCTTGAATTCCATGATGGTAACCATCGGTGTGATGCTGGCCGTGAAGGGCTACAACTGGATGATGATAACAAAGATGACAGGAAGGCAGCTTCCCAGAGACAGCCGGAACTTTGTTATGAATAAGATAGGCGGAATTTCCTGGGTCATTATCCTGATGCTGATTACGGCAGTCATATTGGAGTTCCTTTTGATAAAATCCAGGTATTTTAAACAGATGTATTATGTGGGCCACAATATGGACACGACGGTTCTGTACGGAATCAAAGCGGATCGCCTAAAGATGGTTTGCTTTATGGTATCGGCCATGATGTCTACCTTCGGCGGAGCGCTGATGACGTGCAGGGTGAAGGCGCCGAATGTAACGGTGGGAAGCGATCTGGAGGTGACCATGATTACGGCGGCCGTAATCGGCGGCGCCAGTATCTTCGGCGGTAAGGGCAGCATGATAAAATCCATGCTGGGGCTGGCCTTCATCTATATCCTCAGAAACGGAATGACGGCGTACCGCATTGATTCTTATGTGCAGCAGATTGTTTTGGGCATCATTCTGATTCTGGCAATTATCATCGATATTCGAATCAGTGCAAAGAAAGTCTGAGGGGAGGGAGAGATATGCGGCAGAATTATATGAAAAAAATGATGAAAAAGAATGAAGCCATTGCGGCCGTCCTGTGTATTGTTATGGTGCTGATACTGACCATAAGAAGCAATGTATTCTGGGATCCCAGAAACCTCCACTCTCTGCAGGCAAGCTTTGTACCGACGGCCATCATTGCATTTGGCATGATGTTCCTGCTGATATGCGGATACTTTGATATGTCGGTGGGCTCTATTATGCTGCTGTCGGCGATTGCAGCGGGAAAATTCACCATGATGGGACTTCCCACGCCTGTGGTGCTTGTGCTTACATTGGCGGTGGGGCTGGTTATGGGCTGCATCAATGGATATCTGGTCTCCATACTGGGTATCAACGCCCTCATTGCCACTCTGGGTATGCAGTATGTGGGCTATGGCGCGGCCATGCTTTTGTGGAATGAGGTGCGGACGCTTCAAGCCTTTGACGATGCCTATATTATACTGGGCGACGGGGAATTCGCTGGTATGTATGTGATGACCTGGGTATTGCTGCTGCTGATTGTCCTGTTCAGCATGTTTTTAAAATATTTTCCCCAGGGAAAGCGTCTCTACTTTGTGGGAGGCAACAAGGAGGCGGCAAAGCTGATCGGCTTCCATGACAAGCGAATTTTATTCCTGGCATATGCAGCCACGGGCGTTCTGACCTCCCTGGCGGCGGTGTTCCGCTCTGCATATGTACATAAGCCCACGCAGTACATGGGCGAGGGGATTCATATGACCTGCTTCATTGCTTGTGTGATTGGCGGAGGAAGCTTTGCCGGAGGCAAGGGATCGGCTGCAGGAGCCGTACTGGGAGTTATATTTATGTCATTGCTGACGAATACATTTAATCTTTTAAAGATGAGCCCCGAGCTTCAGAATATAGTGGTGGGAGTGATTCTGGTATTGGTTGTAACCCTGGATGGCTATCGGAACATTAAGAAACTGCGCGAGCAGGGGAAAATATAGCGAAACCGTGCTTTGGGCGTGACTAGCAGCCTTTGGACAGCTTTAGGCCGACGGCCCCTCTTTATTTGCTTGTAATGGAAAAAAATTGTGCTATAATGTAATTGTTGATTTTGTATGTATCATTGTAGTGATAATAAGAGTTAGTTTTGCAAAACAGGGAGGAGGTAGAGGATGTTTTTAGAAAATAAAGAGTTGGATAAGCATGTTCCGATTCCGCTGTATTTTCAGTTAAAGGAATTGATTGTAGAGGAGATAAAGAGCGGGCTGTATCCGGTGGACAGTCTGATACCAACAGAGAAGGAACTGAGCGAGCAGTTTGATATCAGCAGGACGACGGTGCGCCAGGCTATAACGGAGCTGGTTCAGGAAGGATGGCTGTACCGCATTAAGAGTAAGGGAACCTTCATAGCCAGACAGAAGATTAAGCAGGACTTTCTGCAGCGCCTCGAGACATTTCGCGAGCAGATGAAGCGGATAGGCCTGGAGCCTAGCACGGAGGTGCTGGATTTTAAGGTTGCAAAGGCCTCCTATGAGGTGGCGGAGAATCTTAGGATAGAGGAAGGGGAGCAGGTAATTTACCTGTTTCGAAGAAGATTTGGAGACGGGGAGCCTGTAGTGACGGTGGAGACCTATCTTCCTTATGACAAATGTGCATTTATAAAGGATCAGGATTTTGAGAAGGTTTCGCTCTATGATGTCCTCTCTGCCAGGGAGGAGACACGGATTTTCAGTGCGAAGCGTCTGGTGGAAGCAGTGGAAGCAAACAACAGCGACGTGCAGTATCTCCATGTGCGCAAGGGAAGTCCCATTCAGCTTGTTCATACGGTGAGCGTGAATAAGGCGGATGCGGCGCTGGAGTATTCCATTGCCAGATACAGAGGAGACGCCAGCAGCTTTCAGCTGTATGTGTATGTGGATCCTACGTAGTTTAGAGAATAGAGACGGCGCTGCCGTAAAATAAGCCGGCCGGTTTTCCATATCTTATCGGGAAAGCCGGCCGGCTCATTTTACAGCAGCGCTTTGTTCATTGAGAGCGCCTTTAGACGAAGCAAAAGAGCTTTCGGATCAGACATTCAGCTTTGGAAAGACATCCTTCAGAGCAAAATAGCATTCGTCAAAGACAGCCTTAACCTGCCTGTACTTTTCTACGGCAGCCTGATCCGGCTCCTGCACAGAGTTGATTTCCAGGAAACGCTCTACGGCGGTAAAGTCCTTATAAATTCCGGCTCCGACGCCTCCGGTAACGGCAGCGCCCATAGAACCGGCTTCCTCTAAGAGAGAGGGGACTAAAATCCGGGTGTTGTATACGTCGGCCATAATCTGGCGCCACACATCGCCCTTGGCGCCGCCCCCGATCACGGTTATCTCATGGATCTCTACCTGCTGTCTCAAAATATTCAAAATGATATCCAGATTCATGGTAACGCCCTCAAGGACACTGCGCAGCAGATCCCCTCTGGTATTTTCGGATTTTAAACCGAGAAAAGCGCCTTTGGCATAGATGTCCCAACGGGGCGCCCGTTCGCCTAAGAGATAGGGAAGGAAGATAATTCCGTTTGCCCCTGCAGGCGATGCGGCAATCTGTTCGTTCATATAGTCATAGGGGGATTTCCCGTGAAGCTTTGCGTCGTAGCTTTCCATTTTGCAGACTGTGTTTTTCAGCCAGCTATAGGCTCCTCCTGCGGTCTGCATGGTGCCGTTGGGAGCATAGAGCCCGGGAATCACATGGGCCCAGGTAACCGTGCGCATTTCTTCATCAAAGATGGGTTTTTCCGTGGTAGTGGTGATCCAGGCAGAGGTGCCCATACAGCTGTAGGTTTTGCCGGGGCAGATGGAACCTGTCCCTACATTGGCAGTCACTCCGTCGCCTCCGCCTAAGACTACGGGAGTTCCGGGGGCTAAGCCGGAAGCAAGGGAGGCCTCCGGCGTAACCACACCTGCCACATAGGTGGAGGGCTTAAGCTCGGGCAGCTTGCCGCCGTCGATTCCGGCATAAGAGATAAGCTCCTCTGACCATTTCAGGCCGCAGAGATCAAAGCATCCCATACTGTTGCCGTCGGAGTATTCCGTATAAAATTTTCCGGTAAGGCAGAAGACAATATAATCCTTTGCATTGAGTACCTTGTAGGTCTGTTCATAGATTTCCGGCTCGTTGTCTCTGACCCACATAAGCTTCTGTACGCCGTAGGAAGGCGTATTTCGATGTCCCGCAATATGATAAAAATCTCTTTGGCTGATATGCTCTTCTATCTGGGCCGTCTGGCTTACAGCCCGCTGATCTGCCCATATAATCGACGGGCGCAGCGGCCGGCCTTGCCGGTCAACGCAGAGACAGCCCATCATCTGGCCGCTGAAGGATACGGCGGCAATCTCGTCCGGCGAAATACCGGTTCCGTGGATCAGCTCCTTTGTGGAGGAGCAGACGGCATTCCACCAATCATCTGCATTCTGTTCCACCCATGTGCCGTTAAAATAACGGGTATCGTAAGGTTCTACCCGGCTGCCGATCAGCTTTCCGTCTGTGGAAAATAAAGTAGCTTTATTTCCGGAGGTTCCCAGATCGTGCGCTAATATGTATGCTCCCATTTGCAATTCCCCCTTTTGATTTAATTGTAGTAATGTAATTACATAGTAATATTACTTTAACATCCATTTAACAGGATGTCAACAAGAATGGAAGAAAGATAAGGGGTTAAGGCGTTCAAAAAAATATTTGAAAATTAGGGGTAGAAATTTTGATTTCCATCTGCTATAATACATTTAGTATCAATGTTACTACATAGTTTCATAGTGATGTAGAAACAAAAGCTGATTCAAAAAGAAACAGCCGTCACAGTACCCACATCAATTTCCAGGCAAAGCCCAAAGCAGCAGGAAAATGATTCAGGCCAAAGCGTATTGGGAGGGCTGTTGCGAAACTGGAATAGGAGGTAATGATTATGAAGTCTTTTATTGTAAACAAAGATGGTTCCACAGAGATCAAGGAGATACCGAAGCCTCGTTATCATTCAAAGCAGGCATTGGTTAAGACCATCGCCTGCGGTATGTGCGGCACGGATGTAAAGCTGCTTCACCGTACCTTTAAAGGCTTTCCGGAATCGGTTTATCCGATTATGCTGGGGCACGAGGGAGTTGGCGAAGTAGTGGAGGTGGGAAGTGAGGTTAAAAGCTTTCAAGTGGGCGACCGGGTATTTCTTCCCTTTGTAGATCCGGATCCGGAGCTTTATCCCGGCATGGGCTCCGGGTGGGGAGCCCTCAGCGAATATGCCGTTGTCTGCGATCCCGCTCCGTGGCCGGAGGGAGAAGCTCCGGAATGCGGATATGCCCAGACGGTTCTTGACAAGGATCTGGATCCCGTTGATGCGGTTATGATTGTTACCTTCCGGGAGGTATTAAGCAATATCCGCTATTTTGGAATTCAGCCGGGAGACAGCGTAGTTGTGTTTGGCTGCGGCCCCGTAGGCTCTACGTTTATAAAGTTTTTGAACTTGTGCGGAGTAGAGGAGGTCACTGCGGTAGATATTGTGGATGAAAAGCTGCAGAATGTAAAAGCAAACGGTGCGAAGCATATCATTAACAGCAAAACAAGCGATGTGACAGAGGAAGTGAGAAAGCTGTATCCCAAGGGTGTGGACTATGTCCTGGACGCCATCGGAGCGCCCTTTGTGGTGAATGCAGCCATGCCGCTTATCAAGGACAGGGGTACGGTTCTCTGCTATGGAGTTCCGGAAAAAGAGGAGATTACCATTGACTTTAGCAAAGCGGACTACAACTGGAGAGTCATCTATCAGCAGATGCCGAGAAAGGCAGAGGAGGGCGCTGCCACGGAGCAGGTGATGGAATGGATACATTCGGGCCGGCTTGTGATAAAGGACTTTATTTCCGATTATTTTAAATTTGAGGATTCCGTAGAGGCCTATGAAAAGCTGCTGCGCAGAGAGATTACAAAGAAGGGAATTATTGTTTTCTGATTTTTAGGAGGGTATATGAATAGTTTTAATTGGGACACAAGCTTTTTAGTGGATTTTGATTTAAAGGATGGCTTTTCCAAGACAGCCGAGACAACAAAACGCCATCTTTCCCAGATGAAGGATATGTTTTGTGACAGGAAGGCAGCGGAGGATATTTTAGAGAAAGAGGATCCCTTGGTTTACGAATTCTATGAGCTGGGCTGTCCTGAGCGCCAGGGGGATCTTGCATTCGGCACAACTATTTTATATCCGGGAAAGGTCGGCAGAGAATATTACTTTACAAAAGGGCATTTTCACACAATCCTTGAAACTGCGGAGGTCTATTACACATTACAGGGAGAGGGCTATATGGTTATGGAGAATCCCGAGGGAGACTGTATAGAGATGCCTCTTTCCCAAGGCAAAGCGGTATATGTTCCGCGCCGCTACGCCCATCGGACGGTGAATACGGGAAGCAGCCCCCTGGTTCTTTTTTATACCTTTGCGGCAGATGCGGGCCATGATTACGGAACCATTGAAACGAAAGGATATCACAGGCTCATCGTAGAACAGGACGGGAAACCGGCAGTGGTCAGCAACCCCAATTGGAAACAGCTATGAAGAGGATTATGACGGTATGCGGCCCGGAAGAGGGGGACAATCTGGGCTTTTGCCAGTGCCATGAGCATCTGGCAATCAGCAAAGGAGTGTCCAGTGAGAAAAATCCCGTGCTGCTCATGGAGGATGAGGAAAAAAGCCGAAAGGAAGCGCTGCGTTTGAAAAAAAACGGAGGCGGAACAGTGGTGGATGCCCAGCCCGGAGGCTGCAGCCGCATGGAGGAAGTCCTGCTGCGGATTTCTAAGGAAGCTCATATACATATCATTGCATCTACGGGCTTTCATAAGCTGTGCTTTTATCCGGAACATCATTGGGTTATGGAAAAGTCCCAGGAGGAATTATATGAAATTTTTCTCCATGAGCTGACAGAGGGGATGTACAGCGGCATTGACCGTGAATTTCAGCCAAAGGATACGAAAATCCGGGCAGGCATTGTGAAAATGGCTCTTGATAAGGAAGGACTGACGCCTGTATATCGGAAGCTGTTTTTGGCCGGAGCCTATGCGGCGGGGGACGCCGGGGTTCCCATGATGATCCATATTGAAAAGGATTCGGATCCGGCAGGGCTTTTTCGTTTTTTAAAGGAAAAAGGCTTTCGGGCGGAGCAGATGATTTTCTGCCATATGGACAGGGCGGTTCCGGAGCTTTTGGTTCACAGGGAGCTTTTAGAGGAAGGGATCTTCTTAGAGTATGATACCATCGGCCGCTTTCAGTATCACAGCGACGAACGGGAGCTGGAGATTTTCCGGTTTATGATTGACGGAGGCTATGAGGATCAACTGCTTTTTTCGCTGGATACCACCCGTGCCAGATTGAAGTCCTATACGCCGGAGGGAATAGGAATTGACTATTTGCTGACAGACTTTGTGCCAAAGATGCTTGCTTTTGGGTTTACCGAACAGCAGATACATAAAATATCCCATGACAACTTTATACGGGCTTTTACGGCTGGAAATTGATTTCATACCTGTGCACTTTGAGGGATATTACAGAACTGGAATAAAAGGAGATTAAAATGAGACAAGAGGAATTATTGGCAAACATAAAAGAGAAACGCCTGGTGCCGGTCGTGAAGCTGGATCGGGCAGAGGATGCAAAGCCTTTGTGCGAAGCCCTGTGCCAGGGCGGCCTGCCAGTGGCGGAAATCACGTTCCGGACAGAGGCAGCCGAGGAATCCATTCGGACGGCGTCCAGGGAATTCCCGGAAATGATAGTAGGAGCCGGCACGGTCATCAACGTAGAGCAGGCCAGACGGGCAGTAGATGCCGGAGCTTCTTTTCTTGTATCGCCAGGCATTTCAAGAGAGGTTACGGAGTGGGCCCTTAAAAATCAAATATGCATTTTCCCGGGAACCTGCACACCCACGGAAATTATGATAGCTTTGGAGTATGAGCTTCCTGTGGTGAAATTTTTCCCGGCCAGCCAGTATGGGGGCTTGGAGACGATCAAGGCATTGGCAGCGCCCTTTCCGGGGATCTCCTTTATGCCCACGGGAGGCATTGGAGTGCACAATATCAAAGAGTATCTGGCCTTCAAAAAGGTTGCGGCCTGCGGCGGAAGCTGGATGGTGAAGGACACATTTATCAAGGAGGGAAGCTTTGATAAAATCCGGGAATTGACCAGGGAGGCGGCAGCTCTTATCAATGAGGAGGGCGTGCTATGAAGATTTTAGTGACGCCAACCTCCCTGCAGCCGGGAAAAAATGAGGAGGCATTGTCCGTGCTGAGGGAATTTACGGAGGATCTGGTATTTAACACAACCGGAAAACCTCTTTCAGAGGATGAATTGATCCCTCTTCTTAAGGACTGCGACGGCTATATTGCCGGCCTGGACGAGATTACGGAAAAGGTAATGACAGCCAGCCCCAGGCTGAAGGTGATCTCCCGTTACGGGGCGGGGTATGACAGGGTGGATGTTGCGGCAGCGAAACGGCACGGGATCAAGGTGACAAATACGCCCGGCGTCAATGCCCAGGCAGTGGGAGAGCTGGCCTTTGGCCTGATTCTTGCAGCGGCCCGGAAAATTCCCTATTTGAACGGTGAAACCCAAAAGGGCGGCTGGATACGGTCTACAGGCATGGAGCTTAAGGGAAAGACCTTGGGAATCCTGGGACTTGGCGCTATCGGAAGAGTCGTGGCCTCCTGTGCACAGGGATTTGGCATGCAGGTTCTGGCCTACGATCCATATATCAATGAGACTTATTGCAGCAGCCATGGAATTGAAGCCGTGTCCTTTGAGGAGCTGATGAGCCGCTCCAATGTAGTGAGCCTGCATCTGCCGCTTTTGGATTCAACGTATCATCTGATTGACCGTAAGGCAATCGAGAGGCTTCCGCAAGGGGCGATTCTGGTAAATGCTTCCCGGGGCGGAATCATAGACGAGGATGCCGCATATGAGGCCCTCAAGAGCGGAAAGCTCTTCGGTCTTGGTCTGGACGCCTTTGAGACGGAGCCCCCCAAGGCATCCAAGCTGTTTGAACTTGACAATGTAATCGCAACGCCTCATACGGGCGCCCATACCCGGGAGGCAACAGAGCACATGGCAGATCTGTCTATTAAAAATCTGATGGATGTATTGTCGGGGAGAGAGTGTCCTTTTGTTATAAATGAAAAATGAAAAAAGCGAGAGTCGGAAAGTGTCTGCCATATAGTTTCCGGCTCTCGTTTTTTGACGGAATTTTTTTCTGGAATGCGAATGAGATTTTAATGGGCTATGAAAATTCCGCAATTTGTGATAAAATACAAAAGATGCCTCAAAGGCTTTACGGAATCTTAATAAAAATATAGAAGGAAGTTAATAAATCTGCGTTAACATACTTAGAGGATAGATGTAATATGTATCCATCCTGTCCAGACGGATCCTGTCTGTCAGGGTATAGCAGTATGCAGATTGAAAAATACTATGAAGTACAGTCATATAGAACAGGCAGTTTTTCTGGAGCGTCCCAACCGCTTTATCGCTTACGTGGAGCAGGCGGGAAAACGGGAGATCTGCCACGTAAAAAATACAGGCCGGTGCAGGGAGCTGCTTTTGCCCGGCGCAAAAATATATATACAGCGCCAGTCCAATCCGGCGAGAAAGACCCCTTTTGATCTGATTGCCGTGAAAAAAGGGGAGCGTCTGATTAACATGGATTCCCAGGCGCCTAATAAAGTAACGGCGCAGTGGCTTCGAAAGGGCGGCTTCTGCAGTCCGGATGCCCTGATAAAGCCGGAATGCCGTTATGGAAATTCCCGGTTTGACTTTTATATCGAAGACGGACCGCGTAAGATATTTATGGAAGTAAAAGGTGTCACCCTGGAAGAAGAGGGAATCGTCCGCTTTCCGGACGCGCCCACCGAGCGCGGCGTGAAGCATATTCAGGAATTGATTGCATGTCAAAAAGCAGGCTATGAAGCATATATATTTTTTGTGATTCAGATGAAGCATGTTCTTTTTATGGAGCCGAATGACCGGACGCATCCGGCCTTCGGGGAAGCCCTTAGGAGGGCTGCGGCAGAAGGCGTGGGCATTTTTGCCAGGGACTGCCTGGTAAAACCCGATGAGCTTGAGATAGACCAGGAAGTTGAGGTTCGTTTATAGATGGAAGCATTAAAAGAAATTGTTACGCCCCTTTTAAAATGGTACGACGGCCATGCCAGGGTACTTCCCTGGCGCGAGGAGCCTTCCCCCTATCGCGTGTGGGTCTCTGAAATCATGCTCCAGCAGACAAGGGTAGAGGCAGTTAAACCTTATTTTGAGCGGTTTATAAAAGAGCTGCCGGATATCCGGGCTTTGGCGGAGGCGCCGGAGGATCGGCTGATGAAGCTGTGGGAGGGACTGGGCTATTACAACCGGGTCCGCAATATGCAGAAAGCGGCAAAAGAGCTGACCGGAGAGTATGGCGGAGAGATGCCGGCAGACTTTGAACGGATTCTCAAGCTTCCGGGAATCGGAAGCTACACGGCTGGGGCGATTGCCTCTATCGCTTTTGGAATCCCAAGGCCGGCGGTAGACGGCAATGTGCTCAGGGTTCTGTCAAGGGTTCAGAAAAGTTATGAGGATATTATGAAGCAGTCGGTTCGGAAAAGTTTTGAGGAGCAGGTCCGGGCCGTAATTCCAAAAGACAGGGCAGGAGATTTCAACCAGTCTCTCATTGAGCTGGGAGCCATCGTATGCGTGCCAAACGGCGCACCCAAATGCGGGGAGTGTCCCCTGAAGGAGCAATGCAGGGCCCGTGCCGGCGGTGTGGAGCTTGAGCTTCCCAAAAAGACTCCGCCCAAGAAGAGGCGGATCGAGGAGCGGACGATACTCGTCCTGCTTTCAGACAATAAGGCTGCGCTGAAAAAGCGTCCGCCAAAGGGACTTCTGGCCGGCTTGTATGAGCTGCCCAATCTGGAAGGCAGGTATGAAAGCCAGGAGATGCTTAACTATGTGAAGGAGCTTGGCCTGTCGCCCATCCGCATCCAGCCCCTGCCGGAGGCAAAACACATTTTCAGCCATATCGAATGGCATATGGCCGGATACGCAGTGAAGATTGAAGAGCCGGAGGAGGAGCCGGAAGGGTTTTTCTTTGTGGAAAAGGCACAGATGGAGGAGAAATACTCTATTCCGGCGGCATTTGGAGCTTATACGGAATATTTTAAGCATCGGTTTTAAGATATACGGCATAAAAGACGAAAATATAATTAGATAAGCATTCTCATATGCAGAATAAGGAATAACGGCAGAACACTGCTTGGAAAAAGACAGCAAAAGAACATAGAGGTGAACAAAATGTATGATGCAATTGTAATCGGTTCCGGAATTGCCGGAGCCGCTGCGGCCAGAATATTGGCAGAGGAACAGAACAAATCCGTACTGGTGCTGGAAAAAAAGGCGCACATCGGCGGAAACTGCTACGATGAGGAGGATGCCCACGGAGTTCTCATTCACCGCTACGGACCCCATATTTTCCATACCAGCGACGAGGAGGTCTATGCCTGGCTTTCCCGTTTTACTGACTGGTACGCCTTCGGTCATGAGGTAGTGGCGAAGGTGGGAGAGAAGCTGATTCCGGTGCCCTTTAATCTCAATACCTTAAGGCAGGTTTACGGGGAGGAAAGGGCGGCAGTCCTGGAACAGAAGCTTAAGGATACCTTCGGGGAGGGCGCCCGGGTGCCGATACTCAAGCTCCGGGAGCAGCAGGATCCCGAGATCCAGGCTATTGCAGACTATGTTTACGAAAATATATTTTTAAAATATACGATGAAGCAATGGGGACAGAAGCCGGAGGAGATTGATCCGGCGGTAACGGGCCGTGTTCCGGTGGTGATCTCCCATGACAACCGTTATTTCGGTGATAAATACCAGGGAATGCCGAAAGACGGTTATACGCCCATGTTTGAAAAAATGCTGGATCACCCCCTGATCGAGGTGCGCATAGGAGTGGATGCAAGGGATGTGATGGAGCTTTTGGAAGACACGGGAAAAGTGCTGCTCTATGGAGAGGAATTCAATGGCTGCGTGATTTACACAGGGCCGGTTGACGAACTGTTCGGATGCCGCTTCGGGCGCCTGCCTTACCGTTCTCTGCGGTTTGATTTTGAGCATCTTGATGTTCCCGATTACCAGGGGCACAGCGTGGTGAATTATACGGTGAGCGAGGACTTTACGAGAATTACGGAATTTAAATATCTCACCGGGCAGGAGACGGACGGGACGACGATTGTGCGTGAGTATCCCTTTGCTTATACAGGAGCGGAGGGAGAGATTCCCTATTATGCCATTATGAATCCGGAAAATAATAAGCTGTATGAGAGCTATGCGGCCCTTACAGAGCAATTTCCCGATTTCCATCTATTGGGACGGCTTGCGGAATATAAATATTATAATATAGACGCCATGGCCGGAAAAGCCATTGCGCTGGCAAGAAGCCTGGCAGAACATTAATATGCGGGCGGTGTGTCGAAGCGGCTTTACCCTTTAGTGCTGTCGCGCAGCGACTTTTAATAGGAGGACATTATGAAACTTTTATCGATTGCAATTCCATGTTACAATTCGGAAAACTATATGCGCAACTGCATCCACTCACTTCTGGTAGGAGGCGAGGAGGTAGAGATTATCATTGTGGACGACGGTTCTACAGACGGGACGGCTGCCATTGCGGATGAGTATGCGGAGAAATACCCTTCCATTATCAAGGCCGTCCACCAGGAAAACGGCGGCCACGGCGAGGCGGTCAATACAGGACTTCGCAATGCCACGGGGCTGTACTTCAAGGTGGTGGACAGCGATGACTGGGTATCCATTTCCGCTTACAAGGAGATTCTGAAAACGTTGGAGAATCTGGCAGGCGCAAGGCCCCTGGTAGATATGCTGATCAGCAACTTTGTCTATGAAAAGGAAGGGCAGAAGCGCAAGAAGATTATGAGCTACCGCTCTGCATTTCCCCAGGATCGGGTTTTTACCTGGGACGACGTAAAGTTTCTGCTGAAGGGACAGTATATATTGATGCACTCTGTGATTTACCGGACAAAGCTTCTGCGCGAGTGTGAATTGGAGCTGCCTAAGCACACCTTCTATGTGGATAATATATTTGTGTACCATCCCCTGCCCTATGTGAAGTATCTGTATTATATGAATGTGAATTTTTACCGGTATTATATCGGGAGGGAGGATCAGTCGGTCAATGAGAAGGTGATGATCAGCCGTCTGGATCAGCAGCTGAAAGTGAATTATCTGATGATTGACGATTACAAGCTGACAGATTCCAAGCAGATATCCAACCGGAAACTGCGCCATTATATGAAGAATTATCTGGAGATTATTATGGTGGTTTCTTCCATCATTGCCATCCGTTCCGGTACGAAGGAAAACCTGGAGAAAAAGTATGAGCTTTGGAAGTATCTAAAGAAGAAGGATCCGAAGCTTTACTATGAACTGAAATGGGGAATCATGGGACGAAGCATGAACCTGCCGGGACGAAGCGGCCGGAAGATTTCGGAGACGGCTTATAAGATTGCCAATAAGTTTGTGGGATTTAATTAAAGTTTCTACAACATATAAAAAAGATGCCAAGGGTTTTTCCCAAGACATCTTTTTTTATTTCCGCAAGCAATGGGCCAGGCGCCGTGCTTGTATTCAAGCTCCCACCGGCTTCCGCTTCCTGGCACGCAGGAAAGAAAAGTCCGTATGGTACACAAGCTGTTCCATCAAAATCCCCAGCAGCGTCCCGGCGATTACGTCCAGCATGGAATGCTGCTTCAAAAACATCGTAGCCAGTATGATGGACATCATCAGCAGGAAAGAGCCACCTCGAATCCAGATATTTCCTCTCAGTTTCTGATTTTTCACGACAGCCACATGAGCCGCAATGGAATTGTACACATGAATGCTGGGAAAAATATTGGTAGCCGTATCTGCACGGTAAAGCATCTGAACGGCAAAAGTAAAAATATTGTTACGCTCAAAGGAAGCGGGCCGGAGCAGATGTCCGTTGGGGTATATGGTAGACACCACCAAAAACAGCGTCATTCCCGTAAACAGGAAAATACAGTACTGATAAAATTCCCGTTTCTTATCAAGCTGGAAAAACAAATAAACAAAAACGGCAGCTATATACACAAACCACAGAAGGTAAGGCACGATAAACCCTTCCGAAAAAGGAATCAGGTCGTCCAGGCCTACATGAATCACATGGTAAGGCAGGTTCGCCCGGCTCTCAAGCCATAGAAACCAGGGCATATAGATAAATCCATAGAACAGGACAAAAGCATGCCGATATTTATAAAAAAAAGCTTTCATATCTTCATCCTCTTTTCTTACTCTCAGTGAACAAGTGGGCGATTGTTCCCTTGTTCACTGAGGATAAAATGATCTTTTTATCATTTATATTATCTGAAACGAAGTATATCACTTTGAAAATATCAATACAATGACCTTTCGAATATTTTAAGAAAATATTATAAATTCTCTATACTTCCGATTATGGTAAGAGCCCCGGGAAGGCAGGTGGCCTTAAGCACGTCCTCCGGGGTATATGGTTCCCCGTCTGCGTGGAAGGGGAGGGGCTTTTCCGGCCGGATTTCCAGAGTTTTTACCTGATATTGATGAATTCCCTTGAAGATATTGTGCCATCCCTGGTAGGCTGTGGGGAACATAAGAGCAATGGTCAGTTTGCTTAAGCCCTCTACCACGCATACATTCAGAAAACCGTCGTCCGGCCGTGCCGTGGGGCACATCTTCAAGCCTCCGCCTTCATAGGGGCAGTTTAAGGCAGAAAGAAAATAAGTTCGTAAAAAGCGCAGCTTTTTGTGGTGATCCAGGGTAATGTTCACGGGGACGGGGCGAAACAGAAGAATCTGCTTCAGCGCAATTCCCACATAGGTGAGCTTCCCAAGGCCAAAGCGGTTCAGTGCGTTTTTGATCGGAGATCCCAGGGCTTCCTGACAGACGGCAGCATCAAAGCCGCAGCCGCAGCTTCCCGCAAACCGCCGTGTCCAGGAGCCGTAGGTGATAAGCCCCAGATCAATCCTTTGAAAATAGGAGGGATGCAGGATGTTGTAAAGAGCCGCCTCCGGCGCCGAGGGCAGCCGCAGGCTTCTGGCAAAATCATTGCTGGATCCCGTGGGAATATAGCCGAAGGTAACTCTTGAAAAGTCCTGTATGCCGTCCACCACTTCATTCACCGTACCGTCTCCGCCGACTGTCACAAGAGTCAGCTTTTCCTTCTGGGAGGTGATTTCCCTTGCCAGCTTTGTGGCATGGTAGCGGTATGCGGTGAAAAATACCCGGTATTCCACCTGTTCCCGTTCCAGAATCCCTTCTACAATCTGCCAGACGGCCTTGCCCCTGCCGGAGCGTGAACCGGGATTGACAATAAAATAGTACATCCTGTTATTCCCCCTCTTTTGTCTTCTCGTCCCCGGCAATGACCTTTTCGATTCCCCTCATATCAGCTGCGGTGTCTGTAAAAGAGCTCCAGAAGCTGCCGATAATCTTTGAGGAGGCGGCAAGGCACCAGAGATCCACAAGGGCGTCCTGCATACCTTCGACGGAATTCCGCTCCTGAACCCGCAGCTCATTGCTGATGATACGTCCGGGAAAGGTCTTTCGAAGAAGAGCCTCCTCCTTGTTATCATCGGTAGCCAGGAAGAAGCAGGTTTCCGGATATTGGTCAAGCTCCTTTTTCATCAGGGCGATGAACTGCTCTGTGGTGCTCTTTCCCATGGAAACGGTATTGTCCGTTCTGCGGATATGAACGCCTACGCAGCGCTTGCCAAAGGAAGCGGTGATAAGGTCAATACGCTTCTGCAGAGAAGCGCAGGGCACATAAAAATGATAGTCACGGGAAGGATAAAAGTGTTCCCAGGTGAAAAGGTAGACGGGATTCTTCAGGCTTTCAAAAAAATCCTGGTGAAGGACGCCGTCTGTTTTGTGGCTGAGAATATCATCATTTCCAAAGCGCTGCCGGGCAATGAGCTGGTAGAAAAGCTTCCGGGGATCCTTTAGGGAATGGATATTGATGATGCGTATCTCCTTTACCGGCTGAAAAAGAGACTCAAAGGGGCAGTTAAGCTCCGGACAGAGATACCAAAGGACAATGAGACGTTCCCCTCGTTTCTTTGCCAGCTCCCAGGCGGAATTAATCACGCGCATCCTATTGCATAAACCGCCCGATGGTTGTATTATTAACATAGTGTCGTCTGCCTTTCTTTAAGAAATGGTGAACATTCATACTTTTATATAGTATAACACAATCTATAGCAGATGAAAACATCGTCCAGTTAAGAAAAGTGCGCAAATTGATTTACAGCCGCATGTTTTTACGGCTGGAGATTGCTTTCATACCCGTGCGCTTTGTGGGATATTACGGAACTGGAAGAGGAGAAAAGATGAAGCCGCAGAAAATGAAAAATTTATTTTTGCGTCAGAGTTATCAGGACGCATGGGAGGAATATGAGAAATCCCTTACAAAAAAGTATTTTATCCGTTGGGACTACGTGATACTGACAGCCTCCAATGAGGAGCAGGCCGCAGCCTACCAGGCCCAGATAGACGCAAGATTGAAACAGGGAAGGCTTCCCGGACATACCGTTTACAAAGTACTGCCGGACCCGGAGGGAAAGCGCGTAGGATCCGGCGGAGCTACGTTTCATGTAATGAAATATATCAGCGAACAGACGGAGGAGGAGCAGTGCTTCCGGAATAAGAGGATTCTGGTGATACATTCCGGAGGGGACTCCAAGCGCGTTCCACAGTATTCCGCCTGCGGCAAGCTGTTTTCGCCTGTGCCCAGGGAGCTTCCCGACGGACGGCGTTCCACTCTGTTTGATGAATTTATAATTGGCATGTCGGGAATGCCGGCCCGGTTTAAGGAGGGAATGCTGGTGCTGTCCGGGGACGTCCTTCTGCTTTTTAACCCTCTGCAGGTGGATGTGGCTTTCCGGGGAGCGGCGGCTGTTTCCGTGAAAGAGCATGTGGAGACAGGGAAGGATCATGGGGTATTTTTGAGCGATTCCGAAGGATACGTGGGCAATTTCCTGCATAAGCAGAGCGTGGATAAGCTTCGCAGCCTTGGGGCGGTGAATGAGCAGGGGGCAGTGGATCTGGACACGGGAGCTATTTTGCTGGACTGTGATCTGCTGGAAAGCCTGTTTGGGCTGATTGGGGAAAAGGGCCGGGTGGTTCCGGAGAAATATGCCCGTTTTGTCAATGAGAAGGCGCGCATCAGTTTTTACGGTGACTTTTTGTATCCGCTGGCCTCTAAGTCCACTCTGGAACAATATATGGCAGAAAAAGCGGAGGGGGAAATATGTGAGGAGCTGCTTACCTGCAGAAAGGCCATCTGGGAAGCAATCAGTTCTTATTCCCTGAAGCTTCTGTGCCTGGCTCCGGCGCAGTTTATTCATTTTGGAACAACCCGGGAGCTTCTGGCTTTGCTGACGGAAGAGATTGATAATTATGAATTTCTGGACTGGCGGGGACAGATCTTCGGTGTGGAGGAGCATCCGGGGGCTTGTGCCTACAGCAACAGCTATATAGAAAAGAATACAAAGATCGCAGCCTCCTCCTATATTGAGGACAGCTATATTTATGAGGGAACCCGGATTGGGGAAGGCTGTGTGATTGCGGCGGTTACTTTACGTGGAGAGCAGATTCCCTCCCATACGGCCCTTCATGGGCTGAAACAGAAGGACGGAACTTTTGTAATCCGGGTTTATGGAGTGGAGGACAATCCAAAGGTAACGCTGGAAGAAAACGGAGCGTTTCTTGGGAGCGATCTTCCGGCCTTTATAAAGACGGCGGGCCTTAAGCCGGAAGAGGTATGGAAGGGAGAGACACATTATCTGTGGGATGCCGCCCTTTATCCGGTGTGCCGCACCATTGGGGAAGCAGTGGAAGCGGCTGTGCTCATCCTTGAACTGGCGGCAGGAAGACCGGATCGGGCGGAAGCATACCGGAAAATGAGGCGGATAAGCCTCAAGGAAAGCTTTGAGCAGGCGGATATCCGCGAGATAGCGGCCTGGCAGGAGAAGCTCAACACCCAGGTTCGGATTACCCGTTTTCTTCTGGCGCTTAAAGAGCGCAGGAGCGTTTACGAGGCGGCGTCTGCATTTGGAAGCCAGGGGGTGACGGAGGCGCAGCTTGAGAAGCTGAAAGGGATCGCAGAGGATGCAGAGTTCGGGCTTCGCATGCGTCTTTATTACTACTTGTCCAGAATGACGAAGGGACATGTAAGCGAGGAGCTTGAGGATAAATGCTTCCGGTATATCTGTGACAGTCTGTATGATGCAAGCATCGGGAGGGAGCCTGGGGAGAAGCAGTACCATATTGCCAGAGAGGAAGTGAAGGTAGAGCTTCCGGTCCGGGTGAATTTCGGAGGCGGATGGTCTGATACGCCGCCCTACTGCAACGAACATGGGGGAACGGTTCTCAATGCGGCTGTGAAGCTTAACGGAATTCTGCCTGTTATCGTGACGGTGCGGCGGCTTGATAAGCCCTGTATCGCCCTGGCCAGCACGGATTCCGGCGCTTACGAGGAATTTACGGATGTGAAGCGCCTTCAAAGCTGCCGTGATCCTTTTGATACCTATGCCCTCCATAAGGCGGCCCTTTTAGCCTGCGGCATTGTGCCTCTTACGGAAGAGATTACCATGGAAGAGCTTATGAAGAGGCTGGGAGGCGGCCTGTATCTGTCTACAGCGGTGATGGGGATTCCAAGAGGATCGGGGCTTGGCACAAGCAGCATTCTGGCCGGGGCCTGTGTGAAGGCAATTTTTGAATACATTGGAAAAGAGGCTGCGGAAAATGAGCTCTATACCCATGTGCTCTGTATGGAGCAGCTTATGAGCACCGGAGGCGGATGGCAGGATCAAGTGGGAGGACTTACGGCCGGAATCAAGCTGGCGTCCACAAAGCCGGGGCTTCTCCAGGAGATAGAGGTGGAGCACCTTAAGATGCCCCGGGAGGCCATAGAGGAGCTTAAGGAGCGTTTCGTGCTGATTTATACGGGGCAGCGGCGTCTGGCCCGGAACCTTCTAAGGGAGGTTGTGGGGGGCTATATCGGCTCCAACCCCAATTCCATTGAGGTTCTCTATGAGATTCAGCGGACGGCGGTTCTTATGAAGTTTGAACTGGAAAAGGGGAATATCGACGGCTTTGCAGAGCTTCTGGAACGCCACTGGGAGCTGTCGAAGCGCCTGGATGGGGGAAGTACCAATACGTGTATTGACCAAATCTTTTTAAGCTGCCAGGATCTTCTGGCAGCCAGGATGATCTGCGGCGCTGGCGGCGGCGGTTTTCTGCAGGCCATTCTGAAAAAGGGCTGTACAAAAGAAGAGCTGCGCACCCGTATCCGGAGCGTGTTCCAGGACAGCGGTGTGGATGTGTGGGATTGCGAGATTGTTTTTTAAGAAGGCAGCCTGGCAATGGTTCCCCCAAGATGGATGAGGACTTGTGAAACGGAAATAGAAGCTGGAGAATTCATTTTGAAGGTAATGCAGATTAATACGGTATGCGGCAGCGGAAGCGTAGGCCGCATAACGGTAGATTTGATACATGCTCTGGAGACAGAGGGCGGCGAAGGCCTTGCGGCCTTTGGCCGGAGAGAGGCGCCCCAAGGTGTCCGTGCTTATAAGTTCGGCACCAATCTGGATATGGGCTTTCATGTGCTCCATACCTTTTTTGGCGGCGAACATGGATTTGCCTCCAAAAAGCAGACGAAGCGTCTCATAGAAAAAATAGAAGAATACAATCCGGATATCATTCACCTGCACAATATCCACGGCTTTTATCTGGATGTGGAGCAGCTCTTTGCTTACCTGAAAAAAGCGGGGCGGCCTGTGGTGTGGACGCTTCACGACTGCTGGAGCTTTACCGGGCACTGCGCTCATTTTGACTATATCGGCTGTATGAAGTGGAAGTCGCACTGTGAGAGCTGCCCTCAGTATAAAAGCGTTTATCCCTATGCGCTGTTTAAGGATAATTCAAAGGAGAATTACAGCCGGAAAAAAGCCGCTTTTACAGGAGTGCCCCGGCTGACCATCGTAACGCCCTCCAGATGGCTTTCCCGGTTTGTGAAGGAATCTTATCTGAAAGAATATCCTGTCCGGGTGATTCCCAATGGAATTGCCCTGGACAAGTTCCATCCGGTGGATAAGGGACTGAAAGCCCGCCTGGGCATGGAGAAAAAATTTATTCTTTTAGGCGTGGCTGGTATGTGGGAGGAGCGAAAGGGTTATTCTTATTTTGAGGAGCTTGCAGACCGTCTGGACGATTCCTGCCAGATTATCCTCATAGGGCTTTCAAAGCAGAAGCTTCGCAGGCTTCATCCTAAGATTTACGGAGTGATGCGCACCAACAGTATGGAGGAACTGGCAGAGTATTATTCCATGGCGGATGTTTATGTGAATCCAACACTGGAAGATACCTTCCCGACTACGAACCTGGAGGCGCTGGCCTGTGGGACTCCGGTGATTACCTTTGCCACCGGCGGAAGCGTGGAGTCGGTGGACGAAGAGACCGGAAAGATTGTGCCCAGAGGAGATACGGAAAAGCTCATTGAAGCAGTTAAGGAGCTGCGCGGGGAGCCGTCCAGGCGGGCGGCGTGTCTTAGTAAGGCAGCGGGATACAATAAGGAGGACAGATTCCGGGAGTATCTGATTTTGTACCGGGAGCTTTTGGAGGAAAGAGATGCATAAGCCAAAGGTGTCGATTGTGACAACCACCTATAATGATAAGGAGAGCCTGGAAAAAACCATCTGCCAGATACGGCAGCAGGACTATGAGAACTTGGAATATATTATCGTGGACGGCGGCTCTACAGACGGAACCAGGGAGGTAATCGAAAAAGCTGGAAAAGAATTCGGAGAGAGGCTTCTTTGGATATCGGAGCCGGATAAGGGGATCTACGATGCCTTGAATAAAGGGCTGTCCATGGCGTCCGGGGATATCTTGGGCTGCTGCTTTGATCAGTTTGCCGGGAAAGACGTGATCTCCAAAATGGTGGATGTGATTCTTAAGGAGAATACAGACGGTGTTCACGGAGATCTCTGCTATATGGACGGGGAGCGCATTGTCCGCCGCTGGCATCAGGGCCAGGGAAAGATCCGCTATGGCTGGATGCCGGGACATCCCACGCTGTATCTTAGACGGGAGGTATATGAGCGGTTCGGATACTATAAGACAGATTACCGGATTTCTGCGGATTATGAGTTTATGATCCGGATTCTGAAGGACGGACAGGTGAAGCTTTCGTATCTTCCGGAGGTTCTGATCTATATGGCTCACGGGGGAACCAGTACCGGCAGCCTGGGAGCTTATCTGGAGGGAATGAAGGAGGGACACCGGGCTCTTAAGGAGAACGGAATCAGGGCGGCCTGGTTTACGGATTTGTGCAGAACCTTACGTGTACTTGCACAATTTGTGAAAAAGAGGTAAACTACACAGAAGGAAAATGTCAGTGCCATGCTGAGACAGTGACAAAAGACATAATAACAGATAACAGAAGGTGATTAAAATTGGAACTGATTTATCAAATAACAAATGAGCTGTGGAAAAGGATTCTGGACTGGATGAAGGAAGAGAAGAATCAGGAACGCTTTTTGTGGGCCTGCTTCGGCATCAGCCTGCTTCCGATTCTGGTTTTAAGTTTTTTTAACCATCCCGTTATGGACGACTTCAATTATGGGATTCTGACCCACCGGGCTTTTGTGGAAAATAAGGGACTTGGCTGTATTATTCCCGTACTAAAGGCGGCAGTCCAGCGTTCTGTGAACCTGTGGCACGGCTGGCAGGGTACGTTTACCTTTGCCGTGATAGGAGCCCTGCGGCCTTCCATTTTTACGGAAAAGCTGACCTTTACCCATACCTTTATTCTGCTGGGACTGTTTATCGGAGGCTTTGTTTACTTTTCAAAGATTGTACTTCACCGGATTCTGGGCCTGTCGAAGCATGTGGCAATGATAATTGCGGTTCTGGTTATGACCCTTTGTATCCAGTATGTTCCGGTGGGGCTTGAGGCATTTTACTGGTGGATCGGAAGTATCGGCTATACAGGCATGTTCGGGGTTATGCTGGTGCTCTTTGCCATGCTGTTTCTGTGCAAATATGAGAAGCGTATCACAGCAAAACGGATGGCGGCAATGACGGCCATGGCGTTCCTTTTGTCCGGCGGCATGTATCCGATCCTGCTTCTGACGGCGGTACTGCTGGTTCTGAATCTGTTGGATGTCTTGATTGGGAAGCAGTATGAGAAGAGCATGAAGATTCAGATAACAGTTATGAATGTGATATTTTTCGCAGGCTTTATTCTGAATGTGGCTGCGCCCGGAAACAGCCGCAGGCAGTCGAATTTTGAGCCGCGCACGCCGGTGGAGGCTGTTTATAAATCCTATACCAAATCGCTGGAATACCTGTTTGAATGTACCAATGTGGTCATCGCCCTGGTTATGATCGGCTTGTTTGTCTATATGCTGTACAAGCTTAAGGATACAAAGTTTTCTTTCCGCTGTCCTCTTATGTTTACCCTGGTAAGCTACAGTATGGTAGTGGTAATGTGGGTGCCGGCCATCTACGCCGTGCGGTTCATCTCGGGGGGACGTTATTACAATATCCTTTACTATGGGGTGATTATGTTTTACACGGCGAATGTGATATACTATGCGGGCTGGCTGAGGCGTAAGTATGAAAAGTGCGAGGAGCAGATTCAGAAGCTTGTCCGGGATCTGGCTCCGCTTATACTGGGAGTACTGGCTGTTTTCTGTGTGATTCTCGGTTTTTTGAAGATCAATATTGTCCGAGATTTGGAGGAGATTACGTCTGCCACAGCTCTTAAGTCCATGGTTTACGGGGAGGCTCAGGTATATCATAGGGAGATTAAGGAGCGCGAGGCCATGTACAACGATCCCAGTCTTAGGGAGGTAGTGGTGGAAGAGGTAACGTACCGTCCGGAGCTTTTGTATTTCGGAACGCTGACTCCGGACCCGGATGAGAGCCGCAATCAGGCTATGTGTGACTATTATGACAAGGATTATATGGTGAAGCTTGTACCGGAGGAAGAGGAAACCGGGGAAGATTCCGCAGGAGAAGCCGAAGACAGCAGCGAGGAAGCGGAACTGGAATAGGAGAAAACAAATGAAATGTCTGGTGATTATTCCGGCGTACAATGAAGAAGAGAATATCGAGCGTGTGATTGAGAATCTGAAGAAGCATTATTCCGCCTATGATTATGTGGTGATCAATGACGGCTCCTCAGACAATACAGCCAGGCTCTGCCGGAAGAGAGGCTATGAGCTGGTAGACCTGCCGGTGAATCTGGGACTGGCCGGCGCCTTCCAGACAGGGCTCAAATATGCTTACCGCAGAGGCTACGATTATGCCATTCAGTTTGACGCAGACGGACAGCACCGGCCGGAGTTTATAGCTCCCATGCTTGACAAGATTCAGGAAGGCTACGACATTGTCATCGGCTCCCGGTTTGTAACGAAAAAAAAGCCTCATTCCATGCGGATGCTCGGGAGCAACCTGATTTCTTTAGCCACCAGGCTGACTACAGGAAGAAAGGTTAAGGATCCCACCTCCGGCATGCGCATGTTTAACAAAAAAATGATAGCCGAGTTTGCTTTGAATCTCAATTACGGGCCGGAGCCGGATACCATTTCTTATCTTCTGAAGCAGGGCGCGACCATTGCGGAGGTACAGGTGGAGATGGATGAGCGGATTGCGGGGGAAAGCTATCTCAATCTTTCCCGTTCCGTGATGTATATGCTGCGGATGCTGTTGTCGATCCTTTTTATACAGAACTTTCGTAAGCGCAGGGAGGTAAACACAAAATGACGCCTGTATTTCGCATCCTTTTGATTGTGGTGTCCTTGTTCACCACCTACTATATTTTAAAACGTATCCGGCAGTCGAAGCTGCAGATTGAATATGCGATTTTCTGGATTCTTTTTTCCGGCGTACTGATTGTATTCAGTCTGTTTCCCTGGCTGGTATCCATGTTTACGAGAATGATCGGGATGCAGCTTCCCGTTAATTTTATTTTCCTGCTGTTTATCTTTGTGCTGATGGTGAAGCTTTTCTTTATGACCATCGAACTTTCCTCCCTGGAAAATAAGGTCAAGGATCTGACCCAGGAGCTGGCTCTGGAGGAAAAGGAACACAGGGATGAACAAAAAGAGCTTCTGAAAGAAACCCGGCAGGAGAAAGAAAGCAAATCAGAATAAAAATGGTTACTGGGCACAAAGTGAATAGTAACTAAAAATGCAGCACAGCTTTTGTAAGTGTCAGATAAGGTGCACAGGAAGAGAGCTGTAAAATGGAAAATAAGGAAGGAGATCTTTATGAAAAAGATTATGATCACAGGCTGCAACGGACAGCTTGGACGGGCAGTCAATCAGCAGTATGCAGGAAGTACGGAATATGAGCTGGTCAACACAGATGTGGGAGAACTGGATATCACAAAGGTAGAGGAGGTACTGGCTTTTGCCCGTGAGGTAAAGCCCTGTGCAATTATTAACTGCGCCGCCTATACCAATGTGGACAAGTGTGAGACCGATGTGGATCTGGCTTGGAAAATCAATGCCGTTGGAGCCAGAAACCTTGCGATAGCGGCCACGGATGTAAAGGCAAAGCTGATGCACATTTCTACCGACTATGTATTTTCTGGGGATATGTGTGAAAAACCGCTGACAGAGTTTGATACGCCGGCGCCGAAAAGCATGTACGGCTCTACCAAGCTGGCAGGAGAGCAGTTTGTCCGGGATTTTTCCGATCATTTCTTTATTATCCGGACAGCCTGGCTCTACGGGGACGGGCACAACTTTGCCAAGACGATGCTGAAGCTTGCAGAGACGAACGATACCATCGGCGTGGTAATGGATCAGGTGGGGACGCCTACCAGCGCTCTGGAGCTTGCAAAGGCTGTGAAGTATCTGCTGCCTACGGATAATTACGGCCTGTTCCACGGAACCTGCGAAGGGGATACCAACTGGGCAGAATTTGCCAAGACCGTCTTAAGGCTGGCAGGAAAAAAGACAGAGATAGAGCCGATCACCTCAGAGGAGTATAAGCGCCGTTTCCCGGCTGCTGCCGATCGGCCTGCGTACTCGATTCTGGAGAATTATATGCTGAAGCTGACGACGGATTTCAGGTTCTCAGACTGGCGGGAGGCAATTGAAGCTTATATGAAGGAGTTACTGTAAACTGATTTCATACAGGTGTGCTGTAAGAGATATTACGGAACTGGAACTGGAATATGGAGAAAGCTAGATGACAGGAAATGATATTTTATATTTGGTGATACCCTGCTATAACGAGGAGGCGGTGCTTCCGGAGACGGCCAGGCAGCTTCTTGACAAAATGAATTCCATGCTTGACCGGAACATGATTTCCGGTGAGAGCAGGATTTTGTTTGTGAACGACGGCTCAAAGGATCGTACCTGGGAACTGATTGAGGAGCTTCACGCCTCCAATCCCATCTATTCCGGGGTGAAGCTCTCGCGGAATAAAGGGCATCAAAATGCGCTTCTGGCAGGATTGATGACGGCCAAGGAGAAGGCGGACATTACCATTTCCTTAGATGCGGATCTGCAGGATGATATTGATGTCATTGATAAGATGGTAGAGAAATATTACGCCGGAAACGACGTAGTCTACGGAGTGCGCAGCGCCCGGAAGACAGACACCTTTTTTAAGAAATTCACAGCCCAGAGCTTCTATAAGATGATGCAGGCCATGGGGGTAGACATTGTATACAACCATGCGGATTACCGGCTGATGAGCAAAAGGGCGCTTGACGGCCTGGAAGAATTCAAAGAGGTGAATCTGTTCCTCCGCGGAATTGTGCCCCTGATAGGTTTCCCTTCGGATACCGTAACATACGAACGCCATGAGCGTTTTGCCGGAGAATCCAAGTATCCCTTAAAAAAAATGCTTTCCTTTGCTGCGGACGGAATTACCTCCTTCAGCATCAAGCCCATCCGGATGATTACGGCATGCGGATTCTTGATTTTTGCGGTGAGCATTCTCATGCTGCTCTACTCGCTGATCGTCCACTTTACCGGGCATACCATTCATGGCTGGACCAGTATGATTGTGTCTATCTGGGCCATTGGAGGCCTGCAATTGCTGGCCATCGGAGTGGTTGGAGAGTATATCGGGAAGATTTATCTGGAGACAAAGGAGCGGCCTAAGTTTATTATTGAGAAGGTGCTGGATGAGTGAGCTTAAGGCGGCGTATTTGACTGAAGGCAGATTGAAAGAACGTTACGGAACTGGAATAGAGGTGTTGTATGGAGAAGCTTTTGAAAAAGTATCAACTGGATTGGGCGGATATTTTATATCTGGCGGCAATTACGGCTATCGGCCTTGCTATCCGGGTGATTCTGCGCGTCGTGACAACCATGGATTGGGAAATGTACTGGGATCCCTGGATTTCGGATTTAAAGGAAATGGGTTTTTCCTACCTGGCCACGGATCGGTATGATTACGCGCCCTCCTTCGTATATATTCTGTGGGTAATCAGCAAGCTTCCCATCAATCCCATGACCGCCTACAAGTCGATACATATTGTACTGGATTTTGCGGCGGCTGGTGTAATGGGAAGGATGGCCGCAGAGGTTACGGGAAGTAAGAGCAAGGGTATCTGTGCTTATGGAGTGATGCTGCTGGTTCCTACCATCTGGGCAGACAGCGCCCTCTGGGCTCAGTGTGATATTATATTTATGCTCTTTGTCCTTTTGTGCTTTTACTGCCTGTTCCGGGAAAAGCCGGGGGCAGCTATGTTTTTTTACGGCATGGCTTTTGCTTTTAAGCTTCAGTCTTTGTTTATTTTTCCGTTCCTGGTGATTCTGTGGGTGAATAAGAAGATTAAGATCCAGCATTTCCTGTGGATTCCGGGACTGTATTTCTTAAGCATTATTCCGGCCTGGATTGCCGGGCGGCCTCTGATTGAGCTCATTAATATCTATATGGCCCAGGGGGCCCAGGATGTGTGGTCCCTGTCTATTAAGTGGGCCAATATCTATCAGATTATCGGAAATAAGTATTTCCTTCTGGAGTATGCTGAGGCGGGAACCTGGCTGATTCTGGGGATTCTCATGTGTATCATGTTTGCCATGGCACAGAAGCGTTACCGCATTACCAATGAATTCACTGTACAGACGGCTCTGTTTTTTGCGATTCTTACTCCCTATATCCTGCCCCATATGCATGAGCGGTACGGATGTCTGGCGGATATTCTTGCAATTCTCTATGCCGTGATGAACCGGAAGCGGTTCTACATTCCGATTGTGCAGATTCTCATCTCCTTTAACTGCTATATGGCTTATCTGAGCCACTTGGGCGCTAAGGAGCCTGCCATTTACTATGGTGTCTGGGCGCTGGCGGAGCTTGGGCTTCTGGTTATAGTGGGCCTGGACATCTGGAACTTTATGACAGATAAGGAAAATCAGCTTCCCATTCCGGAAGCAGTTATGGGAAACGGGGGCTCTCGAGGCGCAAACGGCGGAAAGGAGAGGAAGCGGCAGCATGGATGAGTTTTTACAAAGACTGATTGTGAAAAATTGGAAGATCGGAAAGCTTACATTTACCTTTCTGGATGCCCTTCTGGCAGTGTGCATTACGGGAACGGGGATTATGCTCCGGCTGGCAGTCGTGGAATATACGGTGACGGACAGCCAGAAGCTGGGAGCCATGATCATTGATTTTATCCTGGCCTTTTATTGTGGGGAGATTGTCTACGAATATACCCGGCATCGGAATAAGGCGTTTTTAACTTATGCCATCCTGGTGATTTATCCTACCATGATTGCCAACAGCGCACTGTGGGGGAAGAACAGTGTGTATAGCGTGTTTTTCTTTTTCGTGGGTCTGTATTACTTTGCCCTTCATGACAAAGAGAGGAAAAAGTGGCTTGGGCTTCTGGTGGCTGCCGTGGGAGCGGCCAGGGCGCTGGCGGTGTTCAGGCTGAGCAGCGAGAGCATGAACCTGGGGTGGCCGAACTTCTATGAGATTATTGGGAAAGAGGCTTTTGTGGAGCTGTTCAATCAGGTGTCGGTGCTGTGCCTTTTTGGGATTCTTTTTACTATGCTCTATGTATTTGTAAAGCGGCGGATAGAGATTACGAAGGATATGGCCCTGCGTCTGTTTTTGTTCCTGGCGATTCTCATTCCTTACCTGGCGCCCTCCATGCCGGCCTGGGCCGGCCTGACGGCGGATATCGGGGCTCTGGTGTACTGTATGCGGCGGCCCAGGAAGTTCTATGTGCCCATACTGCATCTGATTGTTTCCTACAGCGCATATGCCTATGCACTGAATGGGGAGACGAAGCTGCCCATGGTCTTGTATGCAGTGATTCTGCTGGCGCTTTTGGTGGATACAGGAGTTGGAATTTTCCGGGAGGCTGCAAAAGGGTGACATAAAGATAAACTGTTAATGACATTTTTATAAGCTCATGTTAAAATGAAAATGAATAGTCCAGCTAAGAAATGTCAACTATTTTCGAAAAAAATTATCTGCTGGACGGTAAAGCTGCAAAGGCGCACGAGAGGAACTTTTATGAGTGCTTTTTCGAATAAAAGTTTCTCTCATTGCCGGTGTGTCGAAGCAGCTTTACCCTTTAGTGCTGTCGCGCAGCGACTTAGAATAGGGGGGATAAGCTTGGAAGAGAAGAAGAAGGGTTTTAGCGGTATTCCCTGGCCCTGGAACCTTATTCTTTCCATTGTATTTGTAGCAGGGGCCGGATTCTTTATCGGATATCTCTGGAGCTTTCTGATAGCGATGGGGGCGTCGGCCTGGATGAAAAGCCGGAATCCGGGTATGCCAAGCGGCGGCTACTGCCTGCAAAAAACCAGAAAGCAGCTGTCTTCGCTTGGAATTGCGGTACTTATATTGTTTTTTGCTTTCTGCGCAGCCGTGTACACATGGATGATGCTGGAGGAAGACAGAACAGCCTGGGAGACCATGGAATACGCAAAGTTTGCAGGGTCTATTGTTATGAGCGCAGCCCTGTTCCTCTTGGGAATTTATACGGCGTACATAGCCATAAGGGATACCTTTTGGCCGCAGAACAGTACCCTGGCCCGTTCCATCCGTTCCCAGCTTCCTTATCCGGACGCGGCTCCGGGAGTAGCGGAGCTCTTTGCCATGGTGGATAAGGACATTGAAGAGAATGGCCAGTGGTTTGACAAAATAGCTGTGGGAAAAGAATGGATTCTGGGAGAGGTGGCGGGCTGTATCCCCCGTATCCGTGTTTATTTCGGAAGAGACGAGATAAGGACCCGCAGAAGCGGTGATCGTGTGAACAGCACCCGGATTGTGGAGCTCCACATTCTGGACGACCGCAGGCAGCATCACATACTGTCACTGCGAAATCCCAGGGAGCTTGAGCCTCTTTTGAACTGCATTTCCCTAAGGGCTCCGGATGCCATCTGCAGGCCCTACAGCGAGTTCGGCAGGTGGCAGGGAAAGTCCGATATGGAGTGGGAGAACCTGCTCCGGGAATTCCGTGTCAAGCAGGGCAGCCGGGAGATGTCATCCTTCCAGCTTGGGAACAGGGACGCCGATATTCAGCAAAATGTAACCCTGACCCGTCCGGACGGAAGCGTAACCTCCCGTGTGACGCCGGACTTGATTCACCAATCTATGACAGAATGCCTTCAGGAGGGGGAGGGAAGCTTTTCCCTGGCCCTTGGATGCCCCATCGAGCAGCACAATGTCCGCTATGTGGAGATGGAGTGCTTTGCATCCTTCTATGAGGACATGGAGGATGTGGAGAATCCGACCCTGGAGGACATGATGGAGCTTGGGGAGGCGGAGCTGTTTCTGAAAATGACAGATGTGGGAGAAGCAGGGAAAAATCATTACTTCGGCCGTGTATTCGAGACGGACATCCAGACGGCAGAGGAGATTCTAAAGGCCTGGGCCAAGGGCGTGATTCCCAATATGACAGGCTGGGAAGCCACTCCCATGTGGGAGAAGAAGGAGCAGGCTGTAAAGAGAGAGGTTCCGCCGCCTCATCTGGCCCTGATGTCTCCCTCCGGGGTATTTCAGAGCCACGACCGGTTTACGATAGAGGATGTGGAGGTTGTGGCAGAGGGACTGGTGGACGGAAGCTGCCAGATGGCAGAGCTGGTGCTTACCGGCGGCTATCTTCTGATGCGGATAGACGGCGGCAGCAAGATGGACGGCCGCTGTACCGTAACGGTTACAAGGCCGGATGGAGCGAAGCTTCGGTTCTTTAAAAATCAATGCACCCACAGACAAGCGGCGGCCTGGCTTCTGGAGTTCGCAAGCGGAAATTTTGCGCCGGACTGGAAGGAATGGAAGGACTGCACCAGACAGGCGGAACGAGATATGGCCCATAAAAAATAATTTTAATAAAAACAGTGATATCCCTCAAGGGCATAGGAGCTGCCGCAGAATAAGCCGTCAGCCCCTTGGCAAAGACGTGATGAGAGAGATATTGCGGAGCTGGAACAGGAGGAATAGGAAGATGGGAAAATGCTATAGTGATGAGGTTGAGCAGGCGCTTCGGTACATTTATTACGATCTGCGCGCAGGAAAGGGAGCGGAGGGCTTTGCCCTGCTTGAGAAGGCATCCGCAGCAGGAGACGGGGACGCTTCCTGTATACTGGCACGGTGTTATTGCGGAACCCAGTATGTGTGGAGCGGGCACAATTTTCCGGAGGATGACGACAAGGCGGTTGCTTTGATCCACAAAGCCGTAGAGCAGGGAAGCGGAATCGGTGTTATGGTGGCTATGCGTACAGGAGAATTGACGCCGTCTCTTGAGAAAAAGATGGGCTTTGCAAATCTTGAGGAGGCTTTCAACAGCGTTCTTGAGAAGGCGGAGCTGGGAGACGCTTTCAGCCAGTACACGGCGGCAAACGCTTACTTTTGGTGGGATTTCCTTCGCATTCAGGGAAAGGGACGGGAATCTTTTTCCACAGACGGGGAATTTAAATCCTATTTACGGGAAAATATATCAAAATGTGAGGATCTGTTTCAGAAGGCATTCCGGGGCGGCATGTATTTTGCGGCAAATAATCTGAACAAATATTATTCAGAGGGCGATGAGGATCTGATTGCGCCCCGTCCGGAGCTGGCAAAGGATCTTTTCAAGACCGGAGCTGAGAGAGGATTCCCCATCCATCAGTGGTTTTATGCGGATGAGCTGTACGATGCGGAGCAGTTCGAGGAGGCCCTTCACTGGTATAAGCTTGGGGCAGAGGGCGGTCAGCTGGAATGCTGGTTCCGGATCGGTCTGATGTACGAGCAGGGCAAAGGGACAGCACAGGATCCCGCTTATGCGGCCCAGTGCTACGAAAAGGGCCTGGCACAGAAGCAGGACAGCGGCAAACGAATCGGCTGTGCAAACCGCCTGGGCGCTTTGTATTATGACGGTAACGGAGTGGAGAAGGACTATGCCAAAGCCTTCCAGCTTCTGAAATATGCCCATGATCAAGACAACAACTGGGGCGCCTGCTATCTTGGAAAACTGTATTTCCGCGGGTGGGGAACCCAGCAGGATTATGGAAAAGCAAGAGAGCTTCTTGAGAAGGTGGACTGGAACAATTCGGAAGCCTTCTATATGCTGGGCGCAATCTACGGACAGGGTCTGGGCGTGCCGGAGGATATCAAGAAGGGCGTGGAATATCTGCAGAAGGCCGGCAGCAATGAGGAGGCCAAAAAGGAGCTTCTGAAATATAAGAAGACCTTATTCGGAAAATGGGTGCGCCGGTAAAGAGGAACTTATATGGCATCTGATATTATGCTGACCCTCTTATTTCTGGGGGCGGTGCTGACGGTCTACTACCTTGCGCCGTCCCGGATAAGATGGTGGATTCTCCTTGCGGCAAGCCTGGGGTTTTATGCAAGCGCTTCCGGCTGGATGCTGCTTCTTACAGGGGCTTCGGCCTGGTGGTCCTGGTTCGTGGGAGGGAGAATCGAAAAGGTACACACAGAAAAAGATAAAAGAGGCTGGCTGCTCTTTGGCATCCTGCCTCTTCTTGGCGTTCTTTTTCTCTTTAAATATTTTAATTTTTTCAGCGCTTCTGTGGCTTCGGTTCTGGGGATGGCAGGGCTTTCGGCGGCTCCCCTTGTGCTGAAGCTTATGCTTCCCCTGGGGATCTCCTACTATACGTTTAAGATCATAAGCTATCTGGCGGATATCTATCTGGGGAAAAGGGGTCCGGAGCCTCATATGGGATATTATCTGACGTATGTGTTGTTTTTTCCTCACATCCTTTCGGGGCCTATTGAGCGGTCGGAGAGCTTTTTAGAGCAGCTCCACAAGGGCCTTTATTATGACAGCGGTCTTTTTGCACAGGGGATTCAGAGAATTGTTCTGGGGCTTTTTAAAAAAATGGTGATTGCCAACCGGCTGGGCGGATATGTGGATGCGGTGTTTGCTTCTCCTTTGGAATATCCGGGGCTGGCGGCTGTGATGGCGGCATTTTTTTATTCCTTTCAGCTTTACTGTGACTTTTCCGGATATTCGGATATTGCCATTGGCATGGGGGAGCTTCTGGGGATTCGCTGCAGGCAGAACTTCCGCTGCCCCTATTTTGCCCGGAATATCCGGGACTTCTGGAGCCGCTGGCATATTTCCCTCTCAGGCTGGCTTCGGGATTATGTGTACATTCCCCTTGGAGGAAGCCGTGTTTCCAGGGGGAAACGGGGGCGGAATCTGCTTCTGACCTTTCTGGCCAGCGGCCTCTGGCATGGGGATAACTGGACTTTTGTGGCTTGGGGAGGGCTGCATGGAGTGTGGAATCTCCTTAGCCGGAAGAAAAAGGCGGAGGCTATCCGGCCTGTGCATAAGCTGTGGCAGACACTTGTGACCTTCTGCGGCGTTACCCTTGGGTGGGTGTTCTTCCGGGCAGAAAGTCTTCCGGCGGCTGTTTCCTATCTTCGAAGGGCGGTTCTGGGATTTTCTCTTTCTATGACGGATATTCAGAATTCGATTCTGCCCTTTACGGGGGATAATACCTGTGCGGCCTATTTTCTGACGGTGTGCCTGTTTTTGCTGCTTCTGTTTCTCTATGAGCGGGGGCAGGTTTACGGGAAGGGGAAGGATCAGGAGTTTTCTCTTTCCTGGGGGTGGATGGCTGTTATGGGAGCCAGCACTGCCTTGTTCGGCGTGTTCGGGGCTTCGGGGTTTTTGTATGCGCAGTTTTAATCCGGCATTTTTATCGTGAGAAAAGAATAGAAAGAACAAAAGCAGCTTTTGAAACTGGGAACTGGATCCGGAGACGGACACAGTGGTGCTTTTTCCGTTATTTTCGTCAACAATAAAAGTCAGAAAATCTGACATTTATTGTTGACTATTTTGCCATTTCTGGGTATACTGATTTATGAAGTGGAGGTAGAAACTATGCATGAAAGATTGAAGGAAGCAAGGAAGAACCTAAAATTGTCACAGGAATTTGTTGCCCGTCAAATGCAGCTTTCCAGGCCGACAATCAGTGCGATAGAATCCGGGCAGAGGAAAGTTACGGCTGAGGAACTTGCCAGATTTTCTGAACTGTACGGGGTAAGTGCAGATGAATTGATGTATGGGAAGGCTTCTGAGGATGCACAAGTGGAAATGTTCGCACGTGCTTTTTCAGAGCTGTCAGATATAGACAGGCGGGAAATTATGAGCCTTATCGACTTTAAACGCAGATATAAGGAGACGATGAATGGCTGACGTGTTGGAGAAGCTTTATAGCCAGAGGATGACTCCGCAGATGTTGGCCGAAAAAGTCCTTGAGGACAGGCTGGGTGGGGAAATGCCTTCGATTCCAATAGACCCGTTTAAGCTGATGCGCGAATATGGGATTGTGTACCAGTTTATGGGTTTTGAGGATTTGGAAGGCATTTACCTTGTGCCGGAGGATGGCAATGACATTCCGTTGGTAGGCATCAACTATAAGAGGAAAATTACAAGGCAGAGATTTACTGCAGCACATGAATTGTGCCATCATCTAAAAGACCGCAGGAACGAAGCGTGCTCGCCTTAGGTATGGACGTTGAAAATATAGACTTGCTAAGACAAGCGGTGGATTCATATGAATTTTACTAGAAAAATTTATGCCCTAAAATGAATTACTTTTTTAATCCAGGAAGCAGGCAGGTAAATCTTGTTGAGATGGTGTTGGCTTTCTAGTATAATGTACGTGAGTAACAGGCCGATAGACAAGGTGGTGAGAATGTGTCAGTTGAACTAAAGCGTGATATTTATAAAAAACTGGCGGACTGGAAAAAGGAGCGGACCGGAAAAGTATTGGAATTATCCGGTGCAAGACAGGTAGGAAAGACATTCATTTTAAAGAAGTTTGCCCGTGAAAATTATAAGTACAGCATATATATCAATATGGTGGAGGATACGGGAAAAGCATTTTTGAAATGTCTGGATACGGCAGCTTCATGGGAGCCGGGGTGTGAGCGGATAGAGAAGCCGATACACCGGGCGCTGGATCTTTATGATGGGAATTTTGAGGATACGGAAGAGGTGTTGATTGTCCATTGATGAGATTCAGGACTCGCCGGAAGTGTATGGGAAGATCCGCAGCTTTGCAAGAGAGTTTTGCTGTGACTTTATCGTCACAGGAAGCTATCTTGGGAAAACCAGAGAAAAAGAGTTTTTTCAGGCAGCAGGGGATGTGAACTTTCTTACCATGACAGGATCTGGTTGCGGACTTTTCAAAAATCATCTTCAAGGAGGAGAGCAGCAAGTTTAGCAAAAAGATGGTTCACAGTGCAATTGGATGGCTGTATCTGTCGCATCAGATCGGTTATGCGGATAAAAGCATAGACTGTGATTATCTGAATCTGGTTGACAATTGCAGGTTTTATTATCGGGATGTAGGCTTGGCAAACTACTTCCTGACAAACTCAGGAGCCAAGCCGCATATGATAAAAGGCGTGTTATGCGAGAATTTTGTATATTTAAATTTGCTGGAGCGTTTGACCGAGCATGAGATTGCCAGAGCAACCCCCTGGTTCGGGACGTATGAGCGAACCTCCGGCGAGTTGGATTTTTACTGCCGCAGCTTGCTGGATTATAGGAATTACGGACTGGAAGTCAAGGCAGGAAATAATGCGGCGAGAACGGCAAATGAGCTGCTGGAAGCCGGAAAACTGGATTATATTTATAATCTGAAGGATACCTATGGAGCCAGAGACGGAAAAAAGCTGGCTGTACCGAATTACCTGGCAGGGCGTATCAGTTTTTCGCTGGGGGCTTAACTTACAAGGAAAAACAAATATACGGAAAGGACATTGTGGAACCGGGATCATAAGATATGAAACAGACAGGAAAAATTCTGGCAGGCGTATTGCTTGCGGTACTTCTGCTCACAGGGATCAAAAATGAATATGCCCGGCTTCTGCCCGTGTCTTCCTATGGAATGCAGGCAGCCATCCGGAAGAAATCCATTGACCACCTGTTCATCGGCTCCTCCATGTTCCGGCAGGGGTTATCCATTGACGTATTGGAGGAGGAACTGGAAGGGAATGTCTATATCCTTTCCTACAACGGCAACCAGCCGGCTTTTATGGCTATGGAGCTGGAATATATGCTGGAAGAAGGGCTGGAGATCGGAACCCTCTATGTGGATCTCTATCCCTATACAGCTGCGGCTGCGCCCTGGATCAGTGATACCAAGATCCTTCTGGATACAGATCTGGGCTTTAAACTGGATGCCTGGAAGCTGATGAATGCCTGCAGTGATACAAAATTCCTCGATTTTTACGAGTTGTTTGTGACGGCCAATAACGAGCAGATCTTAACGTATCCCATCCATAACCGCCTGGTATCCGCCCAGTTCCGCAATGGGGGCAATATTCTGACGCCCGGAGGGCAGACGAAGGAGCATCTGGATTCCCTGGGGATGCTAGGGGGAAGAGACGGCCTTAAGGAGACCCAGGTCAAGGGGTATGAGAGGATCCTGGAGCTGGCAAAAGAGCATGGAATCCAGGTATGCTTTATCGAGACGCCGAAGTATGAGCGGATGTACCAGGATGCGGATTATATGGAACTATATGAGGCGTGTACAGATAAGATCCGCAGGCTGGCAGAAACACAGGGAGCTACCTCTTTAAAGGGGGCAGATGAGAGAAAGAGAACGGGCGAAGGAAGCAGAGAGAATGGGGAAGCCGGAACAAAGGTCAAAATGATTCTGGCAGAAGAGCTTGCCTTTGATTTTGGAGACGCAGCCTGCTTTCAGGACTTGATTCATTTGTCCGCGGAAGGACGGACATGGTATACAAAACTTTTATGTGAAAGATTAGCGGAATGAGGGGAAGAATAAGGACATCAGCAGACAATCAGGGAAGAAAATGGCTGAAAAGGGATATGCAGGAAGCAGGAGGCAGAGGAATGAAAAAGCTGGATTACATTGACGGACTAAAGGGCATGGGCGCGCTGATGGTGTATCTCTGTCATTTTGTATTCGCTTTTTACTATGCCGCCTACACCCTGCTTCCGGAGCATGTGAATACCAGGACAGGCGTTGAGATTCTGATAGGCAAAACCCCCTTGAACTTCTTCTACAACGGAAACGGAGCGGTCTGCCTCTTCCTGGTGTTCAGCGGCTTTGTGCTGTGCCTGTCTTATTTTCGTACAAGGGACAGAGCCAGGCTGAAGGCCGGGGCGCTGAAACGGTATTTCCGGCTGATGCCAGTGATTCTGGCGGTGAATCTGCTGATTTTTATTTTGATGTATCTGGGGCTGTACCGGAACGCAGAGACGGCGGCCTATACAAAATCCATTCCCTGGTTCCAGGGCTTTAACCAGTTTGAGCCCAAGTTTCTGAGCATGCTCAGTGAAAGCCTTCTGGGATGCTTTGTGTGGGGAAGCAATGACTATAACGGGGTGCTCTGGACGATTCCTTACCTGTTTCTTGGAGCCCTGGTGGTGTATCTGGCCGCTTACCTGGTTGGAGAGAATCCCTTACGGTATATTGCTTACGGCGTTATGATTCTTGTGGCTTTCACAACGGATATTTATTTTACAGGAATCTTTCTTGGCTTTGTGCTCTGTGATTTTTTCAGTACCCAGGAACGGCTGGTAAGCCTGTACCGAAGATTCTGGCTGCTTCCGGTGCTTGCATTTTTGCTGGGATTTTACTTGACCTCCTATCCGTCCATTGGAACGGAACAGCCAGGGACGATCTATGGATTTCTGCCTGGTGCCTATACGGTGATTTACCACATGGCCGGGGCATTCCTGCTGACTGCAGGGGCGCTGGGCTGCGGCTGGCTGCAGTGGTTTTTTTCCCGAAAGCCCTTTTTATACCTTGGGAAGATTTCCTATTCGCTCTATCTTCTGCATTTTCCGGTGATAGCAACCTTTTCCTGCTGGTTCTTCCTGGAATTTCAGGAGAGTATGGGATATGGATTGACAGTAGGACTTGATTTTGCGCTGACAACCATACTGGTGCTGGCCCTGTCGGCCTTGAGCAGACGTTATCTGGAACCTGTGGGGACATGGCTTGAGAAGATGGTTGAGAGATGCTTAAGTTGGAAGAGTAATGCACAGAAGTCTGCTTAGAGCTTGAGAAAGAGGGACAGGCTGTCATTTGAAAATCTGGTGAGGAGGCGTGGAATGGAAAAGCAGAGAATTCTCTGGATGGATATAGCAAAGGCTTTCGGAATATTGGTTGTGCTGATTGTCCACAGCGGCATCAGCCTGGGGTGGGTGACATTTCTTGGAGGAATGTTCTACATGCCGGTCTTTTTTGTGCTGGCAGGCATGACCTTTACCTGGAGGAAAGAAGAAGGCTTCTGGAGCTTTTTGAAAAAAAAGGCCCGCCGCCTTCTGGTTCCTTATTTTGCCTATAATCTCTTCCTCTTCCTGTTCTTTTTTGCCAAGGACAGGCTTCTTACAGGAAATATTTCCTCAGAAGCTTTTTTTCCGCTGCTCGGGATCGTATACTCAAGGAACTGCCTATATGATATGAATGCGGCCCATAATGTGTACTTTATGCAGATTCTCAATGCGCCCACCTGGTTTCTGACAGGTCTCTTTGTAAGCCTTGTGATATTCCGGCTTCTGATGCAGGCGGCCAGGGGAGATCTTCGCCGCCTTATGGCTCTGAACAGCGGCGTTCTGCTTCTGGCAGTTCTGGTGCATTATTTCTGTCCGGTTCTGCTGCCCTGGAGCCTTGACTGCGCCCTGTATGCGGTTTCCTTTTTAAGCTTTGGAAAGGCTCTGGCCGCATATGGGTGTGTGGAGAAGTTGTACAAAAAGCCGCCGGCCCTGCTGTTCCTGGCCGCGGCTTTTGTGGGATTATCATTGGTAAACGGTTCTGTGAATATGTCGGTGGCGGAGTATGGAAGCTCCATGATCCTGTATCTGCTTGCGGGAGGACTGGGTTCCCTGCTCTGTATGGAGCTGTCTCTGTTCCTGGAAAAGCATACCCGGTATCTGGCCGCAGGATGCGCCTGGCTTGGCAGGCATACCATGCCGGTGCTGTGTCTCCACTTATTTGTGTTTTCCGTGATTGGAACACTCCTTGGCATGTTCTAAAATAAGATCCACAACGGCTGCCGAGGCGATTCCGCCTTCATAAAACTGCATCCAGCTGCGGAATTTTTCGCATTTGGACTCATACGCTGCTTCATCAAAGGTTTCGATGGCATGCATAAGTTCTTCGTTGGAGAAGGTCAGAGGGAAGGGCAGTTCTGTTAAGTCGTAGTAATACCCTCGTTCCTTTTTGGCGCTTTCGTAATCCTCAATATAGAGAAAGCCTGGACGGCCAAGCATTGCAAATTCCGTGGTACAGCCGGAGTAATCGCTGATGATGGCGTCGGAAGCGGCTAAGAGCTCCTGCATATCCCCGTAACCTGCCGGATTTAAGATGCGGTCTGTGTAATGAACGACGTATTTACTGCGGTCTACATTGGGATGCAGGCACACAAGGACAGCCCAGCTTCCGCCGAAGCGTTTGGCCATGGTATCCAGAAGCTGTTCATAATTCAGATTATACATATCCGTATTGCGGCTTTCCCGGAAAGTGGGGGCATAGGTTACAAATCTTGTGTCTTCGGGAAGGTGGAAATGAGCCTGTACTTTTTTCCGGTAGATATTCTGATCCCGGAAGTAAACGTCATATTTTGGCTGGCCTTTTTCAAAAACAGGGCCGTCATACCAGAATGCGCGCTTCAGAAGCTGGGTCTGCCATTTGCAGGTGGACAGCATCAGATCGATATTCTTCGAGTCAATCTTCGCATAAGCTACATATTCTTTACTCAGCAGCTCCTCACAGTCCCCTTCGATCTTTTTTGGGCCCGGCCCCCCATGACGGGTATGGATATAAAACTGGCCGGGGCGCTTTTTTACATAATACAGCTTGCGTGTATTATCCACCCAGGTGGAGGCAGTGGACATATGCCAGACAAAGGCGACGGTATTGGGACGGACAGGCAGTACGCCCTTTGGCAGCTTGTAGTCGGAAGCCGATGTCCAGTAGAGCTTCCAGTCCAGCCTGCGTCTTAAGAATTCTTCAACAATGTATTTTGGATTATCTCCAAAGACACCGCCGTTAAAATTGCTGAATACTGCTTTTTGGGGATTGAGGGGAAAGAGTGAGAATACATTCCAGCAGATTTTTAAGAGAGTGCGGTGAAGCCAGAGATATATGGGAAGCAAAAGCTTTTTCATAAAAATGCGAACCTCCTTAGCGTATAATGTCTTTATCTTAGCATTTCCCAATTAAAATGTAAAGTCTGGAAATAGTTCTTTGATTTTCCTGGAAAATATGATATATTCATACTGAAAAAAATCCGAAGATTGCAAGAAAGTGAGTGAGACAAATGAGATTTCCATATGTGATAGTAGGAGCGGGACTTGCTGGGATAACCATGGCAGAGAGAATCGCCAGTCAGATGAATGAAAAGGTTCTTATCATAGAAAAGCGTTCCCATATCGGCGGCAATGTGTATGACAGCTATGATAAAGAGGGAATTCTGATTCATAACTACGGCCCCCATACCTTTCACACCAATGACAAAGAGGTATTTGACTATATCTGCGGATTTACAGAATGGAACGATTACCAGCACCGGGTGCTCTCCTATGTAGACGGCAATTTCGTTCCTCTGCCTATCTCCCTGGAGACCATTAACCGTCTGTACAATATGAATCTGTCGGAGGATGAGATGGAAGACTTTATCGCCTCCAGGCGGATTCCCATTGATGAGATCAAAACCAGCGAGGATGTGGTTTTAAGCCAGGGCGGCCGGGATATCTATGAGAAATTTTTCAAATATTTTACCATAAAGCAGTGGGGGGTGTCCCCGGCAGAGCTGGACCGGACGGTGATTTCAAGGATACCCTTCCGGAAGAACCGGGATACCCGGTATTTTACCGATCAGTATCAGGGCAATCCGAAATACGGCTATACGGCCATGTGCCAGAAGATGCTGGATCACCCCAATATAAAAATCATGTTAAATACGGATTATAAGGAAGTGATCGGCGATATCGCTTATGACAAGCTGATTTATACAGGGCCTATTGATTATTACTTTGACAACTGCTACGGAGAGCTGCTGTACCGGAGCATCCGCTTCCAGTTTGAAACCCATGACTGCGAATCCTATCAGCCGGTTACCTCCACCCGTTATCCCCTCGATTATGATTATACAAGGATCACGGAATTCAAGAAGATGACAGGCCAGAAGCATCCAAAAACTACCATATTAAAAGAATTTCCCTGCTTCGGAGGGGAGCCCTATTACCCCTATCCCACACAGGAGTGGAAGGCGCTGGCTGAGAGATACCGGGAGCTGGCCCGGAAGGAGGAGAATGTGATCTTCCTTGGAAGACTGGCGCAGTATAAGTATTATGATATGGACGATGTCATAAGGGAAGCCTTAGATGTTTTTGAAAAATTGAAGAGCTGAAGAATTCCAAGAAAAGGAGCTGTCTTATTTTGCAACAGCTCCTTTTTCTGTGAATCTCATTACCCAGATGCGAGAAAGAGGAAATCTTCATAGATGGGAATTTCCAGGCCGAAATCCTCCCAATTCCGTTCGTTATGCCACCATTCTCCCTCATTTAAGAGATAGTCCGGCGGCTCCGGGATCAGAGAGCCGTCGGGAACCACAAAGGTTTTGGAACCGTTGCCGCTGGTGAAGGTTACCGTGTGCCACTGGCCGTTTCCCTTTTCGGGGGCATAGTGGTTGTCCTCCTCCAGCCACTCTGCGTCCAGAAAGCAGAGGCGGCGGGCAAGGAAATATTTCAGATAACGGACATTGTTTTCATAAGCTTCGTAGTGTCCGGTCCAGGTTTCAACATAGTCCCAGCGGATGGAGTCCATGGCAATTGAGCTGCGGATCCTGTCGGCATACTGATCAATGATCCCTCCCGGCGCAATGAGTTTTTTTACATGGGGACGGACTGTCTTTTCATAGGTGTCCACGATGTTTTCATAGAAAAAATCATTTTCGTATAACTGTGGATACCAGACGGGATTTCCCGTACCTTTGTAATTGTTGAGATTAAAAACAACAAGAATGTTCGTGGACATAAAGGTGTAGCGTCCAAGAGCGCAGTCATAATCCCAGGCAGGCCCGGCGTATAGACGGGGATCATCCTTATACTTGTAAAAATACATACTGTTGTATCCAAAATCATAGTTCCACACAAGTTCTTCCAGAAGATACCGGGCAACAAAAGAGTCCAAATCAATATAATCAAAGAGTTCATTGTCATTGGAAAGAATCAGATCCTCAAGTCTTTGTATGTAATCCGCTGCATAATCTACCTGCTCCTGAGTGGCGTACTGGGGAGCGCGGAGGGTAAAAGGAGTGAGGTTTGTGGTAACAAAGCCGCTGGGACCGCTGTAATGGTGATCCACCTCCAGAATATAGCCTCCCGTAATATTATCCGGGTTCTGATCTGCAAGACTGCCTCGCTGGATTCTGGTGTTGAAGGTCTGGATATTTTTTAGGCTGCCGTTTAAAAGGGCGGTTTCCTCCTCCAGATCTTCGATGTCTACTCGGTTTTCATCTACCTCGATCTTTTCACAGAGCAGATAGTTGCCCCAGTACTCGCCGTTTAGATAGAGATCCACCCAGGTGCTTTCGGAAGTATAGTTCAATCCGAAGGCTTCCGCCATTTCCAGGGAGATTTTATTCTGAAGCTTATTAGCGTCAAAGACATTGCTCATCAGAATCCAGCTCTTGCTTTCCCCCATGGAAAAGAGATCTGCAGGCTTGGAGAGCATGATGCCGTAGGATTTCTTTTTGCTTTTCCAGGTAGCGTTTCCCCGGCTTTTGATGTGAGTCAGATTCCCCTCGTACAAGGGAGAGCCCTGGGAATCCGTAATTAAGATATTGCCAGGTTCTTTGTATTCTTTATCCCGATCTACCCGATTCATTGTTCCGCTTTTCGTTTCGACAAAGACGCTGCCGATGTTGGCAGACTTTAAAAAGCGAAGCTTTCCCTCGGATTTGGTGTGTATGGAGGAAAAGCAGTAGTCATATTCTTTATCCAGTTCAAAAGAGACGGGGGCAAAGAAATCGACGGTTTTCCCGTCTATCTCAAGTGTTCCCCTGGAAGCCTCCCAGGATGCATTTTCCCAATTAAAATAAGAAGGCAGAAAGAAGTAGGCGGTTCCGTCCTGCTCCCATGGATGGATCTGCTTTCCCTGGCAGACCAGGCAGAAGGCGTCTTCCAAAGAATTGGCGGAGGCGTCTGTCATGGTTTCTGTTTCTGACGGATGCTGGATTACGAATTCGGATATATAGGCGTAGGATATCAGTAAGAGAATGCTCGCTGTTCCTATAAAGAGGGAATAGATACGCTTCATTTTTGTCTCCGTGAGTTAAGCGGAATTCGCTTTTTATCTGTATTATTAACTAGGGATATATTACCATAAGGTTCCAGTCTTTTCAATATTCTCTCCTTTTTTGCGAAAATTTTGGTGTTACTGTTCACTGCGTGCCCGGTAACGGTGATTTGGCGTTTTCCTGCTTGGAAAATTTGGCGAAAGAAATTATAATGGAGGGGAAGTGTGTAAATGGGATGGAAGGTGGATGGCGTATGAGGGCGAGAAGGAAGATTTATCTGTGTTTTGTGGCAGGGGTGGTTTTGGTTTATGTCTGTCTGCTTGTGGTTCTTTATTGTTCGGAGGCTGGGGATAGTGATGCGGTGATTCGGACTTTTGGGGATGCTTTCTGGTATTCGCTGGTGACTCTGACTACGGTGGGATATGGCGATCTGGTGCCGGTAACGCCCCTGGGGCATATAGTGGGAATGATTTTTTTGCTTTTGTCGGCTGGAATTATGGTGACAATGCTGGGGGCTGTGGTTTCCTTTGCTGCCAGTGAAGGGCTGCCTTTTCTTATGCTTGGCCTGCAGCGGCATAAGAACTGGTATTATTTTGCAGATTGCGGGGTGGAGTCCAGGGCGCTTGCGGCCAATATCTCTAAAGAAGATCCGAATGCGCTGATTATCTATGGAGAGAAAAGGAGCGGTCAGAGTGAAATGCCGGATTATCCCTGTGTTTGCCTAAGTGCGCCGCCGGCTAAGATTGTGGAGAAAAAGAAAAATGTCGGTACGGCCTGTAAGGTTTTTCTGATGAGGGAGAATGATATCGGCGTTAACAGGAGAGCGGGCAATCTCCATGAATTACCGGTGGAGGTGTATGCCAGGACGACCAACGGGCAGGATAAGCTTTCTGGGAATATTCATTTTTTTCACAGCTATGAATGCTGTGCAAGGCAGTATTGGCGTTCCAAGCCTTTGTGCAGCCATGAAAATACGATTGTGCTGATTGGGTTTGGAAGCTATGGGAGCAGCATTTTGGAACGGGCTATTTTGACGAATATTATTTCTGTGGATCAGCATGTGACGTATCATATTTTTGGGGATGCAAGGGAATTTCTTGCCGTTCATTACCGGCTGGGGGAGGTGTTTTCCCTAAATCGCGAGCCGGGGACGGGGGACTGCCTCATTTTCCATGAGGAGGGCTGGGAGGAGAACCATTCTGTTCTGGAGCAGGCGGACCGTATTATTATCTGTGAGGATGACGAACAGACGGGATGGGGGATTTTTTGGACCTTGAATAAGTTTTACCGAGTTTTTGGGCGCATTGACCTGCGCAGCAGCTGGAGAGTGCCGGGAATCTCCTGCTTTGGGACAAATGAGGATATTTATACATCGCAGCAGATTATACGCACAGAGCTGAATAAAGCGGCTATTATGATCAATGAGATTTTCCGCAAGTCGGTTTCCTATCCCACACGCACTTGGGAGGAGCTGGATGATCTGCATCGGCAGTCCAAGATTGTAGCGGCAGATCACCTTCTGACAAAGACAAGGATTCTTCTGAATGACGAAAGCATTACCGAGCTTACGGCATCTGTGGTAAGAAAGGCTTACGACAGGTACTGCAAGACAAGGGAAGATGAGGCTGCAAGAGAAATGTACCGCAAGCTGGATCATATGAGGGGGCGGCGTTTTTATACCTTTTACAATTGGAGCTACGGCCCTGTCCGGGACGATATAGCAAGACAGCATCCCATGCTGCAGCCGTATGAAGAACTGACGCCGGAGCAGAAGGGGGAAAGGGATGCGGCCTGGGAGCTGATGAGGAATATTTCTTCCGAGCTTGAATAAGCGGGATTTTTGCCTGTAAATGGTATAGGGGAAAAGAAACCGAATACTTGGCCGGAAGCCGGAGTATTATCCTGGCTTCCGGCCAAGTGTTTGACGGGGTAACGCACTAGTAGTCCGTACCGGAAATCCTTGTGCATATTTCCGATACGGACTACTAGGCAGGGGAAATGATGCAGCAAGTGTTGTAAAACATATATGTTGCAAAAAGCGGATGCAACATATGGAGGAGCTGTCTTTATCATTTGCAGGGCAGGAAACTGCCGGTGCGGCAAGAAAAAGGATTTTTTACAAAAGACACGGGAGGCATGGAAAAGTTGGCATGGTTTTTGCTACATATGTGTAGCAGAAAAGAAAAAGGAGGATTGTTGTATGGATTATACAAATTTGATGAATGACAAATCCGGAAAAAAATCAAAGGTTGGAATCATTGGAGCCACCCGGGGATACGGTTATACATTATTGGCGCAGATTCCGAAGGTGGAACGAATGGAGCTTAGGGTTATCTGTTCCCGGCATCCCGAAGAGTGTCTGGCAGTGCTGAAGGAAATCGGATATAATGAAGAGAAAATTGTCTATTGCGAGAACCGGGAAGCGATTGCAAAAACGGACGACAGGGCAATTCTGATCGTCAGTGATTACCGTCTCGTTATGGAATGCGGAATTACAGCCCTGGTTGAATGCACCGGGAATACGGCGGTAAGCTCTGACGCTGCGCTGATGGCTCTAAAGAGGGGGATCAATGTATATATGGTTTCCAAAGAAACCGACAGCGTATGCGGTGCGTTTCTGAACCGGACGGCGGCGGAAAACGGAGCCGTCTATGCACTCGTAAACGGGGATCAGCCCAGAAATCTTCTGGATCTGTATTCCTGGGGAAAGATCTTGGGATTGGAAATCGTTGCCGCAGGCAAATCCAGTGAGTATGACTTTGTCTGGGACAGGGAAACCGGCAGACTGACTTATACGGACGGAAGCAAAGAGGAAAAGGAAATGCCCGAAATGCTGGAGTGCTGGCAGTATGAGGGCCGGGAAACTCTGGAAAGAAGGGCCGGGCTTCTTAAAGATTATGCGGAGGTTATTTCCGCAGATCTTTGTGAAATGAACTTGGTATCCAATGTAACAGGCCTTGTTCCGGCTTCTCCCTTCTTAAGCTATCCGGTTGCAAAGACCAGCGAGCTTGCCGATATTTTTATTCCGGAAGAGGACGGCGGTATCTTAAAGGAAACCGGAGTTGTAGATGTATTCTACAATCTGCGGGAGAAGGGTGAAGCAAGCTTCTGCGGCGGAGAATTCATTATTATTAAATGTGAAAATGAAAAAATGTGGGATATATTAAAGAGTAAAGGGCATGTTATGAGCCGCAGCGGAAAATACGCCTGCATTTATTATCCTTATCATTATATGGGATTGGAGACGCCGGTTTCCATTCTGCTGGGTGATTTTATGGGAATCGGAACACATCCCGAATGCCGTCAGGTGAGCATTCTGGCAGGAGTGGCCCAGAGGGATATTTCCAAAGGAACCGTACTTACTGTCTCGGGGCACCATCATTCCATTGACGGTCTGGTGCCGGAGCTTCTTAAGAGGGAATATGCGGATAAGGCGGCCCCGTTCTATCTCCTGAACGGAGCAGAGCTGCTTAGGGATGTGAAGAAGGGGGAAGCGGTCACACTGGAGGACGTGGATCTTTCCGGGCTGGCGGCTTATGAATATTACAAACAGGGCCTGGAACTTTAAAAGAGAAGAGGAAGAAGCTTATGTTGAAGGTCTTACTGGTAGTTCCGTATCCGAAGCTTGAGGAGACGGCAAAGAGAATCTATTCAAAGCATTTTGAACGCCGGGATATTCATATGGATATCCGGGTGATTCAGGCTGAGGAAATAGAAAAAATGCTTTGGAATGAGACTTATGATTTGATCATCGGCAGGGGACATACAGCGACGCTTCTATTGAAAAGAGAGCCCTTTGTGCCGGTATTGGAGATTCCGATTACCGGATACGATGTTATGAGGGCACTGATTCTGGCAAAGGAGCGGTTCGGCCCGGAAAAAACAGCAGTGATTGTATCTTCCAGCTACAATCACGACGAGGGCGTGCTCAGCTTCTTGTCGGGAATGGATGTGATGATTCAGGAGGTATCCGACTTTAACCAGGTGGGAGAGGCAGTCAGAGAATGTGTGGAAAAAGGATACCGTACAATTATCGGAGGCTATTCCGTAACATCAGCCGCGGCGTCCCAGTCGGTGAATGCGGTTACCATTGAGACTGGTGAAGAGGCTATTATCCAGATTATGCACGAGGCAGTGCGGATGATACAGACCATATACCAGGAGCGGGAGCAGCGAAGCACCTACGAAACAATCACCCAGTCTTCCAAGGAAGGTATTGTCTACGTGGATAACAAGGGAGAGGTGCGGCTTGCCAATAAGAAGATTCTGCAGATGATTCTGACAGGCAACGATTCGGTCCACGGAAAACGGATTGAAAAGGTATATCCTTTTTTTGCCCCAATCTGCCAGGAGGTTATCGCATCCGGAAACCCAAGATACAATGAACTGCAGGATATCCGGAATAATACCCTTTCCGTTGATTATGTGCCGGTTATGGTGGGACAAAAGCCTGCCGGGGTGGTGATTACCTGCCAGACAGTGAAAAAGATCCAGCAGATCGAGTCCCAGATACGAAAGAAGCTGTCCGAAAAAGGACTGGTGGCAAACTATACCTTTTCCGCTGCCATACGAAAAAGTGACTTGATGGAAAAGACGGTTGCCATTGCCGGCAAATATGCCAGAGTGGATTCTAACATTCTGATTGTGGGGGAGACCGGAACCGGAAAAGAGGTGATAGCCCAAAGCATTCACAATGCAAGTGAACGGCGTAACGGCCCCTTTGTGGCGGTAAACTGTGCGGCGCTTCCGGAGAATCTGCTGGAAAGCGAGCTTTTCGGTTATGTGGACGGGGCTTTTACGGGAAGCCGCCGGGGCGGCAAGGTGGGCTTCTTTGAACAGGCTCACAGAGGGACTCTTTTTCTGGACGAAATATCGGAGATACCCATTAATTTCCAGGGAAAACTGCTGCGCGTCCTGCAGGAGCGGCAGGTGCGGCGGATTGGAGACGATAAGGTCATAGATGTGGATGCGAGAATTATCGCAGCTACAAACAAGAATCTGAGGCAGATGGTGCAGGATAAGGAGTTCAGGCAGGATCTGTTATATCGCATTGACGTTCTGGAGATTTATATACCGCCTCTTCGGGAGCGCAAGGAGGATATCCTGCCTTTGTTTTATGAATTCCTGAAGGAATACAATAACCGCTTCGGCAAAGATATTTCAGGCTGTACAGCCAAGGCGAGGGAACTGCTGATTCATTACAATTATACGGGAAATGTCCGGGAGCTGCGCAATATTGCGGAGAGAGTGGCGGTCACCTGCGAGGAGAAGCAGATAGACGAGCGGCTGATGGAAACGGCGCTTTACCCGGCGGATGTTTTTTCATCCCGCAGCGGCTTCTATGGAAACGCCCTGTCGGGGAAAAGAGAGTCAGAAGCGGAAGAGGATGAGATTTCGGAGCGTGACAGCATCCTAGAGGCGCTGCAGAAAACAGGAGGCAGAAAAGGGGCGGCTGCCGGGCTTCTGGGAATGGATCGTTCTACCCTTTGGAGAAAGATGAAGTTTTATGAAATCAAATAGAGAAATGCAGACGTGAGCTGTTGAGATTGTGGAGGACAAAGCAATGACAAGAAGACAGATGCTGGGCTGCGTGGCGGATGATTTTACAGGGGCATCCGATGCGGCAAGCTTTCTGCAGAAAGCCGGAATGCGGACGCTGCTGCTGAATGAAGTACAGGAGAAGATTACGGCGCTGGAGCAGATAGACGCTGTAGTCATAGCCCTGAAATCACGGACACAGGAGACAGAGGCTGCAGTGAAGGACAGCCTGCAGGCAGTCCGGTGGCTAGAGGAACGGGGGGCGTCAAAGTTCTATTTTAAATATTGTTCTACCTTTGATTCTACCCGGGAGGGAAACATCGGGCCGGTGGCAGATGCGGTTATGGAGTATCTGGGGCAGCGGTATACGGTTCTCTGCCCGTCGCTTCCGGTAAATGAACGTATTGTCAGAGAAGGAAGGCTTTATGTAAAAGGTCTTCCTCTGGATGAGAGCCCTATGAAGGATCACCCTCTGACACCTATGTGGGACAGCCGTATTAAGAATTTGATAGAGGCACAGAGCCGTTTTAAGGCCACAGAGCTCAATCGGGACAGGCTGGAAATGACGCAGAAGGAATGCGATGCGTGGATTGGAGAAGAGGGAAAAAAGGAAAGCCGTTTTTATGTGATTCCGGATTATGCGGACGATGCGGACGCCCGGAATATTGTAAGGCTGTTTGGCAGTTTGAGGTTTTTGACAGGCGGATCCGGGCTTTTGGAATTTCTTGCACCGGCCATGCAGGAAAAAGCAGGCAGGGCAGCAAAAAGCTCGGGAGATAAGAAGGCAGAAAACAGGGAGCCTGGGGTGGTATTTGCCGGGAGCTGTTCGGTTGCGACCTTGGCCCAGATCAAGGATTATCAGGACAGGGGCGGTCTCTCCTGCCGGCTGGATCCTATAGCGCTGCTTGACGGCAGGCAGGGCAGGGAAGAGATTCTGGATTTTATTCTTTCGCATCCCCAAAAGGAGGTGCTGGTCTATTCTTCCGATAAAGCGGAGAATGTAAAGGAGATACAGAAGCTGGGAAGAGAACGGGTTGCGGAGCTGATCGAGCAGACAATCGGCAGCGTGGCAGCGGAGCTTGTAAAGTGGGGTTATGGCAGGATTGTAGTTGCGGGAGGGGAAACCTCGGGAGCAGTGACCAGGGCCCTGGGATTTGATGCGTTTGAGATAGGAGAATCGGTTGCGCCCGGCGTGCCGATTATGATTCCTGTGGAGAACAGACAGGTCCGGCTTGTATTGAAGTCGGGGAATTTCGGGCAGGAGGATTTCTTTGCCAGGGCCCTTAAGATGACGAAAGGAGAGAAATACAGTGAGTGAATTGGAGCGGAAAAAAGAGGATGCCATATGGATTGCAAAGACGCTTTTTGAGAGGGGGAGGGCTACCGGCTCCTCTGCTAATTTGAGCTTTCTCCATGAAGGGCATATTTATATCACCGGCAGCGGAACCTGCTTTGGAAGACTGACGAAAGACAGCTTTTCCAAAGTGGCGATGGACGGCGTCCATGTAGAAGGATTAAAACCCAGCAAGGAGCTTCCGCTGCATAAAATGTATTATGAAAAATCGGATCAGATTCAGGCGGTGATCCATGTACACAGCTTTTATGCTGTGATGTATTCTTTTCTAAAGCAGGAGCAGGTGACGGATATGGTGCCGGCTTATACGCCCTATCTTCGGATGAAGGTGGGAACCATCGGGCTGGTTCCCTATGCAGAACCAGGCAGTCAGGAGCTGTTTGGATATTTTAGGGAAGCAGTTTCCAAAAGCGACGGGTTTATCCTGAAACAGCACGGGCCGGTCATAGGAGGGCGCTCCCTCATGGATGCCTTTTACGGTCTCGAGGAGCTGGAGGAGAGCTGCAGGGTAGCATGGACACTTGACGAGGGGCGCAGGGAACGGGTGGATTCTCTGTAGGGAAGCGGATATCAGGCAATGTATCGAAAGGAGCTGTTGCAACTTTTTTGTGGTTCGTGCAACGGGCGCAACATGAACCTGGAGGAAAACGGAACGAATACCAGGAGGACAGAATCGCACATAGAAGATTATTTACCTGTATTTGTAGGAATATATAAAAAACAGAAAAAAATTTTGCCGGTTTTTGTAACATGGCACATGTTTTGCTACTTAATTATTTTATAAAACATATGCTGTGCAGCTGCGGCAGAAAAATGGAAACTTGTTAAATATTAAATGCTTCTCAGATAAGATGCTCTTGGTGAGTATTGCAGAACTGGAAAACAGCAATACTCGGCAAGAGCGCAGAAGGATTTACGGACGCAGGGGTCTGCGGACGGAAATTCTTCTTAGATAAGGCGCTCTTGGTGAGTATTGCAGAACTGGAATGGAGGGTAAATATGAAAATTTGTGCAACAATGAAGAAATTCCCTGGTGGAATGATGGTAATTCCGTTGGTGATCGGCTGTCTGGTGAATACATTTATTCCCCAGTGCCTTCAGATCGGAGGTTTTACAACGGCGCTCTTTAAGAGCGGACAGGCAACTCTGGTAGGATTGTTTATTTTCTGCAGTGGTGCGACGATTAATGTAAAGCAGGTGGGGCAGCCCCTGTATAAGGGCGCGGTTCTGACCATTCTGAAGCTGGTCGTAGGCGTTATAATCGGTTATCTGCTGAATATGGCTTTTGGCCCTGCAGGCATTCTGGGACTGACGCCCTTTGCAGTCATCTCGGCGGTAACAAACTCCAATGGAGCAATCTATACGGCTCTTGCAAAGGAGTTCGGTGATGATACGGATATGGGAGCTATTGCAGTCCTCTCTCTGAATGACGGGCCGTTTCTGACAATGATTGCGCTGGGCACAACAGGCCTTGCTTCTATTCCGGTGATTGATATTGTGGCGGCAATTATTCCTTTGATTATAGGTATGATTCTCGGCAACCTGGATTCTGATTTCCGGGAGCTGCTTTCCAAGGGGCTGAATATGATTCTTCCGGTAAACGGCTTTGTGTTCGGAGCAAATATAAGTCTTATGACAATTGCGGCAGCAGGCGTGCCGGGAGTTATCCTTGGGCTGGTTACAGTATTCTGCACAGGCGTTCTGACCTACATTATCTACAGCGCAATCCGGAGAAAGCCAGATCCCATGGGAATGGCCATCGGAACTGTCGGCGGAAATGCAGTGGCAACGCCGGCGGCGGTTGCAATGTCGGATCCCAGTCTTGAGCCTTATGTGGAATCGGCCACGGCGCAGACAGCGGCAGCCGTAGTTATCACAGCGATTCTTACTCCGCTGCTGACAGGCTTTGTCAGCAGGATGGCGGATAAAAAAGCAGGGAGTAAAGGGAAGACAAAGTAAAAGGCAGAGAATGACGCAGGAGGACAAGGGATGAAAGCGCAGATTATAAAAGCAAAAAATATAATTGCCGGAAGAGAGCTGGAATGCATGGAAAATGCGGCAGTTAAGATCGAGAACGGAAAAATTGCGGAAATATATGAGAATGCATCACTGCTTCCGAAAGACATGGAGGCTGAGGTAGTAGATCTGGGAGACAGGACACTGATTCCTGGTATGATTGACTGCCATAACCATCTGGCGCTGGATGCCAGGCTGGAGAATCATCTGGTAAAAATGAACGACTGCGAATGCGAGCAGACGATCCGGGCTATAAAAACAATGAAGGATGATCTGGTATCGGGAGTGACCACAGCCCGCTGCCTGGGAGACCGTTTTTATATTGATGTGACCTGCAGGCAGGCCCAGAGAGAAGGAAGGATTGCCGGCCCGAAGCTTGTGGTAAGCGGAATTGGAATGCGGGCTTCCCATGGCCACGGCTATGTGGGTATGCCTTTTGACGGGCCGGAGCAGTTCCGCAGACAGGCCAGGGAAAATATTGCTCACGGTGTAGATTTCCTTAAGGTTTTTATGACGAAGGTAATCAACGCAACGCCCTTTATCTATCATTTTATGAGCCCTGAGGAGCTTCGGGCAGTAGTGCAGGAGGCCCGGAGCGTGGGCATTCCTACAGCCTGCCACTGTTCCGGCGGACAAGGGCTCGACGACTGTGTGGAAGCAGGAATCGACTGTCTGGAACATGTGTATTATATTACGGAAAAGCAGGTTGAAACAGTAGAAAGGGCAGACCGCTGGGTAGTATATACGCCAAGCTATGCCTTGAATGACACGCTGCTTTTTAAATTCTCACCGAAAGACAGGGAGGGAAGCCTGGCGGAAAAAGAGATTATCTGCAATTGCCTGCGAGGGGCTGTTAAGGGAGGCCTGAAGTTCGGCATTGGAACGGATGGGCTTCACCAGGGGCTTGCCCAGGAATGCAGATATGTCTCGGAGCTGGGCGCATCCAATAAGGCAGTGCTGGCAGGCGTTACCGTAAATGCAGCTGAGATTTGCGGCGTATCCGGGAAGACCGGATCCATTACAAAGGGACTGGCTGCGGATCTGGCAGCCCTTGACGGAAACCCATTGGAGGATCTTGAGGCTTTGAAGCATGTGGCGGCAGTTTACCAGGATGGAAAATCAATTGAATTAGGATAAGAACAGACAGATAACAAAAGGCGCTAAAACCAATTCTACCCTCAGCGTCCAAGGGGACACACGGTCCCCTTGGACGCTGAGGGTATTGTATCGTGTTTTACTCTTCGTGAACAAAGGGGATTTTACTGCTGCCGGGCACGGAGTGAACAGTAATTTTTTCTGGCATAAAATAAGGCTTTTTTTTGTTTCTTATATTGATCGAAACGCCAAAATACAGTATGATAGTATAGAATGACTACATTATTACTTGCAGAGCACAGGGGGAAGAAAAAATGTACCAATGCCATCTTAAGCTCTATCTGGCAGGCGATTCCTGTAAAGTGTTTGAAACCATAAAGAAGATGCCTCCGCTTGATAGCTTTACCCACACCTTTTTGGAAAGCCAGGCGCCTGATGCGTCTCTTGCGGAAGAGGCGGACGTGATCGCTGCCCGGATACAGAGCGGTGACGTAAGAGAGCTTTTGGGAACGTTGATTTCGAATAAGAAAAAAGAGGCAGAGCTGATACTGCTTGCAGAACCGGGACAGGTAGAAGCGCTGTCAGACTGTCTGGAGGATATGAAGGACATCTGGATGATGCCCATGTCAGAAGAAGAGACGCAGTTCCGATTTTTAAGGTGGCAGCAGAACTGCAAGCTAAGCAAGGATTTGTGGCAGACCAGCCATTATCTCGAGGCAACCATTGACAATGTCCCCAATCTGGTCTGGTACAAGACCAAGGACGGCGTCCATGAGAAGGTTAACAACAGCTTTTGCAAGACGGTCAATAAAACGAAGGAGCAGGTACAGGGCCAGGGCCATGCCTACATCTGGGATGTAGAGCAGGACGATCCGGCCTGTATTGAGTCCGAACGGATCGTAATGACAAAGAGGGAGACCTGCATCTCCGAGGAGGTAGTTCAGGCCGGTGACGGCACAAAGCTTCTCACCACTTACAAATCCCCTCTCTACGATCTGGACGGAAGTGTTATGGGAACGGTGGGCGTTGCCATTGACGTTACCCAGGAACGGGCCTATGAACGGGAGATTATAGCCAAGAACCAGACCCTGGAAACGATCTTTACCACCATGGACTGCGGAATCATGTGCCATACCATGGACGGCGCGCGGATTGTGAGCATCAACCGGGCGGCTCTTAAGATCCTGGGCTATAAATCCCAGGAGGAGATGGAGGCCGACGGCTTTGATATGATTGCCTCTACCGTTATGGATGAGGATAAGGAAAAGCTGCGCTCCTGCATCCGGAAACTGAAAAAAGAGGGAGACAGCATCAGCGTAGAATACCGCGTCTGCCCAAAAGAAGACGAGATCCGTCATGTAATGGGCAACATCAAAATCATCAGAGAGAACGGAGAGCTTCTATACCAGAGATTCCTTCTGGATTACACAGCCCAGAAGCTCAAAGAAACGGAGAATGAGCAGCGCCATATGGAGCTTTTGCATGCGCTGACGATTGATTATAACCTGGTAGGCTTCTTTGATCTGGATACAGGCAAGGGTATGCCTCTGAGGGAGGAGGAGGCTTCAGACACGGCCTTCGGAGTTGTGTTTGACGAGGAATTTACCCTGGAAGAGAGCATGAGGCGTTACATAGATCAGTTTGTTTATGAGGAAGACAAAGAGATGCTGCGGCAGATTATGACTGTGGAGCGTCTCAAGAAAGAGCTGGCAGATAAGAACCAGAGCTACGTGAACTATCGTGTGATGCTGGACGGGGAGATGAAGTACTTTCAGTTCAAGATCGTGCGTGCCGGGTCGTGGAAGAGGAGCCACGGCGTCGTTCTGGGACTTCACAGCGTGGACGAGGAAATTCAGCATGAGATGGAGCAGAAGAGCCTTCTGGAGGACGCCCTTTCCCAGGCGAACCGGGCGAACCGGGCGAAGAGTGTATTTCTGTCCAACATGTCTCACGATATCCGTACGCCTATGAATGCCATCGTAGGCTTTACGGCTCTGGCTATCACCCACATTGATCAGAAGGAGCGTGTGGGAGAGTACTTGAATAAGATTATGACCTCCGGAAATCATCTTTTAAGCCTTATCAATGACGTTCTGGATATGAGCCGCATTGAGAGCGGCAAGATGCGTCTGGAAGAGAAGCCCTGCCGTCTGCCGGATATTCTCCAGGGGCTTCGGAATATTCTTCAGGCAGATATCCGTGCAAAGCAGCTGGAGCTTTACATGGATGCGGTGGACGTGCTGAATGAGGATATATACTGCGATAAGCTGCGGCTTAATCAGGTGCTTTTGAATCTTCTGAGCAATGCGGTGAAATATACAAGGGCCGGCGGCATTGTCAGCGTGCGTGTTACGGAAAAGCCGGGCGCTCCGGCAGGAAGCGCCAACTACGAGTTCCGCATCCGCGATACGGGCGTTGGCATGAGCGAGGAGTTTGTCTCCCATATTTTCGAGCCCTTTGAGAGGGAGAAGAATTCCACCACCAGCGGCATCCAGGGTACGGGACTTGGAATGGCGATTACAAAAAATATCGTGGATATGATGAACGGCTCCATTGAGGTAAAGAGCGAGCTGAATTCAGGCACGGAGGTGGCGGTGTCCTTTACCTTCCGCCTTCATGCGGAAGCCGTGAAGGAGCCTCAGGATATTCCGGAGCTTCGGAACTGCCGGGCGCTGGTTGTGGACGATGATTTTAATACTTGCGACAGCGTGACCTACATGCTTGGACAGATAGGGATGCGCGCGGAGTGGACGCTGTCCGGCAAGGAAGCGGTTCTGCGCACGCGGCAGGCTATCTCCAGGGAGGATACTTATTGCGTCTATATCGTTGACTGGCTGCTGCCTGATATGAACGGAATCGAGGTTACCAGACGTATCCGCATGGAAATGGGGGATGAGGTTCCGGTGATTGTGCTGACCGCCTATGACTGGTCGGAGATTGAGGACGAGGCAAAGGAGGCGGGAGTTACCGCATTCTGCAGCAAGCCCATGTTCTTTTCCGAGCTTCGAAGCTGCCTGCACTCCATTGTGAGCAAGGGAGGCCCGGAAGAAGAGGCGCAGGCCGGGGAAAATATTGCAGTGGGGCGCTCCAACAAGGGGCGGATTCTGCTGGCCGAGGATAATGAGCTGAACCAGGAGATTGCCGTCGCCATTTTGGAGGATGCCGGATTTTCCATTGATGTGGCGGATAATGGGCAGATTGCGGTGGATATGCTGAAGAATTCGGAGCCGGGGCATTATCTTTTGGTGTTGATGGATGTGCAGATGCCGGTGATGAACGGCTATGAGGCTACGAAGCTTATCCGGAACATGGAGAACCAAAAGCTGGCAGGTATCCCCATTCTGGCCATGACGGCCAATGCCTTTGAGGAGGATAAGCAGGAGGCTGCTAAGTGCGGTATGAACGGGCATATTGCCAAACCTATCAATATCAAACATCTGCTGAATACCTTGGAGCAGGTATTGAAATAATAGGGTGCAGGCCGGCATAGATGGAGTAAACAACGATTGATATAGATACACCGCTCTTGGAGGAATAAGGAAAGCAGCGCCTTGTTCTTTGGAGAGGGGTGTATTTTTTACAATAGGAAACTTTTCGTTTTTATATCACAGTTTGAACACAATTTACTGTTAAACTGAGTACTAACAGCAAGTGTAGCCTCAGCGGACAAGGGGCACAGTGTGTCCCCTTGTCCGCTGAGGGTAGGGAAGCACTTGAAACTTGGACGAATCACTTACAGTCCACATGGGAAAAAATATCGTAACAGCTTTGTTGGGAAGGAGTTATGACTTATGTATGAATATGGAAGCGGAGGGTCAGACCCGGAGAAGAGATCCTCAAGTGAGTACCGGTACAGCGGCCCCTTTTATCAGGACAATATTGGATCCGGTTCCTCCCGCAGTACCATCGGGGAGGTTAAGGTTAAGGAGAAAAAGAAGAGCTTTCCCAGGCTGCTGATGAAGGTTGTCTGTGTGGCTCTGGTATTCGGTATTGTGGCAAGCGCAGCCTTTCAGGCGACGAATTACGCAGGTGCGAAGCTGCGCGGCGAGGATGCAAAGACGGCGGTAAATGAGGAGCCGTCTGTGCTTCCGGAGGTCGAGGCTACGATACCTCAGATAGGAGGGGAGAGCCAGAAGCCTTCCGGCGACGTGATCTCTATTGTCCAGCAGTGTATGCCTTCCCTGGTAGCCATTACCAATGTAAGTATCCGGGAGGTGGAAAGCTTTTGGGGCTTTGGCTGGTATAATATGCCCCAGCAGAGAGAACAGACCTCTACAGGCACAGGCATTGTCATAGGACAGAATGAGACGGAGCTTTTGATCGTTACCAACAACCACGTGATTGCAGGCGCTACGAATCTGACTGTTCTCTTTAGCGTGGATGAGGGTAAGGACGGGGCAAGCGCAGTGGAAGCTCAGATTAAGGGCACGGATGCCGGCAAGGATGTGGGCGTCATAGCCGTTCCTCTTAAGGATATTCCGCCGGAGACCCTAAGCGAGATTAAGGTAGCCACCATCGGTGATTCTTCCCAGCTTATGGTAGGGGAGCAGGTGGTAGCCATCGGCAATGCCCTGGGCTATGGGCAGTCCGTAACCACCGGCATTATCAGTGCGCTGAACCGGGATGTGACTCTGCAGAACGACGACGGCTCCTTGATCAACAACAGTCTGATTCAGACGGATGCGGCCATCAATCCCGGCAACAGCGGCGGCGCCCTGCTTAATATGAAGGGTGAGGTTATCGGCATCAATGAGGCAAAGTATTCTGCAAACCAGGTGGAGGGTGTGGGATATGCAATCCCCATTTCCGATGTGGAGGGCATTATCGGGGATCTGAAAACCATGACCAACCGTCCCGAGGTGGATGCGGAGGATATGGGTTATCTGGGCATTACCTGCCAGGATGTGACGGAGGAGATTTCCAAGCAGTACGATATGCCGGTTGGCATTTATCTGAAGTCTGTAGTGAGCGGCTGTGCGGCGGACAAGGCCGGCCTTAAGAAGGGGGATATTATCACCCGGTTTGACGGCATCGGCGTGAGCAGCTATGATTCCCTTCGGGATCGCCTGCAGTATTATGCGGCCGGCGAGACGGTGGAGGTTACAGTGATGTCATCGGAAAACGGAGAGTATATGGAAAAAACCGTAACCCTTACCTTGAACAGCAAGGAGGAAGTGGAGGCTGCCTCATAGGCCTGGGTTATAGAGAAAAAAGATTCCCTTGTCCGCTGAGGGGATTAAGAGCGGATGTAACAGACAGACTGCGGCAAAAGACTGATTTTGCCGCAGTCTGTCCGTTGTAAGGGGGACAGCCGGCTGCTGTCGGTATGCCGAAGCGGCTTTACCCTTTAGTGCTGCCGCGCAGCCACTCTTAATAAGAGGTATTTTTTTCCCGGTGCTTGGTCTTTTTTCAAATCTGTGTTATACTCTAGGGAAAGGAGAGGACGAATGGACGAAAAAGATTACTTGGAAGAGATTGAAGTAGAAGATACAAAAGATTCAGAGGACAAGGAAGAAAAAGACAGTGATTACGAGGAGGTCTGTTTTCTCTGCCATCGGCCGGAGAGCAAAACCGGGAAGCTGATCATGCTTGCAAAGGGGATCTGCATCTGTTCGGAATGTATGCAGAAAACCATGGATACCATCCAGAACAACAGCCAGGATTTTTCCAAAATTCCCGGCTTCAGCTTTATCAATCTGGCGGATCTGCAGAATGTGATTCCTCAGAGGCAGAAGGTGAAAAAGAAGAAGCCCAAGGAGGAGAAGCCGGCAAAGGAGCTGGATATCCGCAGTATTCCGGCCCCTCACAAGATCAAGGCCAGCCTGGATGAGTATGTCATCGGGCAGGAGCATGCCAAGAAGGTTATGTCTGTGGCTGTTTACAATCATTATAAGAGGGTGGCTACAGGTACCCAGGACGAGATTGAGATAGAAAAGTCCAACATGCTGATGATCGGGCCTACGGGAAGCGGAAAGACGTACCTGGTGAAGACGCTGGCAAGGCTTCTTGACGTGCCTCTGGCGATTGCGGATGCTACCTCCCTTACGGAGGCGGGCTACATCGGTGATGACATTGAGAGCGTGCTGTCCAAGCTTCTGGCCGCAGCGGACAACGATGTGGAGAAAGCGGAACGGGGCATTGTCTTTATCGATGAGATTGATAAGATTGCCAAGAAAAAGGACACCCATCATCGGGATGTGAGCGGAGAGTCGGTGCAGCAGGGGATGCTAAAGCTCTTAGAGGGTGCGGAAATCGAGGTGCCTGTGGGAGCCAACAGCAAGAATGCAATGGTGCCTCTGACCACCATCAATACCCGGAATATCCTTTTTATCTGCGGCGGCGCATTCCCGGATCTGGAGGATGTGATCAAGGAGCGGCTGAACAAGAAGTCCTCCATGGGCTTCCAGGCTGACTTGAAGGATAAGTACGATAAGGAACCGAATCTGCTTTCGAAGGTTACAGTGGAGGATCTGCGGAATTTTGGCATGATTCCGGAGTTTCTGGGGAGAATGCCTATTGTATTCACCCTCCAGAGCCTTACGAAGGAGATGCTGGTGCGCATCCTGAAGGAGCCGAAGAATGCCATTTTAAAGCAGTATCAGAAGCTTCTGGCCCTGGATGAGGTGCAGCTGGAATTCAATGAAGGGGCTTTGGAGGCTATTGCGGACAAGGCTATGGAGAAGGATACAGGAGCCAGGGCTCTCCGGGCGATTATTGAGGAATTTATGCTGGATATTATGTATGAGATCCCCAAGGATGACAATATCGGCCGGGTGACCATTACCCGGGAGTATATTGAGCACACGGGCGGCCCGGTGATTACCATGCGCGGAGTGCTTGCACTGGAAGGCCAGGGATAGCTTAAGGCTGCTGTGTGGATGATACCGGAATGAAAAATGATTGTTTAAATGTGTGTAAGGGGATTGCAGCTTTTGCCGTTGTGTTTATTCACTGCAATTTTCCAAGCCCTGTGGGCGGAATGATGAACGGCCTGGCCCGGTTTGGGGTGCCGCTGTTTTTTATGGTCAGCGGATATTTTTCCTATGGAAAAGGGACGGATACGGTAAAGCGGCGGATATGGAAGGTTTTTGGTCTGTTTCTTGGGGCGAACGGAATCTATTTTGTATGGAGGCTTCTGGCGCTCTGGGGACAGGGCAGCTTGACTTTGGAGTTGGCGGCCGGTTTTTTTGCCCCGAAGTCTCTGCTTCGCTGGGGGCTTTGGAATGAATCGCCTTTTATGGGGCATCTGTGGTTTTTGGGAGCCTTGCTTTACTGCTACTGCCTGTACGGGATTTTCGTAAGGAGGGGCATAGAGGAGAGGGTGTATGTTCTGATTCCTCTATGCCTGGGCGCAAATCTTCTGCTGGGAGAGATGCTTTCTATTCTGGGGAAGGGGATTTCCTTTCTGTATGTGCGGAATTTCTGGCTGACGGGCCTTCCCTTTTTTATCTGGGGACACTGGATGCACAGGGAGGAGCAGAGGGGAAGGCTTAGGCTGAGATCTGGGGTCTGCCTGGGAGGTATTCTTTTTGGCGCCTGTCTCTCTATGGGAGAGATGCTGCTGTCGGGGGGAGCGGATCTGTATCTGGGCAGCATTTTGATGGCAGGCGGAATGTTTTTGCTGGCTTTGGGGCGGCCGGAGTTTGGAAAGGGGAGCTTGCTGGCTCACGTAGGGGAAAAGGCGGCTCTGCATATCTATCTCTGGCAGATGATGGTATTTGATGTTGTGGAGAAGCTTGCGTATATAAGGGGTATCCATGAGCATATGGTATATCAGTGGGTGATGCCTCTGGCGGTGGGGATGATTTCCTGGATTTTGGCGGAGGCGCTGGTTTTAGGGAACACGGTTTGCAGTACTGGAATAGAAAGGAGAAGAGGGCAATGAACAAAGAAGTATTGGATGACATCGGAAGAGTGATTTCGGGAGCGGCGGACACGGTGAGCCGGAAAACCGGGGAGATTGTGGAGCTGACCAGGCTGAAAAATCAGATTTATAATCTGGAACGGGAGATTAAACGAGATTACGCAGACTTGGGGAAGATGGTTTATGAGCAGTATCTGGAGACAGGTATTGTGGATGAGGCGCTGCTTCCGATCTGCCAGGGGATTACGAAAAAGGAAGGCCTGGTGGAGCAGTATGAAGGTGAAATCGAATGTCTCAAAAAGGTGCATTAGACAGGGCGTTCGTTTTCTGGGGCGGCCTGCTTTGCATCAGCCTGCTTTTACATCTGGCAGCCCGGCTGGTTCCGGGATTTGCGGAAGGGTATGCGGTTCATGTCTACCCTGTCTTTGTAGGAACTCTTGGGAGGCTTTGTTCGCTCGTTCCGTTCTCGGTGATCGAGATTCTGCTTTATGCGGGTGCGGCTTTGATTGTGGCGGGCGTCGTGGGAGTGCTGCTTAGGAAGCTGTCACTTAAGCGGGCTTTGCTGCTCCTGGCCCGGTCGCTGATCGTGGTTTTTCTGGTGTTTACCTTGAACTGCGGCATTAATTATCAGCGGATTCCTTTTTCAGAGCGGGCCGGCTTTGTGCTGCAGGAGTCTACAGAGGAGGAGCTGATTGCCCTGTGCGAGTTTTTGGCAGGGGAGATCAATGAGGCGGCAGAGGAGATTGCCCTGGATGAGGACGGGTACTGCATGCTGACCGGAGATCCGGTGGAGCTTGCCAGGGAAGCTATGGCGGCAGCGGCCTTGGAGTATCCGGAGCTTGAGGGGTATTATCCTAAGGCGAAGCCCGTATTTTCCACCTGGTATCTGTCAAGTCAGCTTCTGCAGGGAGTGTACAGCCCTTTTACAGTGGAGGCTAATTATAACAACGGAATGCCGGATCAGGACAAGCCTTCGACCATCTGCCATGAGCTGTCCCATCTGAAGGGATTTATGCGAGAGGATGAGGCGAATTTTGTAGCTTATCTGGCCTGCCGCGCTTCAAAGGATGCAGGGTTCCGGTACAGCGGCAGTATTCTTGCCTATATCTACAGCGGAAATGCCCTGTACGCCCAGAATCCGGCGGCCCTTCAGAAGGTTCGGGAAAAGCTGTGCGATCAGGCAGTACGGGATCTTTTGGATCACAACGCTTATTGGGATACATACCGGGGAACCATCTCGGAGGTTTCGGATAAGGTGAATGATATGTATTTGAAGGCCAATGCACAGGAGGCCGGGACAAAGAGCTATGGACGCATGGTGGATCTTCTGCTGGCCTGGAACAGGGACGCAGATAAGGTTTTCTGAGAGAAGCTGGGCCGGATAAGGTGCCCAAAACGAAGCTTACGGTACTGAAATGGAGAGTTATATGGAATATATTGATTTGCGCCGGGAGGATGGGAGTCTTACAGGGGAGGTAAAGGAACGCAGTCTGGTACATCGGGACGGGGATCTTCACGGGACTTCCCACGTATGGCTGGTACGGTATCGCAGTGACAGGCATTCTGCGGATGTGCTTCTGCAGAAACGGAGTCAGAATAAGGATTCTTTTCCCGGAAGCTACGACATTTCCTCGGCGGGACATATCCCTTCCGGGGCGGATTTTCTGGAATCGGCTTTGAGGGAGCTTCGGGAGGAGCTTGGCATACAGGCGGAGGCAAAGGAACTGATATACGCTTTTACCCATATCGGGCACCATGAGGCGGAATTCTACGGGAAGGTGTTCAGGAATCACGAATACAGCCGGATTTATCTGTACGAGTGCGGACTTTCCGAAGAAGAGATGCATCTGCAGAAGGAGGAAGTGGAAAGCGTACTCTGGATGGATTATCGGGAGTGCCTTGAGCGGATTCGAAGAGGCGATCTGAACCATTGCATTTTTCTCAATGAGTTTGAACGGCTTGCAGGGGAAATAGAGGATTATTTTGCCCGTACCGGGCGGCCGCTTGAGAAAAAGGCGCTCACGGAAACCTGGGCGGAGGATGCCCAGGCGGAGCTTGAGGACTGGATTGAGGAGCAGGGGATCTATATCCGCCAGTGAGGGCAGAGGTTATACTTCATCTTCGCTTTTGGGAAGCGGCTTGGACTGCTTTTGTCTTCCATTGCACAGGAGATTGTTGAAAAGGGCTTTTTCATACCGGCGTTCGGCCTCGGTCCAGTTGATGATGCCAAACCAGTTGCGGATGTATTCTGCCCGGAGATTCTGATACTCCAGATAGTAGGCGTGCTCCCACACGTCCAGATTCAGGACTGGCGAAAGGTTTTTTGGCAGAGGGGTATCCTGATTGGGAAGGGGAAGAATCACAAGCTTTCCCCGTTCGTCAGCCGCAAGCCACAGGTTTCCGGAGCCAAAGAGCTCTACTGCCATCTGGAAAAAAGTTTCATAGAAGCTCTCCCAGGTTCCGAAATCCAGCAGCAGGGCATCCTTCAGCTTTCCTAAGAGCTGGGTAGGGTTGGGCGACATTCCGGCAAAATAGAGCTGGTGGTTATAGACGCCGCCGGCATTGTTCCAGACTTTTTGGCGGATATTCTCCGGAAGCTCCTGATTTTCCAGGATCAGCCGCTCCAGAGTCCACTCGTGGAACTGGGGATAGGGCCTGAGAAGGGTGTTGAGATTGTCTACATAGGCTGCAAGATGCTTGGAATGGTGGAAAAACATGGTTTCCATATTGATATTGGGCTCCAGGGAATCGTAGAGATAGGGGAGCGGCAGTACTTCAAAGGGATAATGCTGAATCATGGATGTACCTCCTGGCGGACATCATTTACTAATTGCTCGGACAGTCTGCGTCAAAATCTGCATTTCGCCGCAGGTTATCGGAACAATTACGATATTTTCATTGTATGTTTCAATAAAATAAAATATGCACTTGACAAATGTGTCAGAATGGCATACAATAATACCTGCACGTGACGGAGTATGGCGTAGCTTGGTAGCGCGCTCGGCTGGGGGCCGAGAGGTCGCAGGTTCAAATCCTGTTACTCCGACTTTTTATAAAGACTTGATAACTTATATTACATAATCTATCGTACGAAAGAAGTTGAAGGCTGCTGACATGCGGCAGGGAATAAAAAGTTCAGCTTCTTTTTTTCATTATAATAATTTTCTGCTACTCCGCAGAAGGGTGCGGTGTCTCTTTCAACATGTTTCCCAAGCATATTACCACTTTTATGTTTGAAAATCAATATGGAGCAGGCTTTGGAGTGTATATAAATCATAATTGCAGAAGCAGGCAGCAGAAATGCAGCAACTTTATACAGGAGGTGTGAGGATGAAGAAGCCGTTGCCGATAGGGGTAGAAAATTTTGAAGACATAATAAAATCCGGTTATTATTATGTGGATAAAACGATGTTTATTAAAGAATTGCTTGATTTAAAAAGAAAAGTGAATTTATTTACCAGGCCGCGGAGAACGGATGCGGGATATCTTGAATGGACAGCTATTTGATACGATCAGTTTCTTCGATAGTGCGGAAAACTTCTACCATGGCTTTCTGACGGGAATTTTGAGCCAGAGTGAAAATTATCTGGTAAAATCCAATCGGGAAACCGGAAACGGACGCTCCGATATAATGGTAAAAAGCCCATCTCTTCGGGGCAGATCCTTTATTCTGGAGATAAAGATTTCTGATTGCATCGATGATCTGGAGGAGGATGCTAAAAAGGCGCTGAAACAGATAGATGAAAAGAGATATGCGGAGGAATTGAGGACGGAGGGCTATCGAAATATTGACTGCTACGGAATATCCTTTTACCGAAAGGACTGCGAAGTGTGTTCCTTACGCGATCTTTCTATTGACAAAGCCCCCCATAACTGATATATTCTGAAACAGAGCAAAGGCGTTCTATATAGGGAAAAGAACGCCTTTTTTTGCATCATAGAAGTAGTTTTCCATCATTGACAACGGGCATGGCCTGGGAAGCTGTCTGAAAGACAAAGAGAAGGAGAAGAAGGCATGAGCCATTTTACAAAAAAAGATATTTTAAGGCTGGTGGAAGAGGAGGATGTGGAGTTTATCCGCCTGCAATTTACGGATTTGTTCGGGAATCTGAAAAATGCAGCCATCACAGTGAGCCAGCTGGAACGAGTGCTGGATAACAACTACGTATTTGACGGCTCCTGTGTGGACGGTTTTGTGGATGACAGTGATACGGATATGTTTTTGTGTCCCGATCTGAATACCTTCGTGATTTTCCCTTGGAGACCCCAGCAGGGAAAGGTTGCCCGTCTCATCTGTGATATCAAGCGGCCCGACGGCACGCCCTATGAGAGCGATCCGCGGTATATTTTGAAAAAGGTTCTGGAAGAGGCCAGGAGCATGGGATACCAGTTCGATGTGGGGCCGGAATGTGAATTTTTCCTGTTTCACATGGATGACAATGGGGAGCCCACCACCTTCAGCCATGAGAGGGCAGGCTATTGCGATATGGGGCCCATTGATTTGGGAGAAAATGCAAGGCGCGACATGGTTATGACCCTGGAGGAAATGGATTTTGAAGTGGAATCCTCCTTCCATGAGGTGGCTTCTGCGCAGCACGAGATCGATTTCCGCTATGATGAGGCATTGCTGACGGCAGATCACATTATGACCTTTAAACTGGCGGTAAAGGCCATTGCAAGGCGGTTCGGTCTTCACGCCACCTTTATGCCGAAGCCGAAGACAGAGGAAAACGGCTCTGGTATGCATACCAATATGTCTTTATCCCGGGAGGGGAGGAATATTTTCCAGGATTCCGGCGATCCCAATGGCTTGAGCAGGGAGGCGTACTATTTTATCGGCGGTATTTTGAAGCATGCCAGGGGAATCACAGCTATTACCAATCCTTTAGTGAATTCCTACAAGCGTCTGTTCCCGGCACAGCAGGCCTCGGGCTACATGGCTCCGGGCTACGTGGCCTGGTCGGCCGTGAACCGGGCCCAGCTTATCCGCATTCCGGCCCAGAGAGGGGAAAATGTGCGGATCGAGCTTCGAAGCCCCGACCCCTCCTGCAATCCGTATCTGGCTCTGGCCCTGTGTCTGGCCGCCGGCCTGGAGGGAATCCGGGAGCAGATTCTTCCGCCTGACCCGGTGGATCAGAGCAGCCGCCGGATGACGGATAAGCAGCGGCAGGAGAGAGGGATCGAGTCCCTCCCGCGGAATCTTTTGGAAGCCCTGAATGCCATGGAGGCGGATGAGCTGGTGACAAAGGTTCTGGGTGAGAAGGTCAGCCGCAGCTATTGCGAGTCGAAGCGCAGAGAGTGGGAGGAATACTGTACGCAGGTATCGGCCTGGGAGATTGACTCTTATCTTTACCGGATTTAAGCCTTGTGTTCAAATTCTTTAGACAGTCAGATGCTCGTGCAAGCACGGCATGGCTCATTGCTCGCAGAGATAAAACGGTTACTTTGTGATTTTAAGGAAAAACGCTGTACGGGGGGAGGTACATGACAAACATTATTGTATTATTTCCAAAGGCTGAAGATGCCGGAAATGTACGCAGCCTCCTGGTGCGGCACGGATTTTTGGTATCGGCAGTCTGTACAACGGGAGCCCAGGCGCTGGCTCATGCCAACAGCTTAGGCGACGGGATTCTGGTCTGCGGCTGCAAATATCCGGATATGATTTATTCGGAGCTGCGCAGCGTTCTCCCTTCTCATTTTCAGATGCTTCTGGTAGCGTCCCAGCGTGTTTTAAGCGAATGCAGTGATCCGGATCTGATGTGCATTGCCATGCCCCTTAAGGTGCGTGATTTATTAAATACGCTGGATCTTATGGCGGAACAGACTGCCCGGCGGAAAAAGCGTCTGCGGCAGAAGCCGAAGGCGCGCTCAGAGGAGGAGAAAAAGATTGTTTTAGAGGCAAAAAGCCTTTTGATGGAGCGGAACCATATGAGCGAGGAGGAAGCCCACCGCTATATCCAAAAATGCAGTATGGACAGCGGAACAAATCTGGTGGAAACGGCCCAGATGGTATTGAGCCTTATGAATTTTTGAGATGGAAAAGATTTTACGGATATTACGGAACTGGAATGGAGGTCTAAATTGAAGTTTACGAAAATGCATGGAATCGGCAACGATTATGTTTATGTGGATTGTACCAGGGAACCCTTAAAGAATCCGGAGGAAACAGCCCGGCTGGTGAGCGACCGGCACAAAGGCATCGGGGGAGACGGCTTGATTTTAATTCAGCCCTCTAAGGAGGCCGACTTTGAGATGGCAATGTACAATGCGGACGGCTCCTACGGAAAAATGTGCGGCAACGGTATCCGCTGTGTGGCAAAATACGTATACGATCACGGCTTGACAGATAAGACAGACCTTCGGATCATATCCGGAGGGGCTGTCAAGTATCTCAAGCTGACAATAGAAAAAGGCAAGGTATCCCAGGTGCAGGTAAATATGGGCGAGCCGATTTTAAAGCCTTCTCTTATTCCGGTGAAAGGGGAAGGAGAACGTCTTGTGGCGGAGCCGATTGCCGTGGACGGCCAAACCTATGAAATGACCTGCGTTTCCATGGGCAATCCCCATGCGGTTGTATTTATGGAGGATATAAAGAATCTGAAACTGGAGGAGCTGGGGCCGAAATTCGAGACACATGAGCGTTTTCCGGATCGGGTGAACACGGAGTTTGTGCGCATGGTTGATAAAGAGACACTTGAAATGCGTGTGTGGGAACGAGGTTCCGGGGAAACCATGGCCTGCGGAACAGGAGCCTGTGCAGTGGCAGTCGCTGCAGCCCTCAACGGCTTCGCCGGACGCAGCGTCACTGTCCGGCTGCTGGGAGGCGATCTGCAGATTGACTGGAACGAGAAGGACAACTGCGTGTATATGACCGGGCCTGCGGCCGAGGTGTTCCGTGGGGAGATTGATCTGGAAATATCAGTCTGAAAGAAAATACAACTGGGCCTGTGATATAAGAGAATCTCTTATATACTGTATAAAAGTAACGCCCTGCTTTCTGGCAGGGCATTACAGACATTTTAATCCCGAACAGTAACGGCCTCCTTTTGTCCAAGCCGCACAATATTTTTCATCTGCAACAAAATCGTCTTTTTTACCATTTTCAGATATCTTTTCCAATCAATACCATTTTTCCAAATCATCCGACAATAATGCTTTGATAAAATCGTTATAGTTTTCATCCTGCTCTGAAAACCATCCCTGAATCATATTTTCAAACATCATCCGGTTTTTTCCGCCACTCTTTTATAAACTTTGTTTTATCAACATAAAAATATTGTTTTTCTCGTATTGTCTCAAAGCTTTGCAGCCCAATCCCTTCAACTGCTATTCCTTTCGCCGCCGCTTTTTGTTACTGTTCACTCGCCGCTGTTCCGTGTTACTAGTATAATAAAGCAAAAAACCACAGGCACAAGCCGAATCATAAACATCCCTTTCAGGGTTTTGGATTCATACCCGGCGGCTCGTCAAGCGGTACAGAGCCTGTGGGAACCAGGTGATCCCCGGAATGAAAATCTGATTTATTGCGGCCCGGAATCATCAAGGCATAATGTCCGCCGCAAGGTCCGTCAGACCTTGCCTCTTTCGGATGAATATATTGCCCCTGATACCTGGGATCTGGCTGTTCAATACGCTCAATTATGCAGAGGAAGGAAGTCCCTGCTTGGGGGACACAGATTGCCTGTTGCCCTTGATGGAGTACTCCCTTGGTGACTCGTCCTGCAACTACCACGCCGCATTCCTTTAAGGCAAACACATCTTCAATTTGAAAATTAAAGTCCTCCTGTTTCTTTTCTTTTCCGAAAGAGAATAACTTCATACTAATAACCTCCCGCTATAAGCTCTGCACATTATTATCTGTGCACATCAGCAATCTCTTCGCGCACCGCTGCTTCTGTCTCCTGTTTATACGCAGCTTCCTCTATAGAAAATGTTTCTGATACCATTTTAAGTTTTGGACCATAGATTACTTTCCTCCATTATACTTGATTGCTTTCTTTTTCTCAATTACCTGTATCTGAAAATTTTCGGCATTCCCACTGAAATAATAAAAAGATAATCTGGAAAAATGACAGCTCCCTTTTTAGCCTTGGCTTAACCTTCTGAAAATGCTCACTTTCACAACTTAATCCAGTACAATGATTCTGCCGGGAAGACTTTCAAGAGGAAAAAACGGCAGGTAACTTTACATGTTTACTTAGGATAAGGAGGTATTGGAGCATGAAGGGAAACTATTATGGTTATATCCGGGTATCAACAAAGGAGCAGCACGAGGATCGTCAGGTGATTGCGCTGGAGGCCTTTGGCGTGAGCAGAAAGAATATCTATATGGATAAATGGAGCGGAAAAGATTTTGAACGTCCAAAATACAGGGCTCTAATGAAAAAAATGCGTCCCGGCGATGTGCTTGCAGTGAAATCAATTGATCGGCTTGGAAGAAATTATGCAGAGATTCAGAATCAATGGCGCATGATTACCAAGGAAATGTGGGCAGATATCGTTGTATTGGATATGCCTCTTCTGGATACAAGAAAGAAGGATAAAGACTTAACGGGAACCTTGGCAAAAGAAAAGGGGTGCGGTTTGGAAGAGAGTCTATGGAGATCCCCTTAGAATTTTACCCACTGCAAAAAGAATATAAAAAGGGAATGATTTCAGCGAGAACTGCGGCAAAAAAATTGGGGGTAGCCCACAGCACCTTTCTGAAATGGCACCGCATGATGCAGGAAGTATAGAGGGTAATCTCCCGAATATAGTGGAAAAAATGCGTATCATATTTGTTGACGATACACAAAAAATGTGTATAATATAATTATAGGAGGAAATGCTATGAAGAGAAGAGACCTGATAAAAAAGCTTGAAGACGCTGGGTTTCATTTCAAGGAGCATGGAGGTAACCACGATACATACAAACGTGGAAGTGACACAGAACAGGTTCCAAGACATACAGAAATTAATGAAATTACGGCAAAAAGGATACTAAAGAAGTGGGGATTGAAATAAATCCCCGGTATCTTTTTTAGATAAGGAGGAATACAATGAAAAGAGCATATCCAACATTTATAGCAGAATGTGGAACAGATTATCTGGTGTATGTTCCAGATATGGATATTTTTACAGAGGGGCAAGATCTGGAGGATGCTATAGAAATGGCCAGAGATGCAATAGGGCTGAAAGGAATATCCCTGGAGGATGACGGGATAGAGATTCCGGAGGCATCCGGTTATCAAGGAGCAGTAGTCAAAGCAAAGGAGGATACAGAGGATTTTGATTATACCAAAGGAATTTTGACTATGGTGGACGTGGACTTTATCGTGTACAGGAGGCGCATGGATAATAAATCCGTGCGAAGAAATGTTACATTACCGAATTGGTTAAACCAGGAGGCAGAGGCAGCGAATCTCAATGTGTCGAAGGTTTTACAGGAAGCATTGATGGAGCGGCTTGCAATAAGCGGTTAAACAGAGGGACACCTTTTGAGGTGTCTTTCTTTAGGGTGTAAAGCGATTGTTCCAATTGTTATTTAACATATATTTGGGGAGGATATATATGTTAATGCAAATAAATTTGAAGAGGATTTTAATAAATATAAAATTTTATATGAAATGTTGAAATAAACAAAAATTCTATGCGAAAGATTTTTCAATCCCATAGAGTTTTCTATTTTCCCGTTTACCTAGCATAAGTCATATGTTTTGCAATGTTTCCTTATGGGCTGCTGTCTTATTTTGCGGCAGCCTCTTGAATTTGCGAATCATGTATTTTTCTGGTATTTTCTGAAAATTTTTGCTGAAAAGTGGATTTTAAACTAGACTTTAAAATCCGCCTTATAAGACATTAAATTTCAGATAGTACAGATTATGTGTTATCCCATAAATTCCTTATAAATACAGTATTTTTTCAAAGCCTTCCATCTTTTGCCATTATCATCCATTTCTGGATGCAAAAGTCTGCATTAAACACCACTTTGAACGTAGCAGGAAATCAGCCAAATCCTCACAGAAACAGCTAAATGGACATACCGGAACAAGGCATAAGTATCTGGAAAAAAGGCAGGATCATACCCATCTGGCCAGCAGTCTGTGGGAAGAAAAATCGGAAGGGTGTAGGAGATGAAGGATCACAGAAGAAAATCATTTGTTTACCGGGGACTTAACGGGCTTCTTGCTTGTCTGTTGCTTTGGAGCGTATTTGCACAGCCCTTGTGCGCAGCCGGCATTACCCTCGAGCTTCCGGGGAGAAAGCCGGGAATCACGCTGTTTGAGCGGCACAATCCCGTCTACAGCATGATCGTGGACCAGGGAACAGGCGCGGCAGAGCTGGAACTGCCCGATACCCTCCGTGCTGTCTGCCCGTTGAAGGACGTGCAGATGGATGGCTTTGTACAGGCCCGGCCTCAAAGGGGTTCCTCTGGCGGACAGGATGATTACGACTATTATTATGGTTATGTGGCCCCCTGGAATCAGGAGGAACTGTATAGGGAAAATAAGCCCGTGGTCTATACCATTTATTATGTGGGAACAGGAGAAATGTCCCAGGAAGTTCCGGTGTACTGGAATATGAAAGCAACGAGGTGGATCAGATAAAGCTGGTGGAGCCTGGGGATACCGAAGAATTGGCAATCATTGAGGGAGGGGACTATATAACTCTTGTGACCTGCACTCCATACGGAGTGAACAGCCACTGCCTTCTGGTAAGAGGGGAGAGGCGTGAGTATGAAGAGGAGGAGCTGATGGAGCAGACAGTGGAAAGAGAGGCCAAGAAGAGCAGGACAGCCGGCCTCCTGGCGGCAGGATGTGCAGTGTCTGCGGCGGCTCTTGCTGGAATGCTGCTGTTTTCAAGGAAGAAAAAAGGGAAAATTTATTGACAAAGTTCTGCATTACTGCTATATTTTGAAACAGAGCAAAGGCGTTCAACCGAGGGGGAAGAGCGCCTTTTTTGCGTGAACCAAAATTACCGGTGTGCCGAAGCGGCTTTACCCTTTCGTGCTGTCGCGCAGCGACTTTAAAACAGTAATATCCTTCACAATGCACAAATCGATTTACAGACGCATGCTTTTGCGGCTGGGAATTGATTTCATACCGGTGTATTGTGAAGGATATTACGGAACTGGAATAGGAGGTAACAGAGCGATGTATAAGATAAACGACAATTATTTAAAGCTGCCGGGCAGCTATCTTTTTTCTGACATTGGCAAAAAGGTCGCCGCATATACGGCGGAGCACCCCAAGAAGAGCATTATCCGCCTTGGGATCGGAGATGTCACCCAGCCCCTGGCTCCGGCCATCATAGAAGCCATGCACAAAGCCGTGGACGAAATGGGCCATGCAGAGACCTTCCGCGGCTATGCCCCGGACTTGGGCTACGAGTTCCTGCGAAATGCTATTGCCGAGGGCGATTACCGGAGCAGGGGCGCCCACATCAGCCCGGATGAAATCTTTGTAAGCGACGGCGCAAAGTGTGATTCCGGCAATATCCAGGAGATCTTCAGCACAGACAACCGGATCGCCGTCTGCGATCCCGTATATCCTGTCTATGTGGACACGAACGCCATGGCAGGCAGGACAGGAACCTACAACCCCAAGACAGAAATGTGGAGCAGTGTAATCTACATGCCTTGTCTGGCAGAGAACGGCTTTGCCCCCGAGCTTCCAAAGGAAACGCCGGATCTCATCTACCTGTGCTTTCCCAATAATCCGACCGGTTCCACGATTACAAAAGAACAGCTCCAGGAATGGGTAGATTATGCGAACCGGACAGGGGCGGCGATCATCTATGACGCAGCATACGAGGCCTACATTTCCGAGGAAAATGTTCCCCACACCATTTATGAGTGCCAGGGAGCCAGAACCTGTGCCATCGAGCTTAAGAGCTTTTCTAAGAATGCCGGTTTTACCGGCGTGCGCCTGGGCTATACAGTCATTCCCAAGGATTTGAAATGCGGCGGTGTGTCTTTACACGCCCTCTGGGCAAGACGCCACGGAACAAAATACAACGGAGCCCCCTACATCATCCAGCGTGCAGGCGAGGCAGTTTATTCCGAGGAAGGAAAAGCCCAGCTGAAAGAACAGGTGGCCTATTACATGAAGAATGCCGAAACCATCCGGGAGGGTCTGAAGGCGGCCGGCTACACTGTATCCGGCGGAGTCAATGCTCCCTATATCTGGCTGAAAACGCCGGGCAATATGACCTCCTGGGAATTCTTTGACTATCTTCTGGAAAGGGCCGGCGTCGTAGGGACACCTGGATCCGGTTTCGGTCCAAGCGGAGAGGGATATTTCCGGCTTACGGCCTTTGGTTCTTATGAGAATACCCTGGCGGCCTTGGAGCGGATTAAGCAGATGTAAAAGGCTGCTGTTCACTCCGTGGCCAGTAACGTAAAAAGTCCCCAGCCTGTTACCGGCCGCGGAGCGGACAGTAAGCGCCGCCTTGAAATCGGATGTGTTTTCCCGTAGAAAAGCATTTACATTGAAAAGAGATTTTACTATAATGATGAGAGACAAAGCTGTGAGGGCGGCAAAGGGCCGCTCCAATGACGCAGGAGGGAAAGCATGGCGGCAGTACAGGTAAAAAAGACGCAGATACAGGCAGAGCAGACGATTTTTGCTCTGGATATCGGAACACGGAGCATCATCGGAATGGTGGGAACCGTGGAGAATGAAAAGATCCGAATCATTGCTATTGAGAGGGAAGAACATACAGAACGGGCAATGATCGACGGACAGATCGAGAATATAGATAAAGTGGCGGCTGTGGCCGGAAAGGTGAAGCAGAAGCTTGAGAGCAAGCTTCATTTTAAGCTGGAGCGCGTGTGCGTGGCGGCGGCGGGAAGAGCCCTTCGGACGAAACGGGCGGAATTTGAGATGGAGGTTTCCGGAAAGGATCTCATTGACGACGAGGTGATAAGCCGTCTGGAGGCGGGAGCTATCAGCAAGGCGGAGGAAGCCTTTGATGCGGAGAACCGCAGTATGGAGGATAACCGCAGGTTCTATCTGGTGGGTTATACAGTGTGCCAGTATTATCTGGATAAATATATGATTTCCAGTTTGAAGGATCACAGGGGAAAGAGCGTGAAGGTGGATCTGATAGCGACCTTCCTGCCGAGCGAGGTGGTGGAAAGTCTCTATACCACCATGAATAAGATCGGCCTGGAGGTGGCCAGCATTACCTTGGAGCCGATTGCAGCTATCAATGCGGCGATTCCGGCAAATCTCCGGCTTTTGAACCTGGTGCTGGTGGATATCGGCGCAGGAACCTCGGATATTGCGGCCTGTACCGACGGAAGCGTGACGGGCTACACCATGGCTACCATGGCTGGAGATGAGATTACGGAGACCTTGATGAAGGAATACCTGGTAGATTTCCAGATGGCGGAATCTATGAAGGCGCAGGCAGATCAAGAGGAGGAAATCACCTTTACAGATATCCTGGGCTTTGAGCAGACGATTTCCAGGGATGAGCTTCTGGCGTGTATACAGGATACCTCGGATCATCTCTGCCGGGAGATTGCGGACAAGATCCTGGAGATCAACGGCAATCCGCCCTCGGCGCTGTTTTTAGCAGGAGGCGGCAGCAAGCTTACAGGGCTTAAGGAGGGCTTGACGGCGGCTCTGCAGATGGATTCCAAGCGTGTGGCCATTGCCGGAAATAATTTCCGCACCAGTGCATTTTCCGATGAGTATGATCTCAACAATCCGGAGTATGCAACGCCTTTGGGGATTGCAGTGTCTTCGGGACTGAATCTTATCAATGCAAGCTTCCGGGTGATCCTGAACGGCAGGCCGGCGAATCTGTTCCGAAGCGGAAGCTTTACGGCGCTGAATCTTTTGATGATGAACGGCTATAGCTTTTTGGATGTTATGGGACACAGCGGCGCGAACCTGGTTGTGACGGTGAACGGAAGGCGGAAGGTGTTCTACGGTACGCCTGTGGAGCCTGCGGCTCTGTTTATTAATAAAAAGGAAGGGAGGCTCTCGGAGATCATACAGGCCGGAGATGAGATTGACTTTACACCGGCAGTATCGGGCGTGTCTGCGGCGGCCTGCCTTGGGGATATTAACGGGGCGGCAGAGGCTGTGGAGCTGACCTTGAACGGGATGCCTGCGGATTTGGAGACCCAGTTGAAAATGGGCGATGTGATTGTGATGAGGCGGCCGGGAGAGGAAGCGCTGCCGGAGGAAGCTGCGGAAGCGGAAGAAGAGGCAGCAGCGGAGGATGTGCCTGCGGCGGAGGAAGGAGCAGAGCCGGAGCCTGCGGCTGTTCCGGAGCAGACGCAGGAGCAGGAGCCGGTGCAGCAGGAAGAAAGTGCAGCCGCACCGGATAGAACCGCAGAAACTGCGGCAGAGTTTAGCGAACCTGCAGGAACAGAGCGGCAGCCGGAAACGGCAGAGGAAACAGAGCCTGTTGAGATGAAACAGGAAGAAGAGCCAAAACCGGCGTTAAATCCGCAGAGAAATTTTGCACAGCGTTCTGCTCTGGAGGCAGCAGCTCCCGTATCCCAGAGGGAGGAAAAGACGGCAGTCTCTGCGCAGCCGCCGGAGGTGCATTTTCATTTGAATGGAATGCCGATTACCTTGCCTAGAAAGACGGATGGAACCTCCTATTTTCTCATGGATATGATACAATATTCCGGAATTGATTTGAAACAGCCAAAGGGGCGGATAGTTCTTACAGTCAATGGAATGCAGGGGCTGTTTCAGCAGGAGCTGAGAGACGGGGACAACATTCGGATTGAGGAAGAGATGTAGATATCCTCTGGTGCAGATAAGGAATTATGTTTTATGAAGATAGCAGATATACACGTACACATTTTTCCGGATAAATTGGCGGAAAAGGCGGCTCATTCCATCGGAGAATTTTATGACAAAACCGCTTATACCACGGCGGGCACGGACTGCCTGGTCAAAGAGCTCGAAGAGGCAGGCATCAGCCGCTGCGTGATTAGCAATTCCGCCACCACACCGGGGCAGGTTCACAATATCAATACCTTTTTGGCCCAGACCGCCCGTGAGCATCCTGGCTTTATCGGCTTTGGCTCGCTCTATCCGGGGATGGAAGGCTATGAGGAGGAACTGGATCGGATGGAGGAGCTGGGCCTTCGCGGTATCAAGATCCATCCGGATTTTCAGAGGGTTCCCATTGATGCCTCCTGTGGAATAGCGATGTATCGTTCCATAGCCAGACGAGGGCTTCCGGTGCTGTTTCATATGGGGGATGACCGCTATGACTTTTCTTCGCCCAAGCGTCTGACGAATCTTCTTAAGAAGGCGCCGGATTTGAAAGTGATTGCCGCCCATTTTGGAGGATGGGCTATCTGGGAGCAGTCTTTCCATCATCCCCAGCCGGAGAATGTACTCTACGATACCTCCAGCACGATTCCGCTTGTATCCGAGGAATTGGTATACCGCATGTTTGACCGCTTTGGTCCGGAACGCTTTTTGTTCGGATCTGATTTTCCCATGTGGAAGCCGGAGGATGCGGTGAAGCAGCTTCTGCGCTTTGACTTGGGTGAGGATGTGATGGATAAGATATTGTATGGGAATTTCTGTAAATTATTTGGACTCGAATAGCGCGTCAACGAAGGATGACTGTTGGAAAACAGGTATATATGAAGGACAAAGCCACTTGTTCCATTACCGCAAGGTGCAGCTCTACCTGTTTGCAAAAAGATGGATTTACCAAGAGAAGCCCTTTACTCCGTCCGCATCTCCCCATCCTGGGTACTCAGCAGCAGCCGGCAGTTGTTCAGGTAAGTATCCATCTGTGCCTCCCACTGGTGAAAGCTTTCCTCATCATAAGGAATCAGATCCTGGTCAAAGGAGAAGGAGCTGCCGGCAATCTGAAGAATCTTGCCGTTTTCGCCCAAACGGAACGCTTGATAATCAGACCCTCCATAGGTATCCCGATCCTCTATATGGACTCTCATCAGAAACGGCGTCCCGTCAAGCTCTCCAAGATAGATATTATTCCAACCGGCCCGGGAGACGTGAGCGCCCTCGGAGTAGAGAATATCCCCGTTTCCATTCCGGCCCCTTCCCCGAAATCGCTTTCCACACGGTACGCCTGGGTATAATAGGTTTCCAGAGGATCAATCCCTTCCATCTCCGGAAAGCTGTGGATATCTGCATACCAGGTATCCGGGGTAAAGGGCTCATAGGCGATGCCTGCGCCGTACCATGCGCTTTCCAAAGCCGCATGGGTAATCACATTATCCCTAAAATGAAGCGTGCACAGAGGATTGCTCCAGGAAAATCCGTCCTCAGCCAGCTCCGTGAATTCATCAAAGTCCACGTCCTCATAGCGGACAGCATTCATCTCCCGGTTGACCTGGAAAACGCAGTCCTCTGCAAACGCAAGAAGGGGAAGCTCCTGGATGGAATCCTCTGTAAGCGTATTGGCGACATAGCGGTCAATCCCCCGTGCGCTCCGGGCAATGCTTTGGATATTCAGCCGGAAGGTTCCGTTCAGATCCGCCTGGGACAGAAGTGTCTCCAGATTCTCGGAGGACAGATAAGGAACCTTGGAGTCCTGTTTTAAAAGCTCCAATCGAAGTCCAAAGCCGAATTCCGAAAGAACCCGTTCCGCCTCCTCAGGAAGCATATTCACCCAGATCTGGTACTGTTCCGGCGCCACATCCAGAATCTCCACAGAGTGTAAAAATTCCACATCCTGTATCACGCCGTTCTTGTCCGGCTCCTGCCGGTAGACATCCAGCAGATCCCCGGGCTGTGCATCAGGCGCCATTCCAAGAGGCAGGGCAAAACGATAGCTGTTTCCTTCCCCAGGCTCCAGAGCAAAGGGGCCCCGGCCCATCACCTCGATTTTCTCGGCTTTGAGGGAGAACTGGCCGGGATAAGTCTCCATGATAGAGATCTCTTCCCCTTTCGGGAAGGTGATCCGAATGAGATCTCCGGCTTCCAGTCCGTTAAAATCAATTTCGATATAAGGCTCCACCCGGTCTGCCTCCGGTATATTCATATCCCCGAAACGGGGAATGCGCACGACCATAGGAGGCGTTTCCCCTTCCATATCCCCATAAGCTACAATACCATAGAATACATTTTCCCAATCCGTATCATCTCCGCTGTCCCTGGGATTGGCCAGAAATTGTACGGCAAGCACCACACAGACAATAGCGGCGGCCGCAGCCAGAATCCGGGCGGGCTTGTGGTAATGAAGGACATTTTCTATACGGTTTTTCGTATCTCCTTCCCCAAAGGCAATCGGAAGGCCTTTTACCATGGGATGGCCCGAGGCGAGAGACAGAAGGGAAGCAGAGTATTCCTTTTTCACATTGCTCCCAAGCTGCCGGATCACAGCTTCGTCACAGGACATTTCCATATCCTGCTCACTTAAGAAAAAGGCCAGCCACACCAGAGGATTGAACCAGTGAAGGCAGAGGGCCCCGTAAGCAAGCGTCCGGAAGAGTGGATCTCTTCTGCGGATATGAATCTGCTCGTGGAGCAGCATATAGCGCTCCTCCTCCTGGTTAAGGGCCTGGGAGAGATAAATGCGCGGCCGGATAAGCCCGTAGACAAAGGGGGTTCCATGGCCCGGCATCCGGTAAATATTCCCTCCTTCGTGGGAGGCCGCTTTCAGCTTTTTCCTAAGGCGGAGGAGGGAAAACATGCTGTAAGCGAGCATAACTGCAATCCCCAGAATCCAGATACAAGACAAGACGAAGATCCAGATTTGAAGGGGGTTGGCGGAAGCAGCCGGATTGCCGGCGGGAAGGGATGCGTTGACGGCATCGCTGACGCCGGGAAGCGGGAGACTGACCTTGGGCTCCATCTGATATCCGATATTTTCGGGAATATATTCCATCCGCCCTTTCGCAGGCGCATTTTTTTCCAGAATACCCAGGAAGGAGATGCCGGCGGAAAAGGACACGGGACAGAGAAGCCGGAAGAGTACCACGGCCCACAGAGCATAGGAAAAAATTCTGGGGGCTTTTCGAAAGCACAGCCGGACAATCAGCATTGCTGCAATGATCACGCTTCCTGTAAGGCTCATATTGAGAATCGTAATAAAAAGCTGTTCCATTATGAGCTGCCTCCTTCCGTTTCGTCTTCGTATTCCTCAATCAGCTTCCGAAGCTGTGCAACCTCACGGCTGCTCAGCTTTTTCCTTCTGGAAAATGCAGTGAGAAACCGGGGCAGGGATCCGTCAAAATTTTCCATCAGGAACTGTTCTCCCTGGGCGGCCTGGAAATCCTCCCTTGTTGTTTTGACCTGAACGATGCCGTTTACATTTTCAAAGAGGTTTCTCAGGCAGAGCCGTTTCAGCATGGTGTAGGTGGTGGTTCGCTTCCAGTCGAATGCATGCTCACACAGCTTCACCAGTTCGCCGGTGGCAATGGGAGCGCGCTCCCAGATTAAATCTGCAAATTTTTGTTCCATTTCTCCCAATTTATAAGGTTCCATTGTGCCTCCTATTTGTAGTCGCTGCGCGACAGCACTAAAGGGTAAAGTCGCTTCGACACACCTGTAATGAGAGAAACTTTCATTCGAAAAGGCGCTCATGAAAGTTCCTCTCGTGCGCCTTTGCGACTTTACCGTCCAGCAGAAATTATTTTTCAAAAACACTTGTTTCCGCTTTTTGTGTATTTGATAAAAGATAGGTGTCTAATAATATTAGACACCTATAGTCTAACACCATTAGACACCGCTGTCAACAGGGAAGATATAGGTATCACTACTTTTAAAATATTAGTACTTGACAATACATAGTAGCTGGCGTAATATAATAGCATAAAGAAAAAAGAGCATACCTTGCGCATTGCCAAGAAGGATTTCCGGCCGCATACATATGTCACCGAAAGCTCTTGCGGCAGGAAGGGGCTTGTGCGAGGGCTGCGGAATTGGAATGGAGAGTACATGAATCCACAATTTAAAAAAGGAGTATTGGAGCTGATTGTTCTGGAATCTGTGCGGAAAAAGGACATGTACGGCTATGAGCTGGTGGAAGAGGTTTCCCGGGTCATTGATGTGAACGAGGGAACCATCTATCCGCTGCTGAAGCGGCTGACCAATGAGCGCTATTTTGAAACGTATCTGCGTGAATCCTCAGAAGGCCCTCCGCGGAAGTATTATCACCTGACGGCGGCCGGAATCCTGTACCGGGATTCCCTGGAAGCCGAGTGGGAGGAATTTCAAACCAGGGTCAGCCGATTTTTGAAGGAGGGAAAGGAACATGAATAAAGAGACATTTTTAGAAGAGCTGCGCGGATACCTCCGGATTCTGGAGGATCAGGAGCAGGAGGACATTTTAGAGGAATATGCCCAGCACATAGACATGAAGCTTCAAAAGGGTCTGAGCGAGGAAGAAGCCATTCGGGATTTTGGCCCCATGCGTCAGCTTGCGGCGGAGATTCTGGAAGCCTACCATGTAAAGCCGGAGTTTGATAAAAAGTCTTCCGTTCATCTGCCGGAATTCAAGAGGGGAGGTATGGAAGAGGGAGGGAAGCTTTTTCGGAAGATGGGAGCCTTTCTCAAAGACAAATCCATAGCCTGCATGAGAGGAATCAGCCGCGGCCTTCACTGGTGCGCCGGTAAGTGCCGGGCGCTGGCCTTCTGGATGAAAAAGCCTTTCTCCAGCATAAGAGCAAGGGCAGAAGGGGCAGAAGAAAACGCTCTTTATATGCAGGAAGATCCTGCGGCGGCCAGGGAAGAGGAAGCTTTCTCTTTGAGACATGCAGACGTTCCCCAAGAGACGGACAAAGGGGAGGGAGGCTTGAAGATTGTGAAAACCGTGAACATAGAACAGAGGCCGAAAAGAAGCCTGGCAGCCGCCTTCCTTCAGGTTATTACGAAAATATGGGATTTGTCTGCTGCTTTTTGCATCTGGTGGATGCGGCTGTTCTGGAATCTCTTATGGCTGTTTATGGCCTTGTTTTTTGGAAGTATGGCCCTCATAACACTGGCGGGCCTGGGAACCGTGCTGGTTCTTCTGCCCCAGGGCTACCCCATGGCGGGAATGCTCCTTATCTGTCTTGGCGCAATGCTCTGTCTTGGCGTTCTGGCCTGGGGCTCCTACAGCCTGGTGCGGAGAAGAAAAAAAGAGGAGCGGGAGGATTACGGAATGGGAATGGAGGAGTACAATGAAAAGAATGCATAAAATATTGTTTGCCGTATTCTGCGCCGGCGTTCTGCTGACCGGGATCGGCGTGGGCGTTCTGTTTACGGAATTTTCCGCCCTTGCCTATGGCGGCAGGGAGATTCTGGGGAAGACCGATATGCAGACAGAAAATTTTGACGTGGAGTTTGAGCCGGGAGAGGAGAAAATCGCAATCACAGGCGGGTACGAGTGGAAGCAGGATGAGGTATTGACGGATGCACGGGTTCCGGAAAATACAGTACGTTTCTGCGTAACCTACAATAAGGAGCGGATGGCTCCCAGGCCCAGATGGGCAGAAGAGTACGATGAGATTGTTTTGATGAGCCGCTGGGTTTCCACGGAAGATGACATGGAGCTGATGATGAAGGCAAAGGATGTGTTTTTGGAAAATCTGAAGGCCGGCCGGCTCGTATCCTTTGACACTTTAGGAATCGAGGAAGTCACCGCCATCGTCAATCCGGCCAACAAGGATGATGTGTATCTGGTTTGGTAGCGCATGTCTGGGAAGGGCTGTGATTGTAAGAAATCTGTAAGAAATATCACAATTCTTTTGTAAGAAATATTTCCTACCATAAATACAGGCTTGAAGAATGCGGCTGTTTTGATGAACAACAGCCGCATACACGAGGAAGGAGAAAGAAAATGAACGAATGCGTGCTGGTGGTGGATGACGACAGGGAGATTGTAAAGGCCATCGGGCTTCTTCTGGAAAAGGAGGGCTACCAGGTGCTGAAAGCCTATGACGGCATGGAGGCCCTTGAGCTTGTGGCTGAGCATCCCGTGAGGCTCATTATTATGGATGTAATGATGCCGAAGCTGGACGGCCTGTCCGCAGTTATGAAGATCCGGGAGCGGAAGAATCTTCCCATTATCGTCTTAAGCGCCAAGAGTGAGGATACCGACAAGGTTCTGGGGCTTTCCATGGGAGCGGACGACTATGTGTCCAAGCCCTTCAATCCCCAGGAACTGGCGGCACGGGTGAAAAGCCATCTGAGACGGTACACTTCCCTTGGCGATATCCACGCACAGCAGCAGGCAGATGTGATACGCAACGGCCGTCTCTGTTATCGGATGGAGGAGCGCACCCTCTATGCAGACGGGGAGCCGGTAAAGCTTACCGCTACGGAGACAAAGATCGTGGATCTCCTGATGCGGAACCGGGGCCGTATCTTTCCGGCCGAGGAAATCTACCAGAGAGTCTGGGAGGAGGATGCCTTTGCTCCGGAAAATACGGTGATGGTGCACATACGGCGCATTCGTGAAAAAATCGAACTCAATCCAAAGGAGCCAGAATATTTAAAGGTGGTGTGGGGAATTGGATACAAAATGGAGAAAATTGAGAATCATTGTTAGTTTTACGGCCTTCTTTTTGGGAGTGACCCTGTTGCTTGGAAATTTTCTGTCTATGGTGAGCCTCATTGGCAGCAGCGCAGACAGCTTGAAAAGCCGGATAGGAACGGATTATCAGGAGCATCCGGACTTCCGCTTCTATATAGCAAGCCGTCTGGAGGAGCTTCTGGGCGTGGCAACCGGAGGAAAAGGCTGGAATAATTATGGAGTGGCCTACAGCGGCGACGGAACCTATTATTATGACGGATATTATGACGGCGGATGGCTGGGCTATTCATGGGAAACAACTGTCGTGCAGGAGGCGGAAGCAGCAGTCGGCACGGAGATCTCTACTGAGGCTGCGGCGGAGGGAGAGGCCGGGACTTCGGAAGAGGCCTGGAATGAGATACAGCAAGAGTATGGTATAGCGGATGACACCATGGATGCCATACGCAGAGGCGAGTACGACGGAGACAATAACGGCAGCCCGAAGGATGAGAAGGAGGCCCTGGAAGCGTATATGAAGGAATATGCCAGGGATAAGAACCTTCGCTATGCAGTCATTTACCAGGGAAAGCTTCTTTATACCAATATGGAGCAGCTGGAGCCCAAGGTGGGAACGGAACTAAAGGATCCGGATTTCCAGGGGTATCTTCCTGGGGAGGAGGAGTATAACTTCTGCCTGTGGTACAACGAAAAGGGAGACGGAAAGGTTCGCATCAGCAAGGACGGCAGGGAGCTGGATGTCTATGGGGACGGCGTGTACACAGAGGACAGCCTGTGGTATGTGCCTGGTTATACGAATTTTAACGTGGACGAATCTGCCATGGATGCCATGATCTTTATAGCGGCGGCAAAGCAGCCAAAGCTTTATGTTACCGGAAGCTATTCAGAGTACGGAGCCGTTCAAAACTGGGGAGGGCTTTATCGAATGCAGCAGTACCAGGAGAGCCGTTATGACAGGTATCAGGCGGCGAAATGGAAGCTGATTGCAGCCCTCTTTTTGCTGACTCTGTCAATTCTGCTTTGGAAGGATAAGCGCCGGGCGGACAACGCTATCGGAAGCTTCCTGGGGCATATCTGGCTTGAGGTGAAGCTCCTGCTGTTTGTGGGAATTCCTCTTGCATTTTTGCTTACAGGAGGAAGAGAAATCATTCGAGAGCTTATCTGGATGTATCAGGACGGAATCTATATGTGCGCGGAGGAATTGGGGTATTATGCCGGCATGATTGCGGGCCGGGGGTCTTTCTTGACGGCTGCGTTCTGGATGGGGTATCTGGGTGTGGCGGATCTGAGGCTCAATAAGGGAAAACGGAAGTCTCTGCTGGGGCCCGTGATTGCAAGTATGCGGACGAGGGAACTGAAGCTTCCTATCCAGAAACGGATGGTGGAGCGGTATTGCCAGGTATTTGTGCCTGCGGTGCTGTTTTCGGTGTTTTCTATTACGGCGGCTTCTTATTACAGACATGGCTTTTATTGGAATGGGCTGGGGATTGTGCTGGTATGCTTTGCCGTATGCCTGGGTGTGTGGCTCTTGGTGTTTGGTGTCTGGCATTTGCGTAAGAATAAGGAGCTTGCAGAGGACCTGGGGGCATTGTCGGATCAGATTGCGGCTATCCGGGAAGGAAATCTGACGGAGCGGCTTCATCTGCCGGAGGATGCGGATCTGAAAACGGCTGCGGAGAATCTTAATGAGATTCAGCAGGGGATGGAGACGGCTCTTAAGGAGCAGACGAAGAGTGAACGCATGAAGGTGGAGCTGGTGGCCAATGTGTCCCATGATATTAAGACGCCTCTCACGTCTATTGTGAGTTATGTGGAGCTGCTCAAGCAGGAGGAGGATCTGCCGGAGCATGTGAAGGAATATGTGCAGATTCTGGGGGAGAAGTCGGAGCGGCTCAGGACTATGGTCCAGGATGTGTTTGAGGTGAGCAAAGCGGCTTCGAACCAGCTTCCGGTGAATCTGGAGAAGCTGGACCTCGGGAAGCTGCTTCGGCAGACACTGGCGGATATGAATGTGCAGATTGCAGAGAGCGGCCTGGTTATGAGGACGGTCATTCCGGAGGCGCCGGTGATGATTATGGCGGACGGGCAGAGGCTTTACCGTGTATTCCAGAATCTGGTTCAGAATGCCCTTCAGTATTCCCTTAAGGGATCGCGGATCTTTTTGACACTGACGGATAACGGGAGTGTGGCCGTGGCGAATATTAAGAATACTTCCGGGGTGGAGCTGGATGACGGGGTTGATTTTACGGAGCGGTTTGTCAGAGGAGACGCAAGCAGGACGGATGGCGGCAGCGGACTGGGGCTGTCGATTGCCAGAAGCTTTACGGAGGCTTGCGGCGGTACGTTTAAGGTAGAGCTGAATGCGGATCTGTTTACGGTGACGGTGGAGTTTGTGAAAGCCCTTTAAGGGTAGACTGTTTTGCGGATTGCGCATAAAATATAGAAAAAATTATTTACAGGGACTGGGACTGCTGCGGCAGCTCCGGCCCTTGTTAAAAGGAAGAGGAGAATGGAAGAGGTTTTTGTGGAATGGGCCAAGGCGATACATAGGGAACAGACCGTTGTGGACGGGCATTTGGATCTGGCGGCGGAGGTGTATAGGCGCAGGCTGCATGGAGAACGGGATGTGGTGGAGCGGAGGTATCTTCGAAGCTTTTTGGAGGCTGGGCTGAATGTCTGCGTTTCTTCGGTGTTTGTCTCTTCCGGGGATCTGCCGGAGAAGGGGCTTCCTGTGGCGATGGCGCAGATTGCGGCTCTTCGGGAGGATTTGGAGCCGGTTCGGGATGTGATTGGCGTCGTGTCCAGCCGGGAGGAGCTGGAGGGGGCTCTGAGGGATGGGAGGATTGCGGTTCTTTTGTCTTTGGAGGGGCTGGATCCGATTGGGACGGATCTGTATCTGCTCCGGGCTTTTTATGATATGGGAGTGAGAGGGGCGGGGCTTACCTGGAGCCGTCCCAATGCATTTGCCAGGGGATGCTGTAAGGCCGGGGAGTTTGCGGAGATTCACGGAGGGCTTACGGAGCTTGGCCGGGAGGCTGTGGCGAAGATGGAAGAGCTTGGGATGTATGTGGATGTGAGCCATTTGAATAATGACGGATTCGCGGATATCCTGGAGTGCGCGAAGAAGCCTTTTATGGCCAGCCACTCGGATGCATGGAGCGTCCATGAGAATTACCGGAATCTGAGAGATGATCAGATTGCAGCTTTGGCGTCCCAGGGAGGGGTGATTGGGGTGAATGCCTGCGGAACCATTGCCGGGGCCGCGCCTTTTCCCAGAGAGCAGGCCATCGACTGTCTCTGCCGGCATGTGGAGCATCTTGCGGCAGTGGCCGGAGAGGAGCATGTGGGCTTTGGGTTTGATCTTTGCAACGGGCTTTCGGCTTCTACGCCGAGGCTTAGCTTTGATGTGGAGGAGGATGATCTTTTGCTGCATCATGGGGAGATGCTGACGCTGAGCGCAGCCCTTTTGGGGCGCGGGATGAGGGAGGATACCCTTGCCGGCGTGCTTGGGGGGAATTTCCTGCGCTTTTTTCGAGAGACCCTTTCCTGAATTTACAAAAGGGAGAGGAAATACCGAAGCAGGGCCGATCCGTCATCCATGCGGATGTCGGCGTATTCGAAGCACATCCGCTCGGGGTGCCACTGGACGCCCAGGATGGGAAGCTGTGTATGGTAGAGGGCTTCTATGACGAAGTCGTGGCTGTACTGAGCCACCAGGAGGCCGTCGCCTACGGTGCCTGCACCCTGGTGGTGGGCGCTGTTGGTTATGGGCGCATCTCCGTAAAGCTGCTGGGGGAAGGTTCCTCTGGCAGCTTTTGTAGGATGGATTTTGTCACCGTTATTGCGAGTGACGGGCATTTTGCATGAGCTGTCCTTTTGGGGAGGACGGCTTTCTTTTGGAGAGACGTATGCGTGGACAAGCTGTGAGGGCTCCGGCAGATCCTGGATGATGGTTCCGCCGAAATGGACATTTATGATCTGGAGGCCTTTGCAGATTCCGAGGACAGGCTTTCCGGCCTGTACGAAGGCGTCCAGGGTTCGAAGCTGGAGACAGTCCAGCTGTTCGTCGATATCACGGGAGCCTTCGTCCCTGGCTCCGAAGAGGGCCGGGGCAATGTCTCCGCCGCCGGGAAGGACAAGACCGTCGTAGTCCCAGGGATTGTAGGAGAGCCTGGGCAGAGAGAGGACAGGAGCCGGCTTCCCCTGGCGCTGCAAGGGACCGGGCGCTTTGGGCGGAAGCGTATCGAAGGATGCGCCCAGTCTTTGAAAGGCGTTCTGATAGTTGATGGTGGAATCGGCATATCCGGCGATTAAGAGTTTTTTCATGGAAGGTTCTCCTCATTCTGCGCCGCCTTCGGAAGCGTTCCCAATACATGCTCTGCCCGGCAGCGGAATCGTAAAAACTGGTTTTAATAAAATATATGAAAATATATGAAGAAAAAGACGAGCTCTTTTCGTTTTATTAAATGAATCCATTTTTAAATCAGAATAACAGTGCTTTGGGCAATGTTTTTCGGAAATGAAGAAATAAAAAAATAAAACTTAAGATTTTATGAAGTCTATTGATCTTACGACGGAATGTGTTACTGTATTATTCAAATAATACATATGGAAAATAGTTGAAACAGAGATCGTGATATTTAGATGAAGATGTGTTGGATGAATATTACGGAACTGGAAGCAGTAATATTTATCCAATGCACAAATCAAATTACAGACGTGTACTTTACGGCTGGAATTTGATTTAGATTAGGGTGTATGGGATAAATATTACGGAACTAGAAATAAGAAAGGGGAGCTGTATGAGCGCACTGGTGGAGGTAAGAGACATTTGCAAGGTCTACAATCCCGGGGAAAATGAAGTACGGGCGCTGGATCATGTAAGCCTTACCATTAACAAAGGAGAATTTGTGGCCATTATCGGACAGTCCGGTTCCGGCAAATCTACGTTGATGAACATGCTGGGCTGTCTGGACGTTCCAACCTCCGGGAAATATTATCTGAATGGCAAGGATGTGTCTAAGCTTACGGATGATGAGCAGTCGGACATCCGGAATCTGGAGATTGGATTTATTTTCCAGGGCTTTAATCTAATCAGCAATCTGACGGCCATCGAAAATGTGGAGCTTCCGTTGATTTACCGGGGCGTGGGCAAACGGGAGAGGCACAGACTGGCTGTGGACGCTCTTAAAATGGTGGGGCTTTCCCACCGCCTTAACCACAGGCCCAATGAAATGTCCGGCGGACAGCAGCAGAGGGTGGCCATTGCCAGAGCGATTGCAGCAAAGCCTCCGGTGATACTGGCCGACGAGCCTACGGGTAATCTGGATTCGGCTTCCAGTAAGGAGATTCTGCAGATTTTGAAGGAATTGTATGTGGGCGGCAGGACGGTGATTCTGATTACCCACGACGACGGAATTGCCGCTCAGGCGAAACGGGTGATCCGCATTATGGACGGAAAGATCGAGTCAGATGAAACGCTTGATCAGGATTTTGCATGAAACTGTGACGGAACAGAGCAGTTAGAATCAGAGATAGAAAATGAGGAGAATCAGTGATGTTTAAGAAGAAAAAGAACGAAGCAGCGGAAGCAGAAATGACGGTGGAGGGGAAAAGCCCCCTGGACGAATGGAGCGATTCTTCACAGGATGATTTGGGCGGAAAGCCGAAGAAGCGCTTTTTCCTTCGACGGGAGAAGGGAGAAAAACCGGAGAAGGAGCCTTTGACGCCGGAGCAGAAGAAAAAGCGGAGAAAGCGTCTGATTATCGGAGGCATTGTAGTTGTGATCCTGGCTTTGAATATTATTCCGAAGATGTTTGCGCCGGAGGTGCTGCCTATGGTAAATGTGACGGAGGCTTACCAGGGAACGGTGGAACAGATCATTGAGGGCAGCGGAAGCGTAAAATCAGAGCATGTGAAAACGTATTTTTCCCCTGTATCGGCTACGGTTTCCGAATGTGAGCTGAAGGTGGGGGATACGGTGGAGGCAGGAGCTACGCTGCTGACTTATGACGCCGGGGAACTGGATGAGCTCTACAAGCAGGCGGAACTGACGGGAAGCGCTGCAGGCTATGGCTACCAGGATGCCATCACCAGGGATAATAAAAATGTATCCGAATTCAACCGTTCCTCTGCCGCCCTGGGTGTGCTTGAGCAGCAGGTGGAGGATGAGAAGAATGAAAATGAGCATGTGCAGGATCGGATTACCGAGTATACGGAGAAGCAGGCGGCTTCTTCTATGGTGATTGGCGAGCAGCAGGCGATTGTGGCAGATGCTCAGGCGAAAATAGATCAAGCACAGGCAGACTTGGCGGAAGCAAAGAAAAAAATACAGGAGTTAGAGGAAGGGGGAGATTCAGCCAATGGAACGCCCGATGCTCCGGCCGGAGATACAAACCCGGCGGCAGCTCCGGATCCTTCTGCACCAACAGCTCCGCCCGCAGCCCCGGATCCTTCTGTACCGACAGCTCCTCCTGCAGCTCCGGATACATCCCAGGAAAAGGCAAAATGGGAAGGCGTGAAGGCAAAAGCGGAAGCAACCATCAATGAACAGACCGCAATCCGCGATGCCGCCCTGCAGAAAATCCGCGAGGAACAGGACGTCTTGAACGAAATCAACGAAAAGCTGAACAAATACCAGGATCGCTTAAAGGATTCTACGGAGAATCTGGAAAAGCTCCAGACCGACAAGGCCAAGGAGGAAGGAATCAAGGATTCCACGGATGCCTCCAGGCTGACCTCCGCAGCAAGAAACGAGCTGTCGGCCAATAACAATCTCAGCAATCTCAATGCCCAGATGACCAAGGATGAGATCAATGAGGGCAAGGCCGGAATCCAGGCGGAATTCTCCGGCGTGGTAACAGAGGTGTCTGCAGTTGCCGGCGGCCCTGCGGCCAAGGGCGGAAGCCTCTTTACCGTAGCAAGCAATGAGGATGTTGTGGTAGATATGTCTGTAACAAGATTTGACCTGGAAAAGCTGGAGGTAGGCCAGAGCGCCGAGATCAATCTGGCAGGAAAAATCTACACCGGAAAAGTAAGCAAGCTGAGCCGTCTGGCGGCGGAGAACAGCAAGGGAACGCCGGTAGTCAGCGCCGAGATACATATTGACAATCCGGATGAGAACATTTACCTGGGATTGGAGGCTAAGGTGGCAGTAAGCGGCCGCAAAGCGGAAAATGTGGTTGTAGTTCCGGTGGAAGCAGTCAACACGGGCGTGGACGGAAGCTTCTGCTATGTGGTGGATGAGAACGGCGTCGTTGCCATAAGAGAAGTGGTGACCGGTCTTGCATCCTCTATGGAGGTCGAGATTCAGTCAGGCTTAAGCGCCGGAGACAAGGTTATCCGCAATACTACCGGAATGTTGGTGGAAGAGGGTATGAGAGTTACGGCTGTGGAGGAATAGAGATGGCACAATTACTGGAATATATGAAAATGGCCGTGGATAATATCCGGGCCAACAAGGGCCGTTCTATTCTGACCATGCTTGGAATTATTATCGGTATTTCCTCGGTTATTATGATTATGTCCATCGGGCAGGGAGCCAAGGGAGAGATCAGCGATCAGCTCAATGCTGCTGTGGGCGGACAGATCTTTATCAGCGGCGCCTACGGGGACAGCGATTTGATTTACCTCACCCCGGAGGATCTGGAGGCTATCCGGGGCGTGGAGGGAGTCAAAGGCGTAACGCCCAATGACAGTATGTCCGGAAAGCTGATTTCCCCCAGAGACATTGAGTTTGATGTAGGAATTACCACGGGAACGGAAGATTTGAAGTACACCCACAATCCGGAGATGAAGTACGGCCGTTATTTTACGGATTCCGATGTGGAGGCTATGAATCTGGTAGCAGTCATCGGCGAAGGGGATGCCCGGAAGCTTTTCGGCACGGACGACGTGGTGGGAATGAGCGTGGAGGCGACCATCTACGACACGACCCAGGAGATTACCATGATCGGAGTTATCAAGGAGGAGCAGTCCGACGACGGCGGACTTGTGAACGCCATGATGTATAATTCCAACCGCGTTTCTCTCTATATGCCTTATACGGCCAACTATGCTTTTGGGTATATTCTGGATGAATTTTACAGTATTTTTGTAGTTGCGGACACCGGCTACAGCAGCGTGGCGGTGAGCAGCGAGATTGTAAGCCTTCTGGAGCGCAGATACCAGGTCCAGGGGGAGGATAAGTTCTATGTGGAGGATGCGGAGAGCCAGATTAAGATGATGACGGATGTGCTGGATATGCTGACTGCCTTCATCGCATTTGTGGCGGCCATTGCCCTTCTGGTAGGCGGCATCGGCGTTATGAATATTATGTTGGTGTCCGTAACCGAGCGAACCAGGGAAATCGGAATCCGGAAGGCCCTGGGAGCCAGAACACGTTCCATTATGATGCAGTTTTTGTCGGAGTCTGCCATTATTACGGCTATGGGCGGTATCATCGGAATTGTTCTGGGGATTGCGGGAGCCAAGGCCATCTGTTCCCTGCCCATGCTCGGCTTCCCTGCCAGAATCAGTATTCCAACGATTATCCTGGCTACCTTCTTTTCCTCATGCGTGGGAATTTTCTTCGGAATCTACCCGGCCAGGAAGGCGGCGAAGCTTAGCCCTATTGAGGCTTTGCGGAGGAATTAATCAGAAAACAGTTGACACTGCCTGCAGGCTGTGCTATTATACTTGGGTGACAGCAAGCAGAGTATCCACTCTCACCTCAGCGCAGGCAGGCGACTCGGGTTTATATCTGACAAGTTAAGGCGTTTTATACGTCTTGAGATCTGGTATGTTAAGTGGATAGTCTGACTATCCACTTTTTTTGGATTTTTCTTTTAAGGAGGGTATTACTATTAGCGATTTAATGATTAACGAACAGATCCGTGACAAAGAGGTCCGCTTAATCGGGGCCAATGGAGAGCAGCTGGGGATCATGTCCGCGAGGGATGCTATGAAGATTGCCAGGGAAGCAGAGCTTGATCTGGTGAAGGTTGCGCCGACTGCGAAGCCGCCGGTATGTAAGATTATCGACTACGGCAAGTACAAGTATGAGATGGCGCGCAAAGAGAAGGAAGCCAAGAAGAGACAGAAGATCATTGAGATCAAAGAGGTCCGGCTGTCACCGAATATTGACGACAATGATCTGAATACCAAGATAGGCGCAGCGCGCAAATTTATCCAGAAGGGGAACAAGGTGAAGGTATCCCTTCGGTTCCGGGGCCGTGAGATGGCTCATATTCAGAACGGAAGGCGTATCCTGGATGCGTTTGCGGAGAAGATGTCCGACATAGCGGTTGTGGAAAAGGCACCAAAGATGGAAGGTCGTCAGATGTTGATGTTTTTAACGGAAAAGCGTCAGTAAGTACGGGAATCACCTGCATGCAGGAATGATTTTATAGAACTATGAAAAGAAAACTTGACAGGAGGAGTATATAAAATGCCAAAAATGAAAACAAGCAGAGCGGCTGCAAAGCGTTTCCACAAGACAGGAACCGGCAAGTTAAAGAGAATGAAAGCGTATAAGAGCCATATCTTAACCAAGAAATCTCAGAAGAGAAAGAGAAACCTGAGAAAGTCAGCCATTACAGATGCAACCAATGTTAAGAGCATGAAGAAGATCTTACCGTATCTGTAAGCGAGGAATATTTCAAGGAGGAGAGAAAAAATGGCAAGAATTAAAGGCGGCTTAGGCGCTAAGAAAAGACATAACAGAGTATTAAAGCTGGCGAAGGGCTACAGAGGAGCCAGAAGTAAGCAGTATAGAGTAGCAAAGCAGTCCGTAATGAGAGCGCTGACCAGCTCTTATGCAGGAAGAAAGCAGAGAAAGCGTCAGTTTAGACAGCTTTGGATTGCGCGTATCAACGCAGCAGCCAGAATGAATGGTTTATCCTACAGCAAGTTCATGCATGGATTGAAGCTGGCAGAGGTTCAGTTAGACAGAAAGATCTTAGCCGATATGGCTGTAAATGATGCGGCAGGCTTTGCATCACTAGTTGAGCTGGCAAAGGGTAAGCTGGCGTAAGCGGGCATCCTCTTTTTACAGAGAGTATTACAACAAGAGAAAGAGCCATTGAAACAGAGTGGAAAAGCGTCTGTATTCAGTGGCTTTTTTTTGCAGATAAAAAAAGAAGCGGACAGCCAGGACGGTCCCGGCTATACCGATTTATCTAACAATGTATGGTATCCCACATCAAAAACCTTAGCAAAATATGTAAGCTCTATATCCGTTACAAACCGCTTCCGGGCTTCGATTCGCTGGATTGCATTTTTATCTACATCCAGTCCCAAAAGCTGCAGCGCATCCGCAAGCTCCCTCTGGGACCAGCCCCTTGCCAGACGCTGAGTCCGGATTGCGGATCCGGAAATATTATTTTTATTACCAATTTTATTTTTATACATAAGCCACCTTTGACAGATACTGAATGTCATTTACTTTTTAAATTCTATGTTAAAATCTTTATAAGTATGACATTTATTAAATGTCAAAATTTTGGAAAGGTGATTTTGAAATGAAAAAAGGTCCGGTAAGAGAAGACGACAGTGGGAAGAATTTTTTGGAGTTATATGGACATTTATCCGGACAAGGGAAGGAAATAGCGGAAATTTTACTGAAAATCGGAAACAGCAGCATATTAACAGAACGGGAATTTGAAATTTTGATTTGGACGTTGATGGGGGAGCGCTTGTAGGCCAAAAACCTTGAGGCAGGGTTCGTTGTATTTTCAATATAATTACGTTATAATGAAGATGTATTGTGAATGGAAGATGAGCAGCAGGCACTGATTATAGGCAGAAAGGGCTGAAAAAATGCAGATAGAAGACATTAAACGTATGGCATATACGGTTCTTGAGCAGAATCATATTGAGACAGATTATATTGAGTATAAGAAGTCTGTCAATTTTAAATCAGGAATATTGAAAACAGCCTGCGCTTATGCAAACAATTATATGGTAAGTACATGAAAGAATACCTGGTATCTACAAATGCAAAAGAGGCTATCCAGGCATCTTACACGATTAGGGATGCAGATAAAATAGAACATCGGATTGTATATAACTGGCCGTTGGCCGCTTTTGAGGAGTTGGCCACAAACTGTATTTTGCATAAACGGTATGAATCGCCTAATTATATTGGGATTTATGTGTATAGTGATAGAATCACATTTGTGAATCATAATCGGCCTATGCCTCCGGTTACCATTGAAGCGATGAATAGCCAGAGCAGCTTTGACAATAGAAAATATTTGAATCCGGAATTAAAAGATATGTTCTTTGCACTGAATTTAATTGAATCGTATGGATCCGGAATTCGAAGGGCAAAGGAGGCATTGAAATCAAATAGGTCACCTAAGATGGAATTTTTGCCCAATAATGATTATGATGATTATACGATGGCAGTAATCTATATAAATGAAGAATTTGCAGAAATATCGAAGGACGAAAAAAAGATTATTGAGTCTGATAAAAAGCCGATAAAAGCCGATAAAAAGCCGATAAAAGCCGATAAAAAGCCGATAAAAATGGAGAGGAAATCTCTAATACTAAATTATATTGCTCAAAATGGCTCAATCAGTAATCAAGAAGCAAAAAAAATTTTGAATTTGGCTGAGTCAACAGTAAAACGGTTATTAAAGGAAATGGTAGATGAAGGGCTGCTGAGAAGTGAAGGGGAGAGAAAGAGCAGACGGTATACGGGCAGAGATTAAGGGCCTGTTATGATAAGGCGTAAGAAGTGCTTAAAGCAGTATTTGGGATGGTACATTGCAGTTTGACAAATCAAGCGAGCGTGCTATAATTAGCAGTATGTCAAAGAGAGTGCTAATGATAAAGAGCAACAGCTCAAGCAATTGTAGAGCAATATCTTACCGCCTGTGAAATCTGCCTGGAAATGAAGTGCATGGGAATGATATTGCAGAGCTTAATAGAAGAAAGAAGGAATAGAAATGACAGAGATTACCATTATTTCCGGTTTCCTGGGAGCCGGAAAGACAACGCTTATCAAGAAGCTTCTTAAGGAGGCCTTTCAGGGGGAAAAGATTGTCCTGATTGAAAATGAATTCGGAGAGATTGGCATTGACGGCGGCTTTTTGAAGGATGCCGGAATCCAGGTAAATGAGATGAACTCCGGCTGTATCTGCTGCTCCTTAGTAGGAGACTTTGGTACGGCTTTGAAGGAGGTTCTGGATACCTATGGGCCAGATCGGATTCTAATTGAGCCCTCCGGTGTGGGTAAGCTTTCCGATGTGGTAAAGGCTGTGGAAAATGTGGCAGGCTCCACTGATGTTCACATTGACAGTTCCATCGTTGTAGTGGATGGAAAGAAATGCAAGATGTATATGAAGAATTTCGGTGAATTCTTCAATAACCAGGTGGAGCATGCAGGGACTATCGTGATAAGCAGAACCCAGAGTATGACAGATGAAAAGCTGGAGGAGTGCGCGGCCCTTCTTCGTGATCACAATGGACATGCTGCAATGATCACGACACCTTGGGACGAACTGGACGGAAAGCAGATTCTGGCAGCCATGCACCACGCAGAGCTGGAGATGGAGGAGCATGACCGCCATCACCACGATGGGGAATGTGAGCACGGCCATCACCACCATGAGCATGATGAGAACTGCACCTGCGGCTGTCATGATCATCACCATCATCATGATCACGAAGGCCATCACCACGCAGACGAGGTATTTACAAGCTGGGGCGTGGAGACAGCTCATAAGTATACGGCAGAGGAGCTGCAGCAGATACTGGAGGAATTGAGCGGCTCCGAAAAATACGGCATCATTCTTCGCGCCAAGGGTATCATTCCCGATACCGACGGCAATTGGATGCAGTTTGATTTTGTTCCGGAGGAATACGAGGTTCGGGACGGAAGCCCTGATTACACAGGACGACTGTGTGTCATTGGATCCAAGCTCGATGAGGATGCGCTGAAGGAACTGTTTCATGTAGTATAAGGCAGATTTTGGTACTGGAATAGGAGCAGCTATGAGTTTTTTAAATAAAGTACCTGTTTACGTGGTAAACGGGTTTCTGGAAAGCGGAAAGACTTCTTTCATACAGGAGACGCTTTCTGACCCTTATTTTTCCGACGGAGGCAAAACCCTTCTTATTGCCTGTGAGGAGGGGGAGGAAGAGTATGATAACCATATCCTGGAATCCTATGATACGGTTATGACAGTGGTGGAGGGAAAGGCGGAATTTACCCCGGAGTTTCTGGAGGCATGCAGGAAGGAATACAAGCCCACCCAGGTTATGATCGAGTACAACGGTATGTGGGGCATGCAGTACCTAAGGGACATGCAGCTTCCCCGGGGATGGTTTCTGGCTCAGGGCATTACTCTGGTAGATGCCGGAACCTTCGATCTGTATATGCAGAATATGAAGTCTCTCTTTATGGATATGGTACAGGATTCCGATCTGGTAATCTTCAACCGCTGCAAGGAGGGGACAAAGGCTGCCTCCTATAAGCGGAATATCCGGGCGGCCAATCCCAGGGCACAGGTAGAATTTGAGCAGGAAGGCGGAGAGCTCTTTGAATATGAGGAGGAGCTTCCCTTTGATTTGAATGCCGAAATCATTGAGATCGGAGATATTGACTATGGTATCTGGTATCTGGACGCGATGGATTATCCCGAACATTACGAAGGCAAAACTGTCCGGTTCAAGGCAATGGTAATGCGTCCGAAGGAGCTGGAGGCAGGCTATTTTGTACCGGGGCGGAGGGCCATGACCTGCTGTGCGGACGACACCGTATTTTTAGGCTTCCTGTGCAAGTCTCAGAATGTTGACAAGCTTCGTAACCGTCAGTGGCTTACCGTTACGGCCAAGGTAAAGGTGGAGGCCAGGAAGGAATATTCCGGCGAGGAGGGCCCGGTGCTCTATACGAAGGCGCTGAAGTCCGTGGAGAAGCCGGAGGAAGAGATGGTGTACTTCTAGCAGAATCATCCGATCTCCGGCCTTCGATACTGCAGCAGCAGATTTTTCAAATGAAACATAGAATCCGTAAGGAGCTTATCCTTATGGTAAACCAGATTAAAGGTGCGGTTCCAGGCATGCTCCGGATGGGGCAGCATATGGATCGTGCCTTTTTGCAATTCCTCTTCAATAAGGCGCACGGAAATCACTGCCATACAGTGATTGTAAAGAATGGCATGCTTCATAGCCTCCGGAAACGGAGCTTCTATCCGGCAGCGAATGTGAATATGGCTGGCGTGCAGGTATTCTTCGAACAGCGCCCTTGTACCGCTGCCCTTCTCACGCATAACAAAATCCAACCCCTCCAGATCCGAGGGGCAAAAGGAGGTCAGGGAGGCAAAGGGATGGTCTTTGCTGCAGGCCAGAACAAGATAATCCTCCACCATTGGAATACTGATGAGATCCGGACTTTTGATTACGCCTTCCACGATGCCGGCATCCAGCTCCGACTTTAAAAGCTTGTCCTCAATCACGGCAGTATTTCCAATGAAAGAAAAGGTATCCACCTGGGGCTTCCTCTGGCGGAAATCCTCCAGAAGGGATGGGAGCAGGCAGGAGCCTACCGTGACGGTAGCGCCGATCCGGAAATGCTCGGTCTGGGTGCAGTTTTCCATATGAAGCTCCAGATCCTCAAAGGCACGGACTGCATTCCGGGCCAAATCAAGGAGCTCCCGTCCTGTCTCCGTGATATAAAGGCGTTTTGAGAGCCTGTCAAACAATTGGGTGTGATAATGGGCTTCCAGCTCGTGAATGGCCTGGCTGATGGTGGGCTGAGCCAGATAGAGCTTCTTGGCCGCCACGCTCATTTTGCCTGTCTCGGCTACTGCAATAAATATTTTCAAATGACGGATGGTCATATATGCCTCCTGTTTCCCTTTTACAAGATCCCTCCCCATAGAGATTTCTATTACATGAAAAATGAATTTTGCATGGCAGGAGAGATTGCTGTTGAGAGATTCACATGTATTCATAAAAAATAGTATCATTTCTGCAGCGTATTGACAAGTGACACAGAAACTGAGAATACGTTTCAAAAAGAACAAAAATCAACCCGCCAGCAAAAAGAAGAAAAGATGATGCAAATATGATGTAATTTTGATTCTGTTATGATGTAGTCCTCCGCTAAAATGAACACTAGTAGTCCGTACCGGAAATCCTTGTGCATATTTCCGATACGGACTACTAGATAAAGAACGGCAGAGGGGAGAAGACTATGAAAAAACGGATGAATAAAATCATATTACTTTTATTATGTATCGTAATCAGCTCATTTTGCGCATCTGACAAAAAAGTGCAGGCCTCATGGGCGAAATTAGGAGCAATGGGGCATTATCTGCAGAAAAACGAAGGCCTGCCCAGGACGGATAAGGGAGAGGAAAACAGTTTGCCGGGGAAGCAGATGAAGGAAAACCGGGAACGCTTTTTGGAAGAGGCAGGGAACCAGGGCGTAAAGGCAGAGCAGGCGGCGGAGCTTTTTGACCGGCTTTTGGAGGATGATGTGTTTCAAAAGGGCGCCATGAAGCTGACAGGGCTTCGGCTGGATGATATGGACGGGAACGGGCAGAGGGACATGCTTCTTATGGTGCAGGATGCAGAGGAAATAGTCTTTTACGGGTCGGGAAGCTTATGGCTTTACATGAATGAGGACGCGCCCTACTGCTTTGAGGAGGAAGCGTGCTCCTATTACGGCATTTTTGATGTATTCTGGGCCGATGTGGACAATGATGAAAACATAGAGATTGTGTTCAGCGCAGAAGGATTTGGCTGCGGTGCGGTGGGAGATTCCTACAAGGCTGTTTTTAAATATAGAAACAACACCATAGAACGCATGGAGCTTCCTTCCGACCTGGATGCGGATTATGACCAGGGACTTACCGTAGACGTGATACAGGAGCCGGAGGCAGGCAGCTACAGCGCATATTGCTCCTACCTGGACGAGATACTTCCCTTTCACCGGAAGTATGGCGGCACGCCTCCGGAGACGGCGCAGCTTGCAGGCGGCAATGCACGGGGATTTTACGATTTATCGGTAACAGAATATGAAGGAAGAAACGTACTTCAGGCTTCCGAGTATCTCTATGGGGAAGGCGGAGCAGCAGACTGCGCAGGCGTTGCGCACTTTTTCATTACATGGGAGGAGGACGGTACGCCAACAGTAGCCAAATGGTGGATTGAAGAGGAATCCTAAAAAGAATTAACAGGTTACCAGCCGTGGAATAGGCAGTAACATTGATAGGTTTTACCTATGTTATTCATAAAATAATATCATTTTAATTATTAATTCCCAAGTGATATAATAATTCTAAACGAGGCATCAAGGTAATTTCGACACAGAATTGTTAAAAAAATCACGAAAAGAAAGGGGATTTTACCGATGAAAGTACTGATTATCGGGGGCGTTGCGGCCGGTACGAAGGCGGCAGCGAAAATCAAACGGGAAGACCGCAGCTGCGAGGTGACGATTCTCACCAAGGGAAAAGACATTTCCTATGCAGGCTGCGGGCTTCCTTATTATGTGGGAGGCGTGATTCCCGCAAAGGAGCAGTTGATCGTGAATACACCGGAATCATTTTCCAAGCTTACAGGCGCAGAGGTTCTAACGGAAACCGAGGTTACGGCCGTTGACACGGCGGCAAAGACCGTCACAGCCGTACATAACGGGGAGACCGGCACTTACAGCTATGACAAGCTGATCATCGCCTCCGGCGCATCACCCTTCCGTCCGCAGATTGAAGGCCTTGATCTGGAAAATGTATTTTTTATGCGCACTCCGGACGACGCCATTGCTCTTAGGGAAGCGGTAGAGGCCGGAAAGATCAAGAGGGCGGTCGTTGCAGGCGGCGGCTTTATCGGCCTTGAGGTGGCCGAGAACCTGGCGGAAAAAGGCGTCCGTGTCAACGTCATTGACTTTGCCCCCCATGTACTGCCCAATTTCCTGGACCCGGAGCTTTCCGAGTATGTGGAAAATAAAATGGCTGATGCAGGAATCAATCCCATGACGGGCGTTGCCTTAGAGGGCGTGATTGGCGACGGCAAGGTGGAGAAGGTGCAGACCAGCAAGCGCGCGGTAAAGGCCGACGCCCTCGTTCTGGCAATCGGAATCCGCCCCAATACTGCATTCCTGGAGGGAAGCGGCATTGAGATGTTCAAGGGCACCATTCTCACGGATAAAAACCTGCGCACCAATGTGGAGGATGTGTACGCCATCGGCGACTGCGCCATGGTAACCAACCGGGAGACCGGCGAGCCTGCCTGGTCCCCAATGGGCTCTACAGCCAATATTGCAGGACGTGTGCTGGCAAAGAATCTCTGCGGCAAAGAGATTGAATACGCGGGCGTACTGGGAACCGGCGTGGCCAAGCTTCCGGGGGGCATCAATACCGGACGTACCGGGCTTACAGAGACAGCGGCAAAGGCAGCGGGCCATGATGTGGTTTCCGTGCTCTGTGTGGTGGACGACAAGGCTCATTACTATCCCGGTGCAGGTTCCTTCATTATTAAAATGGTAGCAGACAAGACAACCCGGAAGTTCTTAGGCCTGCAGGTACTGGGAACCGGCGCGGTTGACAAGGTGACGGATATTGCCGTAACTGCTATTTCCCTGGGAGCAACCGTAGATCAGCTGGAGAATCTGGATTTTGCCTACGCACCGCCCTTCTCCACGGCCATTCATCCCTTCGCCCACGGGCTTAATATTCTGCTGAATAAGATGAGCGGAGCCTTTGAGACCTTCACACCGGCGGAGTTTGCAGAAGGAAAAGCAGAAGGATACCGTATGGTGGACGCTTCCATTCAGCCGTCCATTCATTCCGCTCCCTACCTGGATCTGACTAAGATCGACGGGGAGGTAGAGGGCTTTGGCAAGGATGAGAAGCTTCTTCTTGTCTGTGCCAAGGGAAAACGCGCCTACATGGTGCAGAACCGTCTGAAATACTACGGCTACACCAACACGAAGGTATTGGAAGGCGGCACCACGTTTAATACCGTAGAGGAAGAAGATTAAATAAAAACGAAAAACAGGAGGATATATATTATGGCAACATTAACCATCAGTCCGGAGGACGAGAAGAAGGTAAAAGCAAGAGGATTTTTAAGCAATAAGGGAACGGACAATTTTTCCGGACGTATTATCACCATCAACGGTAAAATCACCGCAGAGCAGCAGAAGGTTATCGGCGAGGCGGCCGAGAAGTTCGGCAACGGAATCGTAACCTTCACCACACGGCTGACCATCGAAGTACAGGGAATTCCCTACGACAAGATTGATGATTTCTGCGAGTACATTGCAAAGGCAGGCCTGGTAACAGGCGGAACCGGCTCCAAGGTGCGTCCTGTTGTAGCATGCAAGGGAACCACCTGCCAGTACGGACTTCTGGACTCCTTTGAGCTTTCTGAGGAGATTCATCACCGCTTCTATGAGGGATACCGCCAGGTACTGCTTCCCCACAAGTTTAAAATCGCCGTGGGCGGATGTCCCAACAATTGTGTGAAGCCGGATCTGAATGACCTTGGAATCATCGGACAGCGGATTCCCAACTATGAAGAGGACGACTGCAACGGCTGCAAGAAGTGTGCCGTTGAGAAGGCCTGTCCTGTAAATGCCGCTAAAATGGCAGACGGCGTAATGGAGATTGACAAAGATGTCTGTAACAACTGCGGACGCTGCGTGGGAACCTGTCCCTTTGACTGCATCGAGGACGGAACCTATGGCTACAAGATCTACATCGGCGGACGCTGGGGCAAGAAGGTGGCTCAGGGCCAGGCACTTTCCAAGGTGTTTACCGACAAGGAAGAGGCTCTTTCAGTGATTGAGAAGGCTATCCTGCTGTTCCGGGAGCAGGGACAGACCGGCGAGCGTTTTGCAAGAACCATTGAGCGTCTCGGATTCGAGAATGTGGAGAAGCAGCTTCTCTCCGACGACATTCTGGCAAGAAAGCAGGAGATCCTGGATGCGAAGCTTCATCTCACAGGCGGCGCTACCTGCTAATTGCAATATCTAATACAAAAGAAATCTGAGGGAGTTAAGAAAAATGAATATAAAGAAAACAGGTGCCATCCTCCTGTGCCTTGTCATCGGATGGCTGGCAACTCTTTCTACGGACTGGCAGACTGCCTTGCTGGATCGCACCGTTATGGGAGGGCCCATGGTAGCCCTTCTGGTGTCCATGATTGCCTGCAACCTGCTTCCAAGCCTTGACAAAGACTTCAAGGCCGGAACTACCTTTGCAAGCAAGAAGTTTTTGAACTGGGGCATTATTCTCACCGGTGCAACCTTAAGCTTTGCGGATATTCTGGGAACCGGCGTGAAGGCGCTGCCTCTGATATTGTTCAACATCTGTCTTTCCTTTGCTATTGCCCTGCTGGTTGGAAAGAAAATCGGTGTGAGCAGGAACACTTCGATTCTGGTAGGCGGCGGAACCTGTATCTGCGGCGGAACGGCCATTGCCACCCTGTCACGGATCATCAAGGCCCTGGAGGAGGAAATTGCTTTTGCTATGGCGGCAATTTTCCTGTTTGACACCCTGGCGGCATTCAGTTATCCCTATTTGAGCGGTGCTTTGGGACTGACGGACAATCAGTTTGCATTTCTGGCCGGAACAGCCATCAATGACACTTCTTCCGTGGCCGGAGCACAGGCTACTTATGTAGCGATGAATGGTCTTGGAGAGTGGAGCGGCGCTTTGAATGTAAAGCTTGTCCGGACTACAATGCTCATTTTTGTAGCTCTGGTATGGACGATCATTATGGCAAAGGATGCCAAGGGGAGCGGCAAGGGCGGACAAAGCGATTCCCTGCTCAATGTTGTGAAGAAAACCTTCCCCATGTTCATCTTATGGTTCGTGGTTATGGCCGGGCTGAATACCTTCGGCGTATTCGAGTTTCAGGTGCCGAGCCTTGACATGTCCGCGGCAAAGCTTTTGGGAAAACTTGCGAAATTCCTCTTTGCATCGGCTCTGGCCGGCGTAGGCTTTAAGATTAAATTTAAGGATGTATTTTCTAAGGGCGTCAAGCCCATTGCCTTGGGCGGCATTACCTGGGCCTGTGTAGCGGCCAGCTCCCTGGCCTTTGTGTTCCTGTTTTCGGGATACATCGGATAAAAAGCACCTGGACAGTGGAAAATTTTTCTGTTATGATACGTGTATAATACAAAGGCAGTTTGCGAAAGCAGGCTGCTTTTGTTATATGGAATAGAGGTATGGATATGGATCGTATGGACAGGAGCATACTAAGACACTTGAAGGAAAATTCCAGGCAGACGGCTTCCCGTATCGGCCAGAACATCCATTTGTCCGTATCGGCGGTTATTGAGCGGATACGAAAGCTGGAACGGACAGGGATTATTCAAAAATACACGGTAGTTCTGGATGAAAGGCAGCTGGGCAATGCACTGACGGTCTTTGCTGTCCTGCAGCTTTCCCATTGGAAATACCATGAGCCTTTTGCAAAGGAGATTCTTGCCTATGAAAATATCTGCGAGTGCCACGCCATTGCCGGAGATATGGATTATCTGCTGAAAATAGTGACGAAATCGGCCTTAAGCTTGGAGCAGATTCGTCAGGATCTGCGGAGGATGCCCGGCGTATCCGGGCTTAAAATCCTGTATGTGCTTTCTACTGTTAAGAATGAATATTCGGTTCTGCCCATGGACTGAGGCTTTCTTTCTTAAAAAACTATAAAATAGATCTTCGTGCTTGACAGAAACGTCCCGGGGGCTTATGCTCCTTAATAATAGCTTTACCTTGGCAGACGGAACTGGAAACAGTAATATTTCTCAAAGTGCACAAATCGATTTACAGACGCATGCTTTATGCGGCTGGAAATTGATTTCAAAGCCGTGTACTTTGAGAAATATTACGGAACTGGAATAGAGGTTTAAAAATGAATCTGAATCGAGAAACTATGAAGAAGCTGATGCTTTTGATTGCTTTTACTATATTGCTGCTGGTGGGCGTCCAGAGATTGGACGCAGTTTTCGGAGCAGTAAAATTTTTGTGGGGAATCGGCTTTCCCTTTGCGCTGGGAGGGGCCATTGCCTTTATCTTAAATGTGCCTATGACAGCTCTGGAACGCTGGCTGTTTCCTGAAGAAAAAACTGCGAAGAGCAAGCTGAAAAAGAAGCTTGCCCGTCCTCTTTGCATGATTCTTTCTATTCTGCTGGTGCTGGGCGTGATTTCCCTGGTGATTTTTGTCGTGGTTCCGGAGCTTGGTTCTACGGTAGTGGGACTGGGGGCCAGTGTTGAGGCGTTTATTCCAAGGGCACAGGAATGGCTGGAGGATATTTTCCAGAATAATGAGCAGATTGTCGCCTGGATTGAGAGCTTGGAAATGAATTGGGAGAAGGCTGTAGAGACGGCATGGAGCTTCTTCCGCAGCGGAGCGGGCAGTGTGCTGTCCTCCACCATGACCGTGGCAAAGACCATTATCAGCGCTGTGACGAATTTCTTTATCGGCTTTGTATTTGCCTGCTATGTGCTGCTCCAGAAGGAAAAGCTGGGAGAACAGTGCAGGAAGCTTCTGACGGCGGTCTTTCCCGGAAAACAGGTGGATTACATTCTTCATGTGTGCTCTTTAAGCCACCGCACCTTTTCCAGCTTTATCACCGGACAGTGTATGGAGGCGGTGATTTTGGGAGCGATGTTTTTTGTGGCCATGAACCTGCTGCGGTTCCCCTATGCGCTGCTGGTTGGAGTGCTGGTAGCGTTTACGGCGCTGATTCCTATTTTCGGAGCCTTTATCGGCTGCGTAGTGGGAGCCTTTCTGATTCTGATGGTCAATCCGGCCCAGGCATTGGGCTTTATTGTGCTGTTCCAGGTGCTTCAGCAGATTGAAGGAAACCTTATTTATCCCCGTGTGGTAGGGAATTCCGTGGGGCTTCCGGCTATCTGGGTATTGGCAGCCGTGACAGTAGGAGGCAATCTTATGGGGATTTTGGGAATGCTGATTTTTATTCCCATTGTGTCTGTACTTTATGCGCTGCTTCGGGAGTGGATGTATGGGAGGCTGGAGGAGAAGAGACAGCAGAAGTGAGCGGCTTTATCCTTTAGTGCTATCGCACAGCGATTTTAAAACAGTAATATCCCTCAAAGTGCACAAATCGATTTACAGACGCATGTTTTTGCGGCTGGAAATTGATTTTATACCTGTGTATTTTGAGGGATATTACGGGACTGGAATTAGGAGGCGGCAGCGTGGCGAGAACGGTAGGAATCGGGCATCAGAATTTTGAGCAGCTGATAACAAACCATAATTTTTATATAGATAAGACAGAATTTATCCGGGAATGGTGGGAAAACCAGGATGTGGTGACGCTGATCACCCGCCCCAGGCGTTTTGGAAAGACGCTGGCAATGAGTATGGTGGAGCAGTTCTTTTCCCTGAAATATGCGGGACGGGGAGATCTGTTTGAAGGGCTTGCCGTCTGGGAGGAAGAAAAGTACCGAAAGCTCCAGGGGACTTATCCGGTGATTGCCTTAAGCTTTGCAGAGATAAAGGAGACCAATTACCCGGACGTGCGCAGGAGAATCAATCAGATTTTGACAGGGCTGTATGCGAGACATTATTATCTGATGGACAGCGATATGCTTACACCTGCTGACAGACGGTATTTTGAGAGTGTACGGGAGGATATGGGCGATGTAGAGGCAGCGATGGCGCTTCAGAAGCTGTCGGAATACCTATTCCGCCATCACGGAAAGCGTGTGCTTATTTTACTGGACGAGTATGACACGCCTTTACAGGAGTCATATGTGGGAGGATACTGGAAGGAGCTTGCGGCATTCACCAGAAGCCTGTTTAATGCGGCATTTAAAAGCAATCCTTATCTGGAACGGGCGATTATGACAGGGATTACCCGTGTGAGCAAGGAATCTGTTTTTTCGGATCTCAATAATCTTACAGTGGTTACAACTACTTCGGATGTCTATGCGGAAAGCTTCGGCTTCACCGGGCAGGAGGTGTGGGAGGCCCTGGATGAGTATGGGCTTTCTGAGAAGAAGGAAGAGGTAAAAAGCTGGTATGACGGGTTCACTTTTGGAGAACATAAAGATATCTATAATCCCTGGTCGATTATTAATTATTTGAAAACAAAAAAGTTCTCCGCTTATTGGGCTAATACCAGCAGCAATAGCCTGGTGGGAAAGCTGATTCGTGAGGGAAACGGAAGTATCAAGCAGACAATGGAGGAGCTTCTGGCCGGAGGAACGCTTCATACGGAGATTGACGAGCAGATTGTCTTTAATCAGCTGGATGAGCAGGAAAATGCCATCTGGAGCCTGCTTCTGGCCAGCGGTTATCTGCGTGTGGAGAAGTTTGCCTTTTTGGAGGAATGGGGCAGCGGGGAATACGATCTGGTTCTCACAAACAAGGAAGTCCGCATTATGTTTAAAAATATGATTCGGAATTGGTTTGCAAAGGCTGGGACAGCCTACAATGAATTTATAAAAGCCCTTCTGCGTGACGATAAAAAAGCAATGAACATTTATATGAACAAGGTTGCGCTGTCTACTTTTAGTTCCTTCGATGTGGGAAAAAAGCCCTCAGAGACGACGGAGCCGGAGCGGTTCTACCACGGCTTTGTTCTGGGGCTTCTGGTGGAGCTTAAAAGCCGTTATATCCTGACTTCCAACCGGGAGAGCGGCTACGGCCGGTATGATGTGGTACTGGAGCCCCGAAAAGAAGGGGATGCGGCTATGATACTGGAGTTCAAGGTGCATGATCCGGAGGAGGAAAAAAGCCTTGCGGATACGGTGAAGTCCGCCTTGGCGCAGATTGAAGAAAAGCGGTATGCCGCCATGCTGGAGGAAAAGGGCATCCGGCCCGAATATATCCGGAAATACGGCTTTGCCTTTGAGGGGAAGAAGGTTCTCATAGGGTGAGCGTTTTCCTGGGGTTTTCTTTTTTGGATAAGTGTGCTACACTATCAGTTATCGGGTCAGATGCTTGCTGCGGGCAGGAAAAAACAAAAGCGAAACAGACGAACACAGAGAAAGAAGGAATTTTGTGAGAGAGATTAAGATTGGCGGTTATTACCGGCATTTTAAAGACGGGCTGTACCAGGTGACAGCCATTGCTGTCCACTCGGAGACAGAGGAACAGATGGTAGTGTACCAGGCTCAGTATGGGGAAGAAAAGACCTGGGTCCGTCCCTATGAGATGTTTGCAGGCGAGGTAGATCACAAGAAGTATCCGGAGGTAAAGCAGAAGTACCGCTTTGAGGAGGTGGAGGAGCCCACGGAGGTGAATCCCATGCTGGTGCGTTTCCTGGATTTGGAGACCTACCGGGATAAACTGGAGCTTTTTCAGTCTTGGGCAGGCTATGAGGACGAGAACCTCTTTGAGAGCATCGCCGCTTCCTTGGACATCGGCCTGGCAGCAGGCAGCACCCAGGACAAATACCGCCAGATTTTGAATTGTCTGAAAACCATGGAACATTTTGAGACCGATCGGTTTCGGTGATAACAGCAAAGCTTGGACACTGCACAGAAGGATTTACGGACACATGGTTTAAGCGGGCGGAAATTCTTCTGGATAAGTGTGCAGTGTCCGAGCTTTGCGGAACTGGAATAGAGGATAAAAACAAATGAACATCGTAATAATTGGAGATGGCAAGGTAGGACATAAGCTTGCCATCCAGCTTACGTCCGAGCGTTACGACGTAACGCTGATTGACGTGCGGGAGGGCCGCTTAAAGGATTCTATCAATGAACTGGACGTATCCTGCGTGGTGGGAGACGGAGCCAGCGCGGAGATTCAGATGGAGGCGGATGTCCAGAGCGCGGATCTGGTGATTGCCTGCGCTTCCACCGATGAACTGAATATGCTCTGCTGCCTTCTGGCCAAGCGTCTGGGAGCCAAACAGACCATTGCCCGTGTGCGCAATCCCGTATACTATCAGCAGATTCATTTATTCAAGGACGATTTGAAGCTGAGTATGGCCGTTAATCCGGAGCTGGTGCTTGCAGGAGAGATTTCCCGTGTACTGATCTTCCCTTCGGCGGCCAAGGTAGAGACCTTTGCCAAGGGACGAGTGGAGCTGGTGGAGGCATCCATCAGTGAGAACAATCCTATGGCCGGCCTGTCGTTTCGGGAATTCTATGAAAAATACCAGATTAAAATGCTGATTTGCGCCGTCCAGAGAGGCAATGAGGTTTTTATCCCCGACGGCAGCTTTGTGCCGAACCGGGGGGACAAGATCAACATTGCAGCCTCCCACAAGGAGATTGAGAGGTTTTTCAAATTCGTGGGAGCCCTTCGCAGCCGTGTGAAAAACGTTATGATCTGCGGAGGCGGAAAGACGGCTTACTACCTGTCCTTAAAACTTTTGTCGCTGGGCATGAATGTCAAAATCATTGAGCGTGACGCAGAGCGGTGCGCTTCTTTGTGCGAGCTGCTTCCAAAGGCCACTATCATCTGCGGCAATGCGGCGGATCACGAGCTCCTGGAAGAAGAAGGCATTGAGCATGTGGACGGTTTTGTAGCCCTCACTGGCATGGATGAGGAGAACATCATCATGTCCATGTATGCCAAGACAAAGAAGGTCTCCAAGATTATTACCAAGGTAAATGACGAAGCGCTGCAGCATCTGGTGGATGAGCTTGGAATGGAAAGCGTGGTTTCGGCCAAAAACGTAACGGCCAATCTGATTATGAGCTATGTCCGGGCCATGAAAAATTCTATGGGCAGTGCCAACATTGAGACAGTGTATCAGCTTATCAACGGCAAAGTGGAGGCCTTGGAATTCCAGATTCGGGAGGCGGCCAGATACACAGGAATTCCCCTAAAGGATCTGACCTTGAAGGAAAATCATCTGGTAGCCTGTATTGTGCGGAAGAGGCAGATTATTATTCCGGGCGGAAATGATACCCTGGAGGTGGGGGACAGCGTGGTTGTTGTAACCATGAGCCAGGGCCTGGAGGATCTGGAGGAGATTCTGAAGCGATGAATTACAGTATCATTCGATTTATTCTGGGAAGAATGCTGCGGATTGAGGGACTGGTACTGCTGGTTCCGGCTCTTGTGTCTTTGATTTACCAGGAACACAGCGGTCTGACTTTTGTGCTTACGTCGGCCCTTTTGATAGCGCTCTCCCTTTTGCTGGGGAAAAGGCCGAAAAATATGGTGTTTTATGCAAAGGAAGGCTTTGTGATTGTAGCTTTGGCCTGGATTTTATGGTCGGCTTTCGGAGCGCTTCCCTTTGTGCTGTCCGGGTCTATTCCTCATTTTGTGGATGCTTTTTTTGAGACGGTTTCCGGATTTACCACTACAGGATCTACCATTTTGCAGGATATTGAGGTTCTGCCCAAGGGGATCAACTTCTGGCGCTGCCTCACTCACTGGATCGGCGGCATGGGCGTGCTGGTCTTTGTTATGGCGGTGATTCCTCTGGGAAATAAGGGAGCCATGTTTTTGATGCGTGCGGAGATGCCGGGGCCTACCTGCGATAAGCTGGTGCCTAAGAGCAGAGGGACGGCAAAAATTCTCTATTGTATGTACCTTTTCCTCTCAGGCGTGGAGGTTCTTCTGCTTCTGGCCGGGGGCATGGATCTGTACAACGCAGTGATTCATACCTTCAGTACGGCGGGAACAGGAGGATTTTCCAGCATGAATGCCAGTGTGGCGGCTTTTGACAGCGCCTACATTGACGGTGTGATCACGGTTTTTATGCTGCTGTTCGGCATCAATTTTAACCTGTACTATCTATTGCTTTTGAAGAATGTACGGGCAGTTATGAAGAGCGAGGAGCTGCGGGCCTATCTGGGCATCGTGGCCGGAGCCATTGCGCTGATTACCCTCAATATCCTGCATTTGTATGAGACGCCTCTGCGCGCTCTTCGTTATGCGGCGTTTCAGGTGGCCTCGATCATCACCACTACCGGCTTTGTAACGGCAAACTATGAGCTGTGGCCGGAGCTTTCCAAGACAGTAATACTGCTGCTGATGATTATTGGCGCCTGCGCCGGATCTACGGGAGGCGGCATGAAGGTATCCCGTATTCTGATTCTCTCCAAGACTATCGGCAAGGAGGTCCGCCAGATTCTCCACCCCAAGTCCGTAAATGTGGTAAAGATGGACGGAAAGCGGGTGCCGGGGGAAAGCATTCACGGGGTTTATGTGTACCTGATCTGCTATCTGGTGATTCTGTGCGGCTCTGTCCTTCTGGTGTCTGTGGACAACCAGGATTTTACAACGAATTTTACGGCGGTGCTGACCACCCTCAACAATGTGGGGCCGGGTCTTGCGAAGGTAGGGCCCATTGAGAATTTTTTTCATTTTTCCTACTTTTCCAAGCTGGTTCTGAGCATGGACATGCTGGTGGGCCGCCTGGAGATCCTGCCCATGCTGATGCTGTTTGCGCCCCAAGTGTGGCGGAAGAAGTTTTAACATTACGGTGTGTCGAAGCAGCTTTACCCTTTAGTGCTGTCGCGCAGCGACTTTAAATAGTCCAGCTAAGAAATGTCAAGTATTTATTAAAAAGATTTTCTGCTGGACGGTAAAGCTGCAAAGGCGCACGAGAGGAACTTTTATGAGTGCCCTTTCGAATAAAAGTTTCTCTCAATACCAGTGTGTCGAAGCAGCTTTACCCTTTAGTGCTGTCGCGCAGCGACTTCTAATAGGAGAATAAAAAGGTTATGAATGAACATAATAGATTAACGGCAGAAGAAAACAGAGCCTTTTACCGGATGGCCATTGCCCTTGTAATTCCCATGGCACTGCAGAATCTGATCAATGTAGGCGTAACCACCGCCGACGTAGTGATGCTTGGGAAGGTGGGGGAGACTGCTTTGTCCGGCGCTTCTCTGGCCGGACAGGTTCAGTTTATTATGAATCTGATTTTCTTCGGGCTTACCTCCGGAGCTTCTGTTCTGACCGCCCAGTACTGGGGCAAACAGGACGTGCGCACCATTGAGAAGGTGTTTGGGATTTCCATGTGCATTTCTCTGGGAATCGGCCTGGTGTTTTTGGCGGCGGCCCAGATAATTCCCCGTCAGCTTATGTATGCTTTTTCCTCGGAGGAGCCGGTGATACAGGAGGGGATTTCTTATCTGCGGATTGTATCCTGGTCTTACCTTCCGGTGGCCTTCACGATGATTTATCTGAATCTGATGCGCAGCGTGGAGCGGGTGGTGGTGGCAACCTGGACATACTTTGCCTCTCTGATTATCAATATTATCGGAAATGCCATTCTAATCTTCGGCATGTTCGGGATACCGGCCATGGGAGTCCGGGGTGCGGCTTATGCTACCTTATTTGCCAGGCTGGTGGAGCTTGTGATCGTGGTACTGTACATAAACTGGAAGGGGAATCCCATTTCCCTTCACCTTCGGGATTTTGTACGGTTTGACCGGATGCTTCTTCGGGATTTTGTGGTGTTTTCCTCTCCGGTTGTGGCAAATGAGCTCATGTGGGGCCTTGGCATGTCCGCCAATGCGGCGATTATCGGCCATCTGGGAAGTGCGGCTGTGGCGGCAAACTCCGTGGCCCAGGTGTCCCGGCAGCTTATTATGGTGATTGGCTTCGGACTGGCGGCGGCTACCTCCGTTATGATAGGGAAGGTTATCGGAGAGCAGAAGCTTCGTCTTGCGGAAATCTATGCAAGGAAGTTTGTCTGGCTCAGCGTGGGGATTACACTGGCAGCGGCTTCCGGGTTGTTTTTATGCCGGGGCTTTATCTCGGGAAGCATGACGATATCCGGGGAGGCCAAGGATTATTTGAATTTTATGCTGTTTGTGGTCTGCTATTACGCCATTTTCCAGTCCTACAATACGACCCTGGTGGTAGGCGTATTCCGGGCCGGAGGGGACACACGGATTGGCTTCTTTGTGGACGTAATCGGCATGTGGTGCTTTTCCATTTTACTGGGCGCCATTACGGCGTTCTGGCTCCACTGGGGCGTCAAGGCCGTGTTTGTAGTGCTTTTGTCGGATGAGATAGTGAAGATTCCCATCACAACCTGGCGGTATCGGAAGAAGCTGTGGATTCGGAATGTGACCAGGGAAATTGAAACTTGATACTTATGGAACTGGAATAAGACGGTAAAGCTGCAAAGGCGCGCGAGAGGAACTTTTATGAGAGCTTTTTCGAATAAAAGTTTCTCTCATTACCGGTGTGTCGAAGCAGCTTTACCCTTTAGTGCTGTCGCACAGCGACTTAGAATAGGAGGTATAGTATTTATGTCAGAGAGAGAATGCAATAACAGCAGCTGCGACAAGTCAAGCTGCGAGGGCTGCCCCAGCAGGCAGCAGCCCCAGAGCTTCCAGGCGGAAGCAAACGAGTACAGCTGCATCCGCCGTGTGATCGGCGTGGTCAGCGGCAAGGGCGGCGTGGGAAAGTCTATGGTGACGGCTTCCCTGGCCAATCTTCTTGCCTCAAAGGGCTACAAGACAGGGATTCTGGATGCGGATATTACCGGCCCGTCCATCCCTAAGATGTATGGAGTCCACGGCCCTGCGGAGGTGACGGAAGAGGAGGGAATCACCCCCTGCTACACGGAGAACGGAATTGCCCTTATGTCCATCAATCTGCTGCTTCCAGACGAGGCGGCTCCGGTGATCTGGCGCGGCCCCATTATTGCAAATGTGGTAAAGCAGTTCTGGACGGACGTAATCTGGGGGGATCTGGATTATCTTCTGGTGGATATGCCGCCGGGAACAGGCGACGTGCCCTTGACGGTGTTCCAGTCCCTTCCGGTGAATGAGATTGTGATGGTAACCTCGCCCCAGGATCTGGTGCAGCTCATTGTCAAGAAGGCTCTGGGCATGGCAGAGCAGATGCATATTCCGGTAAAGGGAATTATCGAAAATTATTCCTATTTTAAATGTCCGGACTGTGGGAAGGAGATTCAGCTCTTTGGCAAGAGCCGCATTGATGAGGAAGCGGCCAGGCTGGGACTTAAGGTTCTGGGGAAAATGCCTGTGGATCCATCCTTGGCGGAGGCTTCGGACAGAGGGGAATTCCATACGGTGAAGAATCCCTATCTGGATGAGGAGTTTTTGTAGAAGGAGCGGTTTTGTTGTGATAGACTATCCGTTGAGTTGGCGGAGAAGTCGGATATTTTAATAAAGAAGCTGTCAGGAAGTAAGATATCAGCTGTTCTTATATCTTGTGTTCGGGTGATTTGTGTAGAGTTTATCTGTTTTGTACACAAATAGCCAGACATTGGATATCAGAAAAGTCTAAGGTCTTATTTCTTTGACAGTTCTTTTTATTTCCGTGAGTAATGAGCTAAGCGGATATGGCAAAGGCTGTCCTTTCACTTTAAGAGTCAGTCTCGTACTAATAGATGTAAATAGATATTAAAAATATCAAGTTGCGAACGTTTGTTTTGTGTGATAAAATCAAAGTACTATTTAGAGTCTATAGAAAATGGATGACAATATGGCGCTTATAGGCAGTCGAAATGATGATATTTTTATAATGAAAGGTTATGGTTGCGATAATGAATGATTATATTTCAATTATTAAATCAGATAAGTATAGGGAAGAATTAAAGGAAATGGCAAAGCGTATCAGGCAGGCTTCTGTCAAAGCGCCAAATGAAGCCACAATTGAAAGTAGATTTGACTGTGAGTTATTTGCATTTTTTAAAGAATATTTTGCTCCTTTTGGATTTGAGTATAATCCAATAAAGGAAAAAGCGGTAGCAACTTGCAGGCATGTTTCAAGGGGCAGAGCAGATACTGCAATATCGTCCTTAGTTATTGAATTTAAACAGCCCTCGAAGTTATCAAGTGATCATCAGAAAGAGAAAGCATTAAATCAAATTGTAGAATATTTAAATGGTTTTCAAATTTTAAATGATGATGAAATGTATGAAGGATTTGTAACGGATGGAGTACAAGGATGCTTTGTTACCTGCATAGGCGGAAAGAGCATCTGTGAAAGGTATACTCTTGTTGACGAGCATGCTCTTGACAGAATTGTACAGAATATACTTGCTTTAAAATTAATTGCTTTTAATGCAAATAATTTAGTAGAAAGTTTTTGCAATCCTCCTATGAATGATGGAATCGCATTTGAATTAGTGGGAATTTTGTTTGAATTACTTAAAAACCATATTGCAGTAAAGACACAAATGCTTTTTACTGAGTGGAAAGAATTGTTTAATCTGGCACATGATGATATTTCAAAACAACAGGCAATTATAGATAGAAAAAGCTCTTTGGAGAGTTTGTTAAAAACAACTCTCAAAGATAGGGATGATGAATATTTGGCACTGTTTGCATTACAGACAGCATATGCAATTATAATTAAAATAATAGCTTATAAATTGATTAGTCAGATTCGTTTTAATGAATCATTAATAAGTTTTAATAAATCTATGGAAATGGAATCAGAACCATTAAGAATTCAATTTGCAAGGCTGGAAAACGGTGCGATTTTTCGTGAATATGGAATGACAAATTTGTTAGAAGGAGATTTTTTTTCATGGTATTGTAATGATAATCAATGGAATGAGAAATTAGCCGGAACAATTAAAAGGGTTTTTGAGATATTATCCAGATATTCCGAGAAAGCGGTGCTTAATAATACGAAGCGTTCGCGGGATTTTTTTAAGCAATTATATGAGTCGATGGTTCCGTCTGCAGTCAGACATTCACTTGGCGAATATTATACGAAAAAGTGGCTGGCTCAAAATGTTGTTGATAATGCCGTCAATTTAGCAAAAACGCAAGATTGGAAGGGTTTGGATCCATGCTGTGGAAGTGGGACATTTTTGAATGTAATGATTGATAAGATTTTACATGAAGAAAAAGAAAAAAGCAATGAAGAAAAGCTGAGGGATATTTTACATAGAGTCAAAGGGATTGATTTAAATCCAATTGCGGTATTGACAGCGAGAGTAAATTATTTTATAAACATCTCTCATTTGATCACAACATATGAACCGATAGTTATTCCTGTTTATCTGGGTGATGCATCTTATGTACCAAGAAATGTAAGATATAAGGGAGTGGACTGTTTAGATTATGTAATTACAACTGCAAAAGTTCCGATCAAGATTACATTGCCAAGGAGCGTTGTAAATGACACATCAAAATTTGCGCAAGAGATGATAGTGGTAGAGACACAAGTAAAAAATCAAAATGAAAATGCAGTTGCCGAAATATTTAAAACATTAGTTTCAGATGCAGACTTAACTCCTCCGATTTGTGCAAAAATTATACAATTGTCCAGAAGTCTTGTTAAGCTTGAAAGAAAACAATGGAACGGCATCTGGGCCAGAATATTATCTAATTATTTAACGACTGCAAATTTGGGGAAATTTGATATTATTGTTGGAAATCCTCCCTGGGTTGATTGGAAGAGCCTGCCTTCTGGATATCGTGAGCGGATTAAATCTTTGTGTATTTCACGTAAGCTGTTTTCCGGTGATCGGCTTACAGGGGGGATTAATTTAAATATATGTGCTTTGATTGCCAATGTTTCAGCGGATAATTGGCTAAGCGAGAAAGGAATATTAGGATTTTTGATGCCGGAACCGTTGGTGTTTCAACAATCATACGAAGGATTTAGAAATTTTTTTCTTGAAGATGGAAGCAGGATGTATTTTTGCAAATTTACAAACTGGACGAAAGCCGGCAGTCCCTTTAAACCTGTTACCCAAAAATTTTTATCATACTATTTGACAAGAGAAGAAATAGATTATACTAAGGGAGTTGAAACGGACTGGTATGTAAAAAAGACTAAGAAAAATATTGATGGTCTTGAAGAATTGGATATGGAAAAAAATTTTGACTGTTTTCACAGGTATCTGGCATGCTGCCATAAGAGAAAAAATTTTTTCTCTTATATAGAATCTAAAGAAGCGCTAAATACATTTTCCAAAGTGGGAGGAGTATCAAACTATATTGGACGAGAGGGGATAGAATTTTATCCGCAAGAGTTGATGGTATTTAGACGTTCGGATCTTCCTGGAACGGAAAGATGTATATGTTTACGAAATATGCAAAATAAAAAGTCTAAATATAAAGTACCGGAATTTGACGTGCTTTTAGAGACTGAATATTTGCATCCAATGGTGAAGGGGAAGGATATTATTCCTTTCCATGCGGATTGGGGATATTATATTGTGCCTTTTCCCTATGAAAGTTCCAGTCCAAGAGTTCCGATAAAACTAGATGAGTTATCAGAGAAAGCGCCTAGATTAGCAAAATATTATCAAGATCATAAAAAGCTGATTTTAGAACAAACGAATTATAATGAGAAAATTATTGGAAAAGAAAACGCTGAATTTTATGCATTGGCGAGGGTTGGGGAATATAGTTATGCAGAAAACTATGTCGTTTTTAGAGATAATACCAAATGGGCTGCTGCTGTAATCTCAGAGGTTGAAACGGAATGGGGAGGACGGAAAAGACCATTGTTTCAGAATCATGCAGTATCAATTTGTGAAGATACAGAAGGAAACTTTATTACATTAGAAGAAGCACATTTTATATGTGGTATTATGAATACAAAGGTGGTGCATGATTATATGATGCAATCATCGGATTCGAGATCGTTTCCGATCAGACCTAGAATATATATTCCCAAATTTGATGAAAAAAATGTATTGCATAAAGAAATAGCAAATTTAAGCGAGCTTGCTCACATGATATATGCAGATAATGTGGAATTGAGCAATACAGTAGAAAAGATAGAAAAAATATATATGCGTTTGCTGCTTGGAAGTGAGTAATCGGAAAGTATAGAAGTTGTAACAGATAATATGTAATAACTTCCATAAAGTATGTGGTAATCCTTGTTACCTTTGAGGTCTTCTAATTCATAGTATACAGGTAAAGCCATGAAACTATAAATGGGAAGTCATTATATATTGTCTGTTACCTAAAGGTTATAGAGGCCATAAGATTTTCTGTGTTTTCCATTGTAAAATCTTAGAAATAGGTGTATAGTTTTAAAAAGAAAAAATCACGGGAGGATTGTGTTATGGAGAAAACGGCAGCTCAGAAGTTGATACTGGGAATTCAGCATGTTTTGGCGATGTTTGGGGCAACGGTGCTTGTGCCGGCATTGACAGGGCTGAATACTTCGATCACACTATTTTGCGCAGGGCTTGGAACTCTTTTATTCCATTGGATTACAAAGAGAAAAGTACCTGTTTTTTTAGGCTCTAGTTTTGCATTTATCGGAGGAATCTGCACGATTCTGGGAGATTCCAGGATGGGAGACGGGGATTATCTGGAAAAACTGGCTTCTGTGAAAGGGGCTTTGATTGTGGCGGGCCTGGTATACGCAGTCTTTGCGGCGCTGATTAAGCTGGCTGGGTATGAGAAGGTGAATAAGCTGCTGCCGCCGATTGTGACAGGGCCTATTATCATCGTGATTGGCCTCAGACTTTCCGGGTCGGCCATTAATTCGGCTTTTTACTGGAATGGGGAGTTCAGTATGAAGGCGGTTCTGGTGACCCTTGCAGTTCTTGCTACGGTGATCTGCATTTCCGTATTTGCAAAGGGAATTTATAACCTGATGCCCATTCTTTTTGCGATTATTGTGGGGTATCTTGTATGCATTCCCATGGGCTTTATTGATATGACGCCTATGAGGGAGGCCCATGCCCTTTCTTTTCTGGATCGGAATATTATGGATCAGGTGCTCTGTATGCCGGTCTTTAAGGCGGATGCCATACTGGCCATTGCGCCAATCGCCCTTGTTACCCTGATTGAGCATGTGGGGGATATTACTACCAACAGTGCGGTGGTGGGAAAGAACTTTATGATTGACCCGGGTATTCACCGGACGATCCTGGGCGACGGCATAGCAACGGCAGCGGCGGGACTTCTGGGAGGCCCGGCCAATACGACTTACGGCGAGAATACAGGGGTTCTGGCAGTGACAAAGAATTACGATCCGGCGGTGATTCGGATTGCGGCGGTGTTTGCCATTGTGCTGGGACTGTTTGGAAAAATCGGCGGAATTATCACCAGTATACCGGGGCCTGTGACCGGCGGCATCAGTATTGTGCTTTACGGAATGATTTCTTCCGTGGGCGTGCGGATTCTGATTAATTCCCGTCTGAATTTCGGCAACAGCCGGAATCTGATGATTGCGGCGCTGATTTTTGTCCTGGGAATCGGCTGTGACAGCATTCCGGTAACGGGGACGGTGACTATTTCCGGACTGGCCCTGGCGGCTGTAGTGGGGATGGTTCTGGCAGCCATTCTTCCGGCAGGGACGGATGATGTAATCCAGGAATAAAGAATCTGCCGCAGGCAGGAGACACGCAGGATAAAAATGAAAAGATCACATAAAAAAGGGAGCGGATGAAGAATCCGTCTCCCTTTTTCCATCCTTATAATACCACAAAAATCAAAAAAAATCAAGACTGGTAAGGTGGTCAGGGGAATGCTATAATCGTTTTCATTACTGGCCGCGCCATGGCCGGCAACTTATTTTTCATGTAACATTTCAGAAAAGCCTCAGAAAAATACGGCTTTTCTGAAGCAGGAGAGAATTCTTTAAAAAGAACAAGGGGGCGATTGTTTGGAGAAGGATTGGATGATTTTGTTACAACAGAAAAACCAGCTTGCAAAGGTACTGGAAACAAATGAGATGACTGCCAGGTACGGGCTTGTGCTGACACAGCAGGACGCAGAGCTTTTGGTGGCGGAGCGGTCTCGTGTGCTGAAGAGGGAGCGCCGGGTGGAATTCGGCCCGGGAATCCTGCCGAAGGTGATTGAACAGTTCTGCGATTCTGATTTTATTGACCAGAATAATTATGTGGATACGCTGCTTAGGCTGCAGGAGATTTTCTATCTCTACAAAAATGAAATGCAGGATGAGATTTCCGATGAAGAATTGCTGCATTTTATGAAGGAGCAGTTTGAAGAAGTGTGTTTTGGAGATCTGGGCTATCTGGAAGGAACCTGCCTGCAGATTTTTGCAGAGGCTGTCCGGGCAGGCTACCGGGGGTATCAGGCCTCGGAAGGGTACGGGGAGTACACGGAGCTTAACGAGGTCAAACGGTGGGATCGGGACTTGTATCTGGAGGCTCTGTACGATTTGTTTTAGGCGGAGGGTGCAGGTTACAGAGCATGGAGCGGCCGGTAACAGGCGCAAAAAAGGAAAGGGAGGGGTTTTTATGAATTATGAGCTGGAAGAGCTGCTGCCCATTGTTGGGCGGCTGGCAGAGAGATACACGGGGACGGACAGCACGTCGGTTTCTTATGAGAAGGCAGAGCAGCTGATGGAGGCAGTGCTGTACTGTATGCAGGAGGCGGAGCTTGAGTCTTCCCAGGCAGCTGCGGCCCAGGGAACCTCTGCCAGGCAGATGTATGAGGCGGGAAAGGCAGCCGTGGAGAGAAAGGTAAAAAGGGCTCTGGAGCTTTACCATAAGCTCCTGCCGGAATTTTCCGACTACGGAAGCCCTTATCTGGCAGATACGGTTCTTAAAGGGATGCCGGAGTTTTTTCGGTGGTACAATATGGAATTCGAGCCCCAGAATACGATTTTAACGCTGGATTACCCGGTGCTAAGGGACTTGTCCCCTTACACGGGAATTGACAGAATCTATGAATTCCTTGTGTGCGTTGACAGAGAGCAGGAATTTTTAAAAGCATTTCCCCAGGGGATGGTAAGAGGGCTGCTGCGTTTCCGCTTCGGGGAGGAGGAAGACTTTGCCGATAATGTCTGTGAAGAGGTGCTTTTGGTCATGGCAATGCATATTTTGGCCGGGAAGCCCTTGGGGGAGGAAATGCTTTCGGAAAAAGACTGTCTTTTTGTGAAAAGCCGCCTGGGAGAAATGGAGCTTGCAGAGGTGAAAAGCCATCTTCTGCAAGCCTTGGAAAAATTCACAGAGACTTATTGCAAAAATTCCGGGGCGCTTTTGGCATATCTGGAAAATGGGGTAAATAATATTGCCGTCCGATTGAAAAATAGTACTTGTAACTTTTCCTCTTCTGTGCTAGAATAAAACAAACGTTCGAGAACAAATGTTTGTTTTGAAGGAGGGGACGAAGGATGCAGATCCGTGTGCCGGAGAAGCTGTCGCTGATGGAAAAATTGAATATTTTGTCTGATGCAGCCAAGTATGACGTAGCCTGCACTTCCAGCGGAACGGAACGGGGGAACCAGGGAAAAGGCGTGGGGAATTGTGCGGTGGGCGGAATCTGCCACAGCTTTTCAGCGGACGGCCGCTGCATTTCTTTATTGAAGATTCTTTTTACAAATGAATGTATCTACAACTGCCGCTACTGCTTGAACCGCTCTTCCAATGACGTTCCCAGGGCGGCATTCACCCCCCAGGAGGTCTGCGATCTGACCATGGGATTTTACCGGCGGAATTATATAGAAGGGCTGTTTCTTAGTTCGGGCATTTTGAAAAGTCCCAGCTATACTATGGAGCTTCTCTATCAGACCCTTTATAAGCTGCGTCATGAATACGGCTTCGGGGGATACATCCATGTGAAGGCCATACCGGGCGCGGATCCCCGTCTGATTGAGGCTGTGGGATATCTTGCGGATCGCATGAGCGTAAACTTAGAGCTTCCTACAGCTGAGGGCCTTAAAAAGCTGGCTCCCAGCAAGTCCAGAGCGCGCATTCTCACGCCCATGCGGCAGGTTCAGAACCGCATGGAGGAGAACAAGAACGAGCTTGCTCTTTACCGCAGCGCCCCCCGTTTTGTCCCGGCCGGGCAGTCTACCCAGATGATTATAGGTGCCACGCCGGAGAATGATTATCAGATTGTGTCTGTGGCGGAATCCCTCTATCAGAAGTTTGCGCTGAAGAGGGTATTTTACTCCGCCTTTGTGCGTGTCAATGAGGACAGTCTGCTTCCGGCCCTTCCCGGAGGGCCGCCGCTCTTACGGGAGCACCGTCTGTATCAGGCGGACTGGCTTTTGCGCTATTATGGATTTCGGGCTTCGGAGCTGCTTTCCGAGGAGAAGCCGAATTTTAATGTGCTTCTGGATCCGAAGTGCGACTGGGCCTTGCGCCATCTGGAACAGTTTCCGGTGGAAGTGAACCGGGCGGATTATATGACCTTGCTGAGAGTTCCTGGGATCGGGGTGCGCTCCGCCCAGAGGATTGTGAAGGCCAGGCGGCTGGGGACTGTGGATTTTCCCGATTTGAAGCGGATGGGGGTCGTGTTGAAGCGGGCTCTCTACTTTATCACCTGCCGGGGGCGTACCATGTATCCCATCCGGATTGAGGAAGACTATATTACGCGGAATCTTCTGGATGTAAAGGAGCGTCTGCCCTTTGGAACGGGGGAGCAGATTACGTATCGCCAGCTGTCGCTTTTTGATGATCAGAATAGCGGACAGGCAGTTATTTGATTGGAAGTAAAAGCCTATGACTATCTTTTGGTGTGAGGACAGCCTGGACGGGATTCTCACCGGGATTTATGACGCCTGGGACAGCCGTCTGGGACACGGAAACGTAAAACTGAAAACGGATGAACAGGATACGCTGGAGCTCTTCTGCGACTACCGCCAGGTTAAGACGGATACGGTCAAGGCGGAGAAGGTGCTGCGCACCATTCGGGAACGGCTTGGGGAGGAGGCCTTTGAAGCCGTCTGCTATGCGGCAGCCTGTACGGACAGCGGCCGGGCGGATGCTATCTATCGGGTTGTGGTTCTGGGGCTTCATATGAAGGACGGCCGCCGGGTAATGAACTGCCTTCAGAATCCCGATGTGTCTCTTGTTATGAGCCTTCGGATCAAAGCCTGGCATGAGGCCCATCGGTATATGGGTTTCGTGCGCTTTGAGGAGCTGGAAAACGGCGTGCTTTACAGCGCCATTGAGCCGGCCTATGCGGTTCTGCCGCTGATGGCGCCTCATTTTGCAGATCGCTTCCGGCAGGAAAACTGGGTGATCCACGATAAGCACAGAGGCGTTATGGCAGTACACCCCAAGGGATCTTTGTGGGTTCTCGCAGATGCCAGGGAGCTGAATACGGACTATTTGGGACATCCCACAGAGAGGGAGCAGGAATTCAGAGAGCTGTGGAAGAGCTTCTGTAAAAGCATTGCCATAGAGGAGCGCAGGAATCCCAGGTGCCAGCAGGGACTTCTGCCCCTGCGCTTCCGAGGCTGCATGACGGAGTTTCGAGAGGAAGGATGAAGCCATATGATTTCTTATGAGATAATACGCAGCAGGCGCCGGACGCTGGCATTGCAGGTGACACGGGAGGGAAGGGTTGTAGTGCGCGCCCCTCTTCGGTATCCGGCAGACCGGATTGAAGCATTTGTGCGGCAGCATGAGCCGTGGCTGCAGAAGAAGCTTTCGGAGCAAAAAGAGAGAGGAAGCGCGCTGCCGGTGCTGAGCCGGGAGGAGGAATATGCCTGCCGGGAGCAGGCGCGGCAGGTGCTTGGGGAGAAGACTGCCTATTATGCCCGGAGGATGGGTGTTACTTACGGGCGGATCTCCATCCGGGGACAGAAAACCAGGTGGGGAAGCTGCAGCGCAAAAGGCAATTTGAATTATAACTGGAAGCTGATGCTCTGCCCCGAGGAGGTGCAGGATTATGTGGTCGTCCATGAGCTGGCGCACCGAAGGGAGATGAATCATTCCAAAGCGTTTTATCGGATTGTGGAGGAGATCCTTCCGGATTACAGGGACTCTATACGATGGCTTAAGGAGAATACCTAGCGTGTTGTCTGGCAATTCTTTCTAAACTGTTACAAAAGTTTTTCATATTATGGAAAATGTATGGAAAATTTTAAGAAAAGTTCTTTTGACATGTCCTCGAAATCATAGTAAACTTATAATTGTGGTTACAATTCCATGAAGAAAGGGAAGGCTCGACGCAGAGACAGGAGAAAGAGAATGGGAGAGATTCCGGTAATAAAGGCCGCACTTTTAGGTGCGGGAACAGTGGGCGGAGGGGTTTTTGAGATCCTAAGCCGCCAGAGAGAGGAGATGCCCCGAAAGCTGGGCGCTTATGTGGAGATTACGAAAGTGCTTGTCCGGAATAAAGGCAAGGAGCGGCCGGGCATGGATTCCTCTTTGTTTACGGAGGACTGGAAGGAGATTCTTGCGGATCGGGAGATTCAGATTGTTATTGAACTGATGGGCGGCATAGAACCGGCAAAGACTTACATTCTGGAGGCCTTGCGCTCGGGAAGGCATGTGGTGACGGCCAATAAGGATCTGCTGGCGGATTACGGGAGGGAGCTTCTGGATACGGCCCAGGAACATGGCTGTGATTTGATGTTTGAGGCGGCGGTAGCCGGGGGGATTCCCATTATCCGGCCTTTGAAGCAGTGTCTGGCCGCCAACTATATCACAGAGGTTATGGGGATTGTAAACGGAACGACCAACTACATTCTCACCCGGATGACCGAGGAGCGGATGGAGTTTTCCGAGGCGCTGGCTCTTGCGTCAAAGCTTGGATATGCGGAGGCAGACCCCACGGCAGATGTGGAAGGGTACGACGCGGGGCGCAAGGTGGCGATTATGGCTTCCATTGCCTTTAATTCCCGCGTTACCTTTGGGGATGTATTCACGGAAGGCATTACAAAGATTACCGCTGCGGATATTGCCTATGCAGATGAACTGAATATGGTGATTAAGCTTCTGGGCGTGGCAAAGAATGCCGGAGACGGCATAGAGGCCGGAGTGTATCCGATGCTGATTCCCAGAGAGCATCCTCTGGCTTCTGTCCAGGATGCCTTTAATGCTGTTTTTATTCACGGGGATGCGGTGGACGACGCCATGTTTCTGGGGCGCGGCGCCGGCAGATTCCCTACGGGCAGCGCGGCAGCCGGAGATATTTTTGAGGTTGTCCGGAATATCCGGGCAGGCAGTACCGGAAAGCTTGGCTGTACCTGTTATAAGAGCTTACGGGTAAAGCCTGCGGATGAGGCCAGCCATCGGTATTTTCTGCGTCTGCAGGTAGAAGACCGCCCCGGCGTTCTGGCCGGGATTGCCTCTGTGTTCGGCAATAACAATGTAAGCATCGCCCAGGTGATTCAGAAGAACAAGCATGGGGAGTTTGCGGAGCTTGCGGTTATTACAGAGCAAGTGCTGGAGCGCCATTTCAAGGATTCGCTTCTGGTGCTTGGAGAGATGTCTATGATCAAAGAAATTTCCACGATTTTGCGTGTATATGCATAAGAGTAAGCGCACCGGCCTCTTCGGGGGCTGCTGCGAAAAGCATGGCGTCCGGTTCTGCTTATGGGGGAGCAGAGCCGGGGGCCTGGAACCCATTGGAGGGGGAAGCGTATGGAGAAGGTATTGACACTATTTGATTCGGCAATTATTTTTGCTACAAAGGCTCATTCGGGAATGACCAGGAAGGGGACGAATGTGCCTTACATTGTCCATCCCATTGAGGCGGCGGCCATTGTGTCCGCCATGACGGACGATGAGGAGGTAATTGCGGCGGCGGTTCTGCACGATGTTCTGGAGGACACGGCGGCTACGGAGGATGATCTGCTTGCCCGTTTCGGACGGAGGATCACGGAGCTGGTCATAGGGGAAAGCGAGGATAAGCGCAGGAACTTTCCGGCGGCTCTTACCTGGAAGATCCGCAAGCAGGAGACGATTACCTTTCTGGAGACAGAGGCGGATACGGATGCAAAGATGCTGGCTCTGGCGGACAAGCTTTCCAATCTTCGGGCCATTCACCGGGATGTGTGCATCATTGGGGATGCTGTGTGGGAACGGTTTAATGTAAAGGATAAGAGTATGCATGGCTGGATGTACCGTTCCATTGCCAGAGCGCTAAGGGAGCTTAAAGAGCATCCCACCTGGCAGGAGTACAACCATCTGGTGGAGGTTGTGTTCGGTGATGTTTCTCTTTGAGTTTTCCCTTTAAAGGCAGGCAGATTAAGAAAAACGGCTTGACAAATCCGCAAAAAAAGGATAATCTGCTACAGGAAATATAATTGACGGAAAATGGAGCATCATTGCTGCGCAGAGCCGGGATACGGCTTTTGCCCGGCAGCAGGGATATTGCGGAAGTAAAACAGGAGGAGTACAATGAAACCTTACCAGGAATTGAGCAGAGAGGAGCTTTTAAGCTTAAAAGCGGAGTTGGATAAAAAGTACCGGGAGGCCCAGGCAAAGAATCTGCGTCTGGATATGTCCAGGGGAAAACCGAGTGCGGAACAGCTGGATCTTTCTATGGAAATGATGGATGTTCTGAACAGCAGTGCAGATCTGAAGGATTCGGAGGGCGTGGACTGCCGGAATTACGGTGTGCTGGACGGCGTGAAGGAGGCCAAGGAGCTTTTAGGACAGATGTCTGAGGTATCTCCGGACAAAATGATTATCTACGGCAATTCCAGCCTGAATGTGATGTATGACACCGTAGCCAGGGCAGTGACCCACGGCATAATGGGACATACTCCCTGGGGAAAGCTGGATAAGGTGAAGTTCTTATGCCCGGTTCCCGGCTATGACCGCCACTTTTCCATTACGGAATATTTCGGAATCGAGATGATCAATGTTCCCATGACAGACCAGGGCCCGGATATGGATCTGGTGGAGGAGCTTGTGAGCAGCGATCCGGCTGTCAAGGGGATCTGGTGCGTGCCTAAGTACTCCAATCCCCAGGGCATTACGTATTCTGACGAGACGGTGCGCCGTTTTGCGGCTCTAAAGCCTGCGGCGGAGGATTTCCGCATTTTCTGGGACAATGCCTACTGTGTGCATCATTTATACGAGGATCAGCAGGATTTTCTGCTGGAGATTCTGGACGAGTGCGAGAAGGCGGGCAATCCGGACATTGTCTACAAATTCTGCTCCACTTCCAAGATCAGCTTTCCGGGATCCGGCGTGGCCTGCATTGCCACGTCCCCGAATAATCTGAAGGATATTAAGAAGCAGCTTATGATTCAGACCATCGGCCATGACAAGGTGAATCAGCTTCGCCATGTGCGCTTCTTTAAGGATATTGACGGGATTCATGCTCATATGCGCAAGCATGCGGACATTATGCGTCCCAAGTTCGAGGCGGTTCTTGACACGCTGGAGAGAGAGCTCGGCGGTCTTGGGATTGGAAGCTGGATCCGTCCAAGAGGCGGTTATTTCATTTCCTTTGACGCCATGGAGGGCTGTGCAAAGGCTGTCGTTGCCAAGTGCAGGGAAGCCGGCGTGGTGATGACCGGAGCGGGAGCTACCTATCCCTACGGAAAGGATCCCAAGGACAGCAATATCCGTATTGCGCCCTCCTTCCCCACCAAGGAGGAGCTGGCAGTGGCAGCAGATTTGTTTGTGCTCTGTGTAAAGCTTGCCAGTGTGGAGAAGCTTCTGGAAGAATAAAATATATAAAAGAAAAAGAAAGGGCTGTCGGAAATAGGACAGCAGTTATTTCTATCTCCTGTGTACGAAGGATGTGCATACACGGGAGATGGGAAAAGTCTGCTGCCTTCACTTCCGACAGCCTTGTTTTATTTCCGCAGGCAATGAGACAAGTGCCGTGCCTGCCAAGCAAATAAATTCCTGTCAGCCTCGTATCTTCCGTGTGGAGCTGCGGATTTTCAGCTCCACGGGCAGAAGGATCTGCAGGTTCTGGGAAGTGTTGGTTGTGATCTGTTCAATGAGGACCCGGGCCGCCACCTTCCCCATCTCTATGGAAGGCAGGCGGAGGGTAGTGAGGGGAGGGGAAAAGCTGCTGGCCAGGTCGATGTCGTTAAAGCCTGCCACACCGATGTCCTCCGGGCAGCGAAGTCCCAGCTGGTTTAGCTGGGCCAGAATCACGATGGCCAGAGAATCGGAACCGGCAAAAATAACCTCCGTATCCGGACGGCGGGCCAGAAGCTCCCGGGTCTGCCGGGCGCAGAGCTGGTGATCCCAGCTGCAGTCGCAGATGATATCCGGATCAAAGGGAATGCCGTTTTTGCGCAGGGTTTCCCGGTATACCATCATACGGGGAGAGGCGTCGAATTCCTGGTAATCAGAAGGGCCCCCGATATAGGCGATCTTGCGGTAGCCGCAGGCGATGAGATGATCCATCACCAGCTGATTGGCAAAAATCTCGTTGTAGCCTACATTGCAGCAGCCGTTGATGTAGTTGTCGACGAATACCAGCTTCTTATTAATGCGGTTGATAAAATCAAGCCGCCCCTCCGGCAGATCGGTAATGATCAGGCCGTCCAGCTCGGAAAGCTGCTTTTCCAGACCGTCCTTCATTTCGTGAAACTGGGCATAGCTTACGATGAGAGAGATATAAGCATTGTGCCCGGAGCAGAAGGACTGAATGCCGTTGAGGATATCGTTGAAATAGGGATCGGAATAGCTGTAGGTCAGGGACATGATGCAGCCGATGTGAATCTGACTGCGCTTGGCTGCGTACTGGTAGTTCAAGGCGCGGACAGCCTCCATCACCCGTCTGCGTGTTTCCTCGCTGGCGTGGAAGGAAGGATCGTTGGAGAGAATGCGCGATACGGTGGTAATGGAAACTTGTGCTTCTTTTGCGACTTCTCGAATTGTGGACATAACTGGCCTCCTTTGTTTAGTAAACATTATAATATAAAGCTGGTTTGATGTAAAGTGCTTTTTATGTGAAAACAACGGATTTCCCTAACTGTTTAGTAAACAAATATCATAATAATACACAATATTTAACTAAAAAATGCAAATAAAATTAGAAAATAGGGCTTTTCAACGGGGAAAAACCGTGTTATTATGAAGAAGAAATGATAAACAAAATTAAAATGTTTACTAAACGGAGGCGACAACATGAACAAATTTACATTTATTGGAGCAGGGTCCCTGGACTTTACAAAGGATCTGGTACGGGACATTCTGACCTTTGAAGCTTTCCGGGACGCCGAGCTTATGCTGATGGATATTGATCCGAAGCGTCTTGGGTATGCGGTAAAGGGCGTACAGAAAATTGTGGACGCAGGGCATTATCCGGCTGTGGTAAAAAGCACAATGGACCGCAGGGAGGCGCTTAAGAATGCGGACGGAGTGCTGATTACCATTTTACAGGGCGGTGTGGAGGTATGGCGCCATGACATTGAGATTCCGAAGAAGTACGGCGTGGACATCTGCGTAGGCGATACGAGAGGGCCTTCGGGAATTTTCCGCTTTCTTCGGACGGCCCCGGTGCTCCTTGACATTATAAGGGACTGTGAAGAGGTCTGCCCCAATGCGGTTGTGCTGAATTACACCAATCCCATGGCTATGCTGGTAAGCTATCTGCAGTCCATGTCTGACATGAACATTACCGGGCTGTGCCACAGCGTACAGGGAACTGCGGCTATGCTGGCAGAGTGGCTGGGAGCCAAGGACAAAAAGTTTCAGTATACCTGCGCCGGCATCAATCACCAGGCCTTTTACCTGGAGCTGAAGGCAGACGGAAAGGACGCCTACCCGGATCTTTACAAAGCCATTGAGAGGGAGGAGGTCGCCGCCGAGGAGCCCATTCGGATTGAGATGTTCCGGAAGCTTGGATATTTTAACACAGAGTCCTCGGGGCACAATTCGGAGTATGTGGCATGGTTTCGGAAGCGTCCGGAGCTGATTGAAAAATACTGCTCCCACGGCACAGGCTGGAATCCCGGAGCCTATGCCTACATATTGGACGAATATCTGGGCCGGGAGGATACCTGGGAAAAGGAGTATCAGGACTGGCTGGATAACGCAGAGGTGGACTTGAACCGGGGAGAGGAGTATGCATCCAACATCTTCAACGCCCTTTTCGGAGATCATACGCCCTATTTCTTCAACGGTAATCTGAAGAACCACAATTATATCACCAATATAAAGCAGGGCGTGTGCGTGGAGGTTCCGGTGGTAGCTACAGAACAGGGCATCGCTCCCATCCGGCAGATCACCCTTCCGGAGCATCTGGCAGTACTTGTGAATAACTCGGCCTTAATCGAGGATCTGGCTGTACAGGCGGCCATCAAGGGAGACGCCAACCTGGTATTCCAGGCGGTGCTCTTTGATCCCTTAACCAGCGCAGTGTGCAGCATGGACGAGATACAAAAGATGGTACAGGAAATGCTGGATAAGAATGCAGAATATCTCGGTTACTTTAAATCTTTAAAGATAGAAATGGAGGCAATACATGAAAAAGATCGTTAGTTTGTTGTTGTGCGTGGTACTGACAATTTCTCTCACAGCCTGCTCCGGTTCCGGCAAGGAGGCAGATCCCGGGCAGGGGACCGCTTCCGGAGGAGGAGGGGAGGTTACGCTGACCATGTGGGCCCATCAGAATGAGCCCTGGAATGCGGCCTACACAGATGCCATTGCGTCCTTTGAGGCGGAAAATGAAGGAATCCATATTCAGCTTGAGCTGTTCCCCTATGACGAGTTTGAGGCAAAGGTACAGACCTCTCTGATTGACGGGGAGGGAGGCGCTGATATCTATGAGATGTGGGGCGGCTGGGCCCTGGACTTTACCCCTCACAATACACTTCTGGCCATGCCGGATGATTTCGCAGCCCGGATTCAAGAGGAAACCTATGCGCCCACCTATGGAGCCTTGATGAATGAAGGAAAGCTCTATGGCGTGCCTTTGGAATTCAATATTGAAAACGGCGCCATGCTGGTGAACCTGGGACTGCTTGAGGCCAACGAGCTTGAGGTTCCCACAACCTGGGAGGAACTGAAAAGTGCGGCTGTGGCAGGAACCGTCTATGACGGAAATGTATTTCAGGTTAAGGGCTTTGACTTTGTGAACTGGGATTCCGTGCCCTATTATTTCCTCTCTCTGATTCTACAGCAGGGTTCCAACTATCTGACAGAGGACGGAAGGTTTGACGTGACAACGAAGGAGGCTAAGAAGGCCTTCGATGAGCTGGCAGCCATGGTGACAGAGGATAAGGTGACGGATCTGGAAGGCCTTACAGGCGGCGGAGATCTGGAGGGCTATCAGCAGCTTTTTGCCGGCAGGTGCATGATGGTGCCCCGGGGCCCCTGGACTATTTCAGAGGGAATAGAGTCCTTCGGCATGGAGCTTGGGAAGGATTTTGACTATGCAGCCATGCCCTGGTATGGGGAGAAGCAGGGCTTTGCTTCCGAGACCGGCTGGTCTTTGGCAGTCAGCGCAAGCTGTAAGGAGCAGGAGGCAGCCATGAAGTTTATTGAGTATCTGTATGAGGACGAGGTGATGCTGGATCTCAATATCCGCTGCACCCAGATTCCCTCCAAGCGCAGCCTGGCGGAAAGTGCAGAGTACCAGGAGGCAATGCCCTACACAAAGGTGCTTGTGGACATACTGGATCAGGCGCAGTTTATCGGAACCTTTAATACAGACCGCTTGAAAGAGACGGTAAACGACACCTTTGTGGGATACTGCTCCGGTGATTATGCTTCTGTTGACGAAGCGGTAGAAGATCTCAATACCAAGCTGAATGCAATTCTGGAATAGTGAAAGCAGGGCCGGTGGAAAGGAAAAATCCTCCTCCCCCGGCCGTGATTGAGGGCCGAGTATGAAGAATAAAAAATTTGTTTGGGCGGTTATGCTGCCGGCGATGCTGCATATCCTGGTTTTCATTATAGTGCCGATTGGAATCGGACTGACGGTGTCCTTTTTTAATTATAATCCTCTGAGTTCAGACAATACCTTTATCGGGCTTGGAAACTTCAAAAAGCTCTTTTTGGACGCAGACTTCCGGCTGGCTATGAAAAATACGCTGGTATTCGTGCTGGCGGCGGTTTTTCTGAATATAGCCCTGTCCCTTCTGACAGCGCAGCTTATCAGTTACTTTAAGTCCAATAAGGTGAGAAGCTTTTTCCGCATGGTGTTTTTCCTGCCCTGTATTGCGCCTATGGTGGCAACCTCCGTGGTTTTCTCACGCTCCATCTTTCCTACGGCCACGGGCTTTCTTAACATGATGCTCAACCGCATAGGGCTGCCCTCGGTAAACTGGCTGGGGGATCCGAAGGTGATTATGATTTCCCTGATTATTTATACCATCTGGGTAGATGTGGGCTATAATATTGTCCTGTTTTCCGCAGGCATAGACGGCATTCCGGCCTATGTGTATGAAGCGGCGGATCTGGACGGTGCCGGAGAGTGGCGCAAGTTCCGGAAGGTGACGCTGCCGCTTCTGGGAAGAAGCTTTCAGTTTGTGATTGTGCAGACGCTGATCTCCCATTTCCAGATGTTTGCGCAGTTTTCCGTTCTGATACTGAAAGACGGGCCTCAGAATTCCGGCCTGGTGCTGTCACGCTATATTTATAAGACTGCTTTTGAGTATAAGGATATGGGCTATGCGTCGGCAGTGTCCATGGTACTGTTTATCATTATTATCATTCTGTCCTTTATTGAGCAGAAGAAGCACAATGTAGACTGGGAATACTAGGAGGGCCGTATATGAACTTAATCAAAGATAAAAAAAATCTCAGAATTCGCATAATTGCCTTTGTCTGCCTGCTTCTTGCGGCAGTGGTTTTCCTTGCGCCCTATTTCTGGATGCTCTCGAACTCCTTCAAATCCACGAAGGAAATTCTCATGGAGCCCGCAAATATGCTGCCAAAGCAGTTTACCATCTCCGGTTATGTGAAGGTGCTGACCAAGTCGCCCTTCTTTTCCTGGATGCGCAATTCTCTGTTGGTAACAATTGTGGATACGCTGGTGATTTTATTTACCAGTTCGATCATCGGCTTTGTATTGTCCAAGTATAAATTCAAATTGAATAAGTTTATTTTCACCTTGATTCTGCTGACCATGATGATGCCTACGGCGGCCATGATGATTCCGAACTTCCTTCTGATATCTAAGCTTGGGTGGTATGATAAAATCATTTCCTTGATTTTTCCTACCTTTATCAATGCTTTCGGGATATTCCTGTGCAAGCAGTTTATCGACGATCTGCCAAAGGAATTGTTTGAGAGCGCCATGCTTGACAATGCGTCGGACTTTAAGATCTACTACCGGATTGTGCTTCCCGGAATCCGTCCGGCCCTGGGGAGCCTTACGATCTTTACCTTTCTTGGGATTTGGAATGATTATCAGACGCCGCTGATTTACTTAAACAGCGCGAAGAATATGACCCTGCCTCTGGCTATGTCTTATTTCTCCACGCAGCATTTGTCGGATCTGTCGGCGACCATGGCTGCGGCCTCGCTGATTATGATTCCGGCGTCGGTGGTATTTATTGTGTTCCAGAAGCAGTTTATCAAGGGAATTTCCATGACGGGAATGAAGTAACAGGCGGCAGGTTTGGAATGATGTAAGTCCGCTGTCCGAAGAAGGGGACAGCAGCGAGAATCGGGAGGACATATGGCGACAGTAAAATTAAACAATATTAATAAAATATATGAAAACGGTGTTCAGGCAGTTTTTGACTTTAATCTGGATATCAAGGACAAAGAGTTTATCGTGTTTGTGGGGCCCAGCGGCTGCGGAAAGACCACAACCCTGCGCATGATTGCCGGTCTGGAGGACATTACCTCCGGGGAACTGTGGATTGACCAGGAGCTTGTAAACCGGGTGGAGGCAAAGAACCGGAATATTGCCATGGTATTTCAGAATTATGCATTGTATCCTCATATGAGCGTGTACCAGAATCTCTCCTTTTCCCTGGAGAACAAGAAGGTGGATAAAGAAACCATTGACAAAAAGGTTCGTGAAGCGGCGGCTGTTCTGGGGATTGAGGCGTATCTGGATCGGAAGCCCAAGGCTCTTTCCGGCGGACAGCGGCAGCGTGTGGCTCTGGGCCGGGCCATTGTCCGGGACGCCAAGGTATTTCTGATGGATGAACCCCTTTCTAACCTGGATGCAAAGCTGCGCGTGCAGATGCGCACAGAGCTGATCCGCCTTCATAAGAGCATCGGGGCCACAACCATTTACGTGACCCATGATCAGACGGAGGCCATGACCATGGCAGACCGCATTGTAGTGATGAATAACGGCTATGTGCAGCAGGTGGGGACGCCGGAGGAGATCTATGAGAATCCGGCCAATCTCTTCGTGGCAGGCTTTCTGGGAAGCCCTCAGATCAATTTCTTTGAGGGGCGGTATGAGAAGGACGCTTTTGTGATGGAGAACGGAGTAAGGGTTTCCCTTCAAAAGGAACAGCAGGAGGTATTGGAAAAGCATGCAAATACGGAACTTGTGCTGGGTGTAAGGCCGGAGGATATTCACCTGGAAACGGCCGGGGAAACTTTTGATTACCAGGTGGAAGTAAAGGAAATGCTGGGCCATGAATATGTATTGTACGGCAATATCGGAGGAGCAGATTGTACCCTGCGTACTTCGCTGAATGTCTTCGGCCGAGGGGAAGAGAAGCTCCGGATAGGATTTGACATGAATAAATGCCATGTATTTGACAAAAAAACGGAGGAGAGGATTTTCTGATGGAATTAAAAAGATTTCATCCGGTAAGCGAGGCAGTGGTTCCGGTGACAGACTGCCCCCGTCCCCGTTTTCCGGTAATTGATTTTCACACCCACTGCGGAAAGATGCTTCTGGGGGAGAATTATGCATCCGTGTATGACACAGAGGAGTATGCCCGTGAGCTTTTAAAATACGGTGTTGTGAAGGCGGTAAATCTGGACGGCCTCTATGGGAGGGACTTAGATGAGATGAACCAGAAGCTTGCAGGCCGGGAGGAGACCTTTCTCAACTTTATGTGGGTAGATCTGGAAGATTTTGAAGAGCCGGATTTCTCTTCCAAAGTCCGGGGGCAGATACTGGAATGCCATAAAAAAGGATGCTGCGGAATTAAAATGTGGAAGGATCTGACCCTGTACCGGAAGGACTCAAAGGGGCAGCCTGTCCGCACCGACGATCCCCGGCTGGATGCAGTCTATGATACGGCGGCGGAGCTTGGGATTCCTGTGCTGATGCACATTGGGGATCCGGCAGCGTTTTTTAAGCCTAAGGATGAAAAAAATGAGCGGTACGAAGAATTGGACGCCAATCCGGACTGGGAGTTTTCAGATGAGAGCCGGTTCCCAAGATTTGAGACATTGCTGGAAATGCAGGAGAATACCGTGCGCAGCCATCCGGATACCATCTTTGTCATTGCCCATGTGGGCAGCTATGCAGAGAATCTGGGCTGGGTTGGAGAACAGCTTTCAAAGTATCCCAATCTCTATGTAGACATTGCGGCGCGGCTTGCGGAGCTGGGACGGGTGCCTTACAGCGCCAGGCGTTTTTTCACTGCATTTCAAGACAGAATTCTGTTCGGCACAGATTCTACGCCCGTAACCCTGGGGGCCCATCCGATCTATTACCGCTGTCTGGAGACGGAAGACGAATATTTTCCCTATGAGCCGGAGGGGGAAATTCCGGGACAGGGGCGCTGGGCCATCTATGGCCTCTTTCTGGAGGATGAGGTTTTAAAAAAGGTGTATTACAAAAATGCCTGCAGGCTGCTTCACCTGGATGAGGAGACTTTCGAGGAGGAATTTTATGGGTAATTATTTAAGCGTTGACTGCGGGGGGACAAAAACGGCTTTCCTGCTCTGCGGCGAGAGAGGAGAGAAAAAAGCGTATTGCGTACTGGGGCCGGCAAATTATATGGTCAACGGCGTGAAATGCGTTATGGATATTTTAAAAGACGGCGTGGAGCGTGTCTGCGGCCAGGCCGGGATAAAAAGGGAAGAGCTCCGGTCGGGCTTCATTGCCATAGCCGGGTTCGGGGATATCCCGGAGGATATGCCGGGGCTGATTAGGCAGGCGGAAGAATTGTTTCCGGGGCTTCCTCTCACTTTGGGGAATGACACGGAAAATGCCATGGCCGGTTCTCTGCTTCTTAAACAGGGCATCCATGTCATAGCAGGCACAGGCTCAATCGGCCTGGGCTGCGGCAGAGACGGGGTACAGGTGCGAAGCGGCGGCTGGCACCATCTCTTTGGGGGAGATGAGGGAAGCGGCTACTGGATCGGGTGCCGTCTGATTCAGCATTTTACCAAGCAGGCGGATGGACGGGAGGCAAAAACCGGGCTTTATTCTTATCTGATAGAGACGTTTCGGCTCAAAAACAGCGAGGCAGTCCTTGATTTGGTCATTGGGGAATGGGAGGGACGGCGGGAGAAGATTGCTGCGCTGTCCGTACACGCTTATGAGCTGGCAAAACGGGGGGATGCCTGTGCCCGGGAAATTTTTGCAGAGGCGGGTTATGAACTTTCGCTGATTGTGCGGAGTATTTATGTACGGGGAAACTTTGATGATCCTTTAAATATCTCATATTCGGGAGGGGTTTTTAAGGCTATGGAATATCTGCGCCCTGCTTTTGACAAAGCTCTTTCGGATATTCCCCATCGGATTCTGGATCCCCGGCTTTCGCCGGCGGCAGGAGGCATTGTGCTGGCTCTTAAGGCGGCGGGAGAGGAGCTTAATGAGGAGCGGCTTGCGAACCTTGGACAGTGCGGTGTATAAGAAAGCTTATGATACAAAGATTTAAGGACAAATTTATCGGGAGCCGGGCATTTTATGTACAGATGATGGGAATTGCAGTGCCCATTATGATTCAGAACGGAATTACCAATTTTGTGGGCCTTCTGGATAACATTATGGTGGGGCAGCTTGGCACGGAACAGATGTCGGGGGTCTCCATTGTAAATCAGCTGCTGTTCGTGTATAATCTGTGCATTTTCGGGGGCCTGGCAGGGGCGGGCATGTTTACGGCCCAGTATTTTGGGCTGAAGGACAATGAAGGTATCCGCCATACCTTCCGGTATAAGATCTGGCTGGGGCTTTCGGTGACCCTGGCTGCCTTCCTTATTTTTTTTCTATGGGGGGATAAGCTGATAGAGCTTTATCTGAACGGAAGCTCCAATGGGGGAAATCTCCGGCTGGCCTTTGACTGCGGGGTGGATTATCTGCGGATTATCCTGCTTGGCCTGCCGCCCTTTGTGCTGCTGCAGGTGTATGCGAGTACGTTAAGAGCGTGCGGGGAGACAAAGGTGCCTATGCGCGCGGGCATGACGGCCGTGCTGGTAAACCTGGCTCTGAATTATCTGCTTATTTTTGGAAGGATGGGCTTTCCCTGCCTGGGAGCCAGGGGGGCGGCTATTGCTACGGTGCTGTCCCGGTATGTGGAGCTTTGTGCAGTGGCAGTCTGGACTCACCGGCACAGGGAAGAGAATCCTTATATTGTGGGTATTTACCGGACTTTAAGAGTACCGGCAGTGCTGGTAGAAAAGTATTTTGTGAAGGGGATTCCGCTGCTTATCAATGAAGGGCTCTGGTCCGGAGGAACGGCTGTAGTGGCTCAGTGTTATTCGCTGAGAGGGCTGACGATCGTGGCCGGGCTGAATATCGCCAATACCATCCATGATCTCTTTAATGTGTCCTTCCAGGCTATGGGGGAGTCGGTTGCGATTATTGTAGGCCAGCTGCTGGGAGCCGGGAAAATGAGAGAGGCACGGGATACGGATAACAAAATGATTGCCTTTGTCGTGCTTTCAAGCTTCGGGATTGCCCTGGTGATGCTGGCGATTGCCCCTCTGTTTCCGCAGATTTACAGGACGGATGCGGAAGTGCGTGCAGCGGCGGCCGGTTTTATTGCTGTCCAGGCAGCTTTCCTTCCTCAGAATGCATTTCTTAATACAACCTATTTTACCCTGCAGGCCGGAGGGAAGACGTGGATCACTTTCATCTATGACTGTGTGTGTATCTGGGGAATCAGCGTTCCGCTGGCCTTTGTGCTGAGCCGTTATACCGGCCTGGACGCACATTTGATTTATGCGTTTGTAGGGGTGGGGGAGTGGGCGAAATGCCTTTTGGGATTTGTTATGGTGAGAAAAGGCGTCTGGCTGCAGAACATTGTTTCCGATCCGCAGACATAGACAGGGAAAGTTCAAAAAACGGGACTGCCGGGAAATCGGACATCATCTGTTTTGGATGTCACATTTTCCGGCAGTCCCGTTTTGTAAGGGCAGTCTGCTGTGATGGCTTTCCTGCTGTTACCCGAGCAGCAGGAAATAAGCAAGCACCAGGATACCGAGAACAATCCGGTAGTAGCCGAAGGCCTTGAAATCATTCTTGCGGATGTATCCCATGAGAAAGCGTATGGCAAGAATGGAAATTACAAAGGCCGTGGCCATGCCGGCGGCCAGAATACCGATCTCCGTTCCCGTGAAGGCAAAGCCGAACTTTACAAGCTTCAACAGGCTGGCCCCGAACATAACGGGGATTCCCAGGAAAAAGCTGAATTCCGCCGCCACCGGACGGGCAAGGCCCAGAAGCATGGCTCCCAAAATGGTGGCGCCGGAGCGAGAGGTTCCGGGAATCAGGGCCAGCACCTGGAAGGCGCCGATAAAGAAGGCCATGGAGAAGCTTAGCTGCTTGAAATTCCGGACCAGGGGCTTTCTGCCCCGGTTGCGGTTCTCGATTACAATAAAGAGAACACCGTAGACAATCAGCGTAACGGCCACGGTCTGGTAGTTGTAGAACATGGCGTCGATCTTGTCGTCAAAGGGGATGCCGATTATGGCAGCCGGGAGAACGGCGGCCAGCACCTTAAACCACAGAGACCAGGTTTCCTTCTTGATCCATCCGTTCTTGGGAGTGGTGAAGGGCCAGAGCTTTCCGAAGTAGAGCACCACTACGGCCAGGATGGCTCCCAGCTGGATGACTACCCGGAACATTTCCATAAAGTTCTCGCTTACGTTTAGATGTACCAATTCCTCAATTAAAATCATATGTCCGGTGCTGCTGATGGGAAGCCATTCGGTGATGCCCTCCACAACTCCCAGAAGAAGCACTTTCAGCCATTCTAAAAGATCCATTTTCAACCTCCTGTTGTTTCTTTTTTGATCATCCGTATCAGTATACCACACACGAATATAAAGTCAACGAATAAGACCGGATATCCGATCTGTATAATAAAACGAAAATTTATGCATGAAATCTTCAAATTTATTCATTTTTTCTCTTGTTTTTTTCAAAAATAATGCTAAAATGTTGGATAGGCTGTAATAAGTATGGAATATTTATGGCCTAAGCTATGAAGGCGGATGCTTTCATAAATAACTTATTATTAAGTTTGGGAGGAAAGAACATGAAAAAATTAATCGCAGTATTATTGGCAGGCGCAATGTGTGCTTCACTGGCAGCCTGCGGATCAAAGGCAGAAGAGCCGGCGGAAGCTCCGGCAGAGACAGAGGCGCCTGCGGAGGCGGAAACTCCGGTAGAGGATGATGCGCAAGAGCCTGCAGAAGATGCAGAGGCATCCGGCAGCGAGGCGTCCGGTGAGTTCACCACTGTAACAGAGGGCGTTCTGACAATGGGAACCAACGCAACATTTCCGCCTTATGAGTTCTATGACGGAGACGTGATTGTGGGAATCGACGCAGAGATCGCGCAGCTTCTGGCTGAGAAGCTGGGACTGACCCTGGAAATCCAGGATATGGACTTTACGGCGATTGTAACCTCTGTTCAGGCAGGCAAGATTGATATCGGCCTGGCAGGCATGACCGTGACAGAGGAGAGACTGGAGAATGTAAACTTTACCGATTCTTATGCAACCGGCGTACAGGTGATTATCGTGAAAGAGGGTTCCGAGATTGCGTCTGTAGACGATCTGGAGGGCAAGCTTATCGGTGTACAGGAAGGAACAACGGGACACAGCTACTGTTCTGATGATTACGGCGAGGAGAACGTTGTAGCTTATGCAAACGGCGCAACAGCCGTTCAGAACCTTGTTTCCGGCAGCGTGGACTGTGTAGTAATCGATCAGCAGCCGGCCATCAGCTTTGTAGAGGCCAATGAGGGACTTAAGATTCTGGATACCGAGTATGTGATTGAGGACTATGCAGCAGCCATTTCCAAGGACAATGAGGGTCTGATGAATGCGCTTAATGCTGCTTTGAAGGAGCTCATTGCAGACGGTTCCATTCAGGAGATTCTGGATAAGTACATTAAGGCAGAATAGAACCGCCAGTATCTGCCGGGCAGTCTATCCGGCAGGGCCGTAAAGCTATCAAGAATTATCATAAGAAAACGAACATCAGAGGATGTCTCAGATGGGGACATCCTCTTTTGGCATCATTCCGGTAAAACGCCGGACAGTGAGATACGGAGAGGGGGACAACAAAGAGCGTGGAAGCTTGGTTGGAAAATTTGCAAAAGGGGTTTTATCAGACCTTTATTTTGAAGGACAATTATATGTATTTTGTCAAGGGCATCCGGATCACTCTGCTGGTGACGGTGCTTGCCCTGGTGCTTGGCGTCATTCTGGGCGTGCTGGTGGCGATTATCCGCTCCGCCCACGATCAGCAGCCGGTGAAGAAACGGGGGATCGTATTGCGTCTCCTGAATGGGCTTTGCAAGGTTTATCTGACGGTAATCCGCGGAACGCCCATGATGGTTCAGCTTCTGATTATGTGGTTTGTAATCTGGGCCGGAGCAAGGGCTACGGACGGCAATCTGATCCGCTGCGCCGTGATTTCCTTTGGAATCAACTCCGGCGCTTATGTGGCCGAGATTGTGCGATCGGGAATTATGTCCATTGACAAGGGACAGATGGAGGCCGGACGCTCTCTTGGGCTTAATTATGTGAGCACGATGCGCTTTGTGATTATCCCCCAGGCGTTTAAAAATGTACTTCCGGCCCTGGGAAATGAGCTGATTACTCTTTTGAAGGAGACGTCCATTGTGACGGTAATCGGCCTTAAGGATCTGACCAAGGGCGCTATGATTGTCCAGGCCAATACGTATCAGGCTTTTGTGCCCTTTATTGCCATTGCAGTCATTTATCTGGCTCTTGTTATGCTTTTGAGCTGGCTGCTGGGCAGGATGGAGAGGAGGTTGAGACAGAGTGATATACGTTAAGGATTTATCGAAAAGCTTTGGGGACAACCAGGTGATTTCCCATATTGACGCCCATATTGAGCCGGGAGAGAAGGTCGTGATTGTGGGCCCCTCCGGTTCCGGAAAGTCTACCTTTCTCCGCTGTCTGAACCTTCTGGAGCAGCCTGACGGGGGAAGCATTACCTTTGACGGGGAGGAGATCACCGCTCCCTCTGTGGATATCAATAAGGTGCGCCGCCATATGGGGATGGTGTTCCAGCACTTTAACCTGTTCGCCAATCTGACTGTGAAGAAGAATATTATGCTGGCGCCCGTTCAGCTGAAGCTGATGTCAAAGGCGGAGGCGGAGGAAGAGGCCATGCGCCTTCTTAAGCTGGTCAATCTGGAGGATAAGGCGGATGTGTATCCCATTCAGCTTTCCGGCGGCCAGAAGCAGCGGATCGCCATTGTGCGCTCTCTTGCCATGAAGCCCAAGGTAATGCTGTTTGACGAGCCCACCTCGGCCCTTGACCCGGAGATGGTGGGAGAGGTTCTTGAGCTGATGAAGCAGCTTGCCAGGGACGGCATGACTATGGTGGTTGTCACCCATGAGATGGGCTTTGCCAGAGAGGTGGGAACCCGGGTGATCTTTATGGATGAAGGGGTGATCAAGGAGGAAAATACGCCCCGTGAGTTCTTTGAGAATCCAAGGGATCTAAGGCTTAAGGACTTTTTATCAAAGATTTTGTAATGGGTGTAAAGTTTATAATTTTTAATTATTATGGGCGTCTGTGTGGACAGGCGCTCTTTTTTTTATTATACTAAAATGTAGATGCTCGGTTGCCTTTCCATAGGACGGGTTATGGCAGGTGGGAGGCATAAAAACGATGTGAGCAGAAAATTTTAGGAGAGCGGGAGGTTTTTTGATGAAGGAACAGGTGGTAAAGAAATTCGCGGAATTGTTCGGAGGAGAGGGTGATATCCGCACGTATTTTGCACCGGGACGGGTGAATCTGATTGGCGAACATACAGACTACAACGGTGGCCATGTATTTCCCTGTGCGCTGACTATGGGTACATATGCGGCGGCCAGAAAGCGTGAGGACAGCGTGCTGCGGTTTTACTCCATGAACTTTGAGGATGTCGGCGTGGTGGAGACCAGCCTTGACGATCTGGTGTGTAAGGACGAGGCAGGCTGGACGAATTATCCGAAGGGCGTGGTTTGGGCCTTTGGTGAGAAGGGGTATCACGTTCCTTCCGGTATGGATATTGTGATTTCAGGGGATATTCCCAATGGATCGGGGCTTTCCTCCTCTGCGTCCCTGGAGGTGCTGATGGGCGTGATTCTGCGTGATTTATTTGGCTTTGAGGTGAGCCAGGTGGAGATCGCGCAGATTGGACAGTACTCCGAGAATAATTTTAACGGTATGAACTGCGGTATTATGGATCAGTTTGCCAGCGCTATGGGAAAGAAGGACTGTGCCATTTTCCTGAATACGGCGGATCTGTCCTATGAGTATGCGTCGGTGAAGCTGGAGCATGCCCGGATCGTCATCGCCAACAGCAATGTAAAGCACAGTCTGGTAGGGTCTGAGTATAATGTGCGCCGCCAGCAGTGTGAGTCGGCTCTGAAGCAGCTTCAGAGCGTGGTTTCGATTGAGACTCTGGGGGATCTGGACATTGAGGGCTTTGAGGCTGTCAAGGGTGCGGTTGCGGATCCGGTAGAGCAGAGACGGGCAAAGCATGCGGTGTACGAGAATCAGAGGACATTGGACGCAGTGAAGGCTTTGAAGGAGAATGATATTGCGGCCTTTGGAAAATTGATGAATGCATCTCATGTGTCTCTTCGGGATGATTATGAGGTATCCTGTCCGGAGATGGACATTCTGGCGGAAGAAGCATGGAAGGTTCCCGGTGTGCTGGGATCCCGTATGACGGGCGGCGGCTTTGGCGGCTGTACGGTCAGCATTGTGGAGAATGACCAGGTGGATACGTTTATTGAGACTGTGGGGTCTGCTTATGAGAAGTGCACGGGGATTAAGGCGGACTTCTACGTGGTGGACATCGGACAGGGGGCCGGCGTGCTGTAGAAATGGTGCGTCCAGAGGGATGAATGGGCTGTGAAATCAGGCTTCCAAAGTGGTTTTGAGTTTCTTTCGGCTTTCGTAAGAATTTCTTAATTTACTTTATTCTTTTTTTAGAAGCTGGACATAGATTGGTCACAATTCTTTGTTATATTAAGAATGTAGCAAGAACACATATCAGTATTTCATTCATAACACTCGGGGGTCTCCGAGAGGAGGCCCCCACTCCCTCGAACATCAAGGTTTCTGCGAAGAGCAGAGGCCTTTTTTTTGCGTTTTACCACAGATTTGCCACATTGAAAAACCGTCCGGTCTCTCTGGATTCCTGTCTGCAGGGTTTGCACACATGGATATCAGAAATGCCGGACGGCTTTCTTAGCGTTCTTATTGATCCTTCTTTTCAGCAGCGTTGAGTTCTATGGCTTCCGGCTCGTTCTCTGCTTTTGTGACAGTACGCGTGGTGCCGCCGGATATGTAGGTCTTGCCGCATTCGGGACAGATGCCTGTATGCAGCGTAACGCTCTGGCTTACCACTTTACGGTCTTCCTTCTCGGCCTTGGCCTGCTCGTGGAATACGTGCTCCATCTCATGGCCGCGGACGGCGGATGCGGCGCTGTCCGGATCGATCCGGGTGGGCGTCTGGAAGGAAACGCTGGGGTCGTCGGAGCCGTCCTGGTACTTGCGCTTCTCACAGGTTTCACAGCGTCCGTTTTCCGTGGCCTTCTGGGCGCTGTCTACGCCTGCTGCCTGGCCGGGAGCTTCCGGGTCCGCTGTGGGGTTCAGGTACTGGATCCGCATCCGGACGGCCATTTCCGCCGGATCATAGCCGGTGCCGGCAGGAATACCGGAGCTTGGCAAGGTCTGGGAAGCCGGATTGCCGGAAACAGGGGCGGAGGCAGCCTGCGCGCCGGGGTCTGTATATTGGATTCGGAACCGGGCGGCCTGCTCTGCGGCGTAGCTCTCTGTCTGTGCGGAGGGAGCGGCGAAAGATATAACAGGGGCCGCTGTGTCCGGATTGACCGGGACAACAGGGCGGATAGGCTGAATGGGAGTTTCCGGGTCGGCGCCCCGGTGCAGCGTTAAAGCTGTTTTGGAATTCTGGATCTGCTGTGTCTGGCCTGCCTGTTCTGCCGCTAAGCCTGCGGCACGGGCAGGCCGGTAAACGCTGTAGTAAGAATTTATACCGGAAATTGCACTTACCATAAAAGTTACCTCTGCTTGATTTTATTGGAATGATTCTATTATAGCATATTTTTTTAAAATCGGAAGTCTGAAAATGTATGATTTAAAGCAATTTTATGCATGACAAACAGACGGATAGCCATTAGCCTTAAAATGTACTATACTATTGGTGTTATGTTGTAAAAGCCGCTTAATGTAAAGGCAGCATGGAATCCGGAGAACAAGAAGCACTTCATAGCGGAGGTATTATGGTTGATTATTTTATGGAGTTAAGAAATAAACTTAGCAATAAAGATGGTAATATAGAAGTTATAAAGAGTAATGTTACAGAATGTAAAATGAATTATACATTTGAGTTTTTTGAATTTGGTATATCTGATGAAACAAAACGCATTTACAATACTTATAAAGAATTTTTGATTTATTGGAAGAACAGCATTCAAAAATTGCAGGGTTTTATAAATTTTGTTCCTTATGAGGAGTTATTAAAAGAGCATGAAGCAATATGTGAAATTACAGATAGTATGGAGGATGATTTAATTGAAGGCCAGGAAAAAGTGATAAATGATTTAAAAAATTGGTATCCAATATTTAAATTTCCTAATGGTGATGCTTTTTGTTATGATAAAAGAAATGGTATGATTGTCTTTTTTGAACATGATGTATTTGATGTTGGAATTAATTTGAATGGTTTGGTTATAGCAAAATCTATAGACTTTTTGCTGGAAAATTGGAGTAAAGTTTTGTTTGTTGATATTTATGATTGGTATCAGGGGGTTAATGAAGAAGGGATTGATATAAATAAACCTATATATGAAAAAGTTATAGAAATGATGATAAATGTAAAATAGATATTATTACAATAAATTTGCTTTTTTCCCTTGTCATTCAAGCATAATATTTTACAGAGTGTTTGACTGCCATTTCCTTTACTTTTTCACAAAGAAAACTTTATTTTTGGGGTTTTTCAGATATAATAAGTAAAGAAAGAGGGTAAACACTATGATTTTATATTCCGGTCTGCTGCAAAAGCTGAATGAAAAGGGTCTGACGAAAACTGCACTGGCTAAGTACCGAGGATATCATCAAAGAACTGCATCGCATTTTGAAGCAAAGTAACATACGAAAGGACATTTCATCTTTTATTTAGGTGGATGTCCTTTTGTGTAAATTAAAAACTTGGAGAAGTATGAATTTGAATGAAAACACCAATCCCCCAGCTATGCTGGGGAGAATAGAGTAAGCCGTAGCAAAGAGGATACCTTAAAAAAGCCTCCTATGCTAATATGAGAAAGGTGTCGCAAGCCA
>CAJTFE010000003.1 GCA_910575725.1 Clostridia bacterium | reverse complement strand
AAACGGAAGGGGTTGGGAGTTCAGCCAGGCTGCGGCAGAGCCGGAGGGCCGGCTCTGCCGCAGCCTGGCTGAACTTATTTTCGTTTTGCTTGAGAGAGAAATACTTTTCATTTGGCTGCTTTTGGTGTAAAATGGAGGAAATATGGATTGCGTGGAAAGGGGAAGGAGAACGGATGAAAAATTATCGTGCGGAGCTGGTTGGTGTGTTTGGTGATCCGGTGGATGGAAATCCTACGGGGGTGACTATGGAGGCTGCTTTTGCAGAAAAGTGCTTGAATTATCGGTATTTGACCTTGAAGGTACTGCCGGAGGATCTGGAGGAGGCGATGCGGTCTCTGCGTGTGCTGCATATGAAGGGGATTAATCTGACGATGCCTCATAAGATTAAGGTGATTCCTCTTCTTAATGAGCTGTCGGAGGCGGCAGGTATTATCGGGGCGGTGAATACGGTGGCGCTTCGTGAGGATGGGACGCTGTTCGGGGAGAATACAGATGGGAAGGGCTTTGTACAAGCCTTACATAACAAGGGGATTTCGCTGGAAGGTAAACGGGTTGTTTTACTTGGAGCCGGTGGGGCGGCGAAGGCGATTGCGGTAGAATGTGCTCTGGCAGGGGCTGCTTCTATCAAGGTTGTGAACCGCACGCTGGAACGGGCTTTGGAATTGGTGGATACTTTGAAAAAGCATACCAAGACAGAGGCTTCCTGTGAGCAGTGGGAGAGCTGCCATAAAATTCCGGCGGATACGGATATTTTGATTAACGGTACGTCCATCGGCCTGCATCCGGATGGGGATCAGAAGCCGGATATTGATTATGAGGGGATTGCGCCCCATATGGCAGCGGCGGATGTTGTATTTAATCCGATGGATACGCTTTTCTTGAAGGAGGCACAGAAGCAGGGGGCGACGGCCGTCAATGGCCTGGGTATGCTGGCCTGCCAGGCGGCGCTGAACTTTAAGCTCTGGACGGGAGTGGAGCCGTCTCTTAAGGTGATGGAGGATACGCTGCAAAAGGAGTTCGAGTAAAAGCTTGCCGCTGCAGAGAGCGGATGCTTTTGCGGCAGCCTTTTGTAAAAAAATTTTTGGCTATATCTCACAAATATGCTGATGCATATTTGTGAGATCCGCCAAAAAAGAAAAAAGCCATTGACAGAAATATTTATTGTGTTATTATATTCACGTAGACGTTTACAAGAAATATATACAGCTTGATGAGGATTGTTACTGTGAAGCAGGCAATACCGAAAGCAGAAGTAGATTGCTTTTGGTGGCCTGTATTTTTTGTTTGTCGGAGTATTTATCCGGTAAACAAGCAGAGAAGGAAACTTCAGAAAGCGAGGGATGGTTCTGAAGATAGTGAAAGTACTGAACAATAATGTAGTTATTTCCCTGAATGAAAAGGGAGAGGACATTATTGTCATGGGAAGTGGAATTGCTTTTCAGAAAAAACGGGGAGATACCATAGAAGAAAACAAAGTTGAGCGTATCTTTTCCCAGCAAGTTCCGGATCTGGCGGCAAAATTTCAAAAAATATTGCATGAGATTCCCGGTGAATATCTGGAAATTACCGAGAAAATCATAGAAAATGCCAGAAAGAAGCTGGAACATGATTTTGATGATAATATCTATCTTTCTCTTATGGATCATATCCATTTCAGCGTACAGAGATACCGGGAAGGAATGCTGATAAAGAATCAGCTTCTGACGGAAACGAAGATGATGTACCGTGGAGAATATGAGGCGGCTAAGGAGGCCCTTGAGCTGATTAACAAGACTTTTGAGACAGAGCTTCCGGAGGATGAGGCAGGCTTCATTGCATTTCACTTTGTAAATGCGGGTATGAACGGTTCTATGGAGGATACTGTGCAGAGAACGCGGATTGTGCAGGATACCTTGATGATTATCCGCAACTACTTCAAGATGGAGTTTCAGGAGGATTCTCTTGATTATTACCGCCTGGTAACACATTTGAAGTTCTTTGTACAGAGAATGATGGATAAAAAGCCTCTGACTGCTACGGACGGCGACAGACAGCTTTTGGAGCTTGTGGAAAACAATTATAAGAAATCCTATGAATGTGTACGGCGGATTGCGAAATATATTCATTTGGAATTTGGATATCAGGCAAGTGACGAAGAAAAGCTGTATTTAACAATTCATATTGAACGAGTGAGAGAACATAATGCTTAGGATTGTGACTCATAATGGAGGCAAGACCTGAATTAATGTATCGGCAGGGATATTTTAATTTGGGTCTTTTTATTTTTCTGTTTTACTAATTTTTATGAAAGGCGGAGTGATTATGGATGCAAAAAAACTGGCCGGACAGATTCTAAAGGAAGTGGGCGGCAAAGAGAACATCAAGGAAATGTTTCACTGTGTAACAAGGCTGCGGTTTTATCTCAAGGATAAATCAGTCGTTGATTTGGAGAAGATCAAGGCGTTGGACGGGGTAATCGGAGCACAGTATCAGACGGAACAGCTTCAGATTATCATTGGAAATGAGGTAAATGCCGTATACGATGCGGCGATTGCCAAGACAGGCTTTATTCATAATGAAGAAACCCTGGCCCAGAAGAAAAGATTCAAGGCAACGGGCTTGTTTGAAACGATGGCTGCAATTTTCCTTCCTACCATTCCGATGTTGGCCGGAACCGGTATGATTAAGGGACTTATTACGATTCTGACCTCCTACTGTGGATTTGACGCAGCTTCGGATTTTATTACGGTACTGACCATTGCCGGCGACTGCGTATTTTACTTCTTCCCGTTCCTGGTGGCATGGTCCGCATCGAAGCGGTTTAAGACCGATACAGCCTGCTCTATGGCCCTTGCCGGATGCCTTTTGTATCCGACTATGACGGCCGGTCTTGCGGAGGGAGCTGCTCCGCTGCATTTCCTGGGAATGCCGATTCCCTTTGTAAAATATGCGGCCAGCAGTATTCCGATTATTTTGACCGTACTGGTGCTGAGCTTTGTGTATAAATGGATTGATAAGGTAATACCCAGGGTGCTTCGGCTGGTATTTACCCCCATGCTGGTTATGCTGATTATGGCGCCGCTGACATTGATAGGCATTGCGCCACTGGCAAATTATATTTCAAGAATCCTTGTAACCATTGTGAAATTCCTCTATGATTTGTCCCCGATTATTGCGGGAGCAATTGTAGGCGGAACCCGTCTTTTGGTAGTGCTTACCGGTATGCATCTGTCCCTGGGCGCTATCTGTATGGAAAATCTCAATCAGTTCGGCTATGACTTCCTGCTCCCCATGAATACCATGGGAACACTGGCCCTGTTTGGCGTGTGCATGGGCGTAATGGTAAGAGCAAAGAAGAGCGAAAATAAATCCGTGGGAGCATCCACAGCCATTTCTTCCTTCATTGGAATTACGGAGCCGGGTATCTACGGTATTCTGCTGAAATTTAAGAATGCTTTGATTGCTGTTATGATAGCGGGCGCGGCAGGCGGAGCCATTGTGGGAGCCTTTGGAGGCCGGGCAACTGCCTATGTAAACTCCTGCATCCTGTCCCTTCCGGTATTTATGGGAGAAGGCTTCTGGGCCGTATGCTTAGGCATGGCCGTTGCAGCCGGCCTTGGATTTGTACTGGTGATGGTAATGGGGCTTTCCGAGGAAAAAGAGGAACCGAAGGCAGAGATAAAGGCGGAGAGTCAGCCGGCAGTCACAGAAAAGAAAAACACCGTAATTTATGCACCGGTTACCGGAACGCTGATCCCGCTTGAACAGGTAAAGGATGCGGTATTTTCTTCCGGAACCATGGGCAAGGGAATTGCTGTAGACCCGGAGGACGGTGTAGTTGTAGCACCTTTTGACGGAACAGTGACAGCCCTTTATCCCACCAGGCATGCGGTGGGAATCACCTCTGAGGACGGTGTGGAGTGCATTATTCACGTAGGAGTGGACACGGCCAATCTCCAGGGGAAGCACTTTGAAGTAAAAGTAAAAGAGAACCAGAAGGTAAAGGCCGGAGATGTTCTGCTGGAGGCAGATCTGGCGGCCATTCTGAAGGAGGGTTATTCCCTGGTCACCCCCATTCTGGTCACCAACTCCGATGAATATCTGGATGTATTGCCCAACGAGAAAGAGGGTATGATTGCAAAGAGCGAGGTTTTATTGACCGTTATCAAATAAATTACGGAACTGAAAACAGTAATATCCCACAAAGTGCACAAATCAATTTATGGACACATGCACTTGTGGCCGGAAATTGATTTATACTAAGGTGTACCTTGGGGGATATTACGGAACTAGAAATAGGAGGCGACAAGCATGTACAACAACACATCACCTTTAAAATTCCCCGAAAACTTTCTTTGGGGAGGCGCAACCGCCGCCAACCAGATTGAGGGCGCATGGAACGAGGACGGCAAGGGCATGACCATTGAGGACTGCCTGCCCTATCGAGAGGTCGGAGTTGCTGATTTTATCAAGCAGTTTGCATTCACAAGCAAGGATTTGGACGAAGCCCTGGCAGCAGGCCCGGAGGCTAATTATCCGAAACGCAGAGGCATTGATTTTTATCATTACTATAAAGAAGATATAAAGATGTTTGCTGAGATGGGCTATAAAGTATTCCGTATGTCCATATGCTGGTCCCGGATTTTTACAGATCCCAGGGATGAGAAGCCCAATGAAGCTGGAATAGCGTTTTATGAAGATATGTTCAAGGAGTGCAAAAAATACGGAATTGAGCCGTTGGTAACCCTGTCTCACTATGATCCGCCGGTAGTTCTGGCAACAGATTACCGGGGCTGGTATTCCAGAGAGGTAATTGATCTCTTTGAAAAATATGCCCGTGTCTGCTTTGAACGTTTTGGAAAGTATGTGAAATATTGGCTGACTTTTAATGAGGTAGATGCTATGCTCCGCCATCCGGTTACAAGCGGTGCGCTGATTGAGGATCGCTTTACAGATATGCCGTTTGAGCAGGCCGTTTACCAGGCCATGCATCATCAGATGATTGCAAGCGCAAAAGCAGTTAAGATTGGACACGAAATACTTCCGGATGCGCAGATAGGCTGTATGATGACAAAGCTCTGCTTCTACCCCTTTACTTGTAAGCCGGAGGACAATCTTGCCAATCAGCAGAGAATGAGAGGCATCTACCGTTATGTGGATATTCAGGTGTTTGGAGAATACCCCAGATACTTGTTGAAAGAGATTGAGAATAAAGGCTACACCATTCAGATGGCGCCAGAAGATGCTCAGATTCTTAAAGATGGCTGTGTGGATTTCGTATCCTTCTCCTACTATATGACGAGCTGTATGGCTGCCAATACGGAGGGGCTTGATATGGCACCCGGCAATACGGTAAACGGTGTGAAGAATCCCTACCTGCCATCTTCCGAATGGGGCTGGCAGACAGACCCCACCGGACTGCGCATTTCCCTGGTGGAGCTGTATGACCGCTACCGCAAGCCGCTCTTTATCGTGGAAAATGGCCTGGGAGCAAAGGATGTGGTAGCAGAGGACGGCAAGGTTCACGATCCCTACCGCTGTGAGTACTTAAGAGACCATGTAAAGGCCATGAGCGACGCCATCAACGAGGACGGCGTAGAGCTGTGGGGCTATACCTGGTGGGCCTGCATCGATCTGGTCAGCGAATCCACAAGGCAGATGTCCAAACGTTACGGTTTCATCTATGTAGATGTAGATGATTATGGAAACGGAACCTTCAAGCGTATCAAGAAGGACAGTTTTGACTACTATAAACAGGTGATTGAGAGCAACGGCGAAAATCTGGAGTATTAAGGGATGATTCGGCATGCAGTAAGCGATCTGGACGGAACTCTGTTAAACGGCAGCTTTGAGTGGGATCAGGTGATTGAAAAGGAAATCAGCCGGCTTCTGGAACGGGGCTATGACTTTGCGGCTGCCACCGGACGGACGGAGGAGGGCGTAAAGAACTGCCCGGGGCTTTGGAAGATGCCCGTATATCTGATTTTAATGAACGGCGCATTGATTCTCGACCCGAAGCGGCGCCCCATTCTGGTAACAGAGGTTTCTCTAAGGACAAAGGAGCATTTTTTAAAAAAATATCCAAAAGCAAATCTGGAATTTATCACGCAGAAGGGAATTCTTACAAGGTTAAGCCGGGAAGCCTACATCCGGGAATACAGCGCCTGGGATATGTGGCGGAAAAAAGTACTGGACAAAAAAGAGAGCGGTTATTATGATCGCTATATGGCGCAGATTTCTTTTGGCAGCACGGAAGAAGAGATCCGCACAGCCCAGGTGCTGAAAATCAACGGCCTGGAGCTTAAGAGCAAGCCATACGAACGAATGCTTGCGGATCTGGAAGAATCCCTTGTGGATGCGGTCAATGCTCCCTTTGCGGATCATGTCATAGAAGTAACGGACAGAGAGGCATCCAAGGCAAAGGCCCTGCTTTGGCTCTGCGATCACCTGGGCTGGAAAAGGGAGGATATAGCCGTGTTCGGGGACGGGGGGAACGATGTGGAGATGCTGCGTAATTTTCCGCACTCCTATGCTCCGTCAGATGCGTCCCCGGAAGCAAGGGAGGCAGCTTCTCAGATCCTGCCTTCCAACCGGGAATACGCAGTGGTTGAAAAAATTAGGGAATTATTTTGTGAATGATATCAATAAAATTTGGTGAGTTTCTGAAATCGACAGCAGGATTTTGCATATTGGCCAGTAAATGCCTTTAAAAATTAGGCAATTATTTATCTGATACAATCTGTTTACAACTTTGATAAAAATATGCTATACCAATGGTGTAGCATATTTTTATATTGTAGAAGGTATGATTATCTACGATATACAGGGTTCTGGGGATTGCTGCAGAATAAACCGGTAGTCATTTTCGTATTCTGCGGTCCTATTTTGCGGCAGGCCCTATAAAAAGGAGAGCATAAAAGATGGACCAGAAACGAATCCTGGTAATTGAGGACGAGAAACCCATAGCAGATATTTTAAAATACGGATTTGAAAAGGAAGGCTTCGAGGTGGCCTGCGCCCACACGGGAGGCAGCGGCCTTGAAAAAGCGGAGGAATACGAGCCGGATATGGTGCTCTTAGACTGGATGCTCCCGGACATTGCCGGCGTGGATGTGTGCCGGATGCTGACCGAGCGGTACAACATTCCCATTATTATGCTGACCGCCCGGGGCAATGTGGAGGATAAGCTCTACGGCCTGGAATCCGGGGCCGACGACTATATCACCAAGCCCTTTGACCTTCGGGAAGTGGTAGCCCGCGTGCGCACCATCCTGCGCCGCTTTGACCGCGTCCGTGGTATCCGGCAGGAGGAGCCGGCGGCGGAGGGCCTTACTGTATCCGAGCAGGAGCGCATGGTCTATCGAAACGGGGAGGCCGTGGAGCTGACGCCTAAGGAGTACGATTTGCTTCTCTATTTTTTGAAACATCCCAGACAGGTATTTACCAGAGTGATACTCTTAGAACAGATCTGGGGCTACGACTACGCAGGCGACACCCGGACCGTAGACATTCATATTCAGCGTTTGCGCCGGAAGACAGGGCTCGGCGATAAGCTGGTCACTGTATTTGGAGTGGGATATAAATATGTACCGTAAAAAATCTCGTGAAAACGGAACAGCGATTCGTTTCGGGATCCGCATGCAGATGACTGTGGGTCTTGTTGCGGTGTTCCTAATCAGTGGGATTTTTTTATACTGGATATCAGACCGGCAGCTGCAGAACAGCCGGGAGGATCAGATTATAAGAGAGCTCCAGACTATCCGGGAGAATACGGAGATTTACGTCCGGCAGCTTTTGATTTTAAATGACGCCAACAACGATGAGGAAAGCTTCGACAATCTGGCGGAAACAATTGTGCAGGAAATGTACGGCTCCTCCGGACGTTACGAGCTGGCGGCCTACTCCAAGGACGGAGAGCTTCTGGCATACAACTACCGGAAAAACCACAGCGATGATCAGGAGGGAGGGGCTGCCGAGCTTAAGGAGGCAGTAGACGGAAATACAGCCTTTACCCTGGTATACTCTGAGGAGGGCACTCTTGAGGTCTGGTTTGCCATGCCTGTGATTGTGGCGGATAAAAATGTGGGGATTATCCGTTACTGCATGGATTATACAGAGCTCTGGCGGCAGGGAGAGCAGATGAAGGGCATTATCATCCGTGCAGCGGCGGCTGTATTCGCAGCGGCATTCGTATTGATTTTCCTTCTCTTAAACCGCATCATCAAGCCGGTTCAGCGTCTCACTAAAGTATCCCGGCAGATGAGCCTGGATTTGGAGCAGGACGAGGTCAATACGGAACTGCTTGCGGGGCTTGTCTCCTCCGCCAGGCGGGACGAGATGGGAGAGCTGTCCAGGCACTACAGCGCCATGCTCGGCAAGGTGGGCCAGTATATTCAGAAAATGCAGGACGACCGGGATCAGATCCTAAAGCTTCTGAACAGCCGTCAGGAATTCTACAACAATGTAACTCATGAGCTGAAAACCCCTCTCACGACCATCCAGGGCTATGCCCAGCTGATTGAAGCGGATCAGGGAAGCGACGAGGAGCTGGTTGAAAAAGGGGTAGAGCACATTCTTCACGAGAGTACAAGGCTTCACCGGATGGTGATTCAGCTTTTGGAAATGGCCGATCGGGCGGAACGGGAAGAGAAGACTCAGGTGGACATGGGAAATCTGATCCGAAGCGTTTCGGAGGCCATGGAGATCAAAGCCAACCGTTACGGGGCCTACATCCGGCTGAAGCTGGAGCAGGATCTCTATGTATGGGGCCAGGAGGAACGGCTTCGCCAGGTATTTATCAATCTCATTGACAATGCGGTGAAATATGGAGAGGAAGGGACGGAGATCCGGATTTCCGGGGGACATCGGAAGGGGCGCATGCTTTTCTCCGTGTCAAATAAGGGAAAGCCCATGAGCCAGGAGGAATTGAAGCACATCTTTGAACCCTTTTACCGGGCGGACAAGGAATTTTCCAGAGAGCAGGGGAGCGCCGGCCTGGGACTTTCCATCTGCCAGAAGATTATACGGGAGCACAAGGGGGCAATCTGGGCGGAAAACCGGCCTGGTGAAAGAATCGGATTTTTCCTGCTGTTTCCGGAGCTTGAGGGACAGAATCCGGGAAAGGAGACCTATGAGGGACAGAATCTATAGAAGCATAAAAATCGGAGTGTTTTTTCTGGGCTTGTCTCTTCTTGCAGGCTGCCGGAGGGTTCCGGAGCCGAAAACCGTACTCCTTCCGGAGGAGGAGACGGAACAGGGGGTTGCTCTTGAAGGAGAGGAAGGAGATCTCTATGCGGTCCGGAAGATGTACAATGAGGACTACGAAACGCTCTGGTACGGGGGATATACGGCTTTTTTGCCGGGAACCAGGGAGCATCAGGTACGCCTGGCGGAGAATGGCACGGACGGCGTGAGGGTGCGGAGCCTGGATTACCGCTATGGATTTTATGATCCGGGGCTTTTTCCGGTGGGAGAGATCATGGCTGCTTCCGGCGTTTTGGCAAGCTGGGAAAAAGGGACGGCGGATGAGCGGAATATGGAGACGGAATTTTTTTCCCCAGATGGAAAATATCTATTGTATGCAAGGATGGATTTATCCTTAATAGGAGGCCGCCTTTATCTGATGGATCTGGAGAGCGGAGAGGAGGAGCTTCTGCTTGACGGGGACGGGGGAGATACCAAAATGGAGTTTCCGATGGATGAGTATATGATACTCACGGCCTGGAGCAGGGACGCTTCTCTTTTATGCTACGGGTTTTATCCGAGATATTCCTCTGTCTGGGATTCCAGCAGGGGAGAAAAATTTATACTGTATTTTCGGGACATGAAAACGGGGAAGATTGTCAACCGTCTGAATTATTACTATGCAGGTGCGAAGGGGAAGCCGAAAAATCTGGAGGAGACCCGGGTTTATGTAGATTGGGACGGGCAGAAAATAATTACGGCTATTGTGTCGGAACTTCAGGGGGGCGAGGACAGCAATACAGAGGATGCGGAACAGGCGATCATTGATTTTTTTCCACAGGAGATTCCGGAGCCCGGCATGGAGACGGAAGGAGTGGTGATGCCCAATGCAGCCAGATGTCCGAAGGACGCGAAGCTGTATCTGGATGCAGAGGGAGACTGCCTGTACTTTTCCGCAGAGGGGGAAGGAATCATAAGCCTTGCATTGCCGGACGGGCCATACCTTAATACCATGCCCATCGGGCCGGCGCGGGGAATCCGGGATTTCTGTGTGCTGGATGGGGGAAAGGCTTTTGTGGTGGCGGAGTATGACCGGGATCATATGGGGGATATGGGGCCGCAGGATATTTGCTTATACACGAGGCCGGAGGAGGATGATGCTGCTGATGAGGAGGAACCGGTTATGACAAGACGGGTGCTGTATCAGAATGCAGGATATGTGATACGCCTTCAGTATGATCCGGTTTACCGGAGGCTTCTGGCTGAAACCGGTGTTCCCGATAAGATAACAACGGAGAAGTATTCGGAGGCATCGACAGGATATTTTTCGGAATCCAGGGTACAGTGGGAATCGGGGCGGAGGGCTTTGGTTTTGGAGTTTTGAGTGGTAAGGGGGTGGGTGGATGCCGCAAAATAAGACAGCAGACGTTTCCGTATCCTGTGTTCGGACGGTTCACGTACACTCTGTCTGCTCTGGACGTACATTACCTTGTTTGGTTTTGGGTGGTGTTTGGTGTTTTGGTAATGTGCGTCCATATCAGACAGAGTGTGCGTGAACAGCCGGACACTGGATATCGGAAATGTCTGCTGTCTTATTTTGCGGCATCCACCCTTGGGGACGGGAGGGGATGGAGAAAGAGTTTGGCGGGTTGGTGAGCTGTTGGGAGGCAGCTTTTTTTGTGTGATAATGTTAACATTAGGATACAATTTTGTTACAAGTCAGATAATTTGTCGAAATAAGGCGATGCTACGATTGTGGTAACCAAAAAGAGGAAGAGAACGTGTACTGGAAGAGTACTACGGAACTGGAATAGAGGAGGTTATCATATGTGCGGCATCTGTGGATTTGTGGGGAAGAAAAAGGAAGATTGGGATAGAGAGCAGATATTGGAGGAGATGAAGGACGCCATCCGGCACCGCGGTCCCGATGACGGCGGAAGCTGGTTAAGCGACGGCGCAGCCCTGGGATTTCGCCGTCTGAGCATCATCGATCTGGAATCAGGCGCCCAGCCCATGGAAAATGAAAACGGCGACAAAGTCCTGGTCTTTAACGGGGAAATCTATAATTACCAGGAGCTTAGGGAAGAGCTTCTTAGGGCAGGACACATCTTTGCCACTCGTTCCGACACAGAAGTATTGATCCATGGTTATGAAGAATGGGGCAGCGGGCTGCTCTCTCGTCTGCGCGGAATGTTCGCTTTCGTCATCTGGGACGAAGAAAAAAAAGAACTCTTTGCAGCCAGGGATTATTTCGGAATCAAGCCCTTTTACTATACCGTAGCAGGCGATAGCCTCGTTTTCGCCTCCGAGATAAAAAGCATACTCAAATACCCGGAATATCAAAAAGCCTTGAACGAGCAGGCCTTGGAGCAGTACCTTTCCTTCCAGTATTCCGCCCTGGAGGAAACCTTTTTCAAAGGCATCTACCGCCTGGAGCCGGGCAGCTTCCTCCGGTGGAAAAGCGGCAGCATCATTCTGGAGATTCAGAAATATTTCGAACCATCCTTACAGCCGGAAACAGGAAAAACCGAAGCTGAATGGCTGGAAGCCGTAGACAGAGTGATAAAAGATTCCGTAAAAGCCCATGAAATTGCCGATGTAGAAGTGGGGACCTTTCTTTCCGGCGGCGTGGATTCCGGGCTGATTGCCTCCGAATTCGGCGGCAAAAGAGCCTACACCGTAGGCTTTGGACAGGAGAAGAGCCGCTACAACGAGATCCGGTACGCCCGCAGCACAGCCGAGCAATGTGAACTGGATCACAAAGGCAGAAGAATCCGTGAACAGGAATTCTGGGAGGCTGTCCCCGAAGTCCTTTACTACATGGACGAACCCTTAGGCGACGCCTCTGCAGTAGCTCTTTACTTCCTGTCAATGGAAGCGGCAAAAGACGTAAAAGTCGTAGTCTCCGGCGAAGGAGCCGACGAGCTCTTCGGCGGCTACCGCATCTACTGCGAACCCGAAGCCCTCCGCCGCTACCAGATGCTGCCCCTAAGGCTGCGCAAATGGCTGGCATGCATTGCGCAGCATTTTCCAAACATGAAAGGCAAAAACTTCCTCATCCGAGGAAGCAAAACCCTGGAAGAGCGCTTTATCGGCAATGCCAACATCTTCACCCTAGAAGAACGCCGGGCATTGCTTCGCAAAAACACCGGAGCCAGAAGCCCCCAAAGCTTCCTGGAAGAAGACTACGACCGAACCTTTGGCCTGCGTGACGCCGACCGCATGCAGGAAATCGACCTGCGCCACTGGCTTCCCGGAGACATCCTCCAAAAAGCCGACCGCATGAGCATGGCCCACTCCCTGGAAGTCCGTGTCCCCTTCCTGGACAAAGAAGTCTTTGCCCTCACCCGCCGCCTTCCAGCCCGCCTAAAGCAAAGAGGCCGCATAACAAAATACATCCTCCGCAAAGCCGCCGCCTTCAAACTAGACGCCGACACCAGCGAACGCCCAAAGCTAGGCTTCCCCGTCCCCATCCGCCACTGGATCTGCGAAGAAGAAGGCCAGGCCCGTCTGCGGCAGGCCTTCAGCGGTCCTGCCGCCAGACGCTATTTCCACCAGGAAAAACTAACAGACTTGTTAGAAGAACACCTCAAAAAACACAGAGACAACAGCAGAAAGCTATGGACCATCTACACCTTCTGCATCTGGTACGACATCTACTTCAACGAATAAACCAACCACATACATAATTACAACTTACCAAACACCACCCCAAAAATCACCCCTCAACACCCCTTCCACAACCAGGAATTGCCGCGAAACAGGGGCGCAGGATTTTCCAATATCAAGTGTCCGGCTGTTCGCGCACACCCTGTCTGAGCTGTACGAACATTGCTTCCATACCTAACCGGTAACAAAACCACACAAAGCAATGTACGTACAGAACAGACAGGATGTACGCGAACCGTCCGAACACAGATATGGAAAATCCTGCGCCCCTGTTTCGCGGCAATTCCGTCCCCCCTATCACCCTTCCTGATTCATCTGATCCAAAAGTCCAGCCTTAATCCGAAACAGCTTATCCGAAAGATCCACATAAACCTCATGAGGATTCGTCAACCTCCGAGTCTCATCCCAAAGGGTATCCTGCTCCCGAGCACAATAATCCCGAATCTCCATCACACTAGGCGAAGCATACACACACTCCCCCTTTTGGAACACCGGCACCAAAAGCTCCCGCATATCATAAGTGCCTCCCTTAAGCTTCGTCTTCTTCCAAGTCTCCACCGAATCAAAAATCAAAAGATCCTGGGAGATATCAAAAGTCTCATCTGCAAGGGAAATCAAATCTGCCCGAATCTTCCCCGTCTCCTTATCATAAATCCGGAAAACCGTCTTATTCCCCGGATTCGTAATCTTCTCGGAATTCTCCGAAAGCTTAATCTTAGGAATAAACTCCCCTTCCTCATCCATCACTGCCGCCAGCTTATACACTCCGCCAAAAGCAGGGCAGTCCGCCGAAGTAATCATATTCGTCCCAACGCCCCAGGAAGTAATAGCAGCATTCTGCCCCTTCAGGCTGGTGATCAGATATTCGTCCAAATCACTGGAAGCCGAAATCACCGCATCCGGGAACCCGGCCTCATCCAGCATCTTCCGCGCCTTCTTGGACATATAAGCCAGATCTCCGCTGTCCAGCCGGATCCCATAAAAGGTCAGAGGAATCCCGGCCTCACGCATCTCTGTAAACACCCGGATGGCATTGGGAACGCCCGATTTCAGCGTATCATAAGTATCTGCAAGCAGAATACAGGCATCCGGGTAAAGCTCCGAATACTTCTTAAAGGCCGTGTATTCATCTGGGAAGCTCATAATCCAGCTGTGAGCATGGGTTCCTTTCACCGGAACGTCAAAAAGCTGTCCGGCCAGTACATTGGAGGTTCCGATACATCCGCCGATCATAGCGGCCCGGGCTCCGTAAATGCCTGCATCCGGCCCCTGGGCTCGGCGAAGGCCGAACTCCATAATGCCGTCCCCCTTGGCTGCGTGAACCACACGGGCGGTTTTGGTGGCAATCAGGCTCTGGTGATTGATAATGGTCAGAATCGCCGTCTCCACCAGCTGCGCCTCCATAATCGGCGCAATAACCTTTACAAGCGGTTCCCTGGGAAAGACGACCGTGCCCTCCGGAATCGCATAAATATCTCCCGAAAACCGGAATTTACTCAGATAGTCAAGAAAATCCTCATCAAAAAGCTTAAGGCTTCTCAGATACTCAATATCCTTCTCGTCAAAGGTGAGATTCTTAATATAATCGATCACCTGATCCAGGCCGGCCGCAACAGCAAATCCGTTTCCGGAGGGATTCTTCCGGTAAAAGGCGTCAAAGACAACCGTCTCATTGGAATGATTTTTAAAATAGCCCTGCATCATCGTCAGCTCGTAAAGATCTGTGAGCAGTGTCAGTTTCATCGTACTCATAATATTTTTCCACTCCTTGTTCCTGCGCAGCAAGCCTGATATCCCGTCAACTCATTGCGTGAATTTGATTTGTGCAGGCAGTGGGCCGGGTAGATGTACCGGCCTGTCCATTATAATCGGACAACTGTCTTGTCACATGACAAACAGCGTCTGTGAATAGTTTAACAATAGCACATTTAAAGGAAAATAACAAGTCACTCTTCCATTTTTCAATAAAATATATTACAATAGTTGGAATGTGAAAAGGGGAAGAAACGAATGGTAGATTTTTTGGTACATAGATTTGTAAAGGATTATGAAAATACGGAAAATGCCAGAGTGCGCACCAGCTACGGCGTTATGGCAAGCATGGTGTGCATCTTCTGTAACGTGCTGCTGTTCGCAGGGAAATTCACCGTCGGGCTGCTTCTGCACAGCGTCTCCGTTCTGGCGGATGCCTTCAACAACCTTTCGGATGCGGCTTCCTCCGTAATTGGCTTTGTGGGCGTCAAGATGGCCAGTAAGCCTGCAGACCAGGATCACCCCTTCGGCCACGGACGGATTGAATATATAGCGGCGCTGATTGTGTCGTTTCTTGTGATAGAAGTGGGCTTAAGCTTTCTCAAAACTGCCGTTGGGAAGATACGGGAGCCGGAGGAGCTGGCCTTCAGTGCGGTTTCTATAGTGGTTCTGCTGGCCTCCATCGGAGTAAAGCTGTGGATGGCGTATTTTAACCGGAAGCTTGGAAAGCGGATTCATTCCAGTGTAATGATGGCCACGGCCGCAGACGCCATGGGGGATGTGATTACAACCTCTGCTACGGTGCTGTCCCTTTTGTTCTGCCATTTTACAGGAATCAATATCGACGGCTTTGTGGGCGTGGCGGTAGCCCTTGTGGTTATGTGGGCCGGCGTGGGCATTGCCAGAGACACCCTGGAGCCTTTGATCGGCAAAGCGGTGGAGCCGGAGCTTTACCGGCAGATCACGGACTTTGTGGAGGGCTACGAGGGGATACTGGGCAGCCATGATCTCATTGTGCACAATTACGGGCCGACCAGAAGCCTGGCTTCCATCCATGCGGAGGTGCCCAACGACGTGAGCGTTGAGATTTCCCATGAAATCATTGATAAGATAGAGAGGGAGGCGGCGAAGAAGCTTGGAATTTTCCTGGTGATCCATATGGATCCGGTGGAGGTAAGGGACGACCGGGTAGCGGATGCGCGGATGAAGGTGACGGCTGTGTTAAAAGAGCTGGACGAGCGGCTGACCCTCCATGATTTCCGCATGGTAGACGGGGAGAAGCAGATCAATCTGATCTTTGACGTGGTAGTCCCCTTCGCCTACCAGGGAGCGGAGCTGAAGCAGCTTAAGGAAAATATTGCAGAACGGGTGCGCATCCTGGATTCCAGATATCAGTGCGTGATGACCATGGAGAAAGGGTATGTGGCCCAGAGCTGAAGGGCCTGTCCGTCGGAACTGCTCTGCGAAGTAAAAAAATAAGAAAAATTATAAAAAAGTACTTGCTTTTTAAAAAAAGATATGTTATAGTAATATTCGCTGAAAAACAAAGGGCTATCGCCAAACGGTAAGGCAACGGACTCTGACTCCGTCATTTCAAGGTTCGAATCCTTGTAGCCCTGCTTATGAACCCTGGTGGAGGAATCCATCGGGGTTTTTTGTGCCTGGACATGCCGAAGTATACTAAGAAGCTATTAAAGGAGGCCGGGTTTAAAAATACTGGATAAAGAATTAATTTAAATTTTGGAAATAGTTGTTGAAAATATTTGCGCATGGTATATTATAAAGTAATTGATGAATGCCATAAAAGAATTTGGAAGGGCGATTATATAATAGTGGTGCGGACAAAAATGGATGAGTATAAGAGTGCCTCATATGAAGGAAAAATTTTAAAGGGGGACAGGTGTTATATGACAAAACAGGCGGATGTTATTAGCAGACAGATGAATGAATGTTATAGGACTGTCTTTGGCGAGGACGTTGTGGAAGTGATTTTGTATGGCTCTTACGCACGGGGCGACTATACGGCGGATTCAGATATAGATATTGTTGCGATTGTGAAAGGTGATAGACTTACTCTTCAAAAAAAACTTAAAGTAGTCTGGGATATGTCTGCAGAAATTGGATTAGAAAATGACGTCGTTGTGTCACCAATGGTCATACCGCATGATGAGTTTTTGAAGTATAGAAAAGTTCTTCCATATTATCGGAATATATGGAAGGAGGGAAAGAAAATTGGATGATTTAGTAAAGCATAGATTAGATATGGCTGCTGATAAGCTCAAGTCGGCAAAAATTCTTTTGGATGAAAGGCAGTATAAAGACTCTATTGGAAGATCCTATTATGCAGTTTTTTCTTCACTAAGAGCGGTTCTGGCTATTGAAGAAAAAGATTTTTCTAAACACAGCGCTGTTATAGCATATTTTCAGAAAGAATACATTAAAACAGGAAAATTTCATATAAAGTATTCTAAATATGTACAGCAGGCGTTTCAGATAAGGAACAGCTGTGACTATGATGATTTTTATATCGCCTCAAGAGAAGAAGCAGAAGAACAGTACAATAGAGCGGAAGAATTGCTGAAAGAGGTAAAGAAATTTTTGAGTTGTTAGATGATAGGTCAATCCATGGGTCAATTTTCAAGGTTCGAATCCTTGCCGCCCTGATAGAGGAACCCCGGCAGAGAAATCTGCCGGGGATTTTTTTGCTTAAAAATAAGATCCTATGTTCCCTGGCAGCAGAAGAAAAGCAGATTTACTGCTCCTTCTGCTGCTTTCTAAGGTGTTCCTTTAAAACAATATTGATATATTGGGAAAAGGATCTGTCATCCTGTTCTGCCAAATTCCGAATGGCTTCTATGATTTCAGAATCAAAGGATGAAGCTGATATGGCGCTGAAAATGGACTTTTTAAACACGAAAAAGGAACCCACAGAGATGGAACGGGTAACGGAAAATATTGCACAGGTAGAAGGAGAGATCCAGCAGAAGGTATACCAGCTTGGACAGCTCTATTATGAAGAACATAAGGCGGATGAGGCTGCGGACAGCCAGTATTACAGGCTCGTAGACGCAATCTCCAAGCTGGAGCTTAACCGGATGGGGTTTTATAAAAATAAACTCCGTCTCCAGGGACAGATGATGTGTGAGAACTGCGGAGCCGTAATTCCATATGGGAGTGTTTTCTGCAGCGCCTGCGGAAAAAGGGCGGATGAAAAACAGGAAGGCGGAGCTGTTCCTGATGGCATGACGCCAGGGAAAAGCTGTACAGCATGCGGAGCTGCATTAGAGGAGGACAGCCTGTTTTGTGCATTCTGCGGAACAAAAGTTGAATAAGGACATAAGAGCATAAGGAGAAACCGCAATCTGAAGGGTTTCTCCTTATGTCGGTGGAGGGAAAAAGAATGTATTGCAGGAAATGCGGAAAACAAGCTGGCGAAGGAACAGCCTTTTGTCCCTATTGCGGGGAAGCGTTAGGGGCGGGAGGGGGAACGCCTTTGGCCGCTGCTTTTGAGAGTGCGTCTGGGAATAAGAAAAAGAAGTCCGTCATGCCGGCCGTTTTTCTGGCAGCGCTGCTCATTGCCGGAGGGATAGGAGCAGCGCTGTATTTCACCGGTGACGGCTACAAGTGCAAAAAGAGTATAGAGCAGGCGGAGCAGTATCTGGAGGAGGGTGGGTACGAGGAGGCCCTTGCCTGCTGTGGGGAAGCTCTTGAGCTGGATGATGAGTATGCAGACGCTTATTTGATAAGCGCAGATATTTACATAGAACTGGAAGCCTATGGAAAGGCGGCAAAGATTCTGGAAAAAGGAAGGAAGGCAGTAAAAGATAAAGACGAGCTCTGCAGCCTGCTTGAGGAAAAATTTGAACCTTCTAAGCTTAAGGCTTCTGAGGAGGAGTACACGGATTTGGTGCAGGACAATGGAATGGCAAATGCAGATGTAGAAGATGAGGTGCTGCGGATCCGGGGGATCTACAATGAGATTGTGCAGAAGAGAACCAATGGCCAGTATATGGAATCGGCTGTAAAAGACGGGGTTACCATGTACACGGAGAATGGTGAAGTGCAGTGTATCATTGCAAAGAAGGGCGTGGATGGTGTTCCCTATGCACGGTATTATTATTTTGAGAACGGGAGCTTGATCTTTGCATATCTGGAAGCCGGCGACTCTCACAGGCTGTATTTTAACAATGGGCGGCTGTTCCGCTGGCGTTATGCCTCCGACGCAGTGAACTTCTCGGAAGCGGATAACCATGACAATGAGGATTCCGAAGAATTCAGAGAGTGGGAAAATCTGGCGCTGGATGATATCTATAACTATGGAGGAGTATGTAGGGTATAAAGGTTTCAAGAATAAGGCTTTGAAGGAATATAGGGAGATAAGGATATGTTTTGTGCGAAATGCGGTGCAAAGATAGATGACAATGCAAGATTCTGCGGTAAATGCGGAAGTCCGGTGCCGGCTTCTCAAGGCGGAGGGCAGGCAGCGGGAGGGGCAGATGCGTTGTCTGGAAGCGGATATACGTCACAGAATGGAAATGCGCCCTCAACTGCTTCCGGGGGTAAGAAGCCGGGGAAAGTCCCTCTCGCTGCGCTGCTGATCCTCTCCATTGCTGTGGCTGCATGTGCGGGCTTTTTCGGCTATAGGGCAGCTCACAAGGAAAATGCGGATGTCCAGGAGGCAGAGAAGGAAAATGCCGGAGCAGAGGAATTGCAGCCGAATGCAGAAGAGGAGGGACAGGCGGATATGATGAGAGCTGCTTTACGATAACATCTTGGAACAGCCAATTCCAGGTTTTTGATTCTGATATGGGGGAGCAGGTTGAAGTAGACAGAGCTCATGCAATGCTGTGTGATTTCGCTGGGGATGGCGTACCGTATCTTTATGTGTACAGCAGTACAAATGATACGGACAGCCAGAGCTTTGAAATATATGGATGGACGGGCCGGACAGCAGAACTGATATTTGACACGGATGCTGAAAAATCATACAGAAATAACTTCTATATCTATGAAGATGAAAATAATAAATATGAGATTCGGATGGATTATGAGGAATATTGTCCTCCGGCCTTGTTTTACAGGGTTCAGACGTATGCTTTTGCGGAAGGAACTATAAAAATAATTTGCGAGCGGACAGAAGAAAACAACTTTGAGGATGAGCTCTGGCATGTGATAGAAAACGGCGTAGAAACTGTCTATACGAGTGAAGAATACAGTACATTAACGGCAGGAAGAAGTCAGACAGAAAATCACAAGCATACACTGCCATATACCTGTTTCCATGCAATACAGCCAAGTACCCTGCAGGAAATGATGGAAGGCTTGAACCAGTATGCGGCCCTTTGGGGAGGAGAAAGTACAAAGCAGAGCGGCGCACAGCCGGTAGATGATATGGGTGATAACATCGCTGCGGCCAAAGATGCAATGTTAGAGCAGTATAGGCAGTTTCTTCAGGGAAATCTGACAGCCGAGTATGAAGGAAGTCAGATGACTATGAATGAATTATGTGAATTATATGAAAGCTACGAAGGAGACCAAGGCCAATCTACAGGAAGATTTGCTTTGACAGATTTTGATATGGATAAGCTGCCAGAGCTTCAGATTTTCATCCATACACCCTATTATACGTATATGAATACCTTATATTCCACAGAAGAGGGACTAAAAATAAGAGATATACCAGGTTCAGCTTCAGCAAGCGGCGGAACGGTTATGCTATATACGACTGGCTTGTTACAGTTTGGTTATGGGATGTCAGCAGAAAGATATGAGGAATGCTTCGAGACCATACAGGGAGAGAGACTTGCGTATTTTGCCTATATTTACGAAGAATTTTTTGGAGAAGAAATTGATTCAGCAGTAGAATATCAAAAGGAACAAGGCCGTCAGGAGGGCTATGAAGAAGTTTTTGTATCTTATGGCAGCGAGGCTTATGATGCCCCCTCAAGAGTGGAATATGATCGGATGATATCCGATTTTGCTGCAGAACATGGAGGAAAAGAAGTGCAGTTTTACAGCCAGGAGGAAATTCTGAATCTGTTATAATGCTTGAACACAAGGAACGCAGCTTAGAGCAAACACAGCCGCAATAAAGGAGGAACAAGTAATGTTTTGTGTGAAATGCGGATCCAGGATAGATGATAAAGCAAGATTTTGTGATAAATGCGGAAGCCCGGTATCGGCTTCTCAAGGCGGAGGGCAGGCAGCGGGAGGGACAGATGCGTTGTCGGGAAGCGGATATACGTCACAAAATGGAAATGCGCCCTCAACTACTTCTGGGGGTAAGAAGCCAGGGAAAGGCTCCCTGGCCGCGCTGCTGATTCTGGCCGTTGTTCTTGCAGCCGCTGCTGGATTTTTTGTCTACAAAGCAGCTCACAAGGAGGAAACAGATATACAAGAAAATGCAGGGAAGGAAACGGAAGCTGTCGAAGCAGAGGAAACACAGCCAGAAGCAGAAACGGGGACGGATGAGCAGGAGCAGGCGGATGTAAAGGCAGAGCTTGAGGCAGTTCTTGGAAATATTTCCTATTATGGGGATAAAAGCAAATGCTCCATGACAGCAGAGCAGGCGGCAGCCTATGCACAGTTTATCGCGGACGGAATGGAGGGAAAGGTGGAGATGCCGAAAAGGCCGCTGGGGATACCGGTGCCTGACCAAGTATTTTGGGATAAGCCATACGAAGTAGACGACACATATGGAGGAACCTATCTGACAGACAGGAAAAATGTCATGCTGGCTGATTTTGCAGAAGACGGAAATCCATATCTGTATGTTTATAGCAGTATGACAGAGGATTCCTTCGAAGTTTACGGCTGGGATGGGAATACGGTAAAACTGCTGGTAAACCAGGAGGGAATTGACAGGGTGGGAAGCTACCTTCTTGAGTATCCGGATGGAAAGGTAAAGACATGCAGAAAGAGTTCTTCCGGAGCAGGGGATAATAACGTAGAGATATATATGTTTGGCGGCGGCACAATAGAAAAATCATATTCCTTGAGAGTGCTGGAGGATGGGCAGGGAGTCCATTGCATAGAAAACGGAGAGGAAACGCTCTATCCGGCAGGAAGCTATGGCCTGGCTTATGAGAAACTGGAGAATGCAGCGCCGCATCGGGAGGAGCATACCCATGCGATGCCATATACCTGCTTTTATGAGACACAGCCAAGTACCCTGACTGAAATGATGGACGGATTAAACCAGTATGCGGTTCTTTTGAATGGAGGTACAGTTCCTTCAGAATCACAGGCTGAAGCTGATGCAGCCGAAGAGCCGGCATCCCCCTGGCTCATAAGGATGAAGAACTGCACAATTGACGTAGACTTATCTGCTTATATTCCGGCGGAATATCTGAAGGCGGCTCAGAGGGATACCTATGGCGACGCACTGCAGAGGGTAGTAAGCAGCTATTACACACATCCGGAAATGCTGACGATAACACAGGCGAGTTTTGTTGAGTATGATCCGAGTGTCTGGTTTATTAGCTATCCCATTGAAAACAGTGATTGTGTGTTTCAGTTTTCATCCAATGACGGCGGAGGCAGCTGGAAATATGACTATCTGGTGAATGCACATGGATCGGATTATGGCGGATTCGCCATTATATTTGACAATGGAGTTCCGGGCAATATCTCATCATTGTACGAGAATTGCATAGGAACAGAAGGCCTGCCGGAAAATTTTAGGGACGAAAAGATTTATCGTACTGATTATATAATGGGAGATTTTAATATGAATCTGAGAGACGGAATGGGTAACAGTTATGAGATTCCTGTACGAGAACTACCGTAAAAATCTATCATCCGCAGAAGCATTTCGGAGGTCCTACGGTAAGGAAGAGAGCGGGACTGTCGGGAAATAAGGCAGCCTCGCTCTTTTTTTGATGCATTTTAGCCTGCCGTGGAGGTGGGATGCCGGAAAAAGAAAAATAGAAATGACAATGTTGTTGGAACTAACAGCATGTGTTATACTATAAAACGAAGATTGAAGAAGCATGGGCATCCCAGGGAGGTGTAAATATGGCGAGAACCGTAAGTATCGGCTGCCAGGACTTCGAGACGATTCGAAGGGAAGGCTGCTTTTACATCGATAAAACTTCATTTCTTTCCGAGTGGTGGGAGAATGGAGACAGTGTAACGCTGATTGCCCGTCCCAGACGTTTTGGCAAGACCCTCAATATGAGCATGACGGAGCAGTTTTTTTCCATAAAATATGCCGGTAGAGGCGAACTGTTTGAAGGGCTGTCCATATGGGAAAAACAAGAGTACAGAGAACTGCAGGGCACCTATCCGGTGCTTGCGCTTAGTTTTGCAGATATAAAACAGACTACCTTTGAGCAGACACGCAAAGCAATGTGCCGTATTATCAAAATGGCGTACAATCAATACGATTTCCTGATGAAAAGCGATCTGTTCAATGAAAGTGAAAAAGAGGATTTCCGAAGCATATCCGCAGACATGGAGGACAGTCAGGCGGCATTTTCCCTTAAGCTGCTGTCGAATTATCTGAGCCGTTATTACGGGAAAAAGGTGATAATCCTTTTGGACGAATACGACACGCCTATGCAGGAAGCCTATGTAAACGGTTACTGGGAGGAGCTGGCAGCATTTATCAGAACGCTGTTTAATTCCACCTTTAAGACAAACCCGTATATGGAGCGGGCGGTTATGACAGGAATCACCCGTGTAAGCAGGGAATCCATTTTTTCGGATCTCAATAATCTTGAGGTGGTAACAACCACTTCGGAAAAGTATGCAGACAGCTTTGGGTTTACAGAAGAGGAGGTTTTTGCAGCCCTGGACGAATTTGGCCTGGCAAAGAAAAAGCAGGAGGTAAAAGCCTGGTATGACGGCTTTATCTTTGGAAGCCGGACGGATATCTATAACCCATGGTCTATTTTAAACTACCTGGAGAAAAAGAAAATAGGAACCTATTGGGCCAATTCCAGCTCCAACAGCCTGGCAGGGAAGCTGATTCGGGAGGGGAACAGAGAAGTTAAGCAAAGCTTTGAAGCTCTGCTGTATGGTGAAGCGCTTCGGGTAGAGATTGATGAACAGATTGTGTACGGAGAACTTCAGACTAGAAGAAATGCTGTCTGGAGCCTTCTTCTGGCAAGCGGCTATCTGAAAGTGCTCCAGGTGGAATTCGCGGAAACGTCTGGCCGCTGGTATTACAGACTTGCATTGACAAACAGAGAAGTGCGTCTGATGTTTAACAATATAATCCGCGGATGGTTTTCAGGACAGGATGAAAATTATAATGATTTTATCAAAGCCTTGCTGCGGGATGATCTGAAGGCCATGAACCACTATATGAATAAGGTGGCCCTGGCGACCTTCAGCAGCTTTGACACAGGGAAGAAGCCTTCGGAAACAGCGGAGCCGGAACGTTTTTACCACGGCTTTGTCCTGGGGCTTCTGGTGGAGCTGTCCGACCGTTATACGCTGACCTCCAACCGGGAAAGCGGCTTTGGCCGCTATGACGTGATGCTGGAGCCAAAAGGCGGCGACGATGCCATAATTCTGGAATTCAAGGTACAGGATCCCGATGAGGAAAAGGAGCTTGCAGATACCGTGAAGGCAGCCCTGGAGCAGATAGAAGACAGGAAGTATGAAACCGCACTGATAACAAAAGGAATTCCCAAAGAGAGGATACGGAGCTACGGTTTTGCGTTTCGTGGGAAAGAAGTTTTGATAGGAAAAGGATGAATTTCCTGGAATTCGGAAGCAGCTATTTCGCAGGCAGACATAAATCCGGAGAGGGAGGCGCAAAGATGTCAAGAACGGTAGGAATCGGGCTTCAAAGTTTTGAAAAAATCAGAGAAAATAATTATTTTTATACAGATAAGACAAAGTTTATAAAGGAATGGTGGGAAAATGGAGATGATGTTACCCTGATTACCCGTCCGAGACGTTTCGGGAAGACCCTCAACATGAGCATGACGGAGCAGTTTTTTTCCGTGAACTACGCCGGCAGGGAGGAGCTGTTTGAAGGGCTGTCTATCTGGGAGAGCGAAAAATACAGGAATCTCCAGGGAACCTATCCGGTGATAGCCTTGAGCTTTGCGGATGTAAAAGAGATTTCCTTCGCACAGGCCCGGAAGGCTGTCTGCCGGATTATTAAAATGACATACAATCAATACGACTTTCTTCTGGAAGGCAATGTGCTGAACGAAAGCGAAAAGAAGGATTTCCGAAGCATATCCACAGACATGGAGGACAGTCAGGCGGCATTTTCCCTTAAACTGCTGTCGAATTATCTGAGCCGTTATTACGGGAAAAAGGTGATAATCCTTTTGGACGAATACGACACGCCTATGCAGGAAGCCTATGTAAACGGTTACTGGGAGGAGCTGGCAGCATTTATCAGAACGCTGTTTAATTCCACCTTTAAGACAAACCCGTATATGGAGCGGGCGGTTATGACAGGAATCACCCGTGTAAGCAGGGAATCCATTTTTTCGGATCTCAATAATCTTGAGGTGGTAACAACCACTTCGGAAAAGTATGCAGACAGCTTTGGGTTTACAGAAGAGGAGGTTTTTGCAGCCCTGGACGAATTTGGCCTGGCGGAGAAAAAGCAGGAGGTAAAAGCCTGGTATGACGGCTTTACCTTTGGAAGCCGGACGGATATCTATAATCCATGGTCTATTTTAAACTACCTGGAGAAAAAGAAAATAGGAACCTATTGGGCCAATTCCAGCTCCAACAGCCTGGCAGGGAAGCTGATCAAAGAAGGAAGCCCGGAGATTAAGCAGGAATTTGAAGCTTTGATTACCGGCCAGTCCATTGTGACTCCCATAGATGAGCAGATTGTGTATGGAGAACTGGATGGAAATGAGGAAGGAATCTGGAGCCTGCTGCTGGCCAGCGGATATCTGAAAGTGATCCAGTATGAGGAATTGGGAGGGGATGTAGACGAGCCGGATTATGAGCTGTGCCTGACCAACCGGGAAGTGAATCTGATGTTCCGCACTTTGGTAAAGGGCTGGTTCCGGAAGAACACAAGCGAATATAATGGCTTTATCAAAGCCTTGCTGCGAGATGATCTGAAGGCCATGAACCACTATATGAATAAGGTGGCCCTGGCGACCTTCAGCAGCTTTGACACAGGGAAGAAGCCTTCGGAAACAGCGGAGCCGGAGCGTTTTTACCACGGCTTTGTCCTGGGGCTTCTGGTGGAGCTGTCCGACCGTTATACGCTGACCTCCAACCGGGAAAGCGGTTTTGGGCGGTATGACGTGATGCTGGAGCCCAAAGGCGGCGGCGATGCCATAATTCTGGAATTCAAGGTACAGGATCCCGATGAGGAAAAGGAGCTTGCAGATACCGTGAAGGCAGCACTGGAGCAGATAGAAGACCGGAAATATGAAACCGCACTGATAACAAAAGGAATTCCCAAAGAGAGGATACGCAAATATGGATTTGCTTTCCGTGGAAAAGATGTTTTGATTGGATAATTTTCCAAACTATGCTACAATACCACTCAGAGGTGAAAAACAAGATGTATTCATTCAACAGTAAAGTCCGCTACAGCGAGGTGGGCGAGGATAAAAAGCTTTCTTTAAACGGAATTATCAATTATTTTCAAGACTGCAGCACCTTTCAGTCCGAGGAGCTGAAGGTAGGAGTGGATGTGCTGGAAGAGCTGCACCGTGTCTGGGTGCTCTCCTCCTGGCAGATTGTGGTGGAGCGTTACCCGGATCTGTGCGAGGAGATCACAATTGCCACCTGGCCCTATTATTTCCAGAGCTTCTGCGGCTACCGCAATTTTGTTATGAAAGATCGCAAGGGACAGATGCTGGCCTATGCCAATGCCCTTTGGAGCTTTCTGGATACAGACACAGGCCGCCCGGTGCGCGTGCCGGAGGATATTGAGAAGGTCTATATCCTGGAAGAAAAGCTGGATATGAACTATGCCTCCAGAAAAGTGCCGATGCCCAGGGACGGAGAGCGCAAGGAGCCTTTCGCCGTGCAGAAGCATCATCTGGATACGAACCATCATGTCAACAACGGCCAGTATATCCAGATGGCCCGGGAATATATTCCGGAGGATTTTCCCATCCGCCAGATGCGGGCGGAGTATAAGAAGCCGGCCCTTCTGGGGGATATGATTTATCCGGTGGTGCAAAGGGAGGACAACCGCTATATGACGGCCCTCTGCGATGAGCTGGGACACCCCTATGCGGTGGTAGAGGTTTCATAGCCGGAAGCGCAGGCATAAGCAGATATGCAGGCATAAGGCGGAAAGAAAAGCCTTCTGTCTTGAAAAAACGGAGGAAAAAGGCACATGATCTTACTTGGAAAAAAGCAGAAACTAATCATTGTAAAAAAAGTTGATTTCGGCGTGTATCTGGCTGAAAAGGAAGACGCGGAGGATAAGGTTCTGCTTCCGGGAAAGCAGGTGCCGGAAGGCGCCAGGCCGGGGGATGTCCTGGAGGTGTTTGTCTATAAAGATTCCAAAGACCGGCTGATATCCACCACCCAGGAGCCCAAGGTGCAGCTTGGGGAAATTGCCGTTCTTAAGGTGACGGAGGTTACCAAGATAGGGGCATTTCTGGACTGGGGACTGGAAAAGGAACTTCTGCTTCCCTTCCGGGAACAGACCAGACGGGTCAGCGCAGGGGAAGAGGTACTGATTGCCGTGTATGAGGATAAGAGCAGCCGCCTTTGCGCCACCATGAACGTATACAAATACCTGGACACAGACGCTCCCTACAAGGCCGAGGACCGGGTGACAGGCACGATTTATGAAATCAGCCGTGAATTCGGAGCTTTCGTAGCCGTGGATAACCGCTATTCCGGGCTGATACCCAAAAAAGAATTCCATGGAAACAGAGCCATCGGCGATCAGGTGGAGGCCCGGGTGACGTCGGTGAAGGAGGACGGAAAGCTGAACTTAAGCATCCGGGAAAAGGCGTATCTTCAGATGGATGCAGACGCGGATTATGTGCTGCAGGTACTGGACGAATATGACGGCGTCCTGCCCTTTAACGACAAGGTATCGCCGGAAATCATAGAACGGGAGCTGCATCTTAGTAAAAATGCATTTAAGAGGGCGGTAGGCCGCTTGCTGAAGGAAGGCAAAATAGAGATAACCGAGAAACGCATTCTTCGAAAATGATGGAAAATTAACAAATTTAGAAAAAATGGAAAAAAGTGCTTTCCAAAGTGCATTTCAGCAGTTATAATAAGGGAGAAGAAAGGAGTGAAAAAAAGATGAAAGTTCAAAACATTTCTAACATCGAGAAATTCTTTGAGGTAGTAGACAGCTGCCAGGGTAAGGTAGAACTGGTAACAGGCGAAGGCGACAGACTGAATCTGAAGTCCAAACTTTCCCAGTATGTATCTATGGCGAACATCTTTTCCAACGGTGAGATTCCGGAGCTTGAGATTATCGCATACGAGAAGGAAGATATCGACAAATTAGTTTCATTCATGATCAATGGTTAGATAAAACGCGGTAATGGTTCCTGGAGGGGAACGATTGCCGCGTTTTTCAGTGTTTGAGACGGCCGCAGTGCCATTTGAGACGGCTGCAGTGCCATTCGGAAAACCGGAGGTTTTCTATAAGTTTTTCTTTTTATACACAAAGTATAGTCCAATCCCCGTAAGTACAATTAGATAAGCAAGCAGTACCAGGATCCCGAGAAGATTGACGGGCTCCCTGTTCGCAATGCCCCGGACCATGCGGCTGGTTTGAGAGAGCGGCAGAGCCGCAATGAATTCCCGGACGCCGTGGGGAATCCGGTCTGTGGAAAAGAAGGTATTGCACAGGTAAGCCATAGGCATAATAAAGTAATTGGAAAACCGGGGCACATCCGCATGGTTCCGGGCCAGAAAGGAAACTACAATGCCAAGGGCGGAAAAGACTGCGCCGTTTAAAAAGAGAATCACAATCGAGATTCCGTTAAAAACAAGCCCGGTCTCAATGGGCCAGACGAGAAGCAGGATGATTGCGCCTGCATAGAGCCCCCGGAGGGAGCCCGCCAGAATCTGTCCGGCAATAAACTGCCAGAGAGGCGTAGGCGAGATAATCACCTGGTCAAAGGCTTTCTCATAGAGACGCTGTACGTTCAGGTTCTGGGCGATGGCATTGAAGCTGCCGTTCATGGTAGTGAGAGCCACCACACCCGGAATGAGAAAGTTCAGATAAGGCATACCGTTCATGGTAGTCCGGATACCCCAGCCGAATACAATCAGGTACATCAGCGGCGCAATCAATGCCGCCATGGTAATACGTGAGAAATCCCGGACGAATTCCCTCCATTTTTCCCATAAAATCGTGATAATTCCCATAATATACTCCGTTCTTAAGACAGACGTTTTCCCACCTGCTCTACAAACACATCCTCCAGAGTAGTATCCCGCAGGGTACACTGGCCGGTGAGGCCGCTCAGGCAGGCAATGGCCTTAGAACGCTCGTGGAAATAACGGCTGTGAATGCCGTCGTCCAGCAGCTCGTCAACCGCATAAGCTCCGAGATTTTCAATGAGGTGTGCGGGCGTGTCAATTTCGTTTAAGCGTCCGCCGTTCATCAAAGCCACCCGTTTGCAGAGCGACTGGGCTTCCTCGATATAGTGGGTGGTCAAAAGAATCGTCAGGCCTTTTTCGTTAAGCTGCCGTAAGAGGCTCCACATCTGCCGTCGGGAAATGGCGTCCATGCCGGCGGTAGGCTCGTCTAAGAGAAGGATCTCCGGTTCCGTCAAGAGCGCGCGGCAGACCATAAGCTTGCGCTTCATTCCCCCGGAAAGCTTGCGGATGGTTTTTCTCCGGTGCTCTGTGAGGCCTGCAAAGGCAAAGAGCTCCTCCGTCCGGGCCCGTATCTGCTTTACCGGCATAAAATAAAGCCGCCCCTGGTATTCCATGATTTCGTCCATGTCCATATCCTGGCGCATGGAATATTCCTGGGTGATAACGCTGACCTTCCGCTTCAGATCCTGCCGTTTCCGTGTCAGAAGCTCGCCGTCGATGCGGATTTCCCCAGAGGTTGGGAGAAGCAGCGTGGAAAGCATCCCGATGGTGGTAGTCTTTCCGGCTCCGTTGGGCCCCAGGAGGCCGAAAAATTCTCCTGTTTCAATCCGCAGGCTGATAGAGTCTACGGCAGTAAAATGTTCAAATTGCTTTGTAAGATTGTGAAGCTCAATCATGTCCGCCTCCGGGCTCTTTTGCAATGATGAGAGAGTAGTATCCGGCGTCATCGGGGATCTCCTCTGCGCTTCGATAGATATGTTCATTTTCCATGCCGCAGTTTTCTACCATCACCACTTTTCGGCCGCTGGATTTTAAGATTTCCTTTACCTGGTGCATTTTTTTTCCTGACTTCATCAGGACATAATTTCCCGGAAGGGACAGATCGCTGTTCAGCTTGTGAACGGCGGGCAGAATGTGAAGCTGCTCGTCCCATTCCGCCAGAGACGTGCAGGTCCGCGCCGCTGCGGCGCAGAAGGAGGTAATGCCGCTGACAAGCTCTGCCTCATAGCCCCGTGCCAGAATCCGCTTCTGGACATAGAGGTAGGTGGAGTAGATGGTGGGATCTCCCAGGGTAAGGAAGACCACGTTCTGCCCCTGCTTTAGATAGGCCTCGATGGCATCGGCAGCCTTTTCGTGGTTCAGATGCATTTCCTCCTTGTCGTGGGTCATGGGCATATCCACGGAGAGAAGGGTTTTTTCCGCCAGCTTTGGTACGGCTTTTACGGCTATCTGATAGGCAACCGTTTCCTTTGCCGCCGGGCCGGGGAGGGCGATGATTTCATTTTCTTTTATAAGGCGTACTGCCTTTAAGGTCATAAGCTCCGGATCTCCCGGGCCTACACCTGCCCCATATAATATTCCATTCATAACTGTATCCGTCTCCTGTTCCAGTTCTTATTCCGGTTTTATGCCGGTGCATGTGGTTTATTATAAGTGCCTTAAAAATATTTTTCAACTGCATTTCTCATATTATTGCATTTTTATGGGAGATGTGCTATATTACACTTGTAGCTTCGCAGGAAGCCAACTGTAGGTGTCGCACCGTTTCGAGCGGTGCGGTGAAAAGGGAAACAGGTGAGAAACCTGTGCGAACTCGTCACTGTAAATAGGGAGCGGGATGCCATAATGTCACTGAGAGATCGGGAAGGCGGCATCTTTGTGAGGATCTATAAGCCAGGAGACCTGCCTATAGAAAGTTTCGGGAGAATTCCGCTCCCGGGGCCACGAGTAACTGGTCGCAGATGGAAAACCATAACATCATTGCGTCCTCTTACAGATGCCTGCCCAGATGCGGAAGGCATTTTTGCTGTTGTTTAAAAAGATTGAACAGGAGCATTACCACGTCAAAATGCAGACGGCCTGCGGCGTCTGCAGAAAACAGATGCAAAACAAAAAGGAGGAACGGCATGAAAAGAAAAATGTCAACACTGCTGGCAGCCCTGCTGGCACTCACCCTTGCATTAAGTGCATGCGGAAGTAAGGAAGAAACGGCGCCGGCCGCTGAACAGGCACCGGCGGAAACAGAAGCAAACCCTGAGGAACCGTCAGAATCGGCGGAAGCGCCCCAGCCGGAGGAGAGCACGCCGAAGGAGGCAGACGCTGCAATTCTTGCGGTAAGCTTCGGAACCAGCTATAACGACAGCCGGGACATTACCATCGGCGCCGTGGAGGAAGCCATTGCCAAGGCATTTCCGGAGTATGAGGTGCGCCGGGCATTTACGGCCCAGATTATCATCGACAAGCTGGCCGAGCGGGACGGCCTGGAGATTGACAACGTGACCCAGGCGCTGGATCGCGCGGTGGCAGACGGAATCAAGACTCTGATTGTACAGCCTACCCATTTGATGAATGGTCTGGAGTATGCGGATCTGGTAAAAGAGCTTGAAGATTACAAGAGCGATTTTGACAAGGTGGTTCTTGGAGAACCTCTTCTGACCAGTGACAAAGATTTTGAGACAGTAATGAATGCTATTACAGCTGCTACAAAGGAGTATGCGCAGGACGAAGAGACAGCCGTTGTCTTTATGGGACATGGAACGGAAGCCGAATCAAATCAGGTTTACAGCACCCTGCAGGAGAAGCTTACGGGCGCAGGGTTTGAGAATTACTACATCGGCACCGTTGAGGCAGCGCCGACCTTAGAGGATGTTATGGCGCTTCTGAAGGAAAAGGGAACTTATAAAAAAGTAGTTTTGGAGCCGTTGATGGTTGTGTGCGGCGATCATGCCAACAATGATATGGCAGGCGACGAGGAGGATTCCTGGAAAACCCTTCTTACCCAGGAAGGCTATGAGGTAGAATGCGTGCTTAAGGGGCTGGGAGAGCTGCCGGAGATTCAGCAGATGTATGTGGAACATACGCAGGCGGCTATTGACAGCTTGAATTAGAACAAGAAAAATTATAAAAAGACGGGAACGGGAACATGAGACGGACTGTATATACATTAGCAGGAATCATAGGTGCGGGTATTTTCTGGATATCAGGGATGACCGGTCTGGCAAAGGAAGAAGAGGAACGTGAGATTTCATACGATCAAGTAGCCTCGGAGAGCGAGCGGGCCGGTTCCTCGGAGGTAGGCGTTGAGGGAATGATGCCTGTCTATGGAACGGATGTTGCGGACGGCGTCTATGAGGTGACGGTGGAATCCAGCTCCTCCATGTTTCCCATAGAAAAAGCAGTGCTTACAGTGGAGAGCGGCAGCATGACTGCCGTTCTCACTATGGGCGGCCAGGGATACTTAAAGGTGTATCCCGGTACTGGCGCAGAGGCGGCAAAGAGCGATCCTTCTGCATACATAGGCTTCCAGGTAAATGAGGAGGGAAAGCATACCTTCACTATACCGGTGGAAGCGCTGGATCATCCCATAGCCTGTGCTGCATTCAGTAAAAACCGGGAAAAGTGGTATGATCGTTTCCTTCTCTTCGAGGCGGAAAGCCTTCCTAAGGAGGCTGTCCTGGTGGAGCTTCCCGATTATGAAGCCTTAAAGCAGGCTGCGAAAGAAAAGCGGATTGCAGCGCTTAGGGAAGAAGCGGATCAGGAAGAGACGGGAGATGGAGATACAAAAAAAGCCCCGGAAGGGCAGCTGGAGACTCTCGCACAAGCGGCGCTGATCGAGATGGAGGACGGAGAGTATGCCATCGAGGTGGAAGTAAAGGGCGGGACAGGAAGGACAACGGTAAGCTCTCCGGCCGGACTGACAGTCCGGGACGGCCGGGCTTACGCCAGGATTGAGTGGAGCAGCTCCAGCTATGACTATATGCTGGTGGGCGGGAAAAAGTACCTGCCGCTCTACGAGGAAGGCTATTCCACCTTCGAAATACCCATCACAGTATTCAATGAGCCTATGGAGATCATCGCAGATACCACGGCTATGAGCACGCCCCACGAAATAGAATACCAGCTCATTTTCTACGGCGACAGCGTCATGTCAAAAAACCAGACTCCCCAGGCGGCAGCCAGACGGGTGGTATACATGGTATTCGCTATAATGCTTGTATGCGCTCTGGTTTCTTATTTGAACAAAAGAAAACGAAAGAACTGACTGTTATATTATAGTAATCCAATAAAAAAGGATATAAACAAAAATGAAAAAAAGTATCCGCCGTTATTTCTGCAACACCATACAGACCCTTTTGCTCATAACCTTTCTTACATCCTGCGGAGCCGGGCAAAGCAAGGAGGCAGCGGGCAATCACACAGATATCAGCGCCGATCTGATCTGGGAAAGCAGCATGGAGCTTCGCTATGCCAGTGGGTTCGGCGTGGATTATTATAAAGACGGCTACCGTCTCATTACCGTTGCAGAGGAAAGCCGCTATCTGATAGTTCCTGAGGGCAAGGGCATTCCGGCGGATTTAAGCAGCGGCATAGTCGTGCTGAAGCAGCCGATAGAACAAGTCTACCTGGTAGCATCTGCAGTCATGGATATGTTCGTATCCCTGGATGCCCTGGATGCCGTGGGCTTTTCCGGCTTAAAGGCAGATTCCTGGTATATTGACGAAGCCAGAGAAGCCATGGAGCAGGGAAAAATACTCCACGCCGGCAGCTACGGAGCCCCGGACTATGAGCAGATCCTTGCCAGGGGCTGCGGCCTGGCGATAGAAAATACGATGATTTATCACACTCCGGAGGTGAAGGAGCAGCTGGAGAAGCTGGGAATTCCCGTTCTGGTAGACTATTCCAGCTACGAGAGCAATCCTCTTGGAAGGACAGAGTGGGTACGTCTCTATGGAATCCTCACAGGAAAGGAAGCCGAGGCCGAGGCAGCTTTTGCAGCCGAGGCAGAAGCCTTTGAGGCCGTAGAGCAGGAAGAGAAAACGGGGAGCACCGTGGCATTCTTTTACATCACGGCCAACGGAGAAGTCAATGTGCGCCGTTCCTCCGATTACCTGCCGAAAATGATAGAGATGGCCGGAGGAAGCTACGTATTTGACCATATAGGGGACGAGGAAGAGACAGTCTCCTCCAATGTAACCATGCAGATGGAAGAGTTCTATGCGGCGGCCAAGGATGCAGATTACATTATCTACAACAGCACCACCACAGAAGAGCTGTCCTCTGTAGAGGATTTGCTTGCAAAAAGCAGTCTCCTTGAAAAGTTTAAAGCCGTAGAGGAGGGCAGGGTCTACTGTACCACCAAGAATCTGTACCAGTCCTCCATGAAGCTTGGAACCATAATTTCCGATATGCACAAAATGCTCACAGGTGAAGACGGGATGACTTACCTGTACCAATTGGAGTAGGCCATGAAGAACAAGCGATATGTACTTTCATTTTTTATATTGGGAATCCTGGTGCTTCTTTTTCTGGCGCTGAATCTGTGCGAGGGAAGCGTGGCGGTGCCTTTCAGTGAGATTATCGGAATTCTGCTGGGAGAGGAAACGGATGAGGTCTTTCGTGATATTATTATGACCATACGTTTTCCCCGGGCGCTGGCGGCTGCGATTCTCGGGGGCGGCCTGGCGCTGTCGGGCTATCTTCTCCAGACCTTTTTCCACAATCCCATTGCCGGCCCCTTTACGCTGGGGATTTCATCCGGGGCCAAGCTGGTGGTGGCCCTGGTGATGGTATTTGCTCTGGGAAAGTCTATTCATGTGAGCTCTCTTCTGATGATTGGAGCGGCCTTTGCGGGGGCTATGATTTCTATGGGCTTTGTGCTTCTGATGTCCCGGGTTATGGATAACATGTCCATGCTGATTGTCAGCGGCGTGATGATCGGGTATATCTGCTCGGCTGTGACGGATTTTATCGTGACCTTTGCGGACGATTCCAATATTGTAAATCTTCATAACTGGTCTAAGGGAAGCTTTTCCGGCATTTCCTGGGAGAATGTGACTTTGATTACAGTGGTTATATTTTTAACCTCTTTTTTTGTATTTCTTATGTCAAAGCCTATCAGCGCTTATCAGATGGGGGAAGCCTATGCAAAAAATATGGGTGTGAATATCCAGATGTTCCGCACCCTTCTGGTGCTTTTGTCCAGCGTGCTGTCTGCCTGTGTGACGGCATTTGCCGGGCCGGTCTCCTTTGTGGGAATTGCGGTGCCGCATCTCATCAAAAGCCTTTTGAAAACGACAAAGCCCCTGCTTATGATTCCGGGATGCTTTCTGGGTGGAGCGGTGTTCTGTCTGCTGTGCGATCTTCTGGCACGGGTGCTGCTTGCGCCTACGGAGCTCAGCATCAGTACGGTGACGGCGGTGTTTGGGGCGCCTATTGTAATCTTGATTATGGTCCGCCGGAGGAAGGAGAAGGCAGGGTGAAGCTTATGAAGGAATTTTATTTTTATACGGAAGGGCTGACCGTGGGCTATCACGGGGTTCCGCTGATTAAAAATATTGAGGTTCGGCTGAGAAAGGGAGAGATTCTCACGCTGATTGGGCCCAACGGGGCAGGCAAAACCACCATTTTAAAAAGCATTATCCGTCAGCTTGCGCCTATCGGCGGCGTGGCCTGGCTTGACGGGGAGGAGATTGGGAAGCTCTCGGGGAATGCATTCTCGAAAAAGGTTTCCGTGGTTCTGACGGATCGGGTGAAGCCGGAGCTGATGACCTGTGAGGATGTGGTGGCTACGGGGCGTTATCCCTACACGGGGCGGTTCGGACTGCTCTCGAAGGAGGATTGGGAGCTGGTCTACGAGGCTATGGAGCTGGTCCATGTAGAGGAGCTCCGGGAGCGTGATTTTACGAAGATCAGCGATGGACAGAAGCAGCGGGTGATGCTTGCGCGTGCTATCTGCCAGGAGCCGGATATCATTGTGCTGGATGAGCCGACTTCTTTTTTGGATATCCGGTATAAGCTGGAATTTCTGTCCATTCTCCAGCGGATGTCCAGGAGCCGGAATCTGTCGGTGATTATGTCTCTTCACGAGCTTGAGCTGGCCGGGCGTATCTCGGATAAGCTGCTGTGTGTAAAAGGGGATAAGGTAGATCGGTTCGGGACGCCGGAGGAGGTGTTTACGCCGGGGTATATCTCCGGGCTGTATGGGATGACGGCTGGGAGCTACGACGAGGGGACGGGAAATCTGGAGCTTGAGCCGGTGAGGAAAGAACCGGAGATCTTTGTAATCGCCGGGAACGGAACCGGGACTGCGTTCTTTCGGAGACTGCAGAGGGAGGGGATTCCCTTTGCAGCAGGGATTCTCTGGGAAAATGATTTGGACTGTCCGGCGGCCAGGGCGCTGGCTTCTGAGGTGGTGCTGGAGAGGGCCTTTAGCCCGATTGGGGCCGAGAAGATAGAAAGGGCGGAGGAATTGATTGACAGCTGCAGGCGCGTGCTCTGCACCCTCAGTCTGGAGGAGACGGGGGAGTGGGCCAGGAAGCTTCGGGAGCTTGTGGTATATGCCGAAAAAAAAGGGAAACTTGGAGAGCGGCAGGATCATGGATGATTGGCAGATCACCCTCTGCATTGACGTGATTGGGGACGTGTGGTATTATGACACAGAACTACAGCTTTTTTGCGGTGAAATAAGCCATTGGAATTGTATTTGCGGCCGGCGGCTTATATTGAGGGAGGGTGTATGGAGTATTCGAGAGAATTTTTAGAGAGGACAGGCGGGAGCGCGCAGGCCATTGGGAGCCATGGGCAGAACAGTGATATGCAAAGCGTCCATAATCTGGAGACGATCATCAATGAAGGTCTTCGTGTCGCCTTGCTGGAGGAGACGCCGGATCAGTCCCTTGAGGTGCTGCTGGAACATCTGGGAAAAGCGCTGAACGGGGAACGTACCTATATCTTTGAGCAGAATGAGTCTGGCTGTGATGACAATACCTATGAGTGGGCGGCCGAAGGAGTGGAGCCGCAAAAGATGAATCTCCAAAATGTTCCTCCGGAGGTCTGTGCAAGCTGGTATCAGAAGTTCGGCATTGGAAAGCACATTGTGATTGAGAATTTAGAAGAGATTAAGGAAGCGGAGCCCCTGCAGTATGAGAACTTGAAGCGGCAGCGTATTCATTCTCTTGTGGTAGTTCCCCTTTATAACGGTAAAAAGGTTATCGGCTTTTACGGCGTGGACAATCCGCCGGTGAAGCTGCTGGAGTATGCGTCGAATATGCTTCAGACGGCGGCATATTTTATCGTATCCTCTTTGAAACGGCGCGATCTTTTCCGGGAGCTTCAAAAGAGAAGCTATAATGTCCTTCATGCGCTCAGCGTGGACTATCTGGGTATCTATCAAGTGAATTTTGATTCGGGAAAGTGTGAGATATACCGGAACAGCGAACGGCTGAGCATGGATTGGGCCGCACAGTTTGAGAATGGCTATCAGGCGGCTATGGAGCGGTACATATCACAGTATGTAATTTCCCGGGATCGGGAAAAGCTCCGGGCTATGACAAAAAAGGACTATGTGCTCGCCCGGATCAGGGAAAAGAAGAAATTTTCCGTCCGGTATCAGGAGAAAGACGGTTCCCATGGACTGAAGTATCTGGAGCTTCATTTTTCTGAAACGGAGAAGGGAACGGAAGAGAACTGTGTAATTTTTGCCCAGAGAGACGTCAATGCCCTGGTGGAACAGGAAGAGAAATATAAACTGGAGGCAAGGCAAAGCCTGGAGGATATTCTGGAGGGAGCCAGAACCGGTATCTGGACGATTGAGCTGGAGGAGGGCTGCGATCCCCGGATGTATGCGGATCGTACTATGCGCAGCCTTCTGGGAATATCGGACGATATCGGGCCGGAGGAGTGTTACCGGCATTGGTTTGAGCGCATTGAACCGGACTATGTGGAGATGGTGCAGGAGGCAGTTCGGGAGATATTGGAGAACGGCCGTTCCGAAGCGGTTTATCCTTGGAAGCATCCAAAGCTTGGGAAAATCTATGTCCGCTGCGGAGGCGTGCCGGATAAGACATTCAAAAAGCCCGGTGTCTGCCTGAACGGATACCACCAGGATATCACGGAGATTATGGTGACGAGGAAGAAGCAGGAGCAGGCCATTATGGAGCTGCTTGAGAAGGTGCGGCGGGCAAATTCGGCGAAGAGCGAATTCCTATCCCATATGTCCCACGATCTCCGCACGCCCATCAATGGGATTCTGGGAATGCTGGATATCATGGAGAAGAGGCAGGAGGATCCGGAACGTCTGGGAGACTGCCGAAAGAAAATCCGTGTTTCAACGGAGCATCTTTTGTCCCTGGTGAACGATGTTCTTCAAATCAGCAGGCTGGAGAGCGGAAGCCTGGCTGCGGTAGAAGAACCCTTTGACCTTCGGGATACTGTGGAAAACTGCATTGCAATCCTGTCCCTGGAGGCGGAGGAGAGAGGAATCCGCCTGGCGCTGGAGGAGGTTGAGCTGCATCATAGCAGACGGATTGGAAATTCACTGCATGTAAAACAGATTTTAATCAATATCATTGACAATGCCATCAAATATAACCGTCCTCATGGCTCTGTATTTGTTCGGGTAAGGGAGATGGAGGGCCAGAGCGGGGCGTCAAAGTGCGAATTTGTGATCGAGGATACGGGAATCGGCATCGGAGAGAATTTCAAAAAGCATATTTTCGAGCCCTTTACCCAGGAGCATCAGGATGCAAGAACCAATTATAACGGCATCGGACTTGGCATGGCCACTGTGAAGAAGCTGGTAGACCAGATGAAAGGGAGCATTGAGGTGGACAGCCAGGTCGGCAAGGGGAGTGTGTTTCGGATTATACTGCCTATTCAAGTGGACGAGGCGTGGAGCGCGCAGTCTGGGGATGAGGAACAGAATGAGCAGGGCAATATTGCAGGGATGCGCGTCCTTTTGGTAGAGGACAATGAGATTAACTGTGAAATTGTGGAGTTTATGCTTAAGGAAGCGGGCGTGGAGGTGAAGACCGCAAAGGACGGAAAAGCTGCCGTAGATGCCTTTGCGGCTTCTGTGCCTGGGACCTTTGACTGTGTGCTCATGGATTTGATGATGCCGGTTATGAGCGGATATGAAGCGGCCCGTGTGATTCGCGGCCTGGAGCGGCCGGATGCGAAGGCTGTGCCCATCATAGCGCTGTCGGCGAATGCCTTTGAAGAGGACGTTGCAATGGCGAAGGACGCCGGGATGAATGAACATCTGGCGAAACCGGTAGATATGAAGAAGATGTTTCAGGTTATGAGCCGGCTGAAATGCAGTGTGATGCCGGAGTAGTATTTGTTAAAAAGTATATAAAAAATCAGCAGCTGCATCAATTTATTGGTTGATGCGGCTGCTTTGATTTATGACGGTAATGTTTTTAGGCGTGACGCAGAAGGAATAAACGACTTGAGCTTGACAATAAAATCTCCTATGTTATACTAAACAAGCTGGAAAATAAAAGATATTCCAGCTTACCCGTGTGTTCGAAACCATCCACACGTAAAACAAAACTAAGGAGAGAAAGAAAATGAAAGAAAACAAAGTACTGTTCATGGCACAGGCCGCAATGATTGCGGCTATCTACGTGGTGCTCTGCATCGCCTTTGCGCCCATCAGCTACGGCGCGATCCAGGCAAGAGTGGCAGAAGCTCTCACAATCCTGCCCTACTTCACCCCGGCTGCTATTCCGGGCCTGTTCATCGGCTGCTTAATTGCAAATCTCATCGGCGGAAGCATCATGCTTGATGTCGTATGCGGAAGCATAGCAACCTTGATAGGGGCTGTGGGAACCTGGATGCTGCGCAGAAAGAGCCGTTTCCTGGCTCCGATTCCCCCAATCCTGGCCAACACCCTTATAGTGCCCTTCGTCCTCCGCTATGGTTACGGAGAACCTCTTCCAATCCCGTTCCTTATGGGAACTGTAGGAATCGGAGAGATTGCTGCCTGCGGCGTTATGGGATTGATACTTTTGGCTGTGCTGGAAAAGTATCGGAGATTTATCTTCCGCACAGCATAAAGCAAAAACGGAAGAAGCGGATGATTCTAAAAAGGCTTTTGCCTAATCAATATCCATAAGTGAAAGCAATGCAAAAAAGGATGCCGGGAAATATGATATCAGAAAAGTCTGATGTCATATTTCCCGGCATCCTTTTTGCAATGAGTAAAAACTTCTCTTAAAAACCTGCCTCTTGGGTCAGTCATAAAGTAAAAGTAAATAACGAAAAATCTCTGAGAAATGCTGTTGACTTACATGTTATAAAATGTTATAATCTGTTACAAGTTAAGAAAAGAACATAACAAATCTTAACAAGAAAGTTAGAAGGGGCATACATGAACCAGCTTCGCAGAGAAAACATCGGAAAATATATTCGGGAAAAAGGCGCCGTCACGGTAAAAGAAGTCAGCGCTCTTTTTCCCGATGTCAGTTTAATGACCATTCACCGGGATCTGGAGAAGCTGGAGGAAGAAGGAACCATCATCCGCACCCGGGGAGGAGCCATATCCGCCACGCCGGGAACAAGCCCCACGGAGATGAAGCTGGAAACGAGAATGCAGACCAACTGGAAGGAAAAGCGTGAGATGGCCCGGAAGGCCTTGAAGCTCATAGAACCGGGCAGCGCCGTATTCCTGGATGCGGGAACCTCCAGTATGGCCTTAGCCCAGGCCATCCCCGACATGGATCTCAACATCTTCACCACAGGCCCGGGAATCGCCCTGGAGCTTGGAAAGCTGTCCGTTCCCACCGTCCACATGTGCGGCGGAACCTTGAACCGCTTTAATCAGGCAGTCTCCGGCCAGAGCACCCTGCAGATGTTAGAGCAGATCAACATCGCAACCGCATTCCTGGGCGTATCCGGCTACACAGAGGACAACGGCTTCACCTGCGGCAAAGAGGACGAGATGCTGGTAAAAAGCCTGATGATGAAAAAAGCCGGAAAAAAAGTTATCCTTATGGACAGCTCTAAATACGGCCGGATCCTTCCCTACACCTTCGGCAACGTAGAAGATGCCGACTGCATTGTAAGCGACGGGAAGCTTCCGGCAAACGTGCAGGAACGCGCAGAGCAGTCGGGAACTATCATCCTTTAGGAGATACCGGCCGGGCCTGGGCATTCCCAGGTATAAGCGGCAGGATGTGCGGCATCAAAAAAGAGCCCGTAATAGTAACACAAAATATATATTAAAAGAATTTATGGAGGGAAAAGAAATGGCAGTAGGCGTATTAATGCCAAAAGCAGGAATCACGGTAGAAGAATGTATCATTACCGAGTGGCTGAAGAAAAAAGGCGACCATGTAAACGTGGGCGATATCCTCTTCACCTACGAGACAGATAAGGCATCCTTCGAGTGTGAATCCACAGCAGAAGGAGAGATCCTTGAAATCTTTTATGAAGACGGAGATGAAGTACCGGTACTGGTCAATGTCTGTGCAGTGGGGCAGCCCGGTGAGGATATCTCCGGAATCAAAGAGGGAACTGCAGCGCCCGCACCGGCAGCTCCTGCGGCAGCGGCAGCCCCGGCGCCTGCAGCAGCTCCTGCACCGGCAGCAGCCACGGGCCCCATGGCACAGGGCGTATTGATGCCAAAGGCCGGAATCACCGTAGAAGAGTGCGTGATTACCGAGTGGCATAAGAAAAAAGGCGACCAGGTTCAGGTGGGCGATATTCTCTTCACCTATGAGACGGACAAGGCATCCTTTGAGTGCGAGTCCACAGCGGCCGGGGAGCTTCTTGAGATCTTCTATGAGGACGGGGATGAGGTGCCTGTACTGGTCAATGTCTGTGCTATCGGACGCCCCGGCGACAGCATCGAGGGATTAAAAGAGGGAACGGCTCCAGCAGCAGCCCCGGCTCCGGCAGCGGCCTCCGCACCGGCAGCAGCTCCTGCGCCAGCAGCAGGCCCCATGGCACAGGGCGTACTGATGCCCAAGGCTGGAATCACCGTAGAAGAGTGCGTGATTACCGAGTGGCATAAGAAAAAAGGCGACCAGGTTCAAGTGGGCGATATCCTCTTTACCTATGAGACGGATAAAGCGGCATTCGAGTGTGAATCCACAGCGGCCGGGGAGCTGCTTGAGATCTTCTATGAAGACGGAGACGAAGTGCCCGTTCTGGTTAATGTCTGCGCTATCGGAAAACCGGGCGACAGCATAGAAGGACTGAAGGAAGGAACAGCTCCGGCAGCAGCGCCCGCACCAGCAGCAGAAGCGGCTCCGGCAGCGGCAGCAGCGGTAACGGCAGCACCTGCACCGGCGGGCGGCCCTGCAAATCCGGACGCAAAAGTATCCCCCAGAGCCAGAATGGCAGCAAAGAACCTGGGCGTGGATGCTACGGCGGCGACACCTACCGGGCCTCACGGCCGCATTGTGGAGGCCGATGTAAAGGCATATGCGGCAGCAGCACCTGCACCTGCGGCAGCCCCGGCGCCCACAGCGGCAGCGCCTGCCCCGGCGGCAGAAGCAGCGCCGGTAACGGCAGCACCGGAAGCAGAATACGTAGATGTCAAGTTCTCCGGTGTGAGAAAGGCAACCGCAAAGGCAATGGTGAAGTCCTTAAGCACTATGGCCCAGCTTACCCATTATCATACCTTTGACGCAACGGCTCTTATGAACCTGAGAAAGCAGATTAAGGCCAACGGCGAGGCTATGGGAATGCCCAATATCACTTTGAACGACATGGTAATGTTCGCAGTGTCCCGTATCCTTCTCAATCATTCCGATTTGAATGCGATTATGCCGGAGGACAACGTACTGCGTAAATATACCAACGTACATCTGGGAATGGCAGTAGACACACCCAAGGGGCTGATGGTTCCTACCATCTTCAATGCCAACAAGATGACCCTCTCCGAGCTGTGCATGGAAGCAAAGCGTCTCGCAAAGATCTGCCAGGAGGGCAAGGCAACGCCGGATATGCTGTCCGGAGCAAGCTTTACCGTATCCAATGTAGGCTCCCTGGGCGTAGAGATGTTCACACCCGTTGTGAATCCGCCTCAGGTAGGCATCCTTGGTGTCTGCGGCATCACTACCAGAGTGAAGGAAGTAAACGGCGAGATCAAGACGTATCCGGCTATGGGACTCTGCCTGTCCTATGACCACAGAGCATTGGACGGAACACCGGCTTCCAAGTTTGTGAAGGAGCTGTGCACCGCTCTTGAGAACATTTCTCTGTTGATGATGAAATAAATAAAGAAAAGGAGATAAAAAAATGCCAAAGTCATTGTACATCGATCCCGACAAAATGCGTGCTGAGGGAAAAATCACTTTTAAAGATATTCCCATCAATACCTACAAGAAAACCATAAAAGAGGAGATGGAGGAAGGCAACTTCACAAAAGAAGACCTTCTGCGCATCTTCCGCGACATGACCATCTGCCGCGAGTTTGAGGACATGCTGAACCAGATTAAGACACAGGCGAAGTATGCGGACGTTGATACCACCTATCCGGGCCCTGCACATCTTTCCCTTGGACAGGAGGCTGCAGCAGTTGGAGAAGCTTACCTGCTGAACAAGGAGGACTTTACCTTCGGAAGCCACAGAAGCCACAGCGAGATTCTTGCAAAATGCCTTTCCTGTATTCAGAAGCTGGATGACAAGGAGCTTCTGGACGACATGGAGAACTTCTTTGAGGGCAAGACCCTGAAGGCTGTCAAGACTGTCAGCAAGGCAGAAGGGGACGTAAAAGAGCTTGCTATCGAGTTCATCGTATACGGCGCCCTGGCTGAGCTGTTTGCCCGTGAGAACGGTTTCCATAAGGGACTGGGCGGATCCATGCATGCATTCTTCCTTCCCTTCGGCGTATACCCCAACAACGCATTAGTGGGCGGTTCCGCAACCATCTCCACCGGAGCGGCGCTTTATAAGAAGTGCAACGACAAGGGCGGCGTGGTAGTAGCCAACCTTGGAGACGGCTCCATGGGACGCGGCCCTGTATGGGAGGCTCTTTCCTTTGCAACCATGGATCAGTACCGCACATTGTGGGAGGAAGGAAGAAAGGGCGGACTTCCGCTGATCTTTAACATCAACAACAACTCCTACGGCATGGGTGGCCAGACCTACGGCGAGACCATGGGCTACGGCGAGCTGGCGCGTATGGGCGCGGGCGTGACTGAGAGCCAGCTTCACGCAGAGAGAGTAGACGGCTACAATCCTCTGGCAGTCATTGATGCATACCGCAGAAAGCTGCCTCTGGCAAAGAGCGGAGAAGGCCCTGTATTCCTGGATGTAGTGACCTACCGTCTCCTTGGACACTCTACCTCTGACCAGAACGCTTACCGTACCAAAGAGGAGATCGAGGCATGGAAAGCACAGGATCCGCTGATTACCTACCGCAAGGCAATAGTAGACGCAGGCGTAGCCGAGGACAGCGAATTCGAAGAGATCTGGGCAAAGACCAAAGAGAGAATGGCGCGTATCTGCCGTCTGGCTGCAGACAAGGATGCATCTCCCTATCTTGATTTTGACAATGACCCGGGAATCATCGAGCGCCTGATGTTCAACAACGAGAAGAACCGCAATATGGACACCACCAGAGAGCCGTCCGTTACCGGCCCCAAGGAGAGCTGCAAGCGTTACACCGATATTCAGAAGAAGGTTCGGACTCATTATCTGGACGGCAAGGAAGTAAGCGCCATGAAGCGTTACAACATCCGTGATGCCATTTTCGAGCCCATGTTTAATAAATATTATGAAGATCCTACACTTATCGCTTACGGCGAGGATGTACGCGACTGGGGCGGCGCATTTGCCGTTTACCGTGGATTTACCGATGTAATTCCCTACTCCAGACTGTTTAACTCACCCATTTCCGAGACTGCTATCGTAGGTACCGGCGTAGGTTATACCATGTGCGGCGGCCGTGCGGTGGTAGAGCTGATGTATGCAGACTTTATCGGCTGCTGCGGAGACGAGATCTTCAACCAGATGGCAAAATGGCAGGCCATGAGCGCCGGCATCCTAAAGATGCCCCTGATCCTTCGTGTATCCGTTGGTTCCAAGTACGGTGCACAGCATTCTCAGGACTGGACTTCCATGTGCGCCCATGTACCGGGACTGAAGGTCTGCTTCCCGGCAACGCCTTACGAGGCAAAGGGCCTGATGCAGTCTGCTCTTAACGGAACCGACCCGGTTGTATTCTTTGAGAGCCAGAGAATCTACGATATCGGCGAGAAGTTCCATGAAGGCGGCGTTCCGGAGGGCGAGTACGAGATTGAGTTTGGCGATGTGGACGTGATCAAGACCGGTTCCGATATTACCATGCTGACTGTCGGAGCAACTCTGTACCGTGCATATGATGCCGTGAAAGAGCTGGAGGAGAAGTACGGCCTGTCTGTAGAGCTGATTAACCTGCACAGCCTGGTTCCCCTGGATTACACCAAGATCCTGGAGTCTGTAAAGAAGACCGGAAAGGTAATTTTGACCTCTGACGCTTGTGCAAGAGGAACCTTCCTTGACGAGGTTGCCAAGAATATTACAGAGCTTGCATTTGATTATCTGGATGCGCCGCCTGCAATCGTGGGAGCACAGAACTGGATCACACCGCCTTACGAGTATGATCATTACTTCTTCCCACAGAAGGAGTGGATCCTGGATGCAATTAACGAGAAGCTGATCCCCCTTAAGGACTACAAGCCGACCACCAACGTGACGGCAGAGGAGCAGCTCAGAAAGCTGAAATTAGGTATCTAAAATGAAAAATATGATTCACTGTTAACCGCATACGGGGATAAAAGAAGGGGAGCCGGAAAAGTCCGAAGACTTATTTTCCGACCCCTCTTCTCTTTTGAAGAGACAGATAAGGAGAACAGACACCATGAGCAACTATTTCATTCAAACCTACACCTGGAACCCCTGGCATAATCTGGCTGTGGAAAAGTATCTCTCCACACGGATCAAAAAAGGGGATGTGATTTTTTATCTGTGGCAGAATGATCGCACCGTAGTAATAGGAAGAAACCAGAACGCCATCCGGGAATGCCGCGCCCGGCTTCTGGAGGAAGAAGGAGGCTGCCTGGCCAGAAGAACCACAGGAGGAGGCGCGGTCTATCATGATTTGGGGAATCTCTGCTTTACCTTCCTGGCCTCTCCCGAGGTCTATAATCTGGAAAAGCAGCTAAAGGTCGTACAGGCTGCCTGCAGGAAATTCGGAGTGGAAACCCGGTTTTCCGGACGGAACGATATCATAACCAAGGATGGCTTTAAGTTCTCCGGCAATGCCTTTTCCAATACCTCCCAGTGCAGCATCCAGCACGGGACTTTGATGGTAGATGTGGATGTATCCCAGCTTGGGCGGTATCTGACCCCTTCCAGGGAGAAGATGAAGGCCAAGGGCGTGAAGTCGGTGCAGTCCAGGGTATGCAACCTAAAGGAGCTGAACACTGAGGTTACCACAGATGCCATGCGCCAGGCATTGAAGGAAAGCTTTGAGGAATTGTACGGCAGCTTTGAAGAACTGGATGAGAAGCTTCTTGACAATCCTCTCGTAAAGGAGACGTATGATCTCTATTCCTCCTGGGAGTGGAAGTTCGGCAAATCCCCGGAGTGTGAAACCAGCTATAGCAGACGTTTTGACTGGGGGGAGGTGGAGGTCTGCCTGAAGCTGAACGCCATGCATATCAGCGGGATTACGGTGTTCTCCGACATGCTGGATGTGGAGCTTCCCGGGCTTTTGGAACAGCTTCTTGCCGGCAGGCGTTATGATATGGCAGACATAGATTTTAAGAAGGATCTGCCTCTTTGCAGCGAAGAACAGAAAGAAAAGCTTCAGGATGTTGTGAAATGGCTTGCAGATCCCTTAAGAAATGATTAAAATTAACCAAAATTTCGTATCCCCGTAAAAAAACGCTTTTCTTTTTAGAAATTATTGTATATAATATAGGTTACGCAAGAAAGGCCTTCTTTCCTATAAATAAGGGAAAACATTTGGCACAGGCTGGAAAAGTGTATAACATTTGACAATTCGGAAAAGAATGAAACATAGAGAGAACAGAGTGAAAGGGGATATGGAATTATGGCTGGAACAGATATCGGAATTGACCTGGGTACTGCAAGCATGCTTGTTTTTATAAATGGAAAGGGCGTTGTGTTAAAGGAGCCCTCAGTAGTAGCATTTGACAGAGATACGAATAAGATCCGCGCCATCGGCGAGGAAGCGCGGCTGATGCTGGGAAGGACGCCGGGGAATATTGTAGCGGTGCGTCCTCTGCGCCAGGGTGTTATCTCCGATTACACCGTAACGGAAAAGATGCTCAAGTATTTTATCCAGAAGGCCATGGGTAAGAAGACCTTCCGGAAACCCCGGATTGCGGTATGCGTGCCGAGCGGCGTAACCGAGGTGGAGAAGAAGGCTGTTGAGGATGCCACTTATCAGGCGGGCGCCAGAGAGGTATTGATTATAGAGGAGCCCATTGCGGCGGCTATCGGAGCCGGAATCGATATTTCCAGGCCCTGCGGCAATATGATCGTGGATATCGGCGGCGGCACCAGCGACATTGCCGTGATTTCCCTGGGAGGTACGGTAGTCAGCACCTCCGTGAAGGTAGCCGGTGATGATTTTGACGAGGCCATTGTCCGCTATATGCGTAAGAAGCACAATCTGCTCATCGGCGAGCGGACTGCGGAGGACATTAAGATAAAGGTAGGAACCTGCTTCCCAAGGGCCGAGGTAGACCGGATGGACGTCCGCGGGCGTAATCTGGTAACGGGCCTTCCCAAGACCGTGGAGGTTACCTCTGAGGATACGGAGGAAGCGCTGCGGGAGACAACCATGCAGATTGTGGAAGCAGTACACAGCGTGCTGGAGAAGACTCCTCCCGAGCTGGCGGCAGATATTGCGGATCGGGGAATCGTCCTTACGGGCGGAGGCGCTCTGCTTCGGGGCCTGGAGGAGCTTCTGGAGGAAAAGACCGGTATCAATACTATGACAGCCGAGGATTCCATGAAATGTGTGGCAATCGGAACCGGCAAGTTTGTGGAGTTTATGTCCGGAAAAAGAGACGAGTAGAAAAAGAGGGGGCTGCCAGGAAATAAGATATTTCCCGACGGCCTCTTTTTAGGAGTTATATGAAACTGGAAGGCTATGTAGAGCACATTGTTTATCGAAATGAAGAAAACGGGTATTCCGTCCTCAATCTCGTGTCGGAAGGACAGGAGATCACGGTGGTGGGGAGCTTTCACTATATCAGCGAGGGCGAGCTTCTGGAGCTGACCGGCGATTATACGGAGCATCCTTTGTACGGAGAGCAGTTCCAGGCAGAGAGCTTTGAGGTAAAGGCCCCCAGGGATGTGACAGCCATTGAGCGGTATCTGGGAAGCGGAGCAGTAAAAGGAATCGGAGCGGCCCTGGCCGCCCGTATTGTGCGCCGGTTTGGAAAGGATACCTTCACGATCCTGGAACGGGAGCCGGAGCGCCTGGCAGAGATTAAGGGCATCAGCGAGCGAAAGGCCCGGGAGATCGGCGGGCAGCTGGAGGAAAAGAGGGAGCTGCGCCAGGCCATGATCTTTCTTCAGGAATACGGCATTTCCGTAAACCTGTCTGTGAAGATTTATCAGAAGTACGGGGAAGAGATTTATCGTGTGATAAAGGAGAATCCCTACCGCCTGGCAGACGAGATGGAGGGGATTGGCTTTCGCACCGCAGACGAGATAGCAAAACGTGTGGGGATAAGAGAGGATTCGGACTTCCGGATACGCAGCGGAATCCTCTATGCGCTGCTCCAGGGGGCGGCAGAGGGCCACACCTGCCTTCCAAGAAGCATGCTGCTTTCCAGAACTGCAAAGCTGCTGGGAGGGGTGCCCCAGGAGGCGGTAGAAAAGCATCTGATGGATCTGAGCATCGACAGGCGCCTGGTGCAGAAGCAGCTTCCGGGGCCGGAGGGAAGAGAAGAGCCCTTTATCTATGCGGCCTCATACTATCACGGGGAGCTTGCAGCGGCAGCCATGCTGCATCAGTTAAAGCTTTCTATGGAGGTTATGGAGAGCGAGATTCAGACCAGGCTTGCCAGAGTGGAGGAGGAGGCGGCCATTGCCCTGGATGAGCGCCAGAGGGAGGCGGTAGCCGCCGCCGCGGGCAACGGGCTGCTCATTCTCACGGGAGGCCCCGGTACCGGAAAGACTACAACCATCAATGCCATGATCAAATATTTTGAGGCAGAGGGCATGGATATTTTTCTGGCGGCGCCTACCGGCCGCGCGGCGAAGAGGATGACGGAGGCTACCGGCTGCGAGGCTCAGACCATTCACCGGATGCTTGAGCTGTCCGGAGGCCCGGAGAATGCTTCGGGCCGTGCCTTGTTTGCAAGGAATGAGGAGAATCCCCTGGAGGCGGATGTGATCATCATTGATGAGATGTCTATGGTGGATATCCATTTGATGCAGGCTCTTTTGAAGGCAGTGATACCGGGAACCAGGCTGATTCTTGTAGGAGACGTCAATCAGCTTCCCAGTGTGGGGCCGGGCAGCGTGCTCCAGGATCTCATCCGCTCGAAGGCGTTTCCGGTGGTGCGCTTAACCAGGATCTTCCGCCAGGCGGCTGAGAGTGATATCATTGTGAATGCTCATAAAATCAACCGGGGAGAACAGGTTGTGCTTGACAATCAGAGCCGCGACTTCTTTTTCCTTAAGCGCCAGGATCCCAATGTGATTCTCAGGGTGGTGCTTGCCCTGGTTCAGGAAAAGATGCCGAAGTATGTGCATGCTCAGGTTTCCGACATTCAGGTGCTCACCCCGATGCGCAAGGGCGCCCTGGGAGTGGAGAATCTAAATCAGGTGCTCCAGCGTTACCTCAACCCTCCCTCCAGGGACAAGGAGGAAAAGGAGCATGGCCGGGGACTTTTCCGGGTGGGAGATAAGGTAATGCAGATCCGCAATAACTACCAGCTGGAATGGGAGATCCGCAACCGGTTCGGTATTGCGGTAGACCGGGGGCTTGGAGTGTTCAACGGGGATATGGGCCTTATCCGTTCCATCAATGCCTTTGCGGAGGAGCTGACAGTAGAATTTGACGAGGGGCGCATGGTATCCTACCCATTTAAGCAGCTGGACGAGTTGGAGCTGGCCTACGCCATAACCGTACATAAATCCCAGGGGAGCGAGTATCCGGCGGTGGTGATTCCCCTGCTTTTTGGCCCCAGGCCGCTTATGAACAGGAATCTTTTATATACAGCAGTAACAAGAGCACGCTCCTGCGTGACCCTGGTGGGAAGCGAGGAGGTATTTCAGATGATGGTGGAGAATGAGACAGAGCAGAAACGGTATACAGGTCTTGCCGAGATTATTAAATCTTATTTATCCCCGTAGATGTCCGGTATGCGACGACATTGCGGGAGGGAAAAGACTGATTTGCGAGCCCTGCAGGCTGCGGCTTCATCCGGTTTCAGAACCTCTGTGCAAAAAGTGCGGAAAGCCCTTGAGCACGGGGGAGGCGGAGTATTGTCCGGACTGCAGACGCAGAAAGCATCTCTACACCAGAGGAAGGGCGGCCTTTGAGTACGGTTCCGTGATGAAGGAATCCATCAGCCGCTTTAAGTACAAGAACCGCAGAGAGTATGGGGATTTCTATGTCCGGGAGATGCTTAAGAGCTGCGAAGCGGCAGTCCGTTCCTGGAACATCGATCTGATCGTCCCCATACCGCTCCACAAGAGCCGCAGAAGAAAGAGGGGCTTTAACCAGGCGGAGCTTATCGCCCAAAAGCTTGGAAAGGAGCTTGGAATTCCCGTATCCCCGAATGCCCTTTTCCGTGTGCGGAAGACGAAGCCCCAGAAGGAATTGAACGACCAGGAGCGCAAAAGTAATCTGAAAGATGCATTTCGGACAGGGAAGCAAGATTTGGAATTTAAGAAAATTCTCTTAATAGACGATATTTATACAACAGGCAGTACCATAGACGCAGCCGCTTCCGTTCTTCTGGACCATGGGGCGGAAAAAGTGTATTTTTTAAGCATATCTATTGGAAGAGGGTACTAAATGTGTTATACTCTAAGATAAGTTATATTGCGGAGTAGATTTTTAATGAGGTGACCTATGCTAAATGAAGAAAAAATCCGGCTCATGACAAAAGCAGCGGTTTTTGAGGCAGGCGAGGGAAAAAGGGCCCTGGCGATGAATAAGTATTTCCGGGGAGATTATATCAGCATCAATCTGCTTGCCTCCTGGTTCTCGTTCACCATTGCCTTTGCCATCTGCGTGGCAGCCTGGGCCTTTTATCATATGGAAGATTTGATGGAGCAGATCAATACCATGGATCTGCCTGCCATGGGCAAGCAGTTTATATTCCTTTACCTGGGGCTGCTTGCGGTCTATCAGCTGGTTCACTATGTGATCTTCCATATCCGTTATCAGAAAAACCGCAGAAGCCTTGCTGCATACCAGCAGATTTTGAAACAGATTTCCCACATTTACCAGGCGGAGTCTAGGGGCAGCAATGATTTTGTAGAAGGAGCAAAAGAAAAATGACGACCTTACTGGAACTGAGAGAAAAGATTAAAATATTTATGGGAAAATATGATATTTATATCATTCCTCTGATGAAGTTTCTTCTGGCGCTGATTGCATTTACGATGATCAACGGGAGTGTAGGATTTATGGAAAAGGCGAAGAATCCGGCGATTTCCCTGATTCTTGCATTGATGTGTTCCTTTCTGCCGGTGAATCTGATTGCAGTGTTCGGCGGTATATTGGTACTGGCCCATGCATATGCTTTATCCCTGGAATTTTTTGCTATTGCATTTGTTGTGATGCTGCTCATGGTGCTGCTGTTTTTCCGGACGGCTCCACAGTACGGCTATCTTCTGATTCTGACTCCTATGGCTTTTGTGCTGAAGGTTCCTTATGTGGTGCCTCTGGCTATGGGCCTGGTGGGAACGCCGGCTGCAGCTGTTCCCGTAGCCTGCGGAACCGTGGCCTACTATCTGCTTCATTATATGAAGCTGAACACTACGATGCTCAGCGAGGCGGAGACGGAGTCCATGAAGCAGAAGATTACCTACCTCATTGACAATGTGATCCGGAACAAAGAGATGATGCTGATGGCGGCGGCCTTTGCCCTGACTCTTTTGATTGTGTATGTTGTCCGCCGTATGTCCATTGACTATTCATGGAGCATTGCAATCGGAACGGGAGCAGTGGCGGAGTTTGTAGTCCTGCTTCTTGGAAGCATGGTTATGGGCGTTCCTCTGAAGGTGGTGCCGGTATTGCTTGGGAGCGTGGTATCCGCCGCACTGGCGATTCTGCTGCAGCTTACGGTATTCAGTATGGATTATTCCCGGACAGAGTATGTACAGTTTGAGGATGACGAGTATTATTACTATGTGAAAGCCGTTCCCAAAGTAACCATTGCCGTGCCGGATAAACAGGTAAAAAGAATCAGTTCCCAGAAAAAACAGAGTACGGCGAGAAGGAAGGCAGCCCAGGCAAGAAGGCCTTCTGAGCATGGTCATACGGAGGCAAGGGAGCGCCTGCATACAGAGAGGGCACGCAGATAAAAAGAGGATTTCGCAGCGGGAAAGAATAAGGAGGCGGCAGAATGCATAATTCCATAACGGATCTGATCGACAAGTGTTTGAAGACTTTAGACTCCCTGCAGATCCGAAAGACCGATGTAGTAGAAGTAATTATTCTGGCATTTCTGCTTTATCAGGTTTTGGTGTGGATAAAAAGAACAAGGGCCTGGTCCCTGCTGAAGGGATTTGTAGTCCTTTTGATTTTTATTTTCCTGGCATGGGCCTTCCAGCTGAATACTATCTTCTGGCTGGTGCAGAATGTGTTCAGCTTGGGAATTACCGCTTTGATTATCGTCTTTCAGCCGGAGCTTCGGAGAGCCTTAGAGCAGCTGGGACAGCAGAATATCTTCAATTCCCTGTTCAGCCTGGACAGTTCCAAGGAGGTCAGCGCCAGATTCAGCGACAAGACTGTGAATGAACTGATTAAGGCCGTCTATGAAATGGCCAAGGTAAAGACCGGCGCCTTGATCGTAATTGAGAAAAATACGCCGCTGCAGGAGTATGAGAGAACAGGGATTACCCTGGATTCCCTTCTCAGCAGCCAGCTTTTGATTAATATATTTGAGCACAACACGCCGCTCCATGACGGAGCCATCATCGTAAGGGGGGACAGGGTTATCTCGGCAACCTGCTACCTTCCCCTTTCTGACAATATGTTTCTCAGTAAGGAGCTGGGAACCAGGCATAGGGCGGCGGTGGGCGTCAGCGAGGTTTCGGATTCCCTTACGATTGTCGTATCAGAGGAGACGGGAAAGGTATCTGTTGCATCTGAGGGCAAGCTGATGCGTGATTTGGCGGAGAACGAGCTGAGAGCACAGCTTGTGGAGGCACAGAATAAGACCCAGGAGACGGGCCGGTTTAAATTGTGGAAAGGACGGGTGAAGAAGCGTGAGAAAAATGCTGACAAATAACCTGGGGCTTAAGCTTCTTTCCATAATTTCGGCAGTGATGCTCTGGCTGATTATCGTGAGCATCAACGATCCGGTTATGTCCCAGGATTTTACCGGTATCCGTGTAACAATGCTCAATGAGGATGCGGTTACAGATAAGGATAAGGTATACCGCATTGAGGATAACAGTGATTTTATCAGTATCAAGGTAAGGGCAAAGCGTTCGGAGCTGCAGAAGCTTTCCTCCGAAGATTTTATTGCTACGGCGGATATGGAGAAGAGCATCAAGTTTGACAATCTGGTAGGGATTGAGGTGACCTGCAGCAACCGGAACGTGAAGACCACGGATATCACCAAAAGCCGGGAAAATGTCGTGATCAGCGTTGAGGATGCCTCCAGCGAGCAGTTTAATGTAGGAGTGAATCAAAGCGGAACCGAAGGAGAAGGCTATAAGGTAGGTACAGCCGTACCGGAGCAGAGCCTGATTGAGATCAGCGGCCCGGCCTCTGTGATTGCAGAGATCGCCCGGGTGGAGGTAGATCTCAATGTGACCGGCTTCACAACGGATCAGATAAAAAACTGTGTGATTAAGATCCTTGACGGTCAGAATAACCAGATTGATACAACTTATCTGGAATACAACGGCAAGACAACGGGCATGAATGTTCATGTGACTATGTTTAAGAAAAAGAAGGTCCGCCTTAAGGTAGATTATACGGGAACTCCCGGGGACGGCTACAGCTTCAAGGAGCTTACCTTTAAGCCGGAGACTCTGGAGATTGCCGGAACAGAAGAGGATATTGCGAATATCCATGAGATTGCCATACCGGCCGAAGCGGTGAATATCGACGGGATCACAGAGGATACACAGATCAATGTGGATGTGACAAAGTATCTTCCGGAGAATATCCGTCTGGGCAATGAGAAAGACGGATCCGTGGCCGTACAGGTGACGCTGGAGAAAAAGCAGGGCAAGACCATCCATGTTCCGGTGTCCGACATTGAGCTTAAGAATGTGCCCAGAGGATTGGAGGCAGACTTTGACAAATTGAAAGAGGTTGAGATCATCGTCATGGGCACCAGTACGGAGCTGGCAGAGCTGGATGAGGAGGAGATCTCGGTAAGCCTTGATCTGCAGGCATATTCCAGGGCAGGGACTTATAAGAAAGCCCTTGACGTGGAGGTTCCGGAGATATACAGCCTGATGCAGGAGACCCAGGTGGAATTTAAGCTGGTAAAACCAACTGCCGGAGGGAATAAAAAGTAATTATAGCAACCGATAAAAGATGAATCAAAGAATGGGAGGTTTTCAATATGGTAAGTCAGAAGGTCATAATTCAGAATCCCACAGGGCTGCACTTAAGGCCGGCCGGAATTCTCTGCAAGACAGCTATGCAGTTTAAGGCGCTGATCACCTTTACATTTGAGAATACAACAGCAAATGCAAAGAGTGTTCTGAGCGTCCTTGGAGCCTGTGTTAAGTCCGGGGATGAGATTGAGTTCATCTGTGAGGGTGTGGACGAAAAAGCAGCTCTGGCGGCCATGATAGAAGCTGTGGAGAGCGGTCTTGGTGAATAGAAAAAAATGGGCGATAGGGTATGCAGTTCTCTGCATGCTCTATTTCGCTGTGTCTGTTCTTATACCTCACGACAGACTGGAATCCAGGGGACTGGAAGGGATCGGAAAGCCTTCCCTGAAACTAAAAACAGAAGAGATAACCAATGAGACAGAATTGAAATTTGAGTATGCTGCGGATAAGCAGGCGCTGAATCAGATTTCTTTTTATTTTACGGACAACGGGCATGTATTTACCCAGGGAGAGATTATCATAGAGGCTTCTGACAGTCAAAGCGGAGAGCTTCTGGCCAGTCAGACCTATGAGCTGGCCAATCTGAAGACGGAAGCCTTCTGGGGGGTATCCTTTGAAAAGGAGCCGGAGGGAAGACTTCTGGATTTTGTGATTACAGGCCGGGATTTGCAGGAAGGCCCCTCCCTCTGGCTGAATACAGAGAGCCGGACCCAGGGAAATACCTATGCGGACGGCGTTTTCACAGAGAACAATCTTATTTACAATGCCATATACCGGACACAGGTTCATTATGTGAAGAATCCCCTTATCACCACGCTGATGCTGTTGATTCTGGGGGGGATGTTCTTTCTGGTATCAGGAAAGAGAGCGGAGGAGCCGGTGTGGGACAAGCCGGAGAGAAAGACGCCTGCCTATGTTCAGAAGCTTGCGGCTCTCTTTAAGAAATACCGGCAGTGGATTGGGATGGGATTCCTTCTCTTTCTGACAGGGCTGATTTTTTTCTATGTGTATGACGGGCAGGTGCGCAAAGCCATGAACAGCACCCACAGGGTGGTTGTAATGCGGGACAATGGCAAGCTGCTGCCTGTGACAGAGGAAACGAAGGAGCTGGTACAGCGTTACACCACAGAAGAGGAGACGCTGGTAGGCTTAGGGATCCGGATGGATCTGTCTGAGGATTTCCGGCCAGAGGGGAGTATCCGGGCCAGTGTACGGGATCTGGCGGGGGAGGAGCTGCTCTGCGAGACTGAGATTTTGGCTGCATCTTTGCTGGACGGGCAGTATATGGGGCTTATTTTTAACCAGGCCCAGAGCGATACGAAGGGGCATACCTACGAGGTGCGCCTGGAATTCTCCCAGGAGCTTCTGAACAGCGGACTTTCTGTGATTGTGACCCCGGAAGGGTATTACCAGGAGAATACCCTGTATATCAATGGAAAAGAGAGCGGGAGCCGGCTGAGCATGAATGCTCACACTTATTTCAATATCTTTTTGAAAAAGTATTTCTTTGTGATGTTTCTGTTTTTTGAGGCCATGAGCGCGGGCTTTTATTACCTGGCCTTTATCCGAAGATGCAGGATTGAGAAGGTTTTTCTCTTTACGATTCTGTGCCTGGGAGTCATCTACAATTTTATTCTGACGCCTTATATGACGCCGGACGAGAAATACCACATTGATATGTCCTACCGCCATTCCAATACGCTTCTTGGAATCGATCAGATCGGAGAGGGCAAATGCCTGAAAAGGGCGGATGACGCCAAAATGGAATATACCTCGGAGCCCAGCCTGACGAACTATAAAAATATCTATGACGGACTCTTTTCACGGGTCCAGGACGGCCGTCTGACGGAGGCTGCGGCCACGGCGAACACAGAGGCGCCTATGGTTCTCTACCTGCCTGCAGTCCTGGGCATGACCCTGGCACGGATTCTGCAGCTTGGAACGGTTCCCATGCTGCTGCTGGCGAGATGGTGCAGTCTGCTGTTTTTTGCCTGCATGGTTTACTTTGGTATGAAAAAACTGCCTTTTGGAAAGATGACCCTCTTCCTTTTGGCCATTCTTCCCATGAACCTGCAGCAGTGCACATCCTTTTCTTATGATGCCGTGATTACGGGCACGATTCTGCTGTATAGCTGTTACTGTATTGCACTGGCCTACAATGAGGATCCGGTGAAGCCAAAGGATATCCTGGTGATGGGGATTCTGGGTATTGTCTTTATCTATGGAAAGAGCGGCATTTATCTGCCCATGTGCCTTCTGGCCCTTCTCATCCCGGCGAAAAAATTCGGCGGCAGACGATCCTGGGGGATCTGCATGGCGGGGCTTTTTATCCTTCCGGTGCTGAGCTTCCTCAACAAAAACACGGTGGCGGTCAATTACATTGCCACGACTACGGAGGCAACGGCAACCGTAGGTTCTTCTGCCACATCAGGCTATACCATCGGGTATTTTCTGCAGCAGCCCTTGGAGCTGGTGCGGATACTGGCCAATACGGTCAGTGACAAGACGGCCTTTTATCTGGAGTCCCTGGCAGGGCAGAAGATGGGCTGGGTGGAGATTGAGATCTCACAGGTAATTCCCATGCTCTTTTTATTCCTGCTGGTGCTCTCGGTTTTAAAGACAAGGGAAGAGCCCTTCTATGTGAAAAGATGGCATAAATGGCTGTCTGTGTTTATCTGTCTGGCCTGTACGGGAATCATACTGGCTGGTATGCTGCTGACCTGGACGCCGAAGGACTATATCTCCATCGAGGGGGTACAGGGGCGGTACTTTATCCCCTTTATGCCGGCCTTCTCTCTGACAGGGCGCAACAGCCGGCTGATGTATGAGAAATCCGTGGATCGGGGAATGATGTATGCAGGCTTTATAGGGCAGCTTCTGACGGTTATGTATCTTATCAAGGCAGTGCTGATATTGTAGGAGCAGATATGAACAAGAGAAGAGTAGCGATTAATATGACGGCCCAGCTTCTGGCCTTTGCAGTAAATATGCTGCTGGGCTTTATTCTGGTGCCGATTATCGACAGAATGATTCCCAACTCCTATGGGTTTACGGATATTGCCAATAAGTTTGTCCAGGCGGCCCAGATTGTCGTATCTGCCCTGAATACCATGGCGAGCCGTTTTATTACCATCCAGATACACCGGAATGACAAGGAGGAGGCAAACCGCTATTTTTCCTCTGTGTTTTATGCCAATGTGCTGATGGCTGTGGTCTTTATGATTCCGGCTATGTTTGTGGTGGTTTATCTGGGGCATATTTTCCAGATTCCGCCAAAGGCAAGCCTTCCGGACATTCAGATGCTGTTCTTTTTTATATTTTTGAACTTTCTTATCAGCATTACAACCTCGGTCTTTGGGGTTGCGCCCTACAGCCAGGACAGGCTGGAGCTGAGCTCCATGGCCACGATTCTGGGAGAGGCTGCGCGTCTGACGGTGCTGTTTACGGCGTATTTCTTTTTCCGGCCTTATCTGTGGTATGTGGGCTGCGCTTCCGTGGCGTCTACGCTGATACAGGCGGCGGCCAATCTTATCTTTACCCGGCGGCTTCTGCCGGATATGAAAGTAAGAAAGCAGTATTTTGGCTGGGGGAAGGTGAAGGAGCTTGTGTCCCTGGGAGCCTGGAATTCGGTTACCCGGCTTGGGCAGCTTTTGCTGAGCGGACTGGATACCTCCATTGCCAATATTATGATCAATGCTGCGGCTATGACGACCGTGTCGATTGCCGCTCAGGTTCCCACGGTGATTGTGAATCTTATGGGGACGATTGCGGGCGTTTTTAATCCTCAGATGACCATTGCCTATGCAAAGGAAGACAGGAAGCAGCTGCTGGAGATTATCGGGAGCGCGGACCGGATTATGATTTTCTTGATCAGCATTCCCATTGCGTTTCTGATTGTTTTTGGAAAGGCCTTCTTTGTTCTGTGGATTGGGGAGACACAGAATCCGGATGTGCTGTACCAGCTCGCGCTGCTGAATATCGGAACCATGTGCATCAGCGCCAGCATTCAGGTGCTGTATCATGTATTTTTAATTACAAAACGGGTGAAGGTGAATTCGGTTGTCATACTGACCAGCGGGATTCTTACAACAGCGACGGTATTTCTTCTTTTGGAAACGACGGATCTGGGGATTTATGCCATTGTGGGCACCAGTATGGTGTACGGAGTTCTGCGTAATCTGGTGTTTACTCCCATTTATGCGGCCCGGTGTCTGAAGGTGAAGTGGTATACCTTCTACGGGGATATTCTGTTGGGCCTGGTGTCTATCGGGGCGGTCTGCCTGACGGCTCTGCCTTTTCGGCTGCTGATTGAGATTGACGGATGGGTGAAGCTGTTTTCCGTAGGGATCGCGGCAGGAGCGGCGGCTCTGGCGGTGAACTTTTTTGTGGTGCTGCGTAAGAATGAGCGCAAAATGGTGTTGGATATGGTAAAGAAGAAGCTGCACAGGCAGCGTGTGAAGGAGCAGGGTAAGGGCTAAGGCAGAGGCTTTGTTTCTATAGGTTTGCGGCGTTCTGGATTGGGGATTGCGAAGATGGTGAGTATTGTTGTTCCGGTATATAAAAGTGAAAAGACCCTGCGTGTCTGCGTGGAATCCCTCCAGAGACAGACAGAGAGGGAGATTGAGATAATCCTGGTGGACGACGGCTCTCCCGATAACTGTCCCTGTATATGCGATGAGCTGGCAGAGAAGGATGCCCGGATACGTGTGATTCATAAGGAAAACGGGGGCGTTTCCTCGGCCAGGAATGCAGGAATGGAAAAGGCGGGGGGAGAGTTTCTTCTGTTTGCGGACAGCGATGATTCTGTGGAAGAGGATATGGCGGAGGCGCTTTTATGCGGCATCGGCTCGGCGGATTTGGCGGTCTGTGGATATCATCACCACTACCTGGGAAGGGATGTGGAAAAGATTCCGGAGATTTCGAAATGGAACGGGGCGGAGAGCTTTCTTGCGCTGTATGGCAGAGGATATCTGAATATGCCCTGGAACAAGCTGTTCCGGCGGAGTCTGGCCGGGCGTTTTGATGAGAGCTTAAGCCTGGGCGAGGATCTGCTGTTTAACCTGGATTACCTGCGCAGGGCTTCTGGGGGCGTGGCTGTTGTGCAGAAACCGCTTTATCATTATATACAGAATGACACAGGCAATACGCTTTCCAGCCGGAAACGGGACGACAAGCTGGAGCTGGCTAAGCGGATTTGGCATGAGGCTTCGAGATTCTATGAGGAGCTGGCAGGCTGTGAGGATAAAAGCGGGCTTATCAATGCCCGGCTGATCCAGGAGGTGCTGGATGATGTGGAGAGCCTTCCCTTTGATCTAAGCCGGAGCAGACGGGAAAAACTGGCGGCAATAGAAGCCTACTGCAGAGATCCGGAGCTTCAAAGAGCAGGAAGGAATGCGGCTCTTTTTGCAATGGATTACCGGATGATTCACGCATGTATGCTCCGGGGATGGAAGCATGGGGCGTATGGACTGAGCGTACTGAGAGGGTGGACGGCAAAGCTTTTATATGGAAAGAAAGGGTGACGAAGCCGGAAAGGCTAATAGGACGGCAGTAACATGGAAGTGTTGATAGAAAGTGAGGAAGGCAGTTTTTTATGAAAGATTTGATAAGCGTGATTATACCGGTCTTTCATGTGGAGGCTTATCTGCGCCGCTGCCTGGATTCTGTACTGGATCAGACTTATGAAAATATGGAAATCATTCTGGTGGATGACGGCTCCGACGACGGCTGCCCGGCTATCTGCGACGAGTATGCCCGGATGGATTCCAGAGTGAAGGTGATTCATCAGAAGAACGCCGGCCTGTCCGGGGCCCGTAATACGGGAATTGACCAGGCAGAGGGGCGTTATCTGGCTTTTGTGGATTCGGACGATTATCTTGTTCCGGAATTTCTGGAGCGTTTGCATGAGGCCTGTGCAGAGACAGGGAGCGATATGAGTGTCTGCCGGTGGGAGTATGTGAAGGGAGAGCCTGTTCCCCAAAGGGGGACCGGGGAAGTAAAAACCTTTACGGGACGGCAGATGCTGGCAAATCTCTATATTTCCGATGGGGCTTATTTTGTTGTGGCCTGGAACAAGCTTTATAAGAGGGAGCTGTTTGAAAAGATAAGGTATCCCCTGGGGCGGATTCACGAGGACGAGGCTACAACTTACCGGATCTATCATCAGGTGCGGCAGGCGGCTTATGTGGATGCTTCTCTTTACGGTTATTTTGTGACGCCTTCCAGTATCACCAGGGGATTTAATCCCAGGCGGCTGGACTGGGTGACGGCTGGGGCGGAGCGGATTGATTTTTTGGAACAGAAGGGGTATACGGAGCTTATGGTGAGGGCTTTACAGGCATTTGCGGACGGGAGCATTGATATTTACTTTGGGCTTCGGGATGAAATGCCGGAAAGCGGGAAGGAACAGGAATGGATTCGGGGCTTGATCCGCCGGGGACTGAAGCGCGTGAAGCCTTACGGGCGGTTTCCCCTGCGGACGGAGATTGGCTACCGGCTGTTTTTGGCCTGCCCGGGAATTTACCGGAGATTGTTGGAACGGGTGAAGAGTGAAAATGGAAAGCAGTAAGTATAAGATCAGCGTAATTGTGCCTGTTTATAATGTGGAGGCCTATCTGCGCCGCTGCATAGACAGTATTCTGGCACAGACGGCAGAAAATTTGGAGATCATTCTGGTGGACGACGGTTCGACAGACGGATCCGGGGCCATCTGTGATGAATATGGGGAAGCCCATGAGAAAATCCGGGTATGCCATAAGGCAAACGGGGGGCTGACCTCTGCCTGGAAGGCCGGGATGGAGCTGGCTTCCGGTGATTTCGCGGGGTTTGTGGACAGTGACGACTGGATTGAGCCGGATATGTATGAGCGGATGCTTGAGCTGGCGCTTCGGACAGATGCGGATATGGCTGTGTGCGGACTGGTTTTTGATTTTGAGGATCCGAAGATTCCGAAACGGAAGGAAATTTCGAATTTCAAAAAAGAGGTTTATGACAGGAAGGAGATTGAGGAGCTGTTTCCTTCTCTTATTAATGACGGGTGCTTTTTTGGACGGACGCTGCAGTCTGCCAGGGTGACGAAGCTCTTTCGCACAGAATTGATTCGAAAGAATATGGGATTTTGTGACGATCGGGTGTCTCTGGGGGAGGATATGCAGATTACGTTCCCGGCGCTTCTGGATACACAAAAGCTTTGTGTGGTGCAGGATTTTTTCCCTTATCATTATTGGATTAATCAGAAGTCGATTACCGGGAAGTATGACAGCGGATATATGGAGAAGGTGAAGCTCTTGGCGGAGCGGCTTTTGAGTATCAGCCGGGAGAAGAATGTTTTTGATTTTTCGGGGCAGATTCGGAATGATTTTTTGAGCATGACGGTTTTGACGGTGAAGAATGAGATTTATCGGAATTATAAAGCTGGGAGAAAGGCTGTGACGGCCAATGTGAGAGAGATTTGCGAGGATCCTAAGGTTCGGGAGGCCTTGAGGAATCATACGATGGATCGGCTGTCGGTTTCGATCAAAGTGTATCTTTGGCTGATGGGGAAGGGGTGTTATAATCTTTGCTATTGGATGGTGCTGGTATTTTTTAAGGTGAATTATTATTTGGGGAGGGAGTATAGGAGGGGGTGAGAATGTGGGGGGAGAATGACGCAAAATAAGCCGGGAGCCTTTCCATATCCGTGTTCGGACGATTCGCGTACAGACTGTCTGCTTCGGACAAACATTACTTTTGGAGTCTTTGCTGGGATGAAGGTGTTGGGTAATGTTTGGCCGTATCAGACAGTCTGTTCGCGAATAGCCGGACACTGGGATATGGGAAAGGCTCCCGGCTTATTTTGCGTCATTCTCCATTTACATTTTGGGGGCGGGGGGGAGAAAGGACGGATAGCAGCTGGTTTGTTTTGGCAGAGTTTTTAACTAGTCGGAGAGGAGGATTCGGTCGTTGTCCAGGGCTTGGCCGGTTCCGGCTTTGAAGCGGGTTAGGAGATCTTCGACGGTTAGGTGGGAGCGTTCTTCTCCACCTATGTCCAGGACGATGTTTCCGCCAGCCATCAGGAGGGTGCGGTTGCCTAGCTCCAGGGCCTGTTTCATGTTGTGGGTTATCATTAGGCAGGTGATGTGATTCTGGGATGTGATGGTTTTTGTCAGTTCCAGGACTTTTTCGGCGGTGCCAGGGTCAAGGGCTGCTGTGTGTTCGTCCAGGAGCAGGAGCTTGGGGGGCACCATGGTTGACATCAGGAGGGATAAGGCCTGGCGCTGGCCGCCGGAGAGGAGGCCTACGGGGTGTTTCAGGCGGTCTTCCAGGCCCATGCCCAGGAGGGAGAGCTGTTCCTGGAAAAAGGCTTTATCCTTTTTTGAGATGCGGCTGAAGGGGGAAGTGCCCTGGGTGTTGCGTAAGTAGGCCAGGGCCATGTTTTCTTCGATGGTCATGGCGGGGGCGGTGCCTTTCATGGGATCCTGGAACAGGCGGCCTATGAAGTGGCTGCGCTTGTATTCGGGGAGGAAGGTGATGTCTTTTTTGTCCAGGGAAATGGAGCCTTCGTCTACGTAGAAGGTTCCCGCGATGGCGTTGAACATGGTTGATTTGCCTGCGCCGTTGGAACCGATAATTGTAACGAAGTCTCCGCTGTCCAGGTGAAGGGACAGGCCGGAAATGGCTTTTTTGGCATTGATTGTTCCTGGATTGAATGTTTTGGAAATGTTTTTGATATCCAGCATGTTTAGTTGCCTCCTTTCCGGGCTGCGGCTTTCCGCTTTTCAAAGAGAATCCAGTTTTTGATGGTCGGAAATGCGATGGCCAGAGCTACGATGACAGCGGTTATGAGCCTTAAGCCTTGGACAGGCATTATTTTTGTGTACAGCACGATAGCGTAGATGAGCCGGTAGATTGCGGAACCGACGATGGCGGCTATAGCGCCTTTGATTATGGTGCGGCGGCCGAGCAGGGTTTCTCCTATGATAAGGCAGGCCAGGCCGATGACTACGATGCCGGTTCCGCCGTTGATGTCGGCTGCGTTCTGGTACTGTCCCACCATGGCGCCGGAAAGAGCGGTCATGGCGTTGGCAATGCACAGGCCTACGGTGATGGTGAAGGCCGGGTTGATGGAAGAGGCCCTTACCATATCCATGTTGTCGCCTGTGGCGCGGATGGAGAGACCCAGACGTGTTCCCAGGAACAGGATCAGCAGAATGCCCATAAGGATGGTGATAAATCCGGCCAGGATGGCTTCGTTCCAGGCTCCGCCGATGCCGGTGTTTTTAAAGAGGGTGAATATAGTTTCGGATTTCAGGAGACTTACGTTGGCGCTCCAGCCCATGACCATGAGATTGACGGTGTAGAGTCCCATATTGGTGACAATTCCGGCCAGTATGGAGGGAACGCCGAGCTTTGTCTGAAGAAAGGCGGTTACAAAGCCGGCGGCCATTCCTGCCAGCATGGCGGAGGGGATGGCGAGGAGCGGATGGCCGGAGGCGGCCAGGGTTACGGATACGGCGGCGCCCAGAACAAAGCAGCCGTCTGTGGTCAGATCTGCAATATCCAGAATGCGGTAGCTTAAGAACAGAGCCATGGCCACCAATGCATAGAGAAAGCCCAATTCCAGGGCTGTTTGTGTAATGTACAGCATACTTCTCCTTTCCTAGATCTGCACATATTGTCTGTGCATAGAAGGATACCCTGCTGGTATTTCATTCATGCATACCCGCAGGGTATCGCTGTCTGCGTTACTGTTCACTCCGTGACCAGTAACCTATCTGCCTCATAGAGACTTTTTGACTAGCAGTTTGTATCGGAAATTAGTGCAGCAATGCACTAGTCCTCGGTGGTTATAACTTCAACAACCTCTCCCATTTCGGAAAATACGGAATAATCAATGTTCAGAACCTCGGCGGTTTCCGTATTTACGGTGATGATACCGCCCTCGGCCAGATAGAAATCTTCCATATCGGCCATTCCGTTTACGATAGCGTCAAAAGCAAGGTCTGCAGTCTGTGTTCCCAGATCCGTGTAGTTTACGCCGCAGGTGGTGAAGGCTCCGTTGCGGACGAAGGAATCGGCTCCTGTGTAGTGGGGGATGCCGGCCTTTGCCAGATCTTCGTAAATGGCAAGCTCGGAGGCCATAATTACGTTGTCGGTGGGAGTGAAGATGGCGTCTACGCCTTCTGCAATTAAGGCGGAAGCGCAGGCGATTACTTCGTCACTGGCTGCGGCAGGCTGCTCGCTGTAGGAGATGCCTTTGGCTTCCAGATATGCCTTTGCCTCGGCTATGGGAGTGGTGGAGTTTGCCTCAGACTGGGAATAGAGAAGGCCTACCTTCTGAATATCCGGGTTCTGTGCAAACATCATATCTAGGATAAAGCTTGTATTCAGTGCGTCGCTGGTTCCTGTTACGTAGTCGATATCTACGACTCCTGCCTCTGCCGGATCAGAGATAGCGGCAAAGATAACGGGAGTTTTGGTATCCTCTGCGCAGGAAACCATGACTTGTGCGGCTAAGGTGGCGATGGGAACGATTGCATCTACCTCGTCTGCGATGAGCTGATCGCCGATCTGCTTTAAGGTGGACTGGTCGCCCTGGCCGGAATAGATCTCATGGGTAATGGTGATGCCTTTTTCAGAGGCGATGGCGTCAAGCCGGGCTGCGACTGCATTTGCAATCTCATCCAGGGAAGCGTGATCCATCTGCTTTACGATTGCGATGTTATAGGAATCCTTGGCGCCTTCGGCTGAAGGTGCCTCGCCCTCCGGGGTTTCTGTTTCGGTAGGAGCACCGGTTGATTCTTCCGGCGCCGCGGGTTCATCTGCTTTGCCGGAGCAGCCAAGCATGGAGCAGGCAAGTACGAAAGCGCATCCGAGAGCCAGTAATTTTTTCATAGTCATCTTCTTCATAATTTTTTCTCCTTTTCTTCTACGAGGTTTTCAGGTCAGGTGGCAGATGAGGAACTAAGTTTTGCCAGAATCACAGTTCCAAAGAGTGTTTATCAGCGGTGAATCGTCGGGCAGGCTCGAAAACGCAGAGCGTTTCCGGGCTTTGCGGCTGTCGCCGCATGCCTAAAAAATTCAAGCACCCGGCGACATGCGAGCATCCCACCGGGTGCCTGAATTTCTTAGGCGCCCGGCTCATAGCTAGATAAAAAAACGCTTCTGTCCCTTATATGGGACAAAAGCGTAAACTTCTGCGATACCACCCAAATTGACATTCCTTATGGAAATGTCCACTCGCTTACACGTACCATCATACGTGCCCCGATGGATAACGGGTGGGGTCCCGTCAGCCCCTACTGGAAGTATCGCTTCCTTCGTTCAAAGCTGCCCTCCGAAGCCCATTCGCTGACTGCTTCACGCTCCCATCCCACCGCCGGGAGCTCTCTGTAGATCCGCTTTGGCCAGTTACTCTTCTTCTTCACAGGTTTCACTTATATTGCGTTACTGGTATTATATGCACAGGGAGGGAGATTTGTCAACAATTTTTTTTGGAAAGAGCGGCAGATGCAGCCTATCAAGTTACTGGTCACGGAGTGAACGGTATCCCTATCAATAAGTGTTGCTGTTTACTCTGTGACCAGTAACTTTATATAATCAGCTGCCGATACCGATTCACACATGCCAGGATCTCCTGACGTCTGGGGCGGGCCAGGGAGGAGCGTACATCTCCGCGCTCAAAAAGCCCTTCCAGACCCTGGGTATCCAGCAGCGCTTCCAGCTGATCCGCCAGAGCCGTCATATTTTTCTTTCCGTCCATCGCCTGCAGCTGCAGATATTTGAGCAGGCAGGCAAGGGCCATGGTCTGCTCGCTGTCACGAAGCTGTTCCAGATAGCGAAGCTCCACGGCGTCGCGTCCGAGAAGCAGTTCATGGGTTCCCATGGCTTTCAGTTTCAGGCGGTCATCCCGTTTCACGGCAGCATTTGCCTTGGGGCAGCGGTTGGCCGAGTAGGCGGGGAATTTACCCTGCCTGGCGGAAAATACGGGAAATGCCGCTGCTGCTTCTTTTGCGCGCCCGGTAATATCATAGGGCACATACTCTTTCATCTGAACCACCGTGTCGGCCACATGGAAATAGGAGCCGGAGCTTCCGGCCACAATTACGGAGGAAATGCCGAAATCTTCATAAAGACTGCGCACGCGCTCAATAAAGGGAATGATAGGTTCTTCTTCGGGGGCTACCACCTGCTGCATCAGCTTGTCGCGTATCATAAAGTTAGTAGCAGAGGTGTCCTCGTCAATGAGCAGAAGCGTACTGCCGCTCTCCATGCTTTCCATGAGATTAGCTGCCTGGGAGGTACTTCCGCTGGCATCCTCCGTGGAAAAATGCCTGGTATCTCTGCGTCCCGGAAGCTGGCGGATAAAGGGAGAGATGTCCACGCCTGTTACGCTTCTCCCATCCTCGGAGCGCAGCTTCCAGGCGCTTTCATCCGTGATAACCAGTTCCCGGCCGTCGCCGCCGATGTGATTGTAGACGCCGTACTGGAGCGCCTGAAGCACCGTGGACTTTCCGTGATAGCCGCCGCCCACAAAGAGGGTAATGCCTTTGGGGATTCCCATGCCCATTACAGGTCCCCTGTTGGGAAGGTTCAGGGTTACCTCCATGGAAGCCGGCGACTGAAATGCCACGGCATCCTGCATAGGCCGATCGGAGACGCCGCTCTGCCGGGGCAGGACGGAGCCGTTCGCAAGAAAGGCGCAGAGTCCCAGAGCCGGAAGCTGTTCCCGGATATACTGCTGATCTTCGCAGAGCTCAATAGCTGCCTTTAAGCGGTTTTTGTTGATTTTTTGGAAGTAAAGGCTTGCGTGGACACAGTCCGGAAGAATGTCGAAGAGCATTTTCTCAAGCTCTCTGGCGTCAATGGTCCGCCCCCTGGCCGGAAATCCCGCTTCAAAGCGAAGGGTTACGCTGCCCTCCTGTACCCGGCAGGCCGTCCGCTCCAATACTTCCTGGCCGCAGCGGGAGGCGCCGAGAAGTCCGCTCTTTCCGGAGCCCTTGGCCTGCTTGCTTCCGGAGGCAAGCTGCGCAGCAAAAAGCCGGGTCAGATGATCCTGTAAGGTGATGCGCTTTGGGTAGGTGTCATAGTACTCAGCCGGAAAGCCAGCCTTCTTTCCGGATACAAGAACCGACAGCCGGGAGGGGGATGCAAAAGGATCTCCCTGTACATGGTCAATGGAAAGGACAAAGCTTCCGAAGTCGTACTGTCCTTTCAGATCTTTATAGGCCGGATAACTCCGGTGATCGATAGAGCGAAGGTTCGCCCGCAAATCCTGTGATGATTTCATAAAGGTATGCTCCTCGTCTTAAAATAGAATGTTATTCATAGGCTTTTGCCCTTGGGCAAAAAACAAGGTTGAAAGGTTTTACGTAATTTATTGTAAATCAGAACAAAATTCCGGTCAATGAAAACATTGTTTTTTCGAATTCAGGCTCGTATAATGAAAAACGAAAAATGCCAATGCAATATTATATAGAACAGAATTCTGGAAGATACAAGCATAAATAGTAAAATTATGTTAGAAAAAATGAAAAAGCAACCCTGGGTTTACAAATTTCAAAGCGCACTTGGTGGTTGACAACCGGAAAAAAGCCTAAAATAAGCACATACCCGAGGGGATATGTACATGTACAGCGATTGAATTACGGAACTGGAAACAGTAATATCCCTCACAGTGCACAAATCGATTTACAGGCACATGTTTTTTGTGACTGGAAATTGATTTCATACTGGTGTATTGTAAGGAATATTACGGAACTGGAAACAGTAATATCCCTCACAGTGCACAAATCGATTTACAGACACATGTTTTTGTGGCTGGAAATTGATTTCATACCGGTGTACTGTGAGGGATATTACGGAACTAGAATAGAAAGGATAAGTATGATTTTAGCAGATAAAATAATTGCACTGCGCAGGCAGCGCGGATGGTCTCAGGAGGAGCTGGCTGGGCAGCTTGGGGTATCCCGGCAGGCAGTTTCCAAGTGGGAGAGCGCCTCAGCCATACCGGATCTGGAGCGGATTTTGAAAATGAGCCAGATTTTTGAGGTAAGCACAGACTACTTATTAAAGGAAGAACTGGAGGAACTGGAAATTTCTGTAGATGGAGGGACAGAGCCAGAGGAAGGGGTAAAAAGCGTATCCCTGGAGGAAGCCTCCTCTTTTATGGAACAGAAGAAACGCCATGCCTTGTCACAGGCAATAGCAATTGCAGCGTACACGCTGTGCCCGGTGTTTTTAATTTTTCTTTCCGGTTATTCGGAGCTTGCCTCGGCCCGGATTTCTGAGGAAGCGGCGGCAGGAATCGGTCTGGTGGTCTTACTTCTTATTATAGGAGTGGCAACGGTTGTAGTTGTTCTGAACGATGCAAGACTGGAGAAATATGAGTATTTGAAAAAAGGGCATTTCCGCCTTCAATACGGTGTGGAGGGAATTGTCAAAAAGCGTCAGGAAGAAATAGGCGTTTTTTACAGGACTTGTGTTGCGGCAGGAATTTTTCTGCTCATAACGGCGGCGCTTCCTATCTTTCTGGTAATGATTTTTCTGGGAGAAAATGAATTCTTAGGTGTGATTGCCGTAGATGTAATGCTGATGCTGGTGGCCATGGGAATATTTTTGATTGTCTGGTCTGGAGAAGAATGGGGCGCCTGCCAGATCCTCCTTCGAGAGGGAGAATTCACGCCGGAGGAACAGTCGAGAAAACCGATTTTTAAAATTTACTGGTGCGTGGTAACGGCTATTTATCTGGGAATCAGCTTTTGGACCTTTGACTGGCATAGAACCTGGATAATCTGGCCCTGCGCCGGCGTGCTGTCCGGAGCCCTTCGTGTGATTCTGCGCATGCGAAGAGATGCAAAAAGTAATCTGTAGGTTACTGTCCACACGCAATGTCAGTAACATCTGCGGGCTGCTGTTATTTATCAAACACTATACTAGACATACGGTGTCAGGTTTTGTATGATAATATCATAAAAAATGAAAACAGACAGTCTGAATTTACAGGAGTCTGGCAGGAGGGGAGTCCCTATCACGGGGCTAAGCCGCATTTTTTGATTGAGGAGTTGGAGGATCGGGAGCGGCTTGCCGAACTGGTGCAGGTGACCTGCAGGGAGCTTCCCATGCCGAAACCGAAGAAAAAGAAGGGAGCTGCAGATGGAACGAAAGGCGCAAAGTAAGAAGCTGGACTATAAAAAAGAGTTTCCGGATTTATACCTGCCCAAAAAGAAGCCAATGGTGATTGAAGTGCCGCAGATGACATTTATTATGGTGGAGGGAAAGGGCGATCCCAATACCTCCGCCGCATATGCAGATGCGCTGTCCCTTCTCTACGGCCTGTCCTTTGGAATTAAAATGAACTTAAAATTCGGAAAGGTGCCCAGGGATATTTTTGAGGGGATGTGTGCGGAGGAAGGCTCTGCAATTCTGGAGGGGAATTATGTGGTGCCGCCTTTGGAAGGGCTCTGGTGGACGGAAAACGGGCGTGAGGCATTTGACGGAAGGAATCTGGCGGATAAAGGTGCCCTTTGCTGGTTTTCCATGATCCGCCAGCCGGACGAGGTGACAGAGGAGCTCTTTGCGTGGGCCAAGGAGGAGCTTGGGAGGAAGAAACCGGAACTGGATCCTTCGGCGGCGAAGCTGGTAAGATATGAGGAAGGGCTGTGCATCCAGCTTCTTCATGTGGGGCCTTATGATACGGAGCCTGTCTCTCTTGAGCTTTTGGAGAAGTTTGCTGCAAAAGAGGGCTATGCGGAGGATTTTCAGATGGGCGCGCCGGAAGCCGGAAAAGGGAGGTACCACCATGAGATCTATCTGGGAGATCCAAGGAAGACGGCCCCGGAGCGGTTAAAGACGGTGCTCCGGCATCCGGTGCGGAAAAAATAAGACGGGGTTTTGATTTCCATAGTATAATGTGGCTAATAATGGAGGTGCATATGGAAAAGGAAAAGGCTATGACGGATTATGAAAAAGCAGTAGCTTTATGGCAGAGTAAAAAAATAACAACAGATGCAGAATTAGCAGAGGCATTGAATGGCCATAGCATAGCCTTTGCTTATCACTCCGGAAAGATAGAAAACGACAAAATCACCTACCACGATACACGGGAAATTTTTGAGCATGATGGCGTAACTTCTTACACCGGTGATTTGCGGACTCTTTTTGAAATAAGAAATGGAAAAGAGGCCCATGAATTGTTTCTTGATTCCTTCGGAAAAAGACGGGCTATGGACGAAGCGTTTATCAAAGAGCTTCAAGAGAAGCTGACTTTGAACACATACGATACAAGACGCTATCAATTAGGAGAGCGCCCGGGCCGGTATAAGCTTCATGACTATGTTGCCGGCAGGGAAGAGGTTGGAGCATCGCCGGAGGACGTTGCGGAGGAAATGACGGAATTGCTGGAGGAGCTTGTAAGCATTTCAGATGAAAAGGCACTGACGGCTGCGGCGCATTTTCACGTAAAGTTTGAAAATATTCATCCTTTTGCGGATGGCAACGGCCGCACCGGGCGTCTGGCAATGAATTATTTTCTGACGCTTCATAACCATCCGCCTGTTATTATTCACGAAGAGGACAGAAAGCAATATTACGAAGGATTGGAAGCATGGGATATCCGGCAGGACTTAGAACCAATGCTCGCCTTCTTACAGGAGCAGACGGTGAAGACCTGGGAAAAGCAGATGAAGCGAACGAAAAATAAGAGGAAAAATTAAAAAAGTGAAATCTGCTTCCTGTTGATTCCCAAAATCAAGATACGCATTTTTTCCGCCACCGCCCCGTGCGGTATTCCCCGTAGGAGATCAGGAAATTCAACAGCCATCCCAAGGGCACCGCATACCAGACCATGGCGATGCCGAACCGGGGAGCCATGGCAATTGCAAATGCCACACGCAGAGACAGATTGGCAAGATTTGCGATGGTGAACATTTTCATATCGGCAGCGCCCCGAAGAAGGCCGTCCGTGCACATTTTAAGGCCGATAAGGGCAAAGAAAAAGCCAATGAATCTTAAATAACTGCTTCCTGTCTCCAGGGCCTGCATTGTGCCGTCGCTTCCTAAGAAGGAGGCGATAATGGGAAAATGGAAAAGCTCCAGAGCCAGACAGAGAAGCAAGGCGAAAAAGGCTGTCAGGCAGAGAGCTGCGCGATAGCCTTTTACTACGCGGTCTTCCTGTTCTGCGCCCAGATTCTGGGCAGTGTAGGAGGACATGGCATTGCCCAGTGCGGCCATGGGAACAATACAGATACTCTCTACGCGCATACCGGCGGAGAAGCCAGCCAGCATCTGGGGGCCGAAGCTGTTGACCACAGATTGAACCAGCATCATGCCGATGGATACCGTGGATTGCTGGAAGATAGAGGGAAGAGCCACACGGCACATAGTGAAAAGCTCTTCTGTACTGTAAAATTTACGAACCGATTCCATCTTCGTATCCGCACCCGGATAACCCCGCAGCTCCCCAAGAAAAATCAAAAAGGATAGAAAAGCAGAAATCCCCTGGGCAATCAAGGTAGCCCAGGCTACACCGGCGATGCCAAGCCCCAGAGAGCGCACCAGATAAATGTCCAGTACAATATTAAAAATAGAAGAAAAGATCAGCAGGTACAGAGGAATCCGGGAGCGCCCCAGGGCATTGAACATAGAGGACAGCACATTGTACATAAAGAGAAAGGGCAGTCCCATAAAATAAATATTGAGATATTCTACCGTCATATCCAGAATGTCCTCCGGTGTCTTTAAGAACACCATAAACTCCCGTCCAAAAGCAAGCCCCAGGGAAGCCAGGGCCAGGCTCACCGCCAGAAATGTGAGAAGGGCAGTTGAAACAGACTGCTTCATACGGCCGTATTCCCGTGCGCCGAAATACTGGCTGGTGAGCACGGAAGCCCCCACGCCGCCGCCGATAGCCACGCAGATAAATACATTGGTAAGAGAGTAGGAAGCTCCCACGGCGGCCAGGGCGTTTTCGCTTACATAGCGGCCCACAACCATAGAATCAGCCATGGTATAGAACTGCTGAAAGAGATTTCCTATGATCATGGGCAGGGCGAACAGGAGCAAAGCGCGCAAGGGGCGTTCCTTCAATAAATAATCTTTTTCCATTTTGTTATTCTCCGGCTTTCTACTTAAAGCTTATCATTCTGTCATAAGGTTTAGAACCTATCTATCCGGCATCCGCTTCCAGGCCGCCGGTACGCAGCCGGAAAAGAGCCTTCTTTTATCATATCCCAAACAGAACCAAATGTAACACGGAAAATGAGATTTGTCAAAAAAAGCTGTCCACACAATGGCGATAAACAAAGCTGCCCGGAATGTAGTCATTTTTAACGTAGAGAAGCTTTCAAAGCCATGCTGCAATGTACAGGATAAATAAAATGCCAGGTACTTTTTCCTAGCTGTTAGGAAATTGTGTGGAAAATAAAGGAGGTGAGTTTATGTATAATAAAGCCATGCAAATGAGACAGAAAAAAATTCTTCAAATTTTAAAAGAGAAAAAGGGCTGGATCACAGGGAAGGAGCTGTCAACGATTCTCAGCGTTTCGGATCGGACCATCCGCAGCGACATGGAGCAGCTGGGAAAGACCTACAAGGGTATCATAGAATCCAGTGTGCGCTATGGCTACCGGATCAACGAGGACGTTTCGGAGAAAAGCGATTTGGACACAAGGGAGCATATTCCCCAGACCTCCGAGGAGCGATGCAAATACATCATCGAAAAATTGCTTTTCAATAAGCGCAAATTAAACATTTTTGATCTTCAATATGACATTTATGTCAGCGAGTTTACCATCAAAAATGATATGAAAAAGATTTCCGAAATGCTGGAAAAGTACGACGGCGTGGAACTGGTCAAGACGGGCAGTCACATGTATCTAAAAGGGAGTGAGGAAAGCAAACGGTTTGTTTACAAGGACTTACTTGCCAACGAGACCAGAGGAAACTTCATCAATCTCAACAAAATTGACGAGCTCTTCCCCAATTTTGATCTGATAAAGGTAAAAAATATCCTGGAAGAGATCCTGGAAAAATACAGCTACCGGGTGCGTGAGGAAACATTTCCCATGCTGATGATACACGTAGGCGTGTCCATTCAGAGAATGATGGACTACAACTATGTGGAAACCAACCGCTACCGCAGTGAGATAAGGGATACTCTGGAATATAAGATTGCCATGGAGTTTTTCACAAGGGTGACAGCCTCCCTTTCCTTTGACTTGAACGAGAACGAGGTCGTCTTATTTGCAAATCTGCTTATAGGCAGACAGAGAAGCACATTGTTTGAGAAGGAGGACTATCTGGCGCAGGCGGAGGAGCTGATGCTGAAAATCGTAAGCATGGCCCGGCAGAGGTATGACATAGATTTTTCGGCAGATATGATCTTTAAGGACGGCCTGGTTCTGCATCTACAGAATCTTCTGGAGCGGATACAGCTTGGGGTGGTTGTCTCCAATATCTGTCTGGCGGAAATAAAAAGAACCTATCCTCTGGTATTTGAGATGAGCGTGTTTATCGGCCACATTATTGAGGAATACACGGAAACCTCCATTTCGGAGGATGAGATCGGGTTCCTGGCCATCCATCTCGGTGCGGCCTATGACCGGCTGAATATCAAATATTATTACCATGTGGTTTTGATCCAGCCAAACAGCAACACCATGTCAGGGGCGTGCAGCGACAAGATTCTGGAGCGCTTCGGAGAACGGATTGTCATAGACACCATACTGGCTTACTACGAAGCGCCGGTGATTGAAAGCCTGCATCCGGACTTGATTATTTCCACCATACCGCTCAGCCACAAGCTGGATATACCAACCATTGTTATCAGCATGTTTGTCAATACCAGCGATGAGTATAAGATTTTCAAGGCTGTCACAGAGCTGGATAAGCAGCATTACAAAACAGAATTCAACAATTTTATCAAATGTCTGATTCTGGAGGAGTATTACTATTACAATCTGGACTGCGATACCTATGAGGATGTAATCAACTATATGTGCGACCGCATGTATGAGGGCGGAAGGGTGGATGAAACCTTCAAGGAATCCACCTTTGACCGGGAGAAGATGGCGTATACCTCGTTCAGCTACGGCTATGCCATACCCCATGCCCTGAACTACTCGGCTATCCAGTCTACCATGAGCATTGCCATTCTGAAAAAGCCGGTTTCCTGGGGCGACTACCAGGTGCATATGGTACTGCTGCTGGCTGTCCGGGAGGACGAGAAAGAGCTTTTAAAGATTTTCTTTGACTGGTTCGGGAATATCTGCGATGACACACTGCTGTTATCCAAAGTCCGGGAAGCAAAAACAGCAAAGGCCTTTGTGGAAATGATTGAATAAAGGAAGGTGTGCCGAAGCGGCTTTACCTTTTAGTGCCGTCGCGCAGCGACTTAAAATAGGAGGTCTTATGAGAGGAAAACAAAAGTTTGAGCCTGCACCGGCTCCCTGGAACCGAAGGGGATTTGCCTATCTGATTGACGGGTACATTGGCTCAGCCTTCAGCGTGATTCCGGTGGGCCTTCTGTGGAACATGCTCACGGGAGAAGTAGTCATCAATACGGATTTGATGCTGTTTGAAGCTCCCTATGGATGGCTTGCTGGATTTCTCGGACTGGCGTTCGGCGTCATTTATTATTACATAGTTCCCTTATGGGGATGGAAGGGGCAGACCCTCGGAAAAAAACTTATGAACCTTCGCATTGTGGGGGAGGACAACAATCCCCTGCCGGCAGGCCGCCTTGCCGTAAGGCAGCTTGCAGGAGTGATGCTTTTGGAGGGAGCCTTTCTGCTCACCGGGCAGTATGCGGTGCAGATGCTTGCCATGCTGACTCTCGGGGCGGCCGGAAAGGCGCTTAATTACCTGCTGTTCGGCGTATTTCTTATCTCCGCATGGCTTGCCTTTCGGGACGGGAAGGCGGCGCATGATATCTGGGCCGGCAGTAAGGTGATTGACGATAAATAATAAAATAGAATGGAGGAACTTGGTGTATGGAAGAAATGGAACTGATTTGTTTTAAGATTATCTCCGCAGTAGGAGAGGCAAAGAGTGACTACATCTCTGCTCTGGAGGCAGCCAAGAAGGGCGACTTTGCGAAGGCGGAAGAGGCAATGAAGCATGGAGATTCCTGCTATGTAAACGGACACAAGGAGCATGCGGAGCTGATCACCAAGGAAGCAGGCGGCGAGCGGACAGAAGTTTGCCTGCTTCTGATGCATGCAGAGGATCAGCTGATGGCTGCGGAGACAATTAAGTTACTGGCTTCCGAGCTGATAGAGCTTTATAAGAAATAAAGAAAAAGGAAAGAAAGGAGGAAAAAACCATGAAAAGATTTTATTTATTCTGTAATGCAGGAATGTCTACCAGCCTTCTTGCAAGCAAGATGCAGAAAACGGCGGACGCCCATGAGCTTCCCATTGAGATCAAGGCATTCTCGGATACACATATGAGCGATGTTGTGAATGAATTCAATCCGGAAGTGATTCTCCTGGGACCCCAGGTAAAGCATCTGTATGACAAGGTAAACGAGCGTTACGGACAGGATCACATCGTTGCTGTGATCGACAGCACTGACTATGGCAACATGGACGGTGAGAGAGTACTAAAGAAAGCAATGAAGCTTTACAAAGAAAGTAGAGGGAAATAAGTTATGATGCAAAAACTTGAAAAGTTCTTGATGCCCATTGCGAATGCGCTGTCCAAGAACAAGGTACTGTCTGCAATTCGCGACGGTTTTCTGATTACGGTTCCTATCACCATTGTAGGTTCTATTTTCCTGCTGATAGCCAACTTCCCGTTGGAGGGCTTCCTCTCTATGATGACCTCCATCTTCGGAGAAGGCTGGGATGCATACCTGGGAAGAGTGTCCGCCATCGCTTTTGACTGCGTGGCTCTTCTGGGCGTCTTAAGTATCGGTTATTGCTATGCAAGGGAAAAAGGACTGGAGAATCGAATCGGCGGCGCTGTGGTAGCGCTGGTATGCTTTTTGATTATCACACCCCAGAAAGCATTTGTGGAGGTAGAGGGTGCCGCAGAAGCCGCATCTTTCAGCGGATTCCAGTTTACCTTCCTGGGAACGGCCGGAATGTTCCTGGCTATGATTACGGCGATTCTGTCCGTTGAGATCTACGCATGGGCTATCCGTAAAAAGCTCGTGATTAAGATGCCCGACGGCGTGCCCCCTGCAGTTATGGAATCCTTTGCTTCTCTGATTCCTTCTGCCATTGCCATGACTGTATTCTTTGTAGTAGGCATTATTTTTGACCACACTTCATTTGAGTATGTGCATTACTTTATTTACCGTGTGCTCCAGGCGCCCCTGGTGGGACTTGGCAGACTGTCCGGATTTGAGGTAATCTATCAGTTCCTGTCCACGCTGTTCTGGTTCTTCGGAATCAACGGCCCGGCTGTAACCAACACCATTTTCAGCCCTATCCATAAGGTGCTGACGGTGGAGAACTACGAGGCAGCCCAGGCGGGACTTGAGATGACCAACATCTTTACGGCAGGTTTCTCCGATTTCTTCTGCAACTTCGGAGGCGGCGGATCGACCCTGGGCCTTGTCATTATGATGGCCTTCCTTGGAAAGTCCAACCGTATGAAGACCTTAGGAAAGCTGTCTCTGCCGGCAGGTATATTCGGAATCAACGAGCCGTTGATTTTCGGTCTTCCGATTGTATTGAACCCACTGATGGCTATTCCGTTCATCCTTGCGCCGGTTGCAAATACGATTATCGGTTATGTGGCCACGGTAACGGGAATTATGCCGATTACCCTGGGAGTGCAGCTCCCCTGGACCTGTCCCATCTTCTTCTCGGGATTCCTGGTGACCGGTTCCATCATGGGATCTGTCGTCCAGATTGTGCAGCTCGCGGTAGATATCCTTATCTACTATCCATTCTTCAAGCTGCTTGACAAGCGCTACCTGGATGATGAGAGCAAGACAAGCGATAAGACGGATGAATTAGACGATCTGTCCTTTGACGACCTGGAGTTTGACTGAGAAAATTCAGTTACATAAAAAAGAAAGGGCTGTCGCGCAGCGACTACAAATAGGAGGCAGAGTATGAATATCGTATTAATTTTTGATCAGGGTCTGGCAGGAGCCGGAGGGAAGTCCAATCCCAACGTAGGACTGACAGCCGTAAAAGGCGGAATCGGCTCAGCCTTAATGATGGAATCCCACCTGGATAAGATTGGAGCCAAGGTAGCGGCGACCCTCTACTGCGGCAACGAGTATTTCCTCAACAACCAGGAAGAGGTTGTGACAAAAATGACAGCCATGGTAAAGAAGGTAAAGCCGGACTTCGTAGTCTGCGGCCCCTGCTTTAACTTTCCCGATTACGCCAAGATGGCAGCCATGATTTCAGCGTTCATCCTGGAGAAAACGGACATCAAGTCCTGTGCCATGATGTCGGTGGAAAACGGGGAGACCATTGCGGATTACAAAGACAAGACACCCATTGTAAAGATGCCGAAAAAGGGCGGAACCGGTTTGAACGACAGCTTTTCGGATCTGTGCGATCTGATAAAGGCAACAGTGGAAGCCTCCGGCGATCTGGAAAGCATCAAAGAGCGTGTCTGCTATTAAAAAAAAGAACTGTGCAGGCCATTTTGCCACAGTTTCCAACAAATCAAAAGGGGTTGGTGGTGCCGGAAAAACCTTAGGGTTTCCCTTCGGCATTTCCGGCCCCTTAAAAGGAGAAGTATGAACACAGAAAGATTGAAAAGATTATGCGGCAGCTTCGGGGTCAGCAGCGGAGAGCAGGCGGCGGCCCATATCCTCCAGGAGGCTTATAAGCCTCTGTGCGACGAGCTGAAGTATGACCGCTTAGGCTCTGTATTTGCCATAAAAAGGTCAAAGAATCCCAAAGCGGCTACCCTTATGCTTGCATCTCCTCTGGACGAGGCAGGACTGATGATCTCAGAGGTGAAAAAGGATGGGACACTGGCCTTTATCCCCTTGGAGAGCATTGCTCCCGCTTCCCTGCTCCATCAGCGCGTGCGCATTCTGACCAGGGAGGACACTTATATTGACGGCGTCATCGGCATGGACAAAAAGACACTGGAGGATTCCTGCGAAGTCAAGAGTGCGGAGGAGCTCTTTATCACCTGCGGCCTAAGCGGACAGGAGGCAATGGAGCGGATACACCCGGGAGACCTGGCCGGCTATGCAAGTGCATTTGCAGAGCAGGAAGGGATTGTGATGGCAAAGGCTCTCTTTCCCCGGGTATTGAATGAGGTTACGCTGGAGCTTTTGGAGAAAATGAAGGATGAGGAGCTTGACTTCCATCTGGCAGCAGGCGGCGTTGCCCAGTCTGTCATCGGATACCGGGGAACCAAGACGGCCACTTACGTGATCCGGCCGGATGCAGCCATTGCCCTTACGGGATTTGACACGGCAAAGAGGAAGGTTCAGCTGGGGGATAAGGTGATTCTCGGTTACTATGATCGGCAGATGCTTCCCTCTCAGGCTCTTCTCAGGGATTTTGCCGGGCAAGTAGAGACGAAGGAGTATTTCGGCCTTCTGGGAAATGACGGCTCCTTTATCCATAAGACCTTAAAGGGAACGCCCAGCATCAGTGCCGGCATTGCGGTGGATCATCTGGGAAGTGCAAATGAGATCTGCAGGACAAGTGACGCAGACGCTCTGGCGGACGCCCTGGCTTCCTACCTGCGCACCTTGGACTCAGAGAAGATTATGGAATTTGGAATGGGTGACGTGCATGGTTGATTTGGAAAAATTGGAACGGATATGCGGCGCTCCGGGTATTTCCTCCTTTGAGCAGGAAATCGGCCGTATTCTGGAGGAAGAGTATAGGGAGCTTGGCCTTATCTGCCAAAAAGACGGTCTTGGAAGCGTCATTGCCGTAAAATGCGGGGATAGGCCGGGACCGAAAATGATGATTGCCGCCCATATGGATGAAGTGGGATTCATGGTGGAAGCCATTGACGAGAATGGGTTTCTGAAGCTTCGTCCGGTGGGAAGCTGGTGGAGCCATCTGGTTCTGGGGCAATGGTATACGGTTGTTACAAAGGACAATGGCCGCTATCCGGCTTTGATGGGAAGCATGGCGACCCACGGGCTGCCGGCGGAGATTCGGAATAAGACGGTTTCCATGGAGGACGTGTACCTGGACTTGGGTGTGGAGAACCGGGAGGAGGTTCTTGCCCTGGGGATTGCCGTGGGGGACATGGTGGTTCCCTGGACGCATTTTGAGGTGATGCAGAATCGGAAATATGTGTCCTGTAAGGCTTTTGATGACCGGATTGGGAATTATATTATGCTGGAAGCGGCCAAAAGGCTTCGGGATGCGGCACATACGCCTTTATACCTGGCCAATACGGTTCAGGAGGAGCCGGGGCTTCGGGGAGCGAGGACGGCGGTAGAATGGTCGCATCCGGATATTGCATTTGCGATTGATACCACACTGGCCGGGGACACGCCGGCGAACCAGAATATATGCTCTCTGGGGAAGGGCGTGGTACTTTCCATGATTGATTCCAATTCCATTGCGCCCAGGAAGCTGGTGCGGTATGTGGAAGGGATCTGCGAGAAGCATCAGATTGCTCATCAGTATGCAGTGTTCAATAAGGGCGGAACGGATTCGGGAAATATTCATAAGGCTTTTGACGGCGTTCTGAATATGACCTTGTCTATTCCTATCCGGTATATGCATACGAATCACAGTATGATCCACACGGATGATGTGGAGGCTTGTATCCGGCTGGTGTGTGAGCTTGTGAAGGATATGAGTGGGGAGATTTTTGAGAGACTGCTATAGAGTGTACGGTAAAGCCGGGGAGGCGCACGAGAGGAACTTTTATGCGTGTCCTTTCGAATAAAAGTTTCTCTCATAACCGGTGTGTCGAAGCGGCTTTACCCTTTAGTGCTGTCGCGCAGCGACTTAAAACAGTAATATCCATCAAAGTACACAAATCGATTTACAGACGCATGTTTTTTGCGGCTGGAAATTGATTTCAAACCCGTGCACTTTGAGGGATATTACGGAACTGAAATAGGAGGGTGATATCGATGTATGGAATTATAGCTACCTGGAGAATGGCGAAGGAAGGAATTGAGCTTGCGGACGAGATGCTGAAAAAGGGAGAGGTTTCCGGCAAGGCCATTGAAACTGCCATCAAGGCGGTGGAGGATTTTCCGTATTACAAATCGGTGGGCTACGGCGGCCTGCCGAATGAAGAGCAGATTGTGGAGCTGGACGCCGGGTATATGGATGGGGATACCATGAGCGTGGGCGCTCTGGGCGCTATCAAGGATTTTGCCAATCCCATCAGCATTGCGAAGAAGCTCAGCGAGGAGAAGGTTAATAATCTTCTGGTAGGCGCAGGAGCGGAGAAGTATGCCAAGGAAATGAAATTCGAGGAGAAGGAGATGCTCACGGATCGGGCAAAGGCTTTCTATCGTAAGTGGAAGAAGGAAATGGATCAAGAGCTGAAGCCTTACGACGGCCATGATACGGTGGGGATGGTTTGCCTGGACACTTCCGGAACGGTGACGGCGGCCACCAGTACCAGCGGCCTTTTTATGAAGCGGAGCGGCCGGGTGGGGGATTCTCCCATTGTGGGTTCGGGCTTTTATGCGGATTCTGAGGTTGGCGGCGCTACGGCGACCGGTCTTGGAGAGGACTTGATGAAAGGGTGTATCTCTTATGAGATTGTCCGGCTGATGAAGGAAGGGCTTACGCCTCAGGCGGCTTGTGAGAAGGCGGTGACGGAGCTGGATCGGAAGCTTCGGGAGAAACGCGGCGAGGCCGGGGATCTTTCTGTTGTGGCTATGAACTGTAAAGGGGAGTTTGGGTGTGCGACGAATATTGGAGGATTTTCTTTTAGTGTTGCGACCCAGGAGCAGGAGCCGGTGGTTTATCTGGTTACCAGGGAAGAGGATGGGCATTGCTCTTTCCGGGAGGCGGATCAGGAGTGGCTTGAGGAGTATATGAGGGTTCGGATGGCGCCGGTGCAGGAATAAGGGGAGGTTGTGCGGCTGTCGCAAAATCAGCCATCAGTCTTTTCCGTATCCTGTGTTCGGACGATTCACGTACACTCTGTCTGCTCTGGCCGTACATTGCCTTGGGATCGTTTGGGATGTTTTTTTGGAGTGGGGCAATGTCCGTCCATATCAGACAGAGTGTGCGTGAATAGCCGGACACTGGATATCGGAAAAGACTGCTGTCTGATTTTGCGACAGCCCTGTAGGTTGTTGATGGGGATTGGGTGTTGGAGTAATAGTTGAGTGTGCTGTCGCGCAGCGGATTAGAATAGGAGGTTCGGGTGAAGGATCGGATTGTGAAACGGGTGGGAGAGCTGCTCCCGGAGTTGGTGGAGGATATTAAGAGGATTTGCAGTATGGATTCCAGACAGGATGCGGCTGTGCCGGGGCATCCTTTTGGGGAACGGGTGACGGATTGTCTGAATAAGGCTCTGGAGATTGCGAAGGGGCTGGGGTTTGAGACGGAGAATGTGGGGAATCAGATTGGGATTGCGTCCTGGGGACCGGATACGGAGGATTATATTGCGTGTGTGGGGCATCTGGATGTGGTGGATGTGAATGGTGTGTGGAAAACGGATCCTTTTGTGTGCACGGAAAAGGATGGGGTTTTGTATGCCAGGGGCGTGCTGGATAATAAGGGGCCTATGTTCTGCTGTATGTATGCGCTGAAGGCGCTGGTGGATCTGGGATATGATTTTCCGATTAAGGTGAAGATTATTTTCGGGACGAATGAGGAGACGGGAATGGAGGATATGAAGTGGTATTTTCAGAATCATAAGTATCCTCTTATGGGATGGACGCCGGACTGTAAGTATCCGGTGATTTATGCGGAGCGTGGAAGGGCTGCTTTCCGCTTCTGCCTGCCGAAGGCGGAGTTCGGGGAGCTGGCTGAATTTCTCAATGGGTTTGTTTTGAATCAGAATGATCTGTCCTCTAGCCTTGGGGTGGATTATGCGGATGAGGAGTTTGGGAAGAACCAGGTGAGGAAGGTGGAGCTTTTTGAGGAGGGGGATACCTGCGGCCTGACGCTGGTTTCCAGTTATCCGGCTTCTTATTCTCTGGATACGATGAGAGAGGCTCTGCAGAAGCTTTGTACGCCTCATATGACGCTGACCTTGGATTCTAACCTGGAACCGGTGTTTTTTGACAAGAATACGTATCTGGTAAAGACTCTGGAGCAGGTTTATGAGGAGATTATGCAGGAGGACGGAAGCGCGGTGACGACCACGGGAGGCAGCTATGCGAAGGTGGTGAAAAATATTGTGCCCTTTGGGCCGAGCTTTAAGGGGCAGAAGGGGATCGGGCATATGCCGGATGAGTGGATGCGTATCTGTGATATTGAAAAGAATGCGCAGATTTATGGATATGCATTTTACAAACTGATGGAAGGGCTGGGTTCAAAGTAGACAGGGTGTACTGGAAGAATATTACGAAACTGGAATAAGGTAAAAATTAATGAAGAGATTGGGAATTTCTGTTTATCCGGAACGGGCGTCAAAGGAAGCGTGCTATGCATATATGAGGCTGGCCGGAAGGTATGGTTTTCAGAGAGTGTTTACTTGTCTTTTGTCGGTGGAGGAGAGCCGGGAGAAGATTGTCAATGAGTTTACGGAGTTTTGTAAGACTGCCCATGAGAGCGGACTTACGGTGTCAGTGGACACGAATCCGGAGGTGTTTAAGAGGCTTGGGGCGACGCCCTTTGATCTGTCTGTTTTTGCAGAGATGGGCGTGGATATTATCCGCCTGGACGGGCATTTTGGAGAGGTTGAGGATATTCAGATTACAAGAAATCCTTATGGTATTATGATTGAATACAATGCTTCCTGCACGATAGGCCTGGATTTGATGATTGAGAAGGGCGCCGACCGAAGCAATATGTGCATCTGCAGCAATTTTTATCCTCAGAGAAATACGGGCATGGGCCTAAAGCGCTACAAGGAGCTGAACAGCCGGTATCAGCCGCTTGGCTTGACCAATGCGGCCTTTGTTACAAGCAGGGAGAAGGATACTCACGGGCCTTGGGAGGTTTATGACGGCCTTCCCACTTTGGAAATCCATCGGGATCTTCCGATTGATCTGCAGCTGCGCCATTTGAATGCTCTGGGCTTTTGCAGTGATTTTATGATTGGAAATGCTTTTGCCAGTGAGGAGGAGCTGAAAATCATGGCGGAAACAGATCTGAGCAAGCTGTCTATGAAGGTGGATGCGGCAGACGGGATCTCCGAAATTGAAAAAGAGATTATCACCTGTGATATCCATGTATCCCGGGATGACTGCAACGAACTGGTTGTCAGATCCAGCTTTCCCAGGGTAAGATATAAAGGGGAAAGCATTGTACCGCGCGAGAATCAGAAAGCAGTGTTTACAAAAGGTGATGTGATTATTGTCAATGACAACCTGAAGCATTATGCCGGAGAGTTGATGATTGTGTTGGATGAGGTAAAGGCCGCGGATGATTACAATTATGCGGGCCATATCAATGAGGGCGAACAGCTCATCTTGGACTGCATCCGCCCTGCACATGGATTCACATTGATGATTCGCTAGATACCGGGTAGCGGATGAAGTTCTACGGGACTGGAAACAGTAGAACTTCATACAGTGCCAGAAGAATTTATGGACACATGCTTTTTGTGGCCATAAATTCTTCTAGATATACGGTACTGAATGAAGTTCTACGGGACTGGAATGGAGAGAATTATGGAAAAGATTGTGGAAATATGCTGCGGCAGTTATGAGGATGCACTGGCAGCATATCATGGAGGCGCAAAACGCATTGAGTTGAACAGCGCCTTGTATCTGGGAGGTCTGACGCCTTCCCTTGGCACCCTCGTTTTGACAAAAAGAAATACAGATCTAAAGGTAATCGCCATGGTAAGGTCCCGTGGAGCGGGATTCTGCTACAGCGATGCAGACTTTCGGGTAATGAAGGCCGACGCAGAGCTGCTCCTTCAAAACGGTGCAGACGGCATTGCATTTGGCTTCCTGGACGAGAACGGTGAGATAGAAGAGAACCAGACCCGGGAAATGACCGATATCATAAAGCGGCACCAGGGCGAGGCCGTTTTCCATCGTGCCTTTGACTGCGTACAGGATCCCTGTAAAGCAATCGAAAAACTGATTGAAATAGGAATAGATCGCATTTTAACCAGCGGAGGACAGGAAAAGGCCATGGACGGCATAGAGCTCCTTGCCAAGCTTCAGAAGGAATATGGAGGGGAGATAGAGCTGCTGGCCGGAAGCGGCATAAATGCAGGAAATGCCGGGGAACTGATGGAGCGCACCGGAATCTGCCAGGTTCACAGTTCCTGCCGCGGATGGCAGCTGGATCCCACTACGGAGGGACCGAAGGTTTCCTATGCATACGCAGAGCCGCCTCACAGAAAGGATTACGAGGCAGTGGATGAAAATTTAGTAAAGAAGCTGGTTGATGCCCTATGAATTTTCAAAAAATAAGAAATAACGATAAGGTGCGCTTTGCCTATACCTTTGCGAGTGTTCTGCTTGCAGGCTTTATGCAGGCGGCCGTCATGCAGATTTTTATGGTTCCCATTAACCTGCTCTCCAGTGGTTTTACCGGGGTTGCATTTTTGATTGAGAAGATTACCTCTGCCTTTTTCGGATTTTCCTTTTCCGTATCCTTAGGGATGCTGCTTCTCAACATTCCGGTAGCCATTTTGTGCAGCAAAAGCATTAGTAAACGGTTTACCTTCTTTTCTCTTTTGCAGGTATTTTTTGCCAGTTTCTTTTTACGTGTGCTGAGCTTTGAGCCGCTGTTTGAAGACATTTTGCTGAATGTAATTTTCGGCGGATTTTTGTACGGTATTATGACCGTGATTGCCTTGAAGGGAAATGCCTCCACCGGAGGAATCGATTTTGTGGCCCTTTATATCTCCAATAAGAAGGGAAAGTCCATCTGGAGCTATGTATTTGTATTTAATGCCACATTGATTACGATTTTTGGCTTTATGTTTGGCTGGGAATATGCCGGATATTCGATTCTGTTCCAGTTTATTTCCACAAAAACCATTGACTCCTTCTACCACAGGTACGAGCGTATGACCATGCAGATTACCACAACCAGAGCGGACGAGGTGATTGAAGCTTATGTGGCGGAATACCGCCACGGCGTTTCCCGGGTGGATGGAATCGGCGGCTACAGCAAAAAAGAGGTCAGCCTGCTTCACACGGTAGTGTCCAGCTACGAGATCCAGGACATTGCCAAGCTGATGCGCAAGGCAGATCCCCACGTGGTAATCAATACCTTTAAATCGGAGGATTTTTACGGGGGATTTTATTTGAAGCCCATTGACTGATTGGGAATAAGGTCAGGATGAAAATGATCACAGGAAGCTTAGATAGGCGGCGGAATGTGGTCATTTTTTTATTTTGGAAAAGGCGGCCTAAGCATTTCCTGGTTTTCGGAGGGTAATTATTTATGAAATATTTATAAAATCAATTCGATTACATTTGTAAAATAGTCTGGATTAGTGTAGGATAAAATGAATGGTTAATATCGGAAAAAATTGTGGAAGCAGCAGTTTTGCTGCTTGCCGGAGATTAAGAACCGCAGCTCCCGGGAGGAACATAAAATGAATATAGCTTGGAAAGATAAGATAACAGAAAAGATACCGCAGCTTGGAAAATGGATTGTTTTGTCCTTTTCACTCATAATCTATGCCTTTTTATCGGTCACTTCTTTTATATCTACCGCTTATTTTGAGATGGATTATCTGGAAACGACTTATTATAAACGAGATTCCTTTTTTTTGCACATATTGGCAGCATGCTGTTTTCTGTTTTTTTTGTATTGGATGAAAAGGAAGAAACTGCTTGAAAAAATTTCCAGTAAGAGATTGTGCGTGATCCTGCTTTGCTATACAGCTGTTTTTGCAGGTATCTGGTCTATGGTATCATATGCGGTTCCTTCAGCAGATCAGGCAAAACTGACAGAATGCGCTGCCGAATTTATAAAAGGGGATTTCCGTGACTTAGGACCGGGAAAATATCTGCAGATTTGTCCTCAGCAGCTGGGGTATGTGGCATATCTGGAGATTTTATTCCGCATTTTCGGCCCCTTTTCCTATTCGGCTGCGGAGTGGGTCAATGTATGCTTTATCTGTCTGGAATTTTATATGATTTATAAAAATACGGAACTTATATTTGAAAATAAAAAAATCACAAACTTGGTATTGGTTTTTCTCTTTGGATTTCTGCCGTATATATTTTTCTCTACTTTTCTCTATGGAGAAATGCTGGCTTCTCCCATTGCGCTGTCAGCCGTATATGGATTTGTCAGGTTTATGAAAGAGAAGAGGATTTCATACGGCATTTTGGCGGTTTTGTGTTTGGGGCTTTCTGTGCTGCTTAAGCAGAATAATCTGGTGATTGTGGTGGCGGTTATCCTGTATCTGCTTGTAAAAGGGCTGGAGCAGAAGAGGACAGTCTGCCTGCTGATGGCCGCTTTGTCACTGCTGTCCGTGGGAATTATGGACGTGGGGATAAAAAAGCAGTATGAGCTCCGCAGTGGGTATGATATCGAGGGAGGAGCCTCTCCTTTGATGTATATTGCCATGGGGATGCAGGAGAGCGATATGGCAGAAGGATGGTACAACGGATATATTCTGGGGGCCTTCTGGGAGTGTGATAAGGATTTTGAACGCAGTGCGCAAAGGGCATCCCATGATATCAGGCAGTCCGTGGATCATTTTGTTAAGGAACCTGCTTATGCATTAAGGTTTTATTACAGGAAAATAGTTTCCCAGTGGACGAATCCTTTATACGAGTGCCTGTGGATCAGTCATTTTGAAAAGGTACACAACGGGCCTTTGCATCCGGTGGTACAAAGTATCTATGAGGGAAAGCTTCACAGGCTTTTTCTGTATTTTGCAAATGAGTATCAGTGGATTCTGTATGGGTGCGCATTGATAGGAATGCTGTCCTTGAGGAAAAAATGTACGCTGGAACAACTGTTTTTTGCACTCATCATTCTGGGAGGGTTTTTCTTTCATGTTATGTGGGAGGCGAAGACCCGGTATGTAATGGTTTATGCGTTGCTTCTTATACCTTATGCCGCTTTGGGCTGCGACTGGATAATGTATTCCTTAAATGCGAAATTCAGTATAAGGAAGAAATGATATGCTAATGGAATACTGTTGAATACTTTCAATTATATTTTAGGGCTTTTAAAAAGAGAGAAGAAAAGATACTTTGTAAAAACCAGTTATTGCTTGGGAGGAAAAACAAGTGTACATTGCAGATTTACATATCCATTCCAAATATTCACGAGCCACCAGCAGGGAATGCACCCCGGAGCATCTGGATCTGTGGGCACGCCGCAAAGGAATTCATCTGGTAGGAACCGGCGACTTTACCCACAAGGCATGGAGGGAGGAACTGAAGGAAAAGCTGGAGCCTGCAGAGGAGGGGCTGTACCGCCTGAAACAGGAATACCGGATCGAGGACGGGACGGCGGCTGCCTCATGGGAGCCTCGTTTCGTAGTGACCGGCGAGATCAGCTCCATCTATAAAAAATACGGCAAAACGAGAAAAGTCCACAGCCTCATTCTGCTCCCAGGCCTGGAGGATGCGGCTCTGATAGCGGCCAAGCTGGAGACCATCGGCAATATCTACTCCGACGGCCGCCCGATCCTGGGCTTAGACTGCCGCGATCTGCTGGAAATAGTACTGGAGCTGTGTCCCCGGGCCATTTATGTGCCGGCCCATATCTGGACGCCTCATTTTTCCCTGTTCGGCGCATTCTCCGGCTTTGACACGGTGGAGGAATGCTTCGGAGATCTCAGCTCCCAGATCCATGCGCTGGAAACAGGCCTGTCCTCCGATCCGCCCATGAACTGGCGCATCTCCGCCCTGGATCGCTTTTGGCTTATCTCCAATTCCGATGCCCATTCCCCGGCAAAGCTTGGCCGGGAAGCCAATCTTCTGAATATTGACTTGTCCTACCAGGGCCTTTACCGGGCTGTCCAGGAGGGCGAGGGACTGGAAGGAACCATAGAATTCTTCCCGGAGGAAGGCAAATATCATTACGATGGGCACCGCAAATGCAGTGTCTGCCTAAGCCCCCTGGAAGCAGAGAGGAACCAGGGGCTCTGTCCGGTGTGCAGAAAAAAGCTGACCACAGGCGTTTCCCACCGGATCCAACAGCTTTCCGACCGTCCGGAGGACTACGTGCAAAAGGATGCAAAGCGCTATGAAAGCCTGGTGCCCCTGCCCGAAGTGATAGGGGCCTCCATCGGCCGTTCCGCCGCAAGCGTAAAAGTGACACGGGAATATGAGGCTATGCTGGAAAAGCTCGGCCCGGAATTTGAAATCCTGCGGAGCGTTCCCATAGAAGAGATTCGCAGAAATGCCGGAACCTTGATCGGCGAAGGCATCAAGCGTCTGCGTGAGGGAAAAGTGATCCGCACGCCAGGCTTTGACGGAGAGTATGGGAAGATATTCCTGTTCCAGGCCGAAGAGCTGAACAGCACAGACTGACATACCCATTTGGAGCGTGTCCGCCTGTCAGCGTGCAGCAGGGGGGGGCTGAATCAGGTATGAAACAGAACAAAACCACCGGAATACAATAACCATAAATGGTATAATTCCGGTGATTTTTCATGTCTTCCTATTTATTTGAGATCTTGATCCTGGTAACGGCCCTGTCCGTAGATGCATTTGCCGCCGGTTTCGTATACGGCGTGAGTAAGATAAAAGTCCCCTTCTTGTCCGTAATCATAGTCACAGCTATATCCAGTCTGATTCTTGTGGTTTCCCTTCTGGCCGGCAGCCTGGTGAGCCGCCTCCTTCCGGGAAATGTTACAGAATACTTCAGCTTCCTCCTCCTGTTTATCCTGGGCCTGGTAAAGCTCTTTGACCGTACCCGCCACGAAGAAGCAGAAACTGCAGATAAAAACAAGGATGCAGTGCTGTCCCCCACAGAGGCATTTGCCTTAGGAGCGGCCCTCTCCATCGACAGCCTTGCAGCAGGAATCGGAGCCGGAATTCCCTCCTCCTATATTCCCACTGCATTTCTGGCCTCCGCATGGATAGGGGCTCTTGCCGTCCTTCTTGGAAGCCTCCTGGGACGCCTAATAGCGTCCCACTGTCGATCGAACCTCTGCTGGGTCAGCGGCGTACTTCTCATACTTCTCGCTTTTATGAAACTGCTGTAAAATGCGCCCAGGGCTCAGTAAAAGCAATTCATGGGCGGCAAGGGGCATAGCTGCCAGAAGAATCAGCTGTCCCCACTCCCGAAGGGCAAGATGGCAAGTCCCGAAAGCCTGGATAAAATAAGGAAATTCCGTAACCAGTCCCTGCAGACCAAGGCCAATCACAAAAGCCGCCATCATCAATCGGTTGTTCAGATGCTTCATCCGGAAGAGCGATGCCTCCACATCACGCATGCCAATGGCATGGAAAAGCTGTGAGATCCCCAGAACCGTAAAGGCATACGTCTGGGAACGGGCCAGAATCTCCGGGGCCGACAAAAGGATGCGCAGGTTCTCCAGACTGATGGAAGCCCCATGGGCCTTCAGCAGCGAAATCGGAAGCTGCAGAAAAGCCGTCATACTGATAAAGCCTATCAAAATGCCATAGAGCAGGGTACAGCTTAAGCCTCCTCCTGCAAACAGGCTTTCCTTACGGGAGCGCGGAGGCCGGTTCATAAAATGCCTGGGATCCCCAGGATCCACGCCCAGGGCCAGGGCGGGAAGGGAATCTGTAATCAGATTGATCCAGAGAATATGGCTTGGCTTAAGGGGAGAACCAAGCCCCAGCAAAATCGCAGTCAGCATGGTAATGATTTCCCCGAAGTTTGAGGACAGCAGAAACAGCACCGACTTTTTGATATTCTCATAGATGCCCCGTCCCTCTGCAATGGCCTTGGCAATGGTGGCAAAGTTATCGTCAACTAAAATCAGATCTGCTGCGTTTTTAGCCACATCCGTACCGGTGATTCCCATGGCCACGCCTACATCCGCCGCCTTTAGGGAGGGCGCATCGTTGACGCCGTCTCCCGTCATAGCCACAATCTTTTTGGAAGCCTTTAGGGCCTTTACAATGCGCACCTTGTGCTCCGGAGAAACCATAGCGAATACGGACAGCCTTTGGACGGCCTTGGAAAATTCCTCATCAGAGAGGGAATCAATCTGGGCCCCCGTCATACAGTCCTCCGGCTTCTTAGCAATCCCGAGTTCCCGGGCGATGGCAAACGCCGTGTCGCTTCGATCCCCGGTGATCATTACCGTTTTTACGCCGGCTTTTCGGAAGTCACGGACTGCCTTTGCAGCCTCCGGCCGGATGGGATCCATCATTCCCACTGCCCCTACAAAGGTAAGACCGCTTTCTATGGGATGATCGGTGCCGGTTTGCATACCAAGTGCCAGAAGCCGCAGAGCCCTTCCGGAGAGAGTCTTCATAGCCCCGGCAATCTCTCTTCGCTTGACCGAGTCCAGAGGAACCGTCCTTCCGCCCAGCAGAAGCGTATCGCAGCGCTTGAGGATCTCATCCGGGGAGCCCTTGGTATAGGAAACGGTGGAGCCGTCCTTTCGGTGCAGGGTTGTCATCATCTTTCGGTCCGAATCAAAGGCCAGCTCCTGGATGCGGGGCATTTTCCGTTCCAGAACAGGCCGTTCCAGGTAAAAGCGGTGGGCCAGATCCAGAAGCGCCAGTTCCGTGGGATCTCCCAGCCGGCTGTCCGGGCCGATTACGGCATCGTTGCAGAGGGCAAAGCCTTCCAGGAGCTGCCGGTTTTTTTCCGGAGAGAGGGCGGATACGTCCAGGATCCGCCCTCCGGTATAGCAGGCGGTGACTGTCATTTTGTTCTGAGTGAGGGTGCCTGTCTTATCGGAGCAGACTACGCTGACGCAGCCCAGAGTTTCGACGCTGGGCAGCCGCTTTACAATGGTATTGACCTTTACCATCCGGGAGACGCTTAAGGCAAGCACCATGGTGACAATGGCGGGAAGCCCTTCCGGGACAGCGGCCACGGCCAGGGAAATGGCTGTAATCAGCATTTCCATAATATCGCGTTTCTGGAGGACGGCAATGAAAAAGAGCAGGGCGCAGAGCAGAAGGGATACAATGCTTAAAAACTTTCCAAGCTCTCCCAGGCGGTGCTGGAGAGGCGTGGTTTCCGTGGGCGCTTCGTTGATCATACGGGCAATTTTTCCGATCTCCGTGTCCATGCCGATAGCGGTGACAACGCCTTCCCCTCTGCCGTAGGTTACGTTGGTGGACATGTAAGCCCGGTTGTTTTTGGATAAATCTTTTTCTACAGGAACGGATTCTCCTGTTAAGGCAGCTTCCTCGATCTTTAAGCTGTTGACGGAAATCAGCTCCAGATCTGCAGGCACCTGGCGGCCCGCATCCAGGCAGACGATGTCCCCGGGGAGGAGATCCCGGGCCGGAATCTCTTTCAGGCTGCCGTTCTGCCGGATTAGGGCTGTGGGGCTGGTCATCTGCTTTAAGGATTCCAGAGCTTTCTGGGCTTTGCCCTCCTGGATGACGCCTACGATGGAATTTACCAGAATTACAGCCAGGATAATGGCGGTGTCGCTGACTTCTCCCAGGAGCATGGAAATGGCGGCGGCGATGAAGAGGATGAAGATCAAGGGATCGTTTAGCTGCTCGAAAAAGGATTGTGTCATGGTTTTGTGATGACCGTCTTCTAGGATGTTTTGGCCTCGGAGAACGGTTGGGGAGGGTGTCGGATGTTTCATGGTTTGTTTGTCCCTTCTTTATGTGTTGTCCAAGTTTATATGAAAAGATATGAAAAGGGGGACAAAGTTATGCTATGAAGTTGGAGGGGGACGTTCATCCAGTCTGCGGCCATAGGGGTTCCTGCGTATTTCCATATCCTGTGTTCGGACGGTTCGCGTACAGGCTGTCTGCTCTGTGCGTACATTGACTTTGGGTGTTTTGGATGTTTTTTGGTTTTTTTGTCAATGTGCGCCCATATCAGACAGCCTGTACGCGAACAGCCGGACACTGGATATTGGAAATACGCAGGAACCCCTATGGCCGCAGACTGGATGAACTGGTTTTTGGGGGTGGAAGGGGTGCTTGATTTGTTTGATTTGGGTGATTCGTGAAGGAAAATTCACAGCTTCTGTATTGCTTTCTGGGGGAACACACACTATAATAGAGATGTTACGGTCATGGGGTTGTCTGTGGCTGGCAGCGGATACAAGGAGGAGAAAGATGGAAGAAAATAATAATTCCAACCGTCCGGGTGGTAACGGCGGAGGGGACAATCATAAAAATCCTAAAAACAGGCAGAGTATTTTGATCGTTATGATTATTACGATGTTTGCTATGCTGGCCTGGAATTATTTTAGCGGAATGGGCGCCAGTGTTACGGTCATCACTTATGATGAGTTCATGGAGATGCTGGATAAGGGCGAAGTGGAGAGCGTGGAGCTGGCTTCAAATCAGATTAAGATTGTGGCGAAAGAGAAGAATGCCAGAGGCGGCGATGTGGTCTATGCCACGGGTATTATGCCGGATTACCAGCTGGAGCAGAAGCTTAGTGATGCGGGCGTGGTGTATGACAGACCGATCAGTGATATGAGGGAAATCATTCTGTCTGCGATTAATTTTCTGCTGCCTGTGCTGCTGATCTGGCTGATCTTTGGCATTGCCATGCGGAAAATGGGTGGCAGCGGCATGATGGGCATGGGGGTCGGCAAGAGTAAGGCTAAGGTGTATATCGAGAAGGAGACGGGTGTCACCTTTAAGGATGTGGCCGGGGAGGAGGAGGCGAAGGAGTCTCTTCAGGAGGTAGTTGATTTCCTGCACAATCCTGGGAAATATGCGGAGATCGGCGCGAAGCTTCCGAAGGGTGCGCTTTTGGTGGGCCCTCCGGGAACCGGAAAGACTCTGCTTGCCAAGGCGGTGGCGGGGGAGGCTCATGTGCCTTTTTTCTCGCTGTCGGGCTCTGATTTTGTAGAAATGTTTGTGGGCGTGGGCGCTTCCCGTGTCCGGGATCTGTTTTCTGAGGCCAAGAAGCATTCTCCCTGCATTGTCTTTATTGACGAGATTGATGCTATCGGCAAGAGCCGTGATTCCCGTTACGGCGGAGGAAATGACGAACGTGAGCAGACGCTTAATCAGCTTCTGGCGGAGATGGACGGCTTTGACAGCCATACGGCCTGCCTGGTGCTTGGCGCTACCAACCGTCCGGAGGTTCTGGATCCGGCGCTTTTGCGGCCAGGCCGTTTTGACCGGCGGATTATTGTAGACCGTCCGGATCTGAAAGGCCGTGTGGATATCTTAAAGGTTCATGCCAAGAATGTGAATATGGATGAGACGGTGGATCTGGATGAGATTGCCCTGGCTACCAGCGGAGCCGTGGGATCGGATCTGGCGAATATGATTAACGAGGCTGCTATCCTTGCTGTGAAGAACAAGAGAAAAGCCGTGGCCCAGAAGGATCTTTTTGAGGCCGTGGAGGTGGTTCTGGTGGGAAAAGAGAAGAAGGACCGCATTATGAGCAAGGAGGAGCGCCGCATTGTATCCTACCATGAGGTGGGGCATGCGCTGGTAAGCGCGCTGCAAAAAGACTCGGAGCCGGTGCAGAAGATTACCATTGTCCCCCGTACTATGGGAGCTTTGGGCTATGTGATGCAGGTGCCGGAGGAAGAGAAGTATCTGAATACTAAAAAAGAGATCGACGCTATGCTGGTAGGCTATCTGGCTGGCCGGGCGGCGGAGGAGCTGGTCTTTGAGACTGTGACGACCGGCGCTTCCAATGATATTGAGAAGGCGACGCGTCTTGCAAGAGCCATGGTGACACAGTACGGCATGTCCGAGAAGTTCGGCCTTATGGGGCTGGAGACGAAGGAAAATGAGTATCTGACCGGACGGACGATTATGAACTGCGGCGACGCCACGGCGGCCGAGGTAGACCAGGAGGTTATGAAGATCCTCAAGAATTCCTATGAGGAAGCCAAGCGGCTCTTAAGTGAAAACCGGGATGTGATGGATAAGATTGCGGAATTCCTTATTCAGAAGGAGACCATTACAGGCAAAGAGTTTATGAAGATTTTTCGGGAAGCCAAGGGAATTCCGGAGCCGGAGGAAGAGGAGACGAAGGAGAAGGCTTCCGGGAATATGGATAAGGAGGCGGAGCCTGCAAAGAATACGGAGAGCAAGGCGGAAGAAGAAACCCAGGCAGGACTGGGGGATGCAGAAGAACGGGAAGATACAGGCCGGGATGGCACAGCGGAGGAGGAAAAGGCGGATGAGCAGAAGCCTCCGGTGGTAATTGTGAGAGAACGGCGGTAAAGCTGGCTGTTCCGGAAGGGACGGGGCGAAGAGAATAATTTGCTCCACGCCAATCTGTAAAGTGGTTGGCGTGGAGATGAAAAAAGAGTGAATTTTTTATAGAGACAGGTTTTTAGGGCCATTCCAAGGGGATGGCTCTTTTTTTATACCCTGTGGGTATCTCGTTAATGCATATCCCTTCGGGATGGGCGGACTTCGTAAATCTTCCCTGCTCGATGCTCCTTCGGAGCAATAGGGGCATTTCTGCGGCAGAGCTGCATTGCAGACACATAACCGGAGTGGATCTCGGGCACATTATTTACAGTTATTGATACATGCATGGCATATTATATGGCAGAGAATAGTTGAATTACACAAAAAAACTAAAATTTGGTATTGACATATATTCAAAATAGTGAGATAATAAAGCAATCTTAATAAGATATATTTTAAAATAAATTTAAAAACTAGTAAAATAACTACAGGAGGATATAAGAGAAAGCTATGGAGGGAAAGATGAAAACAGCCGTGATGCTTGGCATCGGTAAAATGGGATTTGAGGAAAGAGAGATTCCGGTTCCCAAGGACGACGAGGTTCTGGTGAAGCTGGAATATGTGGGAATCTGTGGTTCGGATCTTCATTACTACGAGCATGGAAGAATCGGAAACTACATCGTTGAGCCGCCCTTTGTACTGGGACACGAGCCAGGCGGTACCGTGGTGGAGGTCGGAAAGAATGTAACACATCTGAAGGCAGGAGACCGGGTTGCCTTAGAGCCCGGAAAGACCTGCGGCCACTGCGAATTCTGCCGTACAGGCCGCTACAATCTCTGCCCGGACGTTATCTTTTTTGCTACGCCTCCGGTGGACGGCGTATTCCAGGAGTACATAGCCCATGAGGCAGCCCTCTGCTTTAAGCTTCCGGACAATGTGAGCACGATGGAAGGCGCGCTGATTGAGCCTCTGGCCGTAGGCTTTCATGCGGCTCGGCAGGGAGGAGCTCATATGGGGCAGACGGCAGTTGTCACAGGAGCCGGCTGTATCGGCCTGGTATCCATGATGGCATTGAAAGCTCTGGGCGTTACCACCGTTTACGTGGTAGACATTATGCAAAAACGTCTGGAAAAGGCCCTGGAGCTGGGAGCCACAGACGTGGTCAACGGCAAAGAGACGGATACGGTAAAAAGAATCATGGAGCTCACAGGCGGAAGAGGCTGCGATCTGGTAATCGAGACCTCCGGAACCGAGATTTGTGCCCGTCAAGGTATTGAGATGCTGGTAAAGGGCGGCACCTTGGTTCAGGTAGGCTACAGCGCATCCGGCGATATGAATCTGCCTACAGGACTGATTCTGGATAAGGAGATCAGCATAAAATCCGTATTCCGCTACCGCCACATTTACCCCATGGCAATCCAGGCTGTTGCCGAGGGGAAGGTGAATCTCAAAGGGATCGTAACCGATGTCTTTGACCTGGATGATGTTCAGAACGCTATGGACAGCAGTGTGAATAACAAGGCGGATATTGTGAAAGCGGTGGTGAGAATCTGAAGCATATATGCGTAAGTCTTTGACTCACGAGGAGGTGCAGAAAATGGAAAAAGATCAGGTTGTGCTTGAACTGCAGCATATCTCAAAATCCTTTCCAGGTGTAAAAGCGCTGGACGATGTCAATTTTCAATTAAAAAAGGGTACGGTTCATGTTCTGTGTGGAGAGAACGGGGCCGGAAAATCTACATTGATGAAGATTATTGATGGTGTATATCAAGCAGATGAAGGCGAGCTTTTTATCAATGGAGAGAAAACGCTCATAAAAGATCCTCTTCATGCGAAAGAAAATGGGATTGCGATGATATTCCAGGAATTATCTTATGTGCCGGACTTAACATTGGAAGAAAATCTTTGTCTGGGCAACTGGCCGAAGAAGGGAGCAAAGATTGACTGGAAAGCAATTCGAAGACGTACAGTAGAGCTGCTGGAACAGGAAGGCTTGGATTACGCTCCGGATGTAAAGCTTCGCAGTCTCAGTGTGTCAGACATTCAGATGATAGAGATTTTAAAAGCTGTTTCTTATGATGCGAAAATCATCATTATGGACGAACCGACTTCTGCCATTACAAATAAAGAGGTGGAGATCCTTTTTAAGAAGATTGCGGAATTGAAGGCACGGGGAGCAAGCATAATATATATATCCCACAAGATGGATGAGATATTCCGAATTGCTGATGAAATCACCATATTTAGAGATGGAAAATCCATAATAACCAAAGATGCCAAGGAACTGACGGTTGATCAGGTTGTAGAACATATGGTCGGGAGAAAGATTGACAATCAGTATCCCAAAGAAGAGATTCCTATTGGAGATGAAATACTGCGAGTGGAAGGATTGAATCAGCCAGGGGTATTCAAGAATGTGAATTTCAAAGTGAATGCTGGAGAAATTATCGGTTTTGCAGGACTGATGGGTGCTGGCCGTACAGAGATTATGCGGGCAGTGTTTGGGCTTGATCCCTATGAGTCTGGTAAGATTTGGATAGACGGGAAAGAAGTACAGAACAAAAATGTCAGACAGAGCATAAAGAACGGTCTGGCTATGTTGACAGAAGACAGACGCCGGACAGGTATTATACCTATTCTCAGTGTAAAATTTAATACAACGCTTGCTACTTTGGACAAGGTTATTTATAAGGGAAAGCTTCATGCGAGAGAGGAAAACCATATTGTAAAGGATGCCTGTGACAGTATGAATGTGAAAACGCCGAATTTGGATGCGGCAATTGCAAATTTAAGTGGTGGGAATCAACAAAAGGTTGTTTTGGCTAAATGGTTAATTTGCGATCCTAAAGTATTGATTGCAGACGAGCCCACTCGTGGAATTGATGTGGGAGCTAAACGTGAGATTTATGAGCTAATGAGTAAATTTGCATCTAAAGGAAAAGGGATCATTATGATTTCTTCAGAACTGCCGGAGCTGATTGGGATTTGCGATCGGATCTATATTGTAAGCGAAGGAAGCATTGCAGGAATGCTGTCAAGATCCGAATTCTCTCAAGAATCAATTATGCAGTTTGCCGTTTCAAATGTTCAATAAAGAAGGGATGCGTGATTCAATATGAACTCAGGAAAAAATATTGATATAAAAAAATTGATATCCAAATATAGTATTATCATTGTTCTGTTAGCAATCATGATTGTCTGTACTATTGCCAATAGGAGCTTTTTGACAGCCAATAACTTGATTAATGTCTGCCGTCAGCAGTCCGTAATCATCATTATTGCGTTTGGCGAAATGGCATTGATTATATGCGGACAACTGGATTTGTCCTGTGGTTCGGTAATAGCACTTGCGGGCTGCTTGTCTGTTTCAACTTACAAGTCAACACAAAGCATGCTTTTGGCTTTTGCTGTGGCAATTATGGTATCTATTTTGGTGAATTTTCTTAACGGAGTTATGGTTACTAAGTTTAAGACACCGGCCTTCATTGCAACGCTGGCGACTCAGACAATGGCCAGAGGCGCTGCGCTTTATATAACCAACGGACAGAATATTTATGAGATTGGAAATTATACAAAGGTAGGCCAGGGGTCGCTGGGCCCCATTCCTATTCCGGTTATTTTCATGGCAGTTATTTTTGCTGTCATGGCCTATATGATGCGGAATACACGCTGGGGACGTTCTACCTTTGCCGTGGGAGGAAATGCAGAAGCAGCTAATGCATCCGGCATTAATACCCAAATGGTTATTATGAAAGCATATCTGCTTAACGGAGTTTTGATTGGTATTGCAGCAGTACTCTTTATGTCTAGGGTGAACGGCGGACTCCCGGCAGGAGCATCCGGATATGAGATGGACGGCTTGACAGCCACGATAGTGGGAGGTACAAGCTTTACGGGAGGCATTGGTACTCCGTGGGGAACTGTTGTAGGTGCGTTTGTTGTTGGATTCCTGGGGAATATTATGAACTTGATGTCGATTGACTCGTATATACAGCAGATTGTACGTGGTGCAATTATTGCATTTGCGGTTATATGGGATATCTATTCAAAATCTCGTCAGACCTATAAAAAAGGGAAGTAATAAAATGTTAATTCGCCTTGCAGAGACAAGGTAAATTATAAAAAACCAAAACCAAAAGGGAGGTACACTATGAAGAAAAAAGTATTAGCATTATTGTGCGCAGTGACGGTATTTGGCAGTCTGCTTGCAGGTTGTGGAGGAGCTTCTGGAGAATCGGATGCACCAGCGGCACCGGCTGAACAGGGAGGTTCAGATGAAACAGAAGCTCCGGAAGAAGCAGAAGAACAAAAAGGTGGTTTCAAAGTAGCTTATATTGCACGTAACCAGTCCGATCCCTTTGCAGCAGAGCTGGTAAACCAGTTTGTCACACAAGCAGCGGACTATGCGGATACCTTTACATTGGATACTTTTGATGCCCAGACAGACAATGAAAAAGAAAACTCTATTATCGAGGACTGCATTACGAAGCAATATGATGTAATTATTATTCAGCCTAATGATGGTGAGCTTCAGAAACCTTATTGCCAGAAAATTTTGGATGCAGGAATTTTCTGTATTACAACAAATGCGGCAATTCGTGAGCTAGAGGGCGGTTCTTGGGTTGACGGCGATCCGTATGCACAGGGAGAGGCAATTGCGAAGCTTGCGGCGGAAAATGTTCCGGAAAATGGCGTTGTAGGTATTTTGAACTGTATGCCTGGAAACTTCCATACTACATCTCGTTATGAAGCCATTAAAGCAGAATTTATTGATAAGAGAACAGATGTCAACATTATTGGTGATTTTATGGAGGAAGAGGCAACAGAGGCAGCAGCTATGGCAACCATGGAAGATTGGGCGACTTCTTATGGACGTATTGACTGTATGCTGACAACAGCAGATTTATTAGGAAATGGAGCATATGAGGCTGTAAAGGATGACCCGACTTATGAGGGTATGCAGGTATATTCTGTAGACTGTCTGGCAAAAACGGTTCTTGAGATTAAAGATGGCGTATACACCGCAGCTGTATATCAGAATCCTCCTGCACTGGCAGCAGCAAATCTGGAAGCGGCGTACAAGCTGTTAACTGGAGAAGAGACAGTGATTACTACCTCTGTTGATTCCTTGCTGTGTACTTCTGAAAATGTAGATCAGTTTATTCAGATGTATATTGAGCAGGGTCAGATTACGCCGGAAGAAGCAGCTGAGCATGGCTATGAAGAGGGAAGCGCCACATCTATTCTTGCTCAGTAAGATGTAAGGATATACAAGGCAGATTTAAATAAACGGAAATGAAATGGCGCATTGGAAGACATAACACGGTTTTTCAATGTGCCGTTTTTATCTAAAAGATAATAGGAGGTAAGTAAGATGTATTTGGAAGAAATGTTTGGATTAAAGGGCAAGGTAGCGATTGTAACCGGAGGAAGAAGAGGCATCGGTCAGGTGGTTGCTTGTGGTTTGGCTAAGGCAGGGGCAGAAGTAGTTATCTTCAGCAGAACCTTGTCTCCGGAAACGGTAAAAATGATTAAAGATGAAGGAGGCAATGCCTACGATATTGCCGTAGATGTGACAGATGAAGAGGGAGTGGACAAGGCGGTTGCAGAGGTTATGGAACGCTCGGGACACATTGATGTACTATTTAATAATGCAGGAATCTGTATACATGAGGATACTCTGACCGCAACAATTGCCGAGTGGCGCCAAGTTATTGATACAAATTTGACAGGCGAATATATAGTTGCCCGCGCAGTTGGAAGAACCATGATTGAAAATCACATTAAGGGCAGTATTATTAATATGGGCTCTATGTCGGGCACAATTGTAAATATCCCCCAGTGGCAGGCTTCCTATAATGCGTCCAAGGCAGGCGTAATTCATATGACAAAATCTCTGGCGATTGAATGGGCAGAGTATGGAATACGGGTAAATAGTCTGAGCCCGGGATATATCGGAACTCCTATGTCAGCAGACACACCAAAAGAATTGAAGGATGCATGGATGCCGCTGATTCCACAGCACCGTATGGGCGATCCGGAAGAGCTTCTTCCTGCTATTCTTTATATGGCCTGTGATGCAGCCGGTTACACGACAGGCTCTGATGTAATTGTAGATGGCGGTTATGTAGCATTTTAATAAGAAAGGAAAGGAGGAGTAAATGAGCCTGGTTACATTAAAAGAAGTATTAGAAAATGCCAGATCAAAGAAATGTGCAGTCGGTAATTTCGATGTGTTTAATTTGGAAATGCTTCGTGGTGTCATGGAAGCGGCAGAGGAAAGCCGGTCTCCGGTAATACTTGCTTATGCGGAGCCCTTTGAAGCTTTTGCAGATATCCGGCATTACGCAAAGCTTCTGCTTTCCTACGCAGAACAGGCATCGGTTCCGGTGGTTCTTCACAGTGATCATTCGGTATCCTTAGAGGAAATACAGAGGGTTTTGGATAATGGATTTACATCTGTAATGATTGACGCTTCAGATAAATCTTTTGAAGAGAATGTTGAGATTACTAGGAAAGTTGTGGAGATGGCAAGACCATATGGAGCATCTGTGGAGTCTGAAATTGGTCATGTATCAGGATTAAATACATTGTTTGAAAATGATTGTAATGTATTTACGGATCCTCAATCAGCCAAAAAGTTTGCAGAAGAAACAGAAATTGATGCGCTTGCGGTCTCTATCGGAAACGTGCATGGAGTATATCAAAAAGCCCCCGATATTCAGTTTGGACTTTTGGAAGAGCTAAACACAACAGTACCTATTCCGCTGGTGCTGCATGGGGCCTCCGGTATTTGTGATGAGGATATGGTTCAGATGGTGAAAGGTGGAATTGCAAAGGTAAATTATTATACGGATTTGTGTCTGGCGGCATCTGAATGTATGAAACAGCAGGAGGGAAAGCACTACCTTGATACAAGTCAAAAGATTGTAGAAGCTATTAAAAAGGTCGTATTGGAAAAAATGCTGCTTTTGAAGGAGTCTTAAGGATTGTTCGCAGGATGAGCAGACGTCCGTGAAATAAAGGAAATGGGGTTGCGATGAAAACTGGAATTACAATAGCAGGAAATTTGATTGTGGATTATGTAAAAATAATTGATACATATGCAAAGCCCGGAATGCTTTGTACTATTTTGAGCAAATCTCAGGGAACAGGAGGAGCGGCAAATGTCCTGGGGTGTCTTGCTGCTATGGATTCTGAACTTTCGCTGTCGTGCTGCGGTGCAGTTGGAGATGATGCAGCCGGCTCTGTTATTTGGGATTTCTTACAAAAATATCGGATTCATGCAGATGGCGTAGTCACAAAAGAAGGAGCCATGACTTCGTTTACTGATGTGATGACGGTTCAAGAAACAGGCGAGAGAACTTTTTTCCAGGCGCGGGGAGCCAATGCTATATTTGGCCCCGAGGATCTTGATTATGCTCAGATTGAGCAGAGCAGGCTGTTCCATATCGGATATGCTCTGCTGCTGGATCGGTTTGACGAAGAGGAGCCGGAATATGGAACGGTTATGGCTCGTACTCTTGCAAAGGTTCAAAGCTTGGGGGTTAAGACATCCATGGATGTGGTAAGTGAAGACAGCGAGCGGCTGGCTCAAATAGTGAAACCGAGTCTCAAGTATTGTAATTATTTTATTGCAAATGAAATAGAGGGAGGAGGAATCACCGGAATAAAGCCAAGAACAGAGGATGGAAGTCTGAACAAAGAGGCAATGGCAGAGATATGTCAAAAGCTCATAGACTATGGGGTTTTAGATTTGGCAGTGATTCATGCGCCGGAGGGGGGCGCTTATCTCACAAGTGACGGCAGACAGGGCTTTGTACCTTCTTTACGGCTTCCTAAAGGCTATATAAAAGGAAGCGTAGGTGCGGGCGATGCTTTCTGTGCGGGCATCCTTTATGCATTATACCGAGAATACCCGATAGAGAGGGCGATGCAGTTAGCGAATGGAGCAGCTGCAGCAAATCTTTCGGCAGCCGATTCGATATCTGGCCTGCGCCCTGTTGCAGAGATTTTTGAATTAATTGAGAAGTATGGAATAGAAGGAGAAGCTTAATGAAAGCAGTCATGTATGGAGGCGGAAATATAGGCCGAGGATTTATAGGAATGCTGTTTAGCCAGTCAGGTTATGATGTGACCTTTATTGATGTTGCGGATTCTGTGGTAGATGGCTTAAATGAGAAGAAGAGGTATCCTATACGATTTGTTTCTACATATGGAAAAGAAGACATCTTTGTAGAACCGGTATCAGCAGTGCATGGCAGTAATTTAGAGCTTACAGCCCAGGTTATTGCTGAAGCAGATATTATGGCAACAGCCGTAGGGGCCAGAATATTGAAATTCATAGCCCCCAATATTGCAAATGGGATTCGCAGGCGGATGCAGGCCGGAGGAAAGCCTTTGAATATTATTATCTGTGAAAACCTCATGGATGCAGATAAACTTTTGCGCTCGCTGCTCCAGGAACAGCTGACAAAAGAGGAAAATATCTGGTTTGAAAAAAACGTCGGTTTGGTGGAAGCTTCTATCGGACGGATGGTTCCGGTTCAGACAGAGAAAATGAAAGAAGGCGAACCTCTCCGGGTATGTGTAGAACGCTATGGATTCCTTCCAGTGGACAAAGCTGCCTTCAAAGGCGAAATACCGAAGATTAAAGATATGATTCCCTATGAGCCCTTTGGCTTTTATATTGAACGGAAGTTGTATGTACATAATATGGGACATGCAGTCTGCGCTTATCTGGGAAATTATCTGGGAAAGGAATACATCTATCAGGCGATAGAAGACAGTGACGTTCAATATATTGTAGAAAATGCTATGCTGGAGAGCGCAAGGGCGGTAGCAGCAGAATATAATGAGGATTTACAAGCTATTTTACTACATGCTCAAGATCTGCTGATGCGCTTTACAAATGAGGCGCTGGGTGATACCTGTGCCAGGGTGGGAGGAGATCCGGCCAGAAAGCTTTCAGCAAAGGATCGGCTTATCGGAGCATCTGGCCTTTGTCTAAGACAGGGAATTTATCCGGCTTACATTTTTCTAGGGGCAGGCGGAGCTATATATCAATATTTGGAGGAGAATGGAGAAGAACAGGGTATAGAGCAGGCAACGGAGGTTTTGGAAAAACTGTCAAGTTTGGAGAAAACATCAAAACAGGCAAAAGGAATTTTGGAATTTTATGAGATGTTTTTGAAAAGAGAGTCTGTAAAGGAGATGAAACGGAAAGCGCAATTGTTAGAAGCAGAAAAGCTAAAAGGCATTGTTTAAAAGAAGCCTCCAAAAGGATAGTGATTTATTATGGAAGAGTCCCTTCTAAGGGGGCTCTTTTCTAAAACTAGTCTGTAAATTTAATAGATTGATTTTATTAATCAGAAATGATATACTTGAACCATCAATCTATGTCTATACAAAATTCATGGAATGAAGAAATTGTAAAAAGCCGTAAATTGCTTAGGAAGAATAGTTCGTTACAAAATGGCAATTGTGGAGGTGTAATTTTTCAGCCGCTTATAGAGGCTGCTGATGATGAAGTTCTCGATCTTGATGATAATAGCCAGTAGGATTGTTTTTTAACAGAAACCATAAGTACATTGGATGAAATACAAAAAGAATGTCCTGGAAATATGCCTATATTTGAAGAAGAGGTGATATGATGTTTGATAAAAATTTATTTTTTGCATTGTGTGAGAAGTACAATGTTGAGTTAAGTGATAGTGCAGAGGAACCTATGATTAAGGATGGAAACGGTGTTCATGCAGTAACTAGCGGAGATGTTAGTCGTATTTTTGCACCATGTCAAACTTTTTTTGGATATTTTGATGTTTCCTTACATTAGAAGCTATATATCTATTATTACAACACAGCCTGGAATGCCTCCTGTTGTGTTACCCGCTATGAATATTATTGCAATGATAAATGACCAAAAAGGTAAAAATTAACGATTTACTTTGCTTAAATTTTTGTGGTTTTCTATTGAGCAGCCATCCTTTTACGGATAGCTGCCTTTTTCTTATCTATCGGTTTACGCTCTTTTCCAGTCCGGATGTCTGCGCTCTATTAAACCCGTCAAGCGCAAGTTCAAAAAAAGTTAAAATTTGCAAATTTGCAGACATTCTGTTATATTAAAAATAAAATGGCAGAAAGATCTCAGAGGAATAAAAGGCGTGTTGAGTAAAGCTACAAATATAGAGATAAAAAAAATAAACAGAAATAATATTTATCGGATAGTACTCGCGAAAGAGAACACTTCAAAACAGGAGATAGCATATCAGCTTAACATCAGTATTCCTACAGTGTCTCAGAATCTAAATGAGTTGATTGAGGAGGGATTGGTAAAAGAGAATGGTTCGTTTCAGTCCACCGGAGGAAGAAAAGCAAAGATCATTTCCAGTAATCCCGCAGCCCGTGTTGCCTTAGGGCTGGATATAACGCCTAATCATGTGAATCTAGTCATGGTTGATCTTGCTTCTAAGGTACTTAAATCTCAGCGTTACCGTTTATCTTTCCAGCAGGGACGGGGATATTATGCGGCAGTGGAAAAGCTGCTTCAAGATATGATAAAAAGCAGCAGGATTTCAGAAGAACATATTTTGGGGGTGGGCGTATCTCTGCCGGCTATTATTGGAGCTGATGGCAAGAGTGTTATATATGCACCTCTTTTTGATGATTTGACAGGATTGTATGATGAGCTTGCGGGTTATATTAAATATCCGTATCACTTTATGAACGATGCGAATGCGGGTGGGTTTGCAGAGCTCTACAATAATCATTCGGGCCGGGATGTGTTGTACTTATCATTAAGCAATTCGGTAGGCGGTGCGGTGTTTGTGAATGGAAATTTGTATTATGGCGAGGATATGCGCAGCGGTGAATTTGGGCATATGACGCTTGTTCCGGAAGGACGCCGCTGTTATTGTGGAAATTATGGGTGTGTAGATGCTTACTGTTCAGCATCTCTGCTGTCAAACTTGACAGACGGTAATCTGGCGCTTTTTTTTGAAAAATTGGAGCAAGGGGATATTGCATGCAGGGAGGCATGGGAAGAATATCTCCGTTATCTGGTGATTGTTATTAATAATTTACATGTAAGTTTTGACTGTGAGGTGCTTTTGGGGGGCTATGTAGGGCGCTATGTGAGTCCTCATTTGGAGAAGATCCGGGAGCTGGCGGTAAAACGCTGCAATTTTAAGATGAAGCCCTCCAGCATCCAGGTAAGCCGCCTGAACCAGGAAGCTTCCGCCATGGGAGCGGCCCTTTACTATATTGATGAATTTATTTCTCAGATCTAAACATAATAGAATCCGCGCCATTGTGCGGAAAATGAGGACGGTAAGCGATGTTTGACATTGAAGAAGAATTGAAAAAGCTTCCAGCCAAGCCGGGTGTCTATCTGATGCACGACGAGAAGGACGCCATCATTTATGTGGGAAAGGCCATTTCTTTAAAAAACCGGGTGCGGCAGTACTTCCAGTCCAGCCGGAATAAAGGAGTCAAAATCGAGCAGATGGTGACCCATATTGCCCGGTTTGAATATATTATCACCGATTCGGAGCTGGAGGCCCTGGTGCTTGAGTGCAACCTAATCAAGGAGCACAGGCCGAAATACAATACCATGCTCATGGATGACAAGACCTATCCCTACATCAAGGTAACTGTGAATGAAGAGTACCCCCGGGTGCTCTTTTCCCGTCAGTTAAAAAAGGATAAGGGGAAGTATTACGGCCCCTACACCAGCGCCGGAGCGGTGAAGGACACCATTGATCTGATTCATAAGCTGTACCAGATCCGCACCTGTAATCGGAATCTGCCCAAGGATATAGGGAAGGAGCGGCCTTGTCTTAATTACCATATCAAGCAGTGCTGCGCTCCCTGCCAGGGGTATATTTCCAGGGAGGAATATGGGAAAAATGTTGCCAAGGTTCTGGAATTTCTCAACGGGAATTACGGGCCCCTTATCCGGGAGCTGGAGGAGAAGATGAAGGCTGCGGCAGATGCCATGGAGTTTGAGACTGCCATTGAGCAGCGGGAGCTTCTCAACAGCGTGAAGCAGATTGCCCAGAAGCAGAAGATTACCCACAGCGACATGGAGGATAAGGACATTATCGCCCTGGCCAGCGAGGGGGAGGACGCGGTGGTTCAGGTCTTCTTTATCCGGGACGGGCGTCTTATCGGACGGGATCATTTTTATCTCAGGATAGCGGAGGGAGAGCAGACGAAGGAGATTCTAAGCAGCTTTGTCAAGCAGTTCTATGCGGGAACGCCCTATATTCCCCGGGAGCTGATGCTGCAGGAGGCTGTCGAGGACGGGGAAGTGATTGAGCAGTGGCTTTCCTCCAGAAAAGGGCACCGGGTTTACCTGCGGATTCCGAAAATCGGCACAAAGGAGAAGCTGGTGGAGCTGGCAAAGAAAAATGCAGCTCTGGTGCTCAGCCAGGACAAAGAGAAGATCAAACGGGAGGAGGGCCGTACCATCGGCGCGATGAAAGAGATTGCAGCTCTTCTGGGGCTTTCCGAAATCAGCCGCGTGGAGGCCTTTGACATCTCCAACACCAACGGCTTTGAGTCCGTAGGCTCCATGGTTGTCTATGAAAAGGGAAAGCCAAAGCGCAGCGATTACCGGAAGTTCAAGATCCGGACCGTGAAGGGGCCTGATGATTACGCCAGTATGCGGGAGGTGCTGACCCGGCGTTTTGTTCATGGAATGGAGGAGGAGCGGCAGCTTAAAGATAAGGAGATTTCCAGCCGGTTCGGGAGCTTTACCCGTTTTCCGGATTTGCTGATGATGGACGGCGGCAGAGGACAGGTGAACATTGCCCTGGAGGTGCTAAAGGAGCTTGCGCTGTCCATTCCGGTGTGCGGAATGGTGAAGGACGACAATCACCGCACCCGGGGGCTCTATTTTAACAATGTAGAGATTCCCATTGAGAAGAATTCCGAGGGCTTCCGGCTGATTACACGGATACAGGATGAAGCCCACCGGTTTGCGATTGAGTATCACCGCTCGCTGCGGAGTAAGGAACAGGTGCATTCGGTTCTGGATGATATCGAAGGAATCGGGCCCTCAAGACGGAAGGCCTTGATGAAGCATTTTCAGTCTCTGGATGCCATCCGGGGGGCAGATGTGGAAACACTGGCGGCCGTGCCGTCTATGAATCAGAGGGCGGCGAAGCAGGTTTATGATTTTTTCCATTAAATCATAGTAAAAACATCCCCACAGGGCGGATTGTTTTTCGGCTTTGCCTGTGGTACAATACTTTCAGCAGACAAGAGGAAACACACAAGCCTTGTTCTGCAGAGATTTCGTTACGGTTCATAGAGTGAGCAGTAACAAGATTTTGGACGGAATATATAAGGAAAAGAAAAGAGAGTTGACAACATGGGCGAAAAGCATACACATATTGCAGAAGACGGAACCGTATATGAGCATGAGCACGGGCACAGGCATACCCACACCCACCAGAATACAAGGGCTGTTCTGAACCGTCTCTCCCGGGCTATCGGCCACATGGAGTCGGTAAAGCGCATGGTGGAGGAGGGCCGGGACTGCAGCGAGGTTCTGGTGCAGCTTTCCGCGGTGAAGGCTGCCGTTAACAATACGGCCAAGGTGATTTTGAAGGATCACATTGAGCACTGTCTGGTGGATGCGGTGGAGTGCGGAGATCACGAGGCCATTGAGGAACTGACAGAGGCCATTGACCGGTTTATGAAGTAAGATTTTTTAAAAAAGAAAAAGTAAATAAATGTTCATTGGGAAAACTGGTATTGAGATAAGATGCCAGTTTTTTTGTGGATTTCATAAAATAAACAAGCGGTTTGAACATTTCCTTTGCTTTTCGCATATACTATATGGAGAAAATGGGGGATGAGGGATTTTTATGGCTGAATTTCAGATAAAGGCGATGCAGCAGGATACGGACAGTAAGGGGCAGCTGCAGATTAATGTGACATCTGCTCTAGGGGCGAAGCCGATATCAGGGGCTAAGATAGCAATTTACTATACGGGGGAACCGGGGAGAGAACTGGAGGAAGTGACTACGAATGAATCGGGACAGACAGAGGAGCTGGAACTTTATGCACCTCCGCTGGAATATAGCGTAGAACCCAGCGAGCAGCAGCCATATTCGGAATATACGATGGAAGTGACCGCGCCGGGGTATGAACCGGTAGAAGTGGTGGGAGCTGAGATACTTCCGGATGTAAAGGCAGTGCAGAATATTCAGATGATACCTGTTCAGGAGGGAAGGGAGTACGAGCGTTTTATTATTCCGGCCCACACTTTGTTCGGGGATTATCCGCCTAAGATTGCGGAAGCGGAGATCAAGCCGGTAAATGAAACGGGTGAGATTGTTCTGAGCAGGGTTGTGGTTCCGGAATATGTGATTGTTCACGACGGAGTGCCGACAGACAGCTCCGCTGCAAACTACTGGGTTCGGTACAAAGATTACATTAAAAATGTGGCGTCCAGTGAAATCTATGCAACCTGGAGCGATGCGGCGATCCGGGCAAATATTCTGGCTATTATGTCTTTTACCTTGAATCGTGTGTACACAGAGTGGTATCGGAGTGTGTAGAAATCATGGGTAAAAAAGCCTGCAGTGACACAGCCAATGCACAAAGAGATAGGTATGCGGCAGATGCAGATTAGTTTATACAGTAATTTGTAATTTTCATGGTTTTGCGGTATAATGTACAAAATCAGATGAATTGGAGAAAAGAATGATTAGATTATTTACGTCAACAAACTATTTTAAACCAGAGGAAATAATTATAGACAATGAATCATTTTTTGACAACATAGACATCGATGCACTTTCACAAAAATCAATAGACGTAATGGAACAGATAGACAAGGCAAAATTACTAGACTTAAATACAGGAAAGATAGAAACACCCTTTGGAATAGCTGGCGTAACAGATTTATCTACAGGCTGCAAAACAGTGATAAATACAATATATATTTATGAAAATCCAAATGCATTTCCAACAGTAAAAGCTATAAACGCAACTGAATGCGGAAGTAATGCATTAGAAGTTTTATTTGATGTATTAGAGAGCAATAATATAAACTTATCAATTGTTCTGGAGCATGAAGATGATTTATATAAATGTAAAGAAAGAGAATATTTAGTAAATAACAGTCACAGAATAAATCAACTGGCATTTTATTGGGCATGTGCAGATAGGAGAGACTAGAAATGATGCAGTGTTTTAATTGGGATACGAACACGTTAAATATAAAAACAAATACAAATAAGACATTTAATTTTATATTAAAAGGGAATAAGACGGTAGTTTGCGGGTATTCAGCAACCGGAAAGAGCTTATTATGTAATATAATAAAGAGATATCAAAATAGCAATAATGTACAAACACTCAAAAAATATAATCTTGACAATATATTTATCTTAGATAGAAGTAATAAAGAAAAGTTAGCAGAACAAAATCATAAATTAATAATAATAGACCGAGCAGATTTAATATTAGAAAAAGCAGACATAGATATCATAAATTCTGATACAGACATAAATAAATATCTAATATTTTCCAGAAAGCCATTAGGCATCTACTTATCACCAAATTATTTTGCTAATTTAGAGGTCGAGGATAATACAGTACGTTTGAGATATCTCTTCAATGTAAGGGGGTGGAATTGAGTGTTATATATAATAACAGAAGATTCCAATTCTGCCAGATGTTTTTGGGATTGCGCAGCGCATACGTTTAGAGGAAAAGGCAATTATATATTAGTTGATTTACAGAATGATAATGGAGGAAATACAACATTAAATAATCAAGTATATTTATTATTACCCAGCCTAAAATCTGGGGATGAATTATTTGTGGCTTTTGATAATATAGCAAATACACATAATTTTAATACACATCAGTTTATAATGAATACATACGCTGTTTGTGCATCTAAGGATGTGGATTTTAAGTTTACAAGTTACTACTGTTTCGAAGAACTTTATTTATCATACAAAGAATTATTAAATATGTATGAACTAAGTAACGTAAATAAAGTGACATTAAAGGCATTAAGGTATGTTCAGTCATGCTTGGATGAAGGTAAAGATTATTATTTGAAGTCAAATATAAATATAGCGGATTTCATAGAAAAATATAAAAGGGACTCTGGAAATAATAGAGAACATTTTGCAAATGCTTTATTGATAGATGTTACAAACAAAATAAATGGACGTTTTAAAATAACTAAAAAGGACAATGTATTTAACACAGTGGGACAATGCTGGATAGAGGATTGTTCGAATATACAATTACAATTAAATAATAAACATATAGATAATATGTGTGGTAATTGTAAATATTGTTGTAAATATAATGATACAAAAGATAAGCTGCTTGATCTGGATAATAAATCAATTAGTAAAAATTCTACATATAGATTAAGCCAAATTTGATAAAAGACTTTTTAAGAGTAATATTTTATGAAAATGCACTGACCCATAAAGTCAGTGCTTATTTGATTTCAATTCAAGCTTGCAGATATACGCTTAATATAGTTTAAGATAAAAGCGTTTGTCGATAATTAAATATCATTATTTATTTGGGTATATGGAAAAACAAGAAATCATAAGTTGAAAATAAGAAATCAATAGGATGTGGCAAAGATCAAAAGAAAGGTAAAAGGGATAGCTTATAATTATAAAAGCCCAGACACAGGAAGATTTCATATAACCTTAGAATTTAAAAATAATCCTAAAAGCAAAAAAATCAAGGAGGAAATAAGAGAAATATTAAAGGAAGGATTTTGGGATAAATTTTTAGAAAGTCCGGGACGTTTTTGAAAAAAATTTCTGCTGGACGGTAAAGCTGCAAAGGCGCACGAGAGGAACTTTTATGAGTGCTTTTTCGAATAAAAGTTTCTCTCATTACCGGTGTGTCGAAGCAGCTTTACCCTTTAGTGCTGTCGCGCAGCGGCTTTAAAACAGTAATATCCCTCGAAGTACACAAATCAATTTCCAGACACAAGTTTTTTGTGGCTGGAAATTGATTTCATACCAGTGTACTGGGAGGGATATTACGGAACTGAAATAGGAGAAAACAAGAAAATGAAGAGAGTAAGATGTATGTATCGTGTATCATCAAAACAGCAGCTGCATGGAGATGATATACCATTACAAAGAAATGAATGTAAGGAGTTCATTGCTCACCAGCCAGACTGGAAATTTGATAAGGAGTACATAGAAAAAGGTGTATCTGGTTATAGGAAAGCCATCAGTGAAAGGGACATATTAATGGAGATTGTGAGGGATGCATCTAAAAAGGAATTTGACATTTTATTGGTTTATATGTCTGATCGCTTAGGCCGCAGGGAAGGTGAGACACCGCTTTATGTATCAAACTTAAATAACTTAGGGATTGAGGTCTGGTCAGTCAAAGAGGGGAGAATTGAGACCGAAGAACATATTGACAAGCTGTTAAACTATATTCGTTTCTGGCAGGCAGAGGGAGAAAGCCGGAAAACTGGAATCCGTGTAAGAGATGCGCAGCTGGATAAAGTAAAGAAAGGGGAGTTTGTAGGCGGATGTGCCCCCTTAGGTTATGATTTAGTTCCCACAGGTGAAATGAATGCTCATGGGAGGATTGCAAGGAAATTAGCCATAAATGAGGAAAAGGCAAAGCTTGTGCGTCAGATATACAATTATGCACTTAATTATGGATATGGTTCTTTTAAAATTGCAAAAGTTTTAAATGAGCAAAAAGTGCCGGCTCTTAAAAGCGGCGAATGGAAAAGTACCTCCATTTCCCATATATTAAAAAACCCAATATATAAAGGATATGTGGCACGAAGAGATGGGGGGCCGGATGGAAGCAAAACCTATTCAGAACAGCCTAATCCGGAATACATTATCATACCAGAGGATATTTGGGACAAAGTACAAGATATAAGAGAATGCCGTGTAAAAAGGCAAAGGAAAGCTTATCCTATTTCCACAAGCGGGCGTTTATTATTTATGGATGTCCTGTATTGCGGATATTGTGGGAGAAAGTTTACCAATGGGAGCAAATATGATTATTGGACAACAAAGGATGGGGAAAAAAGGAAAAAAATAGCAGGCAGGTATCGTTGTGGTACAAAGGCGGCAGGTTCTTTAAAATGTGAGGGAAGAGGTACTTACAGGCAGGAAGAAATAGAGCCGGTTTTATTAAATGTCATAGGGTATTATATGGATTCTTTAGGCAGGGAAGAGGTTTATCCAGAGCTTTTAGAGATGTGGGAAAAGCAAAGAAGGGCATTAAAAAGTAATATCAATCAGCAAAAGAAAAAAATTGAAACATTGAAACATGATATTGCAACCTTAGAGGATAAAATACCCTATGCAATTCGTGGGGAATATGTGCTCCCGATTGAAAAGTTATCCGGCTTATTAGAGGAGCGGGAGAAAAGCCTGCAGGGTGAAATAGGAACATTGGGAGAGATGGAAAGGGAATATAAGCAATCCTTTTTAAACTCTCAAGACCTGGAGAAGTATAATAACCTCACTATAAATTGGAAGGAAACCTTCGAGCAGTCTCCAATTCCTATGAAAAAGGTAATCATAGGAAAATTAATTGAGCGGATAGATGTTTACAATGATGACATTAAGATCAGATTCAGAGTAAATTTAGAGGATTTTGTACAAAGAATCAGTGATGATTATGTGGTATCGAAATAAGGGATACGACTTCACCATCACCTCCTCCACGGCCTTCGATCACAAATGGATCAACGGCAGAAACATTTTTGAAAATATCTCCCGCATTGTGGACGAAATGTTCGGAAATTATCTGTCCAGGCCGAATGTAAAGCAGCCGATTCTGACCCAGTACTGCGATGGGCAGAGGGTGACCTGCCCTAACTGGATGAGCCAGTGGGGAAGCCAGTATCTGGGGGAGCAGGGATACTCCACGATTGACATACTCCGTAATTATTATGGAAACAGCATTTACATCAATATAGCGGAAGAGATCTCCGGCGTTCCTTATTCCTGGCCCGGATCTGATCTGTCAGTAGGCTCCCGGGGACAGAAGGTGCTGCAGATGCAGGAGCAGCTTAACCGGATTGCACAAGCCTATCCGGCGATGCCTGTCATAGCCCAGGACGGGATCTTTGGCCCTGCAACTCAGGAGTCGGTACGTACCTTCCAGTCTATTTTCGGATTGCCGGCTACTGGTGTGGTGGATTATCCTACCTGGTATAAGATTTCCGAAATCTACGTAGGAGTATCGCGAATTGCAGAAGGCGCGCCCAGATGGTAAATTTGTCTTGTAATAAACAGCGGGTCTGTTATAATGCAATTATTAGTTTTTGAACTCTGAGACAGATAGTTTATAATAAGCAGGTAAAACTCGCTGTATTTGAAAAAACAAAAGAAAGAAGGAGCTTCCATGCGGTTTCGCCCCTGTATTGATATTCATAACGGAAAAGTAAAGCAGATTGTAGGCGGAAGCCTTACCGACAAAGAAGATTTTGCCAGGGAAAACTTTGTGTCGGAGCAGGATGCGGCCTGGTATGCCGGGCTGTATCAGAGGGACGGTCTTAAGGGAGGGCATATCATTCAGCTGAACAGCAAGGATTCCCCTTACTATGAGGCCACAAAGGCACAGGCCCTGGCGGCTCTTCGGGCATATCCCGGAGGCCTCCAGGCAGGGGGCGGCATTACGGCAGAGAATGGGGCGGAATATCTGGACGCAGGCGCCTCCCATGTGATCGTGACCTCCTATGTCTTTCGGGACGGGCGGATTTCCTATGAGAATCTGGAACGGATGAAGGCGGCGGTCGGAAAGGAGCGGCTGGTGCTGGACTTAAGCTGCCGGAAAAAAGACGGCCTCTATTATATCGTAACAGATCGCTGGCAGAGGTTTACCAGCGTGCCGGTGACAAAAGAGACTCTGACGGAGCTTGCCGCCTGGTGCGGCGAGTTTCTTGTCCATGCAGTGGATGTGGAGGGAAAAGCTTCCGGTATTGAGGAGGAGCTGGCGGTTCTTCTGGGAGAGTGGCAGGGAATTCCCGTTACCTATGCAGGAGGCGTGGGCAGTATGGAGGATGTGCTGCGGCTTAGGGAGCTGGGAAAGGGACGGCTGGACGTGACGATTGGGAGTGCCTTAAGTCTCTTTGGTGGTTGTATCCCTTACAGAGATGTGGTATACTTGGAATAAGATTCCAGGTGCTCGTTGTACCTGTAGTCTGAGAAAAGGTAAAGGAGTTGATTATATGCGTTATATTATCAGCGGAAAAAACATCGAAGTAACAGAAGGCCTTCGCACAGCGATTACGGACAAGCTTGGAAAGCTGGAGCGCTATTTTACTCCGGACACAGAGGTACAGGTTACCTTGAGTGTTGAAAAAGAGAGACAGAAGATTGAAGTTACCATTCCTGTGAAAGGGACGGTGATCCGTTCCGAGCAGGTAAGCAATGATATGTATGTATCCATCGATCTGGTTGAGGAGGTTATTGAGCGCCAGCTCCGGAAGTATAAGAACAAGCTGGTGCAGAGAGAGCAGGGCGGCGGCAGCTTCCGGCAGGAGTTTATTGACCGGGAGGCAGAGGATGAGGAGGTAAAGATCATCCGTACCAAGATGTTTGACCGGAAGCCTATGTATCCGGAAGACGCCTGCATCCAGATGGAGATGCTGGGTCACAGCTTCTATGTATTTGTCAATGCAGAGACAGATCAGGTCAATGTGGTATATAAGAGAAAAGGCAATACCTACGGACTGATGGAGCCGGAGGATTAAGCTGAAAAGAGTAGGAAAAATGAGGCGCTGTCGTACTGGCAGCGCCTTTTTAACTGAAAATGCAGGCAGGTACAATGCGAAATCAGATGCGAAAGACAAAAGGATGCGAACTCATGGGCTTCTGACACCATATTTTCTTGAATAATCCACAGGATAGTGCTACAATACAAAAATAGGGCTGCTATGCCCCCAAAACGAAAAAACAGGAGTTTAGTTGGATGAGTATATTAACGAAAATGTTCGGAACCCACAGTGAGCGTGAGTTAAAGCTGATTTATCCGACAGTTGACAAGATAGAGGCTCTGCGGCCTGCTATGATGGAGCTGTCCGATGAGGAGCTTCGAGGGAAGACAAAGGAGTTCAAAGAGCGTCTGGCAGAAGGGCAGACACTGGATGATATTCTGATAGAGGCGTTTGCTGCCGTGCGGGAGGCCGCAAGGCGTGTTCTTGGGATGGAGCATTACCGTGTTCAGCTGATCGGCGGAATCATTCTTCACCAGGGCCGTATCGCCGAGATGAAAACAGGTGAAGGAAAAACATTGGTGTCTACCCTTCCGGCTTATTTGAATGCGCTGGAGGGAAAGGGCGTTCATGTAGTAACGGTCAACGACTATCTGGCGCACCGTGACGCAGAGTGGATGGGCAAGGTTCACGAAGCCCTTGGCCTCACCGTAGGCGTGGTGCTGAACAGCAATACCAACAACGAACGCCGGGCAGCCTACAACTGCGATATTACCTATGTGACCAACAACGAGCTGGGCTTTGATTATCTCCGTGACAACATGGTGATTTACAAAGAACAGCTGGTACAGAGAGAGCTCCATTATGCCATCATCGACGAGGTGGACTCTGTACTCATCGACGAGGCCCGGACGCCCCTTATTATCTCCGGGCAGAGCGGAAAGTCTACGAAGCTCTATGAGATCTGCGACGCCCTGGCAAAGACTATGAAGCGCGGCGAGGCCAGCGGAGAATTCTCCAAGATGAACGCGATTATGGGTGAGGAAATCGTGGAGACAGGGGAATTTATCGTCAACGAAAAGGACAAGGTCGTAAATCTTACTGACGACGGCGTGAAGCGTGTGGAGCAGTATTTCCATATTGAGAATCTGGCGGATCCGGAGAATCTGGAGATTCAGCACAATATCATTCTGGCTCTGCGGGCCAACTATCTGATGTTCCGGGATCAGGATTACGTGGTGAAGGATGATCAGGTTCTGATTGTAGACGAATTTACAGGCCGTATTATGCCGGGCCGCCGTTATTCCGACGGACTGCACCAGGCAATCGAGGCCAAGGAGCATGTGAAGGTAAAGCGTGAGAGCAAAACTCTGGCGAATATCACCTTCCAGAATTTCTTCAATAAATATAACAAGAAAGCCGGCATGACCGGTACAGCGCTTACGGAGGAAAAGGAGTTCCGTGAGATCTACGGTATGGACGTTATCGAAATTCCGACCAACCGTCCGGTAGTCCGCCAGGATCTCCAGGATGCCGTGTACAAGACACGGAAGGAGAAGCTTCTGGCGGTGGTCAATGCCATTGAGGAGGCTCACAAGAAGGGCCAGCCGGTTCTGGTGGGCACCATTACCATTGAGGCTTCCGAGGAACTGAGCGTGCTTCTGCGCAGAAGGGGCATTCCCCATGAGGTATTGAATGCCAAGTTCCATGAGCGTGAAGCGGAGATTGTAGCGTTGGCGGGCCGCCACGGGGCAGTGACCATTGCCACCAATATGGCGGGGCGTGGTACGGATATTAAGCTGGACGATGAGGCCAGAGCAGCCGGAGGACTTAAGATCATCGGTACGGAGCGCCATGAGTCACGGCGGATTGATAATCAGCTCCGCGGCCGTTCCGGACGACAGGGAGATCCGGGTGTATCCCGTTTTTACATTTCCCTGGAGGATGATCTGATGCGTCTCTTTGGCTCTGAGCGTCTGATGAGCATTTTCAATGCTCTGGGTGTGCCGGAGAATGAAGAGATTGAGCATAAGATGCTTTCCGATGCCATTGAAAAGGCTCAGAAGAAGATTGAGAACAACAACTTTGGAATCCGTAAGAATCTGCTGGAATATGACCAGGTGATGAATGAGCAGCGTGAGATTATCTATGCGGAGCGCCGCCGGGTGTTAAATGGCGAGAGCATGCGTGACGCCATTTACAAGATGCTCACCGATACGGTGGAGAATACGGTGGATACGCTGATTGGAGATGACCAGGATCCGGAGGAGTGGGATCTGAAGGGATTGAACGAGATACTTCTTCCGGCCATTCCCTTAAAGCCGATTACGCCGGACCGGGTAAGCGGTAAGAAAAAGAATGAGCTGAAGCATATGCTGAAGGAGGAAGCAGTCAAGCTCTATGAGCTGAAGGAGGCGGAATTCCCCAATTCGGAGATGCTCCGGGAGTTAGAGCGTGTATTCCTTTTGAAGGTCATTGACCGGAAGTGGATGGATCACATTGACGATATGGATCAGCTGCGCCAGGGTATCGGCCTGCAGGCGTTTGCACAGAGAGATCCGCTGGTTGAGTATAAGCTCAGCGGTTATGAGATGTTCTCTGCCATGACTTCCAGTATCCAGGAAGAGACTGTGCGGATTCTCCTCCATGTACGGGTTGAGGAAAAGGCGGAGCGCGAGCAGGTGGCCAAGGTTACGGGAACCAATAAGGATACCAGCCTTGCCAAGGCGCCCAAGAAGCGCGAGAGCGAGAAGATCTATCCCAACGATCCCTGTCCCTGCGGAAGCGGCAAGAAGTATAAGCAGTGCTGCGGCAGGAAATAAAAATCATTACAGTGATCACTAAATTTCCGAATAAGGAAGAAGAAAATGGCCATACTCCTAATAAATGGAAATAGAAAGGGGTATGGTTATTTTATGTCTAAAACCAAAAAAGTAGATCTGAAAAACTTAGAGCCGGAGGAGCAGTTAAAATACGAGATTGCCGAGGAGCTGGGGCTGCTGGACAAGGTGGTTTCCGAAGGGTGGAAGTCTCTTTCCGCCAAGGAAACGGGACGAATCGGAGGCTTGATGACAAAGAAAAAGAAGGAAATGCAGGCAAAGCTTAAAAAGGAGGACGAAGAACGGGAACTGCTGATCGAGGAATTGCTGTGAGACGAGGAGAAATATCCCATAACAGCCTGATGTATGCAGGCCGCTATGGGATATTTTTTTATTTACAGATATTTGAAGCCCTACATCGACGGTGAATAATTTAAAGGCCTCCAATCCGGCTGTGCAGAATTCCTTATAATGCAGAAAGGACTGAAAATATGGGACCCTGCCTGTTTTTGGAAAAACCTTGCGGAACAATAACAAGATTTTAAATTAGAGACTTGCATAATTCCAAAGATATGGTATAATAAATAAATCCGAGTATAATAGTCGGAATTAAACCGAATTTACCATAGAGAACTGGAGATGATAAACATGCTTGAAGTAAAGCACCTGACCTACGAGGTCATGGAAAACGGAGCAAAGCGCAGGCTGGTGGATGACGTGAGCTTTTCCGTGAAGGACGGGGAAATGCTTGTGATCACCGGCCCCAACGGAGGCGGTAAGTCCACCATTGCCAAGCTCTTGATGGGAATTGAAAGCGCAGACAGCGGCGAGATCCTTCTGGACGGCCGGAACCTTTCCGCCATGAATGTAGACGAAAGGGCCAATGCCGGTATCGGCTACGCCTTTCAGCAGCCCCCGGCCTTCAAGGGAATGACCGTGGAGCGTCTTTTGAATCTGGCGGCCGGAGAGCCCCTTCCGGAGTCTGTCTGCTGCGAGCTTCTAAGCAGCGTCGGCATGTGCGCCAGGGAATATTTAAAACGGGAGGCCGATGCCACCCTCTCCGGCGGAGAGCGCAAGCGGATTGAGATCGCCACCGTTTTGGCAAAGTCTCATAAGATCTGCATCTTCGACGAACCGGAGGCAGGTATTGATCTGTGGAGCTTTTCCATGCTGGTGGATCAGTTTGAGCGGATACACGAGAAAAAGAAGGAGAGCCTCCTTCTTATTTCCCACCAGGAGCGGATTATCCGCATGGCAGATCGGATTCTGGTGGTTGACGACGGGCGCATTGAGGACGGAGGCAGCAGGGAAGAGATGCTGCCGAAGCTGTTCCCCGAGGAGTGCGGCTGCGCCTGCCGCAATGATGGTGCAGGAAGGGAGGAAGGAAGCTGTGAGTGTGAAGCTGGATGCGGCGGCAGATAAAGTATTGAAGGTGATTGACAAATCCGTGGCAGAGCAAAAAGGCGCTTACAACGTGCGCTACAACGGACAGCCTCTGTGCCACGGAGACAGTGAGCATATTAAGATACGCAGAAAAGAGGATAAGCAGGGAATCGACGTGTACATTGACAAGGACGCCAAGGGCGAGCAGGTACATATTCCTGTGGTGGTATCTGTGTCCGGTATGACGGACATTGTGTACAATGATTTTTATGTGGAGCCAGGCGCCGAGGTTGTGATTGTGGCCGGCTGCGGCATCCACAATTCCGGCTGTGATTCGGCAAGGCATGACGGGATACATGCCTTCCACATCGGAAAGGGCGCCAATGTGCGCTATGAGGAAAAGCATTACGGCGAGGGCGAGGGAAGCGGAGAGCGGATCCTAAACCCAGTGACGAAGATTTATATGGAGGAGGATTCCGTATTTACCTTGGATACGGCCCAGATACGGGGTGTGGATTCTACCGTCCGGGAGACAGAGGTGGTGATGGGAGCCGGAGCCAGGCTTCAGGTGACGGAGCGTCTGATGACCCACGACAAGCAGACGGCGGTTTCCAATATGGAAGTAAAGATGAACGGCGACGGAAGCTCGGCTCAGATTATATCCCGTTCTGTGGCCAAGGGAAGCTCCGTGCAGACCTTCCATCCCAAGGCAGTAGGCAATGCAGGCTGCCATGCCCATATTCAGTGTGATTCCATTATTATGGATCAGGCAGAAGTGTGCTCCATTCCGGAGATCAATGCGCGTCATATTGACGCCCAGATCATCCATGAGGCAGCTATCGGAAGAATCAATGACGAGCAGCTTTTGAAGCTCCGCAGCCTTGGGCTTACGGAGGAAGAGGCGGAAGCGGTGATTATTGAGAACTTTTTGCAGTAGCCGGCGTAAGGTTATGTGTAAAGATTTATAAGAAAATGCTTTTACAGCGTGGAGCTTTTGCAGACAAAGGTGCCGCAAGAGATACAAATTCACAGAAATAGGATGTAAAAAGAGACTGTAGGTATATGAGCTTGATTGCGCTTCCACAGTCTCTTTTGATATTCTATTTGCAGGGTTACATAGACCTTTGAGGGGGGGGGTAAAAGTATCTTCCATTGTTCAGAAGGGCTTTCCCTGGGGTTTTCTAAGCTTCAGATGCTGAATCCCCAGAAACTGCCGGATGCACAGGCAGGCGGCGCCCAGAAGAATGGAGGTATCCTGCAGTCCGGAGGGAACCAGGATACAGTGCATCCGCATCCGGTTCTGAAGCCGGTCCTGGATCTGCCGCAGCACTTCCGGGAAATAGGTCGTAAAGGAGCTGTTGATCACGATCATATCCGGATTGAAGGTGTTCAAAAGGTTATTAATGCCGTAGGACATGTAGCGGATAAAGTCGTCAAGAAGGGAGAGAGCGTCGTCGTCCTGCTTGTGGCAGGCGGCTACAAAGGAGTCGATATCTGCGTGCTCCAGTCCTTTTAAGGCGGCAAACTGTCTCAAAATGGAGCGCTCGGAAGCGTACTGCTCCAGGCAGCCGGAATTGCCGCAGGGGCAGGGGCGCCCGTCGGGCTCTATGATGGAGTGGCCGAATTCTCCGGCATTTCCGTTGGCTCCTGTGTAGAGCTGATTGTTCATAAGGATTCCTACGCCGATGCCTGTGTGGATGCTGATTCCGATGAGGTTCGGCGTGTGGTAGTAAAAGGTGTGCTCTCCTATGACGGAAAGGTTGGCTTCATTTTCCAGATAGATGGGGATGCCGAATTCCTGTTCCAGTGCTTTCTGGAAGGGGAGCTGCTCGTAGGGGGAGTAGGGGGTAAAGGTCACCTGGTTTTCGTATACGGTTCCGTGGATGCCCAGGCCGATGCCTACTACGCCGTAGGGGGTGGCTTCTAAGGATGCTGTCATGTCGCGGATTATGGTGATCAATAAGGGGATGATCTCTTCCCGTCCGGCATGGTTTGGGTATAGCTTTAAATGGCAGTTCTCTCCTTTTAGGTTGCAGATCATGGCGGAGATGGTGTTGGCGTTTACATCTATGGACAGGGCGTAGCCGCAGTTGGCGTGGAAGGCCAGCAGGATTGGTTTGCGCCCGAGTGAGGTGTTGTCGTTTCCGGCTTCGATTACGAGGTTTTGCTCTATGAGTTTTTGGACAATGGCGGAGACGGTGGCTTTGGTGAGGCCGGAGCTTTTGGCCAGGGCGGCCCGGGAGATGGTGCCTTCTTTTAGTATCATCTCTAGGATTAGATGGCTGTTCATGTCGCGTATGAGTTCTTTGCTTCCGGTTATCATAGTTTGGTCGTCACTTTCTTGAAGGATATCTATGTTTTAGTATAATACATGTTTGGGGTTTAGTAAATATGTAATGAGATGGGGGGAGCGGGTCAGGCGCGAAATAAGCCCTCCGCCTTTTCCATATCTGTGTTCGGACGGTTCACGTACACGCTGTCTGCTCTGATCGTACATTGCCTTATAGGTTTGTGGGATGTTGTTTTTTGGGGAGGCAATGTTCGCTCAGAGCAGACAGCGTGTGCGTGAACAGCCGGACACTTGATATTGGAAAAGGCGGAGGGCTTATTTCGCGCCTGACCCTTGGGGGACGGGAGGTTGTGGGTGGGAGGAGTTTAAGGTTTTGGATGTGGTTTTTTTGAAAGGGGGTAATTTTTTGGGGATTACTTGCCTTTGGGGGTGGCTGGTGGTACTATTATAGGGATTAGTTTAATGAGTGAATAAAGTGTGGGGCTGTTTGGGTGAGGGCGGGGAAGAGAAGGATGAGGGGGAAGGCAGATGGCAAAGAGAGATGAAAAGAAGAAGATGGCGGTGGTTTTGTTTGGGCTGCTGTTGATGGGGGTGGGGATTTATGGGCTGGTGGTGTTTTTGGGAAGGCTCCAGGTGACGGGTATGGATTCCCCTAAGAAGAAGGAGATTTATGGGTCGTATTATGTGTTGATTGAGGATGGGCATGACAGTACGCTGTGGGATTCGATTTATGAGGGGGCCAGGAGGGAAGGGGAAGAGAATTGTGACGCTTATGTGGAGTATCTGGGAAAAAATCTTACGGCTGATTATACGGTGCAGGATAAGCTGCGGATTGCGATTGATTCGGGGGTGGACGGTATTATCTTGAATGGGGGCAGCTCGGAGGAGACAGACCGCCTCTTGGAAGAGGCGGTGGGAAAGGGGATCCCGGTAGTGACGGCTCTTGATGACAGCGCCTACAATCTGAGGAAATGTTTTGTGGGGGTGAATAATTATATTCTGGGGCAGGAGTACAGCAGGCTCTGCTTTGAGCTTCTCTCGGAGAATCCCAGGGACAGCTGGGTGGCGGTTCTGATGGATTCTTCTTCTACCGGTACAGGGAAGAATACGATGTTCTGGGGGATGAGGGAGACGCTGGACGAGAAGATCCGGGAGACGGGTTGGGGCTATGAGATTAAGGTTCAGGCGGTGTCCATTGACAGCAGCAATGCTTTTATGACGGAGGAGACGATACGGAAGCTTTTGGTGACGGAGGAGGAGCATCCGGATATTCTGATTTGCCTCAGTGAGACGGATACGCGCCGGGCTTATGAGGCTGTGGTGGATTATAATAAAGTGGGGAAGGTACGGATACTGGGCTATTATAAGTCGGAGGGGATTCTGGATGCCGTTCAGAAGAAGATTATTTCCTCCACGGTGGTTGTGGACGGGGAGCAGCTTGGAAGCTTCTGTGTGCAGGCCCTTACGGAGTATCGGGAGACAGGGTATGTGAATGGGTACTTTCCCATAGATACGTATGTGATTGACGAAAATAATGTGGGGCAGTATCAGCTGCCCTAAAGGCGTCCCGCCTGCATTTTTACAAAAGACCGGGAGTTATGTGTATGAAGAAATGGAAAAATCTGTCTATTCAGTTAAAGCTGATTGCGGCGTTCCTGCTTACTTTTTTTCTAATCTTTTTTGTGAATCTGATTTTATATGCCAATATTAATTTTATGTCGGGAAGAATCGACCAGGTTTACCAGAGCAACAGCAGCCTGAATGAGCTGTCGGAGGCTTTGAGCGCAGTGCACAGCAGTATGACGGAGTATCTCAATGTAAAAAGCTCGGACACGCTGGATTCTTATTACCGGAACAGTCAGGAGCTGAACCGGAGGCTTCAGGAGTTGAATACGGAGATCTGCAGCGACGAGCTTCTGATGATGGAGCGCAATATCCGGAATATGACTCTGGAATATCTGCATATTACGGACGAAGCCACACAGGCAAAAAGGGGACGGAACATTGAAAAATACCGTCTGCGCTATGAGGAGGCGGTGGAGCGGTTTGAGTATATCAATACTTATATTTACAGTCTGAACAACCGCAGATTTAAGACGAATACGAATAGCTACGAGGCCCTGGCCCTGGCGCTTAACCGGTCTGAGCTGGTGGGAACGGTGATTCTGGCGGCGGTGGGCGTGCTGATTACGGCTTTGATTTACGCCATTACCAAGAGCATTACGGGGCCCTTGAGCCATCTGGCCCGGAGAGCCAATGAGGTGGCGGAGGGAAATCTGGAAGTGGATCTGGTTCCGGTGCGGAACATGGACGAGGTGGGAATTGTGGCTACAGCCTTCAACCAGATGGTGGCCAGCATCCGCATTCATATGGAACGGATTAAGGAGAATATGGAGAAGGAAGCGGCTATGAAGGAGAAGGAGCTGATGATGGAGGGGCATTTGAAGGATGCGCAGCTTAAGTATCTCCAGGCTCAGATCAATCCCCATTTTCTGTTTAATACGCTGAACGCCGGAGCGCAGCTTGCCATGATGGAGGGAGCGGACAAGACCTGTCTTTTCGTGGAAAATATGGCCGATTTCTTCCGGTACAATGTGAAGAAGATCAGCCAGGACGCTGCCATACGGGAGGAGCTGGAGCTGGTGGACAGTTATCTCTATATTTTGAATGTGCGCTTTGGGGGTGAGATTCATTTTCGAAAGCAGGTGGACGAGACCCTTCTGGATCTGCGTGTTCCCAGTATGATCCTTCAGCCTATTGTGGAAAATGCGGCCAATTACGGCATCCGGGGCATTGACTGGGAGGGGTGGATTGAGCTCCTTGTGTACCGGGAGCCGGAGCGCATCTGCATTTCCATCCAGGACAACGGTGTGGGAATGAGCCGGGAGAAGATCCGGGAGATTATGGAAGGAGAAGTCCGGGAAGCAGATCTGTCCAGGAATTCTACAGGCATCGGCCTGGGGAATGTGATCAGCCGCCTGCGGCTTTATTATAACCGGGAAGAGGTTTTCGAGATTAGAAGCGACGGGGAAGGAAAGGGGACGCAGGTGCTCCTGTACCTTCCGGCGGAGGAGGAATGTTATGTATAAAGTTATGCTGGCAGACGACGAGGGGATTGTGATTGACTCTCTAACTTATATTATCCGTCAGAATTTTGACGGAGAATGCCAGGTGGAATCAGCCAAGACCGGACGCAGCGTCATTGAGCTTGCCGAGAGCTTCCGGCCGGACATTGCCTTTATGGATATACAGATGCCGGGAATCAACGGCATAGAGGCCATGAAGGAGATCAAGAAAAACAATCCCAATCTGATTTTTATAGTGATGTCCGCCTACGACAAGTTTGACTACGCCCAGGAAGCCATCAATCTTGGGGTTCTGGAATACCTGCACAAGCCGGTGAATCAGAAAAAGATTGTGGGAGTCCTAAAAAAAGCCATGGATATAGTGGATAATAGAAGGGAAAAGCGCAGCCGGGATCTGGAGACAAAGGAAAAACTGGAGATCGTGGTGCCGATGCTGGAGCAGGGCTTTATCATGGCAGGCCTTCTGCAGGCCCAGGACAGGCCGGGGCTTGAAAATTACAAAAGCCTTCTCGGCATAAGGAAAAGCCATATGTTTACCCTGGTTCTGGAATTCGGAGATGAGAAGAACGAACAGGGGGTTACGAACCCGGTGGGAGCCGGCGTCCGCCTCCAGGGAAGCTATCAGCAGGTGCGCAGCATTATCAAGGAATACTATGCCTGCTATGTGGGGCCGCTGATGAACAATCGTCTGGTGTGCTGCGTGCCCACGGACATGAAACAGGGAGACTATGAAAGCCGGGCAAGAGATGTGGAGCGGTGCCGCCGGATGATGGAGCAGATTTCCGATGCCTGCGGCCTGACCTGCCGGGTGGGAGTGGGAAGCATCCTGCCGGTGGACAAATTGGAAAAATCCTACGAGGACGCCTCCAAGGCTTTGGGCAATTCCGACGCAAGCGTGGCCCACTGCCGGGATCTGCCTATTTTCTGCGAGTATGAGGAGGACTATCCACTGAATCTCGAGGAACAGCTTTTTGACTGCGTAAGGGCCGGAAAAGGCAAGGAGGCCAGAAATGCGGCCGAAGCCTTCTTTGACTGGATGGCGGAAACCCAGACGGACTATATGCCGAATATCCGCTTAAAGGTGCTGGAATTTGTACTGTTTATGGAATATGTGGCCTACAAGAGCGGCGGCATGGTGTACCGTTTCCGGGACCGCTCGGAGTATCTCGATGTGGTGCGCACCGGATCTCTGGAGGAAATGCGCCGCTGGTTTCTGAAAAAAGCGGAAGAGTCGGCTGCAAATGTATCCGAAAAAAAGAAGGAATATTCCCATGAGATTATTGAGAAGGCCAGGGAATACATCAGCCGGAATTATAAGAAGGATCTGTCCCTGGAGAGCATGTCCAGAGAGATGGATATGAGTCCCTATTATTTCAGCAAGCTCTTTAAAGAGGTGACGGGGACGAATTTTGTGGAGTATGTGACCAGTATCCGCATCCGCCGGGCCAAGGAGCTTTTAAGAGAGGGTAAAAACTCCATGAAACAGATTTGCCAGGAGATTGGTTACGGGGATCCCAACTATTTCAGCCGTATTTTTAAGAAATGGACAGGCCAGACGCCCACGGAGTTTAAGGAGGGAAATGAGGAATGAGACAGATGATTGAACGGATGGGGGGAATTCTTGGGCTGGCTTTCTGCATGGCTCTGCTGTCCGGGTGCAGAGGCAGGGAAATGCAGACTGCCGGGGAGACAGCCCAAAAGGATGACCGGATTCACATAGGCTTAAGCTTTGACTCCTTTATCATTGAGCGGTGGCAGCGGGACAGAGATGCTTTTGTGGCAAGGGCTTCGGAGCTTGGGGCAGAGGTTAACGTCCAGTGCGCCAATGGAGAGGCGAAGGAGCAGGCGGCCCAGATAGAATATCTCATTGAGAAGGATATGGATGTTATTGTCATTATTGCCACGGATTACAATGCGCTGAGCGAGCCGGTGCGCAAGGCGAAGCGGGAGGGCGTCAGGGTGATTGCTTATGACCGTCTGATTAAGGATGCAGATGTGGATCTGTACATCACCTTTGACAATGAGCGTGTGGGAGAGATGATGGCGGAAACCATTCTGGCGCGGACTCCGGAGGAGGGAAAGATATTTATGATGTGCGGCTCTCCCGAGGACAACAACGTCTCTCTTGTGATGGAGGGCTTTCACGGGATGATTGACCGGACGGATCGGGTGGTTGTGGAGACGGCTTATGCAGACAACTGGCTCTCGGAGATTGGATTTTACCAGGTCAGCGCCTACCTGGACAAAGGAGGGGAGGCGGACGCCATTATGTGCGGAAATGACGATATCGCAAGCCAGGTGATCCGGGCCCTGTCCGAGCGGCGGATGGCCGGCGAGGTCTGTGTGGTGGGACAGGACGCAGATCTTGGAGCCTGTCAGAGAGTGGTGGAGGGAACCCAGGCCATGACTGTCTATAAGCCGGTAGAAAAGCTGGCAAGGCGTGCGGCGGAATGTGCGGTAACCCTGGCAAAGGGGGAGGATCTTAAGACAGCCGGAACCTTTTTTGACGGCGCCCAGGAGGTTCCCTACATCGGCCTGGAGCCTGTGGCCGTGACAGCCGCCAATATGGATGTGATTATTGAGGACGGGTTTCATATGAGGGAGGAGATTTATCTGAATGTGGGAGAGTAAGGCTGGTTCCGCCCGGCGTGTCCGGAAGAAAGCTGGACGACAACGATCAAGTTCTGGTAGAATATGAGGGAGGGGCGGCGGGAGCCGACTGGACCAGTCCAAGGATGCCCATTGGGATGTAAGAAAAGCAGCCTGGTCAAGGTTGTGAGACAGGGAAGGAGAATGTATTTATGGAGATGAATTTGAGAAAAGGGATTTGTGCGGCGGGGAATTTGCTGGTGGATGTTACTTATCCGATTGAGCGGTGGCCTAGGCAGAGTGAGCTTACGACTATTACGGAGGGGATTACGCGTTCGATTGGAGGGGCTGTGTGTAATGTGATTACGGATTTGGCAAAGCTGGATCCGGAACTGCCGTTGGAGACTCTGGGGGTTATTGGGGAGGATCCGGATGGGGAGTTTATTCTGGAGCAGCTGGGTGTTCATAAGAATGTGGATATTAGTCTGCTGAAGCGGAAGGGGAAAACTTCTTTTACGGCTGTGATGAGTGATAATAATACAAAGAAGCGGACGTTCTTTCAGTATCGGGGGGCGAATGCTTTGTTTGACGAGAGTTGTGTGGACTGGGATCAGATGAGGTGTGAGCTTCTTCACGTGGGGTATATTCTTTTGCTGGATGCGCTGGATCAGAAGGATGCGGAGTATGGGACGAAGATGGCAAGGCTTTTGGCGGAGGCGAAGCGGCATGGGATTAAAACTTCTATTGATGTGGTGTCTGAGTCAGGTGACCGGTTTAAGACTCTGGTGCCTCCGGCTTTGAAGTATACGGATTATTGTGTGATCAATGAGCTGGAAGCTCAGCAGATCACAGGAGTGCTTCTGCGCGATGAGGAAGAGCGGCTGTATACGGAGCATATGGAGGAAGCCCTTCGGAAGATGAAGGAGCTGGGAGTTTCTGTATGGGCTGTGATTCACTGTCCTGAGGGCGGCTACGGACTGGATGAGAAGGGGAATTTTGTGTGTCTTGACAGCTTGAGCCTTCCAAAGGGCTATATCAAGGGAACTGTGGGAGCCGGGGATGCCTTTTGTGCAGGCGTTCTCTATGGCGCACAGAAACAATGGTCTCTTGAGGAGAGCATCCGTCTGGGAGTCTGCACGGCAGCCGCTTCCCTGTCCGAACCGGGGGCGACGGAAGGAGTGGGAAGCCTGGAAGACGTGATGAAGCTTGAGGGATATTACAGAATTTAAAATAAGGAGAACGATATGAAAGCAGTGATGTACGGCGCCGGGAATATTGGCCGGGGCTTTATTGGTATGCTATTTTCGGCATCCGGATATGAAGTAACTTTTATTGATGTAGCGGAGAATCTGATCGATGCCTTGAACCGTGAAAAGAAATACCCGGTCCGCATAGTCTCTAATGAGGGCTTTGAGGACATAGAGGTAGAGCATATCAGCGCAGTAAATGGGAATCATACAGGGGCGGCAGCGGAGGCCATTGCGGAGGCGGATATTATGGCGACCGCTGTGGGCGTTAATATCTTAAAATATATCGTGCCGAACCTGGCAGCAGGAATCCGCAGCAGAATGGAGAAGGGCGGCGGCCCTTTGAATATCATTATCTGTGAAAATCTTATAGACGCCGACAAGCTTCTGGCAAAGCTTATCAAGGCAGAACTGACAGAGACGGAGCAGCTTTGGTTTGACAAAAATATCGGCCTGGCAGAGGCCTCCATCGGCCGCATGGTCCCGGTACAAACCGAGGAGATGAAGGCTGGAAATCCCTTAAGGATCTGTGTAGAGCCATATGATTTCCTGCCCGTAGACAAAGCTGCCTTCAAGGGAGAGATGCCTAAGATCAAGAATATGGTGCCTTTTGAGCCCTTTGATTTTTACATCAAAAGAAAGCTCTACGTCCACAACATGGGCCATGCCGTCTGTGCCTATCTTGGGTTGTACACCCACAGGGATTATATTTTCGAGGCCATCGACGATGCCGACATCCAGAGCATCGTACAAAACGCCATGCTGGAAAGCGCCATAGCCCTCACCCGCAAATATCACATGCCCACAGAAGATCTGGTCAGGCACTTCCAGAATCTCCTGTACCGTTTTACCAACCGGGCCTTAAAAGATACCTGCAGGCGCGTAGGCGCAGATCCCAGGCGGAAGCTGTCGCCGGCGGACCGCCTGACAGGAGCCTCTTTGTTATGTCTGGAGGGAAGCATTTCACCTGTCTTTATCAGCATTGGAACGGCTGCGGCTGTCTACGAGTACATTCGTGAAAACAGCCTGCCCCAGAGCGCAGAACAGGCCGGAATGGTTCTCGAAGACGTATGTGCATTGGAAAAAGGCAATCCTCTGTACAACTACGTCCTGCCCGTCTATCAGCTGTTCCTGGACGGCGTAAGCATCCGCGAGATCCGCCGGTTTGCAGAAGGCCTGAGGGAAAAAGGACAGAAAGCAGTTATCTAAAAGGGATTGCCTGCATGCAATAGCATTCGTATCCATGTCAGGCTGATCATTTATCAGGCTGAAGTTTTGGCGATTTGCATAAAAAGTTTCGGGTAAATTTGTTGACATTTCATAATTGACAGATCGGCATAATCGTTGTAGTATAACGACAGAGCTTGTGAATACGTATTCACATAGGATATTCACAAGGAAAGGAACGGATAAAAAGGCTGCGCATTCGTCCCAATGCCTGCAAATTCCATCTTAGGAGGCTCCTATGATTACCATGACCGAAATCGCAAAACTGACCGGTGTTTCCCAGCCGACGGTTTCCCGTGTTCTGAGCGGAAACCAGGCTGTCAACCCGGAGGTAAGGGAGCGCGTGACGGCCTGTGCCAGAGAGCACGGTTATCAGCCCAATGTGATGGCTCAAAGTCTTGCAGGGAGCAGAACACATCTGATCGGTGTAATCCTCACGGATATTTCCAATGCCTTTTTTGCCGATCTGGTAAAGTATATTGAGCAGGAGGCAGGAAAAAGCGGCTGCCGTCTCATCCTGTTTAACACCGATTATCATCCGGAATGCGAGCAGGAATGTCTGGAGGTGGTACAGCGTTACCGGGTTGACGGCCTTATCGTGGTTCCGGTACAGGAGGAGACCAAGGAGTGGAGAGACCGGGTACGCAGACTTCAGATTCCTGCCGTGGTGATTACCCGGCAGGCAAAAGGGCTGGACAGTGTTTATGTAGATCACAAGGAGGCGGGGAACCAGGTTGGACGCCATCTCCATGAACAGGGCTGTGAGAGCTACGTATTTTTCGGAAATATGGCAGATGAAAAGTATGAGGGCTTTCGGGAGGCTCTTGAAACGCTTGACCCTGCGAATCGGAAGCGTTTTACCAATATAGCCACAAAGGAGCCTGCAGCCGTTGAAAAGCATCTGGCAAAGCATCTGGAAAAATACCCGGGCCGTGCAGGAATCTTTGCCTATAACGACAGGAGGGCCTTACAGCTTTTTGGAATTTTGCAGAAGATGGGAATTGAGATTCCGGGCCGCGCGGCACTGGTGGGGTTTGACAATACCTATATGTGTGAATATCTCTACCCCAGCCTTTCCAGTGTGTCCCAGCCCAACGAGGCTATGGCGGCGAAGGCTGTGGAGCTGCTTTTACATAGAATTGAGCAGCCAAAGGAGGAGCTTCCTGCAAAAGCGTACCCGATGCATGCCCGGCTGATTCCGAGAAGCAGCTCTGTGACTGCGCTGTGAGAAGGGCCGGCAGGAAGTATTGTTTAAAAAAATAGGGCTGAAAATATCTGCTTTTTGAGGGCGGATTTGAAAGAGCCCTTTTTACAGCCCTTTCGTGAATACGCATTCACGAAAGGGGCGTGAGAAAATAAGTGAGAAAAAAGAAAAGCATAAAAGGAAACAAATAGAAGCAGAAAGCAAAGAAAGTCCGGCGAAGAGCTTGAAAGGAGAAGGAAGAAGCCTATGAACGCACTTTCCCGTTTATGGAAGCAGTTAATTGAAAAGGAATTGGAGCAGGGGGAGGCAGAAAAGAGCCGCTGGCGTCCGAAGCTTCACATTACGCCGCCCACAGGGTGGCTCAACGATCCCAACGGACTTTGCCAGAGCCAGGGAGTTTATCACGCCTTTTATCAGTATGCACCCTTTCAGCCGGAGGGAGGCTTAAAGTTTTGGGGGCACTGTACCAGCCGGGATCTGCTCCATTGGACTTTTGAGGGCGTGCCTCTGATGCCGGATCAGCCGGAGGACTGCCACGGAGCCTATTCGGGATCTGCCCTTGTGGAGGAGGGGAAGATGTACCTGTACTACACGGGAAACGTAAAAGAGACAGGGGATTATGATTTTATAAATGCAGGCAGGAGATCCCATACCATGCTTGCCGTAAGCAAAGACGGCAGGGAAATCGAAACAAAGGAGGTTTTGATGACTCCCTGCGATTATCCTTCCGATCTGACCTGCCATGTGAGAGATCCGAAGGTCTGGAAGCAGGGAAACGCCTATTATATGGTGCAGGGAGCCAGGACAAAGGCAGATAGGGGCATAGTGCTGCTGTACGCCTCTGAGGACAAAAGGCACTGGAAGCTTCTTGGACGTTTTGAGCCGGAGGAAGATTTCGGCTATATGTGGGAATGCCCGGATGTCTATGAATTGGAAGGACAGACCGTTCTTTGCATTTCGCCCCAGGGTGTAGAGACCCAAGGGCTGAAATACGCCAATGTGTATCAGAGCGTCACCTGTTTTTTGGAAGGAGATTTTCATAAGGGAGCGCAGGTGAGAGGATTCCGGGAGCTGGACGGCGGATTTGATTTTTATGCGCCCCAGACGTTTCTTGCAGATGACGGGAGAAGGATTCAGATTGCATGGATGGGAATGCCGGATGTAGAGGAGTTTTACACCAATCCTACGGTAGAGGACGGCTGGCAGCATATGATGACGATTCCAAGAGAGCTGTCTATACGGGACGGCGTGCTGTGCCAGAATCCGGTAAGAGAACTGGCACAATGGTGGAACTGCTCGCATTCCTTTGAAGGAAGCTTTGAGGGAACGGTGGAATCCTGTTGTGCATTGGAGCTGGATACGGCTGGAGAGGGCCTGGAGATTCTTTTGGCAGAAGGCTTAAGCCTGCGCTACAGCCCGGAGGAAAAAATATTCTGGATGGAATTTACGGATTCCGCAATTGGAGCAGGAAGGACTCTCCGGGGCAGACAAGTGGATAAGCTTGAGCGTCTGCGGCTTTTGATTGATGTGTCCGGCGTAGAGGTGTTCTTAAATGAGGGAGAGGATGTACTTTCCACGCGCTTTTATCCAAAGGAGGAGGCCCTTGCCATCCGGATAGACGCGCCGAATGGTAAAGGAATTTATTCCTATCGTTCGGAAAAGTCCTCAGGAAAAAATCTTTAATCATATACGCAGCAATGAAAATTGACCGCAGGGCGAAACAGGTGAAAAGGTTTGGACGATGAACTTGTATAAAGGAAGGTTACATGCCAAGCAGCTGCGGTTAATATAAAAAACAGCCCAAGGGGCTAAAAAAGAAAGGGGAACGTTATGGATTACAGGAAAACGGCGGAAGCGATTTACGAAAAGGTCGGGAAAAGGGAAAATCTGATTTCCGCAGCCCACTGCGCTACGCGCCTTCGTCTGGTGCTGGCGGACAATGCAAAATGCGATGCCAAGGCAGTGGAGGAGATCGACGGCGTAAAGGGGGTATTCAGCGCTTCCGGGCAGCTTCAAATCATTCTGGGAACAGGGACAGTCAACAAGGTATATGACGAATTCCTGGCCGTATCCGGTCTGACTGCGGCCAGTAAGGAGGACGCCAAGGCGGCAGCGGCGGCAAAACAGCCCTTTTACAAGCAGGCCATCAAGACCTTGGGAGACATTTTCGTGCCCATTATTCCGGCGATTGTAGCAAGCGGATTTTTGATGGGGATTATGGAAGCCCTCAATTTTATGGTAAATAACGGATTTCTCAACATCGACACCTCCGGCTCCATCTTCGTATTTGCCAATCTTTTTGCAAATACGGCCTATGTGTTCCTGCCGATCCTCATTGCCTACAGTGCGGCAAAGGTGTTCGGAGGCAATCCCTATCTGGGGGCGGTTATCGGTATGCTGATGATTCACCCGGATCTTCAAAATGCCTGGACCGTAGCAAGCGAGGGCGTTCAGCGGACCCAGAAGGTTTGGTTCGGGCTTTACGAAGTGGATTTGGTAGGTTATCAGGGCCACGTGATTCCGGTCATCATTGCGGTTTTTGTGATGTGCATGATTGAAAAGAAGCTGCACAAGATTGTTCCGGCTATGTTTGACTTGTTTGTAACGCCTTTGGTGAGCGTATTTGCAACAGGGTATCTTACCTATTCGATTATCGGACCGGTATTTGTAGCCATTGAAAACGGAATCATCGGCGGCGTACAGCAGCTAATCGCATTGCCGCTGGGAATCGGAAGCTTTTTGATGGGTGGTCTTTACTCAACAACGGTAGTGGCTGGCGTTCATCATATGTATACAGTGATTGACGTGGGGCAGCTTGGACTTTACGGCGTTACTTACTGGCTTCCCTTGGCGTCTGCAGCGAATATTGCCCAGGGAGCGGCTACGCTGGCCGTTGCCTTAAAGACAAAAAACCAGAGAACAAAGTCTATGGCAGTGCCTTCCGCAATGTCCTGTTTTATGGGAATTACGGAGCCGGCAATCTTTGGCGTGAACCTGCGTTTCTTCAAGCCCTTTATCTGCGGAGCCGTGGGAGGAGCCTGCGGAGCGCTCTATGCTTCGATTGTGGGGCTTGGGGCAACCGGAACGGGCGTGACAGGTATTTTCGGCCTGCTGTTGTGCCTGCATGATCCTTTGAACTATATTATCATGTTCCTGATTGCGGCAGGCGTGTCCTTTGCATTGACCTGGATGTTTGGATATAAGGATCCGGAGGAGCCGGTTAAGACAGCGGCAAAAATAGAGCCTGCCGAAGAGGCGTCTGCGGTACATATGGAGACGGAGCTGAATGCAGTTTATGCACCTGTAGCGGGAAAGGTGATCCCTTATACGGAGATCGGGGACGAAACCTTTGCTTCCGGCGCTCTGGGAACAGGTGTTGGAATCATTCCGGCAAAGGGAGAGGTAGCTGCACCCTTTGACGGCGAGATTGCTATGTTCTTTGACACAAAGCATGCCATCGGACTGGTGAGCGAGAGCGGAACGGAGATTTTGATTCACGTGGGAATCAATACAGTGGAGCTTAATGGAAAGCACTTCACGGCGCTGAAGGAATCCGGTGCGAAAGTAAAGGCAGGAGAGCGCCTGCTGGAGTTTGACATGGATGCAATTAAGGCGGAGGGTTACGATATTACCACGGCGGTTCTGGTATCTGCCCCGGAGCAGGTAGAGGTATTAAAAACCGGGGATGTAGAGGCGCTGGAGAAGATCTTAGCAGTCGGATAGTAAGGGGACAGAGATAAGTAATTCAGCCAAACCCCGTTTCCCCAAGGCGATTCAGACTAACGAGACTTGCCTTGGGGGAGCAGCCATACTGTTTGGCAAAGGCCTTATTCAGATACTTAATATCCGAAAACCCCGACTCCAATGAGATATCCAGAAGATTCGGGTTCGTCAGAAGCAGAAGCTGACGGGCCTTTTCACATGTTTAATATATATTCCTCTACGGCCCAGGCCACGCCGCATTCGTTGTTGGTAAAAGGAGCGATACAGTCCGCCTTTTCCAGTGTCTCAGGATAGGCGTTTTTCATGGCGATGCCAAGGCCGGCGTACTCCAGCATGGGAATGTCGTTGAAGCCGTCGCCGCAGGCCATGATTTCCTCCCGGGTAATGTTCAGATATTCGCAGATACGGGCCAGAGCCTTATCCTTTGCAACGCCTTTCGGAGCCAGCTCCAGGAAATAGGACTCGGCAAAAAAGCTGTCGCAGATATGGGAGTAAAGGGAGAGAAACTCCTCCCGGGCTTTCACAAGCCGCTCATGCTCACCGGCTCCCAGAATCTTCGGAATGGGATAGTCCAGAAATTCCGGAAGGTTTGAAACCTTTTTCACCGATGCAGAGTTGCATTTGCATTCGGCAAGAACGTAAGGATCCGTATCGGTCTCTGCCACAATCTCGGTATCTGTATAGGATAGGGGCTGGGCCCCGTATTTTCTTACGATGGCGCATGTTTCGGCAATGACTTCCTTCGGGAAAAACAGCTGCTGAATCAAGGCGCCGGTTTGATAGTCGAAGGTTTTTCCACCGTTAAAGGCGGCGATGATTCCGCCCCGTTTCTCGAATTCCAGCTCCTTTGCAAGGCCGGTGATGCCCATAACCGAGCGTCCGGAGATCAAGATCACCTTTACGCCCAGATCCATAGCCTTCCACAGAGCTTCTTTATTCTTAAGAGGAAGCTTTTTGTCGCTGTCCGTTAAGGTTCCGTCCAGATCCAGTGCAAGCGCTTTGTATCTTAAATTTTTCATATAGATTCTCCCTTAATTTGTTATTTTTACTTCCTAATCATTATACCTTGGGCGCTGTGAAAGAGCAACCTTTAAAAAGGCATAGCTGAGATTGCCGAAATCAGCGTTACTGGTCACAAAGTGGACAGCAACAAATCAGCTCCTGCTAGGACAAAATTGTCTTCTTTTCCTTTGTGAAGGCAAAAAAATGCTATAATTAGTTTAGTGAATAAATTAAATAACAAAATTGTCAAGAAAGTAGACAATTAATTGCTATATAAGGTGTGTTATAGTACAAATATACTAAATAACAACACAAATAGGGAGGATGAAACACATGAAGAAAAAATTACTCAGTGTTATTCTGGCGGCAGCAATGGTAACAGCCATGCTGGCAGGCTGCGGTTCAAAGGAAGCAGAAGCTCCGGCAGCGGCAGAGGGAGAGACAGAGACAGAAGCTCCTGCACAGGCAGAGGGTGAAACGGAGGCTCCGGCAGAGAGCGCAGGCGGAGAAGGCGGCCTGGTAGGCGTTGCGATGCCAACCAAGGATCTTCAGCGCTGGAATCAGGATGGTTCCAACATGAAGGCTGAGCTGGAGGCGGCAGGCTACACCGTTGACTTACAGTATGCAAGCAATGACAATGCAACCATGGTATCCCAGATTGAGACCATGATCGCAAACGAGTGCAAGGTTCTGGTTATCGCTTCTATCGACGGCGACGCTCTCGGAACGGTTCTTGCACAGGCAAAGGAAGCCAACATTCCGGTTATCGCATATGACCGTCTGCTGATGAACTCTGACGCAGTTACCTACTATGCAACCTTTGACAACTACATGGTAGGCCAGAAGCAGGGCGAGTACATTGTACAGGCTCTGGATCTGGAAAATGCAGAAGGACCCTTCAACATTGAGATCTTTACCGGTGACCCGGGCGACAACAATGCAAACTTCTTCTACGGCGGCGCTATGGACGTACTGAATCCTTACATTGAGTCCGGCAAGCTGGTTGTCCAGTCCGGCCAGAAGGAATTCGCAGAGGTTGCTACCGCAAACTGGGCGACTGAGACTGCACAGTCCAGAATGGATGCAATCCTTGCTTCCTACTATGCAGACGGCACAAAGCTTGACGTAGTGCTTTGTTCCAACGACTCTACTGCACTTGGCGTAACCAATGCTCTTGAGGCTGCTTACACGGGCGAATGGCCGGTTATCACAGGTCAGGACTGCGACGTTGCCAACGTAAAGAACATGATTGCAGGAAAGCAGTCTATGTCTATCTTCAAGGATACCCGTACACTGGCAAGCCAGGTAGTAAAGATGGTGGATTCCATTATGAAGGGTGAAGAGGCAGAAGTAAACGATACCGAGACTTATGACAACGGTGCCATCGTAGTTCCCTCTTATCTTTGCGAGCCGGTATTCGCAGATGCGAATAACTACAAAGAGCTGCTTGTTGATTCCGGATACTACACAGAGGCAGATCTTCAGTAATCAGCAAAAATGAGGCAAAATGAGAATAGGCGGGATTCTCCCGCCTGTTCTGTTCTATGGAAAAGAACTGGAATAGGGGGATTTTAAAATTGGCGAAGATTTTATTGGAAATGAAAAGCATCACCAAAACATTCCCGGGCGTCAAGGCACTTGACAACGTCAATCTGAAGGTAGAAGAGGGCGAGATCCATGCCCTGGTAGGGGAGAACGGTGCCGGAAAGTCAACGCTTATGAACGTCTTAAGCGGCATTTACCCTTACGGAACCTATGAGGGGGACATCATATACAACGGCGAGGTTTGCAAGTTCGGAAAGATTAAGGACAGTGAAGAAAAAGGCATCGTTATCATCCACCAGGAGCTGGCCCTGATACCCTATATGACCATCGGGGAAAATATGTTTCTTGGAAATGAGCGCGGAAAAAAGGCGGCCATTGACTGGAGCGAGACCTACGGCCAGGCGGACAAATACCTGCGCCAGGTAGGGTTAAAGGAATCCTCACGAACCTTGATCAAGGATATTGGTGTAGGAAAGCAGCAGCTTGTAGAGATTGCAAAGGCACTGGCAAAGCATGCAAAGCTGCTGATATTAGACGAGCCTACGGCCTCCTTAAACGAATCGGATTCCCAGGCGCTTCTGGATCTGATGCTGGAGTTTAAGAAGCAGGGTATGACTTCGATTATTATTTCTCATAAGCTGAATGAGATTTCTTATGTAGCAGATAAAATAACGGTGATCCGAGACGGCTCTACCATCGAAACCCTTGATAAGGCGGTGGACGATATCAGCGAGGATCGGATCATCAAGGGAATGGTAGGCCGGGATCTGACAGACCGTTTCCCGAAGAGAACGGAAAAACAGATTGGAGATATCAATCTGGAGGTTAAGGACTGGACGGTGTACCATCCTCTCTACACTGAGCGCAAGGTAGTGGATAATGTGTCCATGAATGTGCGGAAAGGCGAGGTGGTCGGTATCTCCGGCCTTATGGGAGCCGGGCGGACGGAGCTTGCCATGAGTATTTTCGGGCGGAGCTACGGGACGAATATCTCCGGAACGCTCAAGCTTGCAGGAGAAGAGGTGGAGCTGAAAAACGTCCGGGAGGCCATTAAACGCAAGCTGGCCTACGTGACGGAAGACCGGAAAGGCAACGGCCTGATTCTCTCCAATCCCATTAAAATAAATACCACACTGGCCAATCTGGACAGCATCAGCGCCAGGGGCGTGATTGACAAGGACAAGGAATACCAGATTGCCGTGGAGTACAAGGAGAAGCTGAACACCAAATGTCCTACCGTGGAACAGAATGTGGGAAACCTAAGCGGCGGCAATCAGCAGAAGGTTCTGCTGGCCAAGTGGATGTTTGCGGATCCGGATGTTTTGATTCTTGACGAGCCTACCCGAGGTATCGACGTAGGCGCGAAATATGAGATTTACTGCATTATCAACAGTCTGGTGGCGGAAGGAAAATCCGTGATAATGATTTCCTCCGAGCTGCCCGAGGTTCTCGGCATGTGCGACCGCATTTACGTGATGAATGAGGGGAAAATGGTGGGAGAGCTGGAGGCGGAGGAAGCTACACAGGAGCGGATTATGGCCCAGATTTTAAAATCAAGTAAAGGAGAATAGACATTATGGATAAAGCAAATATGAAAGCCGTCCTTCAGAAATATACCATGATTATTGTACTGATCCTGGTGACGCTGTTTTTTACCTGGAAGACAGGGGGCAAGATTCTGCTTCCCCAGAATATTTCCAATCTGATTTCCCAGAACGCTTACGTGTTCGTGCTGGCCACGGGTATGCTGCTCTGCATCCTGACCGGAGGTAACATCGACCTTTCCGTGGGTTCTGTTGTCTGCTTTGTAGGTGCGGTGGGCGCCGTGCTGATGGAGAATTTTAAGATGAATATGGGCGTGGCCGTGATTGCCATGCTGGTTATCGGAACCTTGATCGGCGCATGGCAGGGCTACTGGATCGCATTTGTGCGGATTCCGCCCTTTATCACCACACTTTCCGGGATGCTTGTATTCCGCGGCTTGTCCAACGTGGTATTGAACGGACTGACCGTATCCTTGAATTCCGAGGCCTTTATCAAAATCTTCGGCGGCGGCGCCAACTGCTTTGTGCCGGACTTCTTCGGGGTGGAGGGCTTCAATCTCACCTGTATGCTGGCAGGTATTCTCGCTGTTGTCATTTACGTGCTGCTTCAGGTGAAGGGGCGCATGAGCCGTGTGAAAAAGGGCTATGAGGTAGATCCCATTTCCGGTATGCTTGTTAAGACTGTTCTGATTTCGGCCGTGATCCTGGCATTTGCCTACAAGCTGTCCAGGTATAAGGGAATTCCTTCCGCCCTTCTGTGGGTGCTGATTGTGGTTCTTGTTTACGGATATATTACTTCCAACACGACCACAGGCCGTTACTTCTATGCGGTGGGAGGAAATGAGAAGGCCACCAAGCTTTCCGGTATCAATACGGATAAGGTATATTTTATCGCTTACCTGAACATGGGCTTCCTGTCCGCCCTGGCCGGCATGCTGACCATCGCCCGTATGACCTCTGCACAGCCTACCTATGGACAGAACTATGAGATGGATGCCATCGGTTCCTGCTTCATCGGCGGCGCTTCCGCTTACGGCGGCGTCGGAACCGTTCCCGGGGTTATTGTGGGCGCTATTCTGATGGGTGTTATCAACCTGGGCATGAGCATCATGGGCGTGGATGCCAACTATCAGAGAGTGGTAAAGGGACTTGTGCTTCTGGCGGCGGTTATCTTTGACGTGGTTTCCAAGAAGGGAGCGCAGAAGTAATTTTAAAATGGCAGCCGGCTTATTTTGCGGCAGCTCCCTTAAAATACTTGCATTTCATCTGGCCTGGTGTTACTATAGAAATGGTTAGTTTAGTAACTGAACTATATGGATGAAAGGAGAACCCAATGCAGATAAAAAAAGTAACAGATAAAGAGTTTCAGAAATACGGGAGAGTACTGGATATCAAGGTGCCGGATTTGCTGAAGCGTCTGGAGGGAACGCCTATGCCGCAGGACGTGGTTTATGTGGCATCTGCTCCAAAGCTGGAGGCGTGTGAGGAATTCCATATGCTGGAAAACAGCGTTTACGGCGGAATGCCTATCCAGATAGGCTATTGCAACGGCAATAACCACACGCTGAACGCGGTGGAGTATCACCGCAATTCGGAGATTAATATTCCTCTTGCCGGCGCTGTTTTAATCGTAGGCATGCAGCAGGATGTGGAGGCAGACTTTACATACGATACCTCTAAGATGGAGGCATTCGAAGCTCCGGCAGGCTGTGCGGTAGAGCTCTATGCCACAACCCTTCACTATGCGCCCTGCAATCTGAAGGAAGAGGGGTTCCGGGTGGTTATCATTCTCCCCAGGGGAACGAATACAGAGCCTCCCATACTGACAGGAGAATCCGCAGAAGAAAAACTGCTGACAGCCAGAAACAAATGGCTCATTGCCCACGAGGAATCAGGCCTGGGCGCAGGCGGAGCTTTTGTGGGGCTCAAAGGGGAGAATCTGAAAGTGTAACAATAAACAGTAATATCCTTCAGACCAGTGTTTCGTGAAGGATATTACGGAACTGGAATTAGGAGGTATAATATGATTAATATTCCATCCGTAAAAATCGGAATTGTAGCAGTGAGCAGAGACTGTTTTCCTGAGTCTCTGTCCGTAAACCGAAGAAAAGCCCTGGTAAAGGCTTATGAAGAAAAATACGAAGCAGCAGACATTTACGAATGTCCCATCTGTATCGTAGAGAGCGAGATCCATATGGTGCAGGCCCTTGAGGACGTAAAGAAGGCCGGCTGCGATGCCCTGGCCGTTTACCTGGGCAACTTCGGGCCGGAGATTTCCGAAACGCTTCTGGCAAAGCATTTTGACGGCCCCGTAATGTTCGTGGCGGCAGCCGAGGAATCGGGAGATTCCTTGATCCAGGGCCGGGGCGACGCTTACTGCGGCATGCTGAACGCAAGCTATAACTTAAAGCTCCGCAACGTCCGGGCTTACATTCCCGAGTACCCGGTGGGAACAGCCGAGGAATGCGCCGATATGATCCATGAGTTCCTTCCCATCGCCCGTGCCATTGTGGGACTTGGCAGCCTCAAGATCATCAGCTTCGGGCCGAGACCCTTAAACTTCCTGGCCTGCAATGCGCCCATCAAGCAGCTCTACAACCTGGGCGTAGAGATTGAAGAGAACTCTGAGCTGGATCTCTTTGAGGCATTCAATAAGCATGCGGACGATCCCCGGATTCCCGATGTGGTGAAGGATATGGAGGAAGAGCTGGGCGAGGGCAACCAGAAGCCTCAGATTCTCTCCAAGCTGGCCCAGTACGAGCTGACCCTCCTGGACTGGGTGGAGGAGCACAAGGGCTATCGGAAATATGTCGCCATCGCAGGAAAATGCTGGCCCGCCTTCCAGACCCAGTTCGGCTTCGTTCCCTGCTATGTGAACAGCCGCCTTACCGGACGGGGCATCCCTGTATCCTGCGAGGTAGACATCTACGGAGCTCTCAGCGAGTTTATCGGAACCTGCATAAGCCAGGATGCGGTGACCCTCCTTGACATCAACAATACGGTTCCGGCTGACATTTATAAGGAAGAGATCGCAGACAAGTACGATTATACCCACAAGGATACCTTTATGGGCTTCCACTGCGGCAATACCTGCTCTAAGAAGCTGTCCTTCTGCTCCATGAAGTATCAGCTGATTATGGCAAGAAGCCTGCCGGAAGAGGTAACCCAGGGAACCCTGGAGGGGGATATCGTGCCTGGTGATATTACCTTCTTCCGTCTCCAGAGCACAGCCGACTGCAAGCTCCGGGCTTACGTGGCACAGGGCGAGGTGCTTCCCGTTGCGACACGTTCCTTCGGCGCTATCGGAATCTTTGCCATTCCGGAGATGGGACGCTTCTACCGCCATGTACTTATTGAGGGGAATTATCCCCACCACGGCGCCGTGGCCTTCGGCCATTACGGAAAAGCGCTGTTTGAGGTGTTCAAGTATCTGGGCGTAGAGCCGGATGAGCTGGGCTTTAATCAGCCGAAAGGAATGCTTTATAAGACGGAGAATCCTTTTGGATAAAATAGGAAATCCGGCATTGGAATAAATTGTAAATGGAACGAGACAGGCCTGCCCTTTTTTAGGGGCAGGCATTGTAGGATAACGATAAAAATGGTACAATTTATAACAAATTACTTTATGTTTGATAAAGCTGTTTATCAGGCAGGAATAGGAGGCGTTTATGCTATACATTGGAATTGACCTGGGAACCTCGGCAGTGAAGCTGCTGCTGATGGACGGCGCAGGAAAGATTCAAAAAATCGTATCCAGGGAATATCCCCTGTATTTCCCTAACCCGGGCTGGTCCGAGCAGAATCCGGAGGACTGGTACACAGGAGCGGTAGAGGGCTTGAAGGAGCTTATCGCTGACTGCGACAAATCCCAGGTAGCCGGAATCAGCTTCGGCGGCCAGATGCACGGCCTTGTGATTCTGGATAAGGACGACCAGGTGATACGTCCGGCCATCCTCTGGAATGACGGAAGAACCGCAAAAGAGACGGATTACCTCAATCAGGAGATTGGAAAGGATAAGCTGTCCGAATATACTGCCAATATCGCCTTTGCAGGCTTTACTGCGCCCAAGGTACTCTGGGTGAAAAATCAGGAGCCGGAGAACTTTGCCCGGATCGAGAAGCTGATGCTTCCTAAGGATTATCTGGCCTATCGTCTGTCGGGAACCTTCTGTACGGATGTGTCGGACGCTTCCGGTATGCTGCTCTTTGATGTGAAGAATAAATGCTGGTCTAAGGAAATGCTGGACATCTGCGGCGTGAAGGAGAGCCAGCTTCCGAAGATATTCGAGAGCTACGAGGCGGTGGGAACCTTAAAGCCGGAACTTGCGGCAGAGCTTGGTCTTTCCGAGGAGGTAAAGATTGCAGCCGGAGCCGGAGACAATGCCGCTGCAGCAGTTGGAACGGGAACCGTAGGGGACGGAAGCTGCAACATTTCCCTGGGAACCTCGGGAACCATTTTCATTTCCAGCGAAAAGTTCGGGGTGGACGCTAACAATGCCCTGCACTCCTTTGCCCATGCGGACGGACATTTCCACCTGATGGGCTGTATGTTAAGCGCTGCTTCCTGCAATAAGTGGTGGATGGATGAGATTCTCAAGACCAAGGATTACGCAGGGGAGCAGACAGGGATTAAGGAGCTTGGCAGAAATAACGTATTTTTCCTGCCTTATCTGATGGGTGAGCGCAGTCCTCACAATAATCCCAATGCACGGGGAACCTTTATGGGAATGACCATGGACACCACAAGAGAGGATATGACCCAGGCGGTTTTGGAGGGCGTGGCTTTTGCGCTCCGTGATTCCTTTGAGGTGGCCAAGTCCCTGGGAATTCAGATTGAACGCACCAAGATCTGCGGCGGAGGAGCCAAGAGCCCCCTGTGGCGGCAGATGATTGCGGATATCTTCAACATTAAGGTAGACATTCCCGAGAGCGAAGAAGGGCCGGCTATGGGGGGCGCCATGCTGGCAGCTGTGGCCTGCGGCGAGTATGCAAGCGTGGAAGAGGCGGCTGAAAAAATTGTGAAGATTGTGGATACCGTGGAGCCGATTCCCGAGAATGCAGCCCGCTATGAAAAGCAGTACCAGAAGTTTTGCCGTATTTATCCGGCAGTGAAGGAATTGTTTGATGTGATACAGCCGTCTCTTTTTACCTAAAAGCCCGGCAATTCTGACAGAGACAATATCCGCCTCCGGGGTGTCGGTGTCTGCAATGCTGCCGGTTAATGCCTTGTTATTTCGGGAGTTTTGTGATAGGCTGAAATTGAGTTAAAGTGATCCATAGGATACGTTTGGAATAGAGGGGCCTAAAAAATGGGGATTTATTTAAATCCGGGAAACAGTGGATTTCAAGAGATAAGAAACAGTCGTTATGTGGATAAATCCGGCCTAATCAGCTTGATTAACCGTACAATAGGAACAAAGCAGAAACTGACTTGTGTCAGCAGGCCCAGGCGTTTCGGGAAATCCTTTGCAGCTCAGATGTTGTGTGCCTATTATGATAAGGGCTGCGATTCTTCCGAATTATTCTGCGATCTTGCCATTGCTGTAGATAAAAAGCTAAATGGCAGCTATCAGCAGCATTTGAACAAGTATGATGTGATCTATCTTGACATGACCAATATTATGGGAAAGGCTGCACCGCAGGATATCCTGTCTTTTATTGAGAATGGGGTGACAGAGGAGCTGTTGGACGCTTATCCGGAATTAAAAGAGGGCAGAGCCTTTGATGAGACGCTGCTTCTGGCGGCGGAGCTTACCGGCAATAAATTTATTATGCTTATTGATGAGTGGGATGCCCCAATACGGGAAATGCCGGAGATCCAGAAGATGTATCTTCAATTCCTCCGTACTTTGTTTAAAGGAAGCGGTACCACGGATCGGATTTTTGCGGCCGCCTATATGACAGGGATACTTCCTATTCGAAAGGACGGTTCACAGTCGGCCATCTCGGATTTTCGGGAATTCACGATGGTTTACCCCGGAGCTTTTGCGGAATATGTGGGATTTACAGAAAAGGAAGCACAAGAACTTTGTGAAGAGTATAAGAGTGATTTTTTAACAATGAAGCAATGGTATGACGGATATATATTGGAGGAAATTGGTTCCATCTATAATCCAAACTCTGTTATGCGGGCTTTATATGAGCATCGCTTTCGCTCTTATTGGACTGAAACATCGGCATCCAAAAGCTTAATGGAATACATTGGTCTGGATTTTGACGGATTGTCCAGAACGGTAGCTCAGCTTCTTGGCGGCATTGAGATTTCAGTGGATACCAATGGCTTTTCTAATGATTTGGTTACTTTCCGGGATCGGGATGATGTGCTGACACTATTGATTCATCTGGGTTATCTTTCCTATAACGAGGAAACCCGAACGGTACGGATTCCGAATGAAGAGATACGTATGGAATTTGCCCGGGCTATTCGTGGAGTGAAGCGGGATGAGAGTATCCGGCGTGTTCGTGAGAGCGATCAGTTGTTCTATGACACGATTCATAAAAATGAAGAGGCGGTGGCGGCTCAGATTGAAAAAATTCACGCAGAGGAAACGGCGATTCTTTTTTATAACAACGAACAGGCTCTGCGCAGTGTGATCAAACTGGCATATTTCAGCTACAGAGATCACTATCTGAAGTTTGAGGAGCTTCCGGCAGGAGATGGTTATGCGGATCTCGTTTACCTGCCCAAAAAGAATTCCATGATGCCGGCTCTGGTAATTGAACTGAAATGGAATCAGTCGGCAAATGGCGCCATTGCTCAGATTAGGGAGAAACAATATCCGGAGGCATTAAAAGGTTTTGGCGGTGAGGTGCTGCTGGTAGGAATCGGATATGACAAAGATACCGGCGCTGGGAAGCGGAAGCATACTTGTAAAATTGAAAAGATATTGGTATAGAATAAACCAACAGGCAATAATGCAGACAGGGAAGGTGGATGTAAACTGGCCTGGTTAAAAAAGATATTACTGGCTATTTTTATCAATCCAGATTTGCAATATAATGTGAGAAATCAAAAAAGCAGTTAAATAGCGGTATCTCCTTGAAGATGTGTCGAGAGGGATATTGCGGAACTGAAAGAGACAATAGCGTGATACTGGAATAGGAGGCTCATATTATGAATTCAAATCTGAAAAAAGTTGTGACGGCGGCCTTGATGGCTGCATTTGCCTGCACTGCCACCATGGCGATTCGCATCCCTACGCCCGGAACAGGCGGTTACATCCATCCTGGTGATGCAATTGTGATTCTCTCCGGTGTGATTCTTGGGCCCTCCTGGGGGCTTCTGGCAGCCGGAATCGGTTCGGCCATGGCAGATTTGATGGGCGGATATTTTATCTATGTGCCGATTACATTCGCAATCAAAGGAGCCGTTGCATTTGTGGCCGGGAGCATCTACCGCAATATGGGCAAGACGCCCAGAAGCCGTTACATAGCCGTTATACTCGGCGGAATTGCAGATATGATATTGGTGGCGGCCGGTTATTTTCTTTGTGAATGCGCACTGTATAGCGTACCGGCGGCAGCGGCAAGCGTTCCGGCAAATATCATACAGGGAATCGGCGGCCTGGTGATTGGGGTTACGTTATACCCGATACTCCTTGCCATTCCGGATATCCGCCGGATAATGCAAAGAGCGAAAGTACAGTTGTGAAAAATTGGAGCAGGGGATATAATCCCATCTTCGACAGTTTAGGAAAAAACAAAATCGCTGTAATGCCTGAAAATACGGGCAGTGCAGCGATTTTTAACTAATTTAATGTGCTTATGTATTATAAAACTTGACAATCACACATTATTTATATACAATATAATGTGTATAAAAAAGGAGTGATTGTCATAAGAACTGAGATTACAATAAAAACTCTTTTGGAAAATTCACCGGATGGTATCATTACGGCCAGACAGATCACAGAATCCGGAATGCACCGAAGCGTATTGCAGAAGCTTGTAAAGAATGGGGAATTATATCGTTATGGACGAGGGCTTTATATACGGAGTGATATATGGGAGGATGACTTCCATCTGCTGCAGTGCAGGTATGGACGGGGTATCTATTCCCATGATACAGCATTGTACCTTTTAGGATATTCAGACAGGACACCGGCAAAATATACAATGACTTTTCCCAAAGGGTATAATGCGCCTTCCCTTAAACAGGAAAATATTATTGTGAAACGAGTTGTGCCAGATAATTATACACTTGGAATCATCGAAATAAAGTCACCCTGTGGGAATCCCATCAAAATATACAATCTCGAAAGAACATTATGTGACATTGTGCGTGGCAGCGGCAGTGATATTCAGATCGTAAATGGAGCAATGAAACGGTACGCGGCTTCTAAAGAAAAAGATATACACAAGTTGATGAAATATGCGGGACAGCTAAGGGTAAAACCAAAGATATTGCATTATATGGAGGTGCTGCTATGATAACCAGAAATCCAATGCAGCTTAAAGCGTTCATTAGGAAAAAGGCGGCAGAGAAAAATATTTCTGCCCAGCTTGTCATGCAGAACTACATGTTGGAGAGGCTGCTGGAAAGAATTTCTCTGTCAACATATAAAAATAATTTTATATTAAAAGGTGGATTTTTAATATCGGCAATTAGTTGGGCTGGATACCAGGACAACGATGGATCTGGATACAACAATAAAGAAGGAGTGGTATTGTATGGAGCAGCCTAAGAATATAGGGACGCGAAAAGATCTTGTACTCTACCGCCTGCAGACGGCCAAAGAGGATTTGAAATCGGCAAGAATACTATTAGAAGCTGAAGAATACCGGGGAGCAAATAATCGCTCCTATTATGCTGTTTTCAGAAACAGAGTAAAAAATATTTTGCATTTCAAAAAGAAAATTGTTATAATAAACCCAGTAATATAGACCGGCAGAGGATGACCCTAGAGACTTCCGTGATATATGAGGCAAGGAAGCGCCGAAGAAGCAAATGGGGAAGCAGATCGGCTTTCCCGTGGAAACTGACAGGCAAAAGGAAGGTTGTCCGACGGAACTCTGGAGAGCGCGGTACGACCGCCGCCTACGTGGCTATAACCAACTGGTAAAAGGACAGAGAGGCAGATGCATAAGTGCATTTGTCTCTTTTTTTCGGAAAGGAAGTGCAAAGAAATGAGAATGATGCTGGTGGGAGCAGGTGCAGTAGGAGAATGTATTTTGAAGGTACTGAAAAAGCGGGATCCAAAAGGGGAATGGCTGGAGTATGTCTTAATCACTGATTACAGCGGGGAACGCACAGAAGAGGTGCTGAATCACATCAATTACCGGGAGGAGACAGGCGCAGAAAGAGAGACGGAGAAAACGAAACCAGGCACAGAGGCCGGCAGCATACAAAAAGCAGCCCGATACGAAGCGGCCTGTGTAGATGCCCGCGAAAAGCCGGAGCTGATACGTCTGATAAAGGAACACCGCATCAATTTTGTCATGGATGCCGCATCCCCCTTTGTGAGCAACTGCATCTTTGACGCCGCCTGGGAAGCCGGCGCATCCTATGGAAATCTGGGAACCTGGTCTGTGCCCCGGGAACATCCCGACTTTGGAACAGGCTTCGAGGGCAGCTACCTGGAGCCCATGACAAAATACAACTTTGACCGCCATGAACAGTGGAGGGAAAAAGGACTCACTGCCTGTATCTGCCTTGGTATCGATCCCGGAGTAGTGAACGTATTTGCAAAATATGCGGCGGAATATCTTTTTGACGAGCTCTGGGAGGTTCATGTAAAGGACGGGGGCAATCTGCAGGCGCTGGGAGCGGATAAGGATGCGGTGCAGTTTGGCTTCAATGTGTGGACGGTTCTGGATGAGGTTATGAATCCCAATGCGGAATGGAGCGAGGAAGAGGGATTTCGGATTGAGGACGCATTTGCCGGGGAGGAGGAGTTTCGGATGCCCGAACCCTTCGGCGTCAACCGCTTGGTAAAGGTGGAGCACGAGGAAGTGGTGACCATGCCCCGTTACCTTGGAAAATACGGTCTCAAAAAAGCCAGCTTTAAGATAGCCCTGGACGATAATCTTCTGAATGCCTTGAAAGTCATCAATTCCCTGGGCCTGCGGAGCACACGGCCTATAGAAGTGGACGGCGTGAAAGTCATTCCCCGTGATGTGGTGGCAGCCTGCGCGCTGCAGCCCAAGGATATCGGCACGGAAATGACGGGAGGCATGTGCGTAGGTGTTCACTGCATTGGAAAAAAGGACGGAAAGAGAAAAGAATACTTTATCTATCAGCCCTTTGACAACGAAGAATCTATGAAAACCTGGGGAATGCAGGCAGTGGCGGCTCAGACAGGCTTCGGGGCTGCTCTGGGAATCGAGCTCCTGGGAAAAGGAATCTGGAAGGACGCCGGAGTCTTTTCGCCGGAATATTTTCCCTCGAAGCCGTATATGGAGCTGATGGAGGAAGCAGGCTTGGAATACCGGATTGAAGAACGGTAAAGTGCGAGAAACAGAAAATAGGCAGCAAAAAGACCAGCAGATTTTTCTGACATGATTGAAAATTCTTTGTACAGACGTACTCAGAAGCTTCAGAGACAGAAAAATCTGCTGGTCTTTTTTCATTCCTGCGGGCGCAGATTCTGAGAAGCTTTTATCCGCAGAAAGCTTTCCGTACAAACCTGCAGGACTCGGCGATATCTTCATCCAGCTGTTCGTCGGAAGCGTCATCCGACAGATCGCGCCATACTTTAATATCAGCTCCTACACCGCCGCCGGGACGGACAAAGGGTTCCATGACAACAGTTCCGTCGTAGTGGATATCATGCAGGGCACGTCCAATCTCATCCCAGGGAATGCGGCCCTTGCCGGGAACCTTACGGTTGGGCTCGCCTATATGGAAATGGCCGAGATAGGAGCCTGTAGAGACAATGGCGTCATAGAAGCTGTCCTCCTCGATATTCATATGGAAGGAATCCAGCATCACCTTTACGTTCTCCCGGTTGACATCCTTCACAAACTGGACGGCCTCTGCCGCATCGTTGAAAAGGAACTGTTCAAAGCGGTTGACAGTCTCTAAGGTCAGAGTAACATCCTTGGGCAGGGCGTAGTCAGCCAGCTCCTGGACACTGCGGATGCTGATTTCACGTACAGCTGCTTTGTTGACCGGCTTGCTGTAGTCCGCCGGCCAGTAGGCGTAGACGATACCGCCAATCTGCCTGGCGCCCAGAAGATGCGTCTTGTCAATGAGACGTTTCATGTAGGCAATGCCTGCCTGGCGGATCTCCTCATTTTCGGAGGAAACATCATACTTGGCCGGCAGACCGATGCATACGGTCAGGGTAATGCCGCAGCGGCTGGCCTCTTCTTTAAGCCGGAGCACCTGGTCGTCCGGCAGATCCGCCAGCCCTCCGCCGGCAATCTCCAGAATATCAAAGCCAAGCTTCGCAACCTTGGAGATGTAAGGAAAGAAGTCTGTATCCCATTCCTTTTCCCAGTAAGCAAAGTAAGTGCCGATTTTCATGTTCACATACCTCCTGTTCAAAAATTTTGTTCTGGCTGTTATCTGATAAGAAGCTTCTCTCCCGATCAGTCCCGTTTCTTTTTTTATATTGTATCAATTTCAGTCCCCAGGATCAATCAAATTCGAGTTAATAGTTGAAACAGACAAAAAAATGTAGATAAATAAAAATAGAGAGGTTCAGCGGTTATTGATAAAATTGTTTATATAATTGGAATAAAAAAGAAATTTTTTGGTGTTATGCATAATAATAGTGGGTTTGGATCATAGATTTGTTTTTAGATTCTCAATTAATATTGTACAAAATAAAAGAAAACAAAGAGTAAATGAAAAGAATAAAAAGTTGTTTTGGACAAATTATATGCGACATCAACAAAGACAGAGGCATTTTGGTATTATAAAATGGAATCATACTAATTGCACCGGCATTTTTGCCAGTGCAGCCGCGCGGAATGAAAGTAAATAAAATAAATTACGGAACTGGACTAGGAGGAACGAAAATGAAAAGAAAATTAGCAATTGTTTTATCCCTGGCATTAGCAATTTCGGCTCTGGCCGGATGCGGCTCCAAAGAAGCTCCGGCGGCGGATACTCCGGCTGCAGAAGCGCCTGAAGCAGAAGCACAGGCCCCGGCTCCGGCCGAGGACGGCGCTGCGGCAGGCGGCAAGGTGCTTAAAGTAGGTGTTTCATGGGCCCATTATAACGACGCTTTGTTCTATGCATGGGGCGAGGGAATGGAGCAGGTTCTAAAAGACAACTGCAAGGATCACGGCTATGATTCCGTAGAGTGGATTAGTCTCGTTGCCGAGGACGACGCCTCTAAACAGGCTTCCGATATCTCGGATCTGGTAACGCAGGGCTGCGATGTTATCATCGGCTATCCCTTTGACAACCAGGCCATTACCAGCTCCGTACAGGAATGCAGGGATGCCGGAATCCCCATTGTGCTTTGGGACAGGAACATTGCCGCAGGCGCATCGCCGGCTCCGGATCTCTTTGTAGGACTGGATACCTACAACCAGGCTTATGAGGCGGGCAAGGTATTTTTCCAGGAGATGATCGATGCAGGCGAGACCCCCACGGATATCATTTCCATTATCGGTGCGACTAATGATAACAACGCCCTGAATAGGCAGAAGGGCTTTGAGGATGCAGCAAAGGAATTCAATCTCACCATCGCACAGACCGTTCCCTCAGACTGGGATTCTGAGAAAGCGCTGACCGGATTCACGACTGCCTTCCAGGCACACCCCGACTGCAATACGGTTCTCATTGCTTCTGATTTTATCGTAACTGCCGTACAGACGGTTCTGGAGAGCAACGGGGCATGGCATGCAAACGGCGAGGAGGGACATGTGTGGATCTGTTCCCAGGACGGCTTCCCGACCGGCTGTGAGTTTATGCTGGACGGATACATGGACTGCTCCGGGATGTACAGTGTAGAAGGCATGTGCAGCGATTTTGCAGACGCAATCTTCCAGATTATTGACGGAAGCTATACAGGCGAAGCAGAGCTCTATTCCGATCCGCTGATTGTTTCCGCAAAGGATATTGCAGGAATGTCCGATTTGTGGGGCATTAAGTACGCAGACAAGTAACCGCCGGCAAGGCTGATAAAAAGTAAAAGAATGGGAGAGGCTGCTGTGGGATGAGCCGTCAGCCTCTCCGGCAGTCTGTACCGGAAGCGCGTGCGCACAGTTCTGATACAGACTGCTTGTTTTCATACATCGTGAAGTAAATGGAAGGGGTTCTGAAAAGATGGATAAAAGGGGAGGTCCTCCCACGGGAACAGCAGTAGTAAAGCGCTCGCTGACAGAAAAACTGAAAAATGAAAATGCAGTCCTTATCCTGTTGGTGATCGTTTCAATGATTGTGTTTGGAATCACGGTTCCGAATTTTATGACAGTGGGCAATATTTTTAATCTTCTGGTACAGGCCAGCACCATCGGACTGCCGGCCATTGGCCTGACCTTCATTCTGATTACCGCGGGAAATGATCTGTCGCTGCCGACCAATATGGCCTGCAGCGCCATTCTAGGCTGCGCGATTATGCAGAAGACCCAGAATACGCTTCTGGGCGTTCTTGCAATACTGGCCGCTGCGGTCTGCTTCGGCGTGATCAATGGTTTCTCAGTGGCAAAGCTTAAGATGGTTCCCATGATTGTGACCCTGGCGATCCAGACGCTGAATGTGGGGATTTCTGAGTTCTACACCCAGGGGACAAGCGTGGGCGGCCTGCCCCAGAGCTTTTACAGGATTTTCGCCAGCCCGCTGTTCGGGGTCGTGCCCGTATCGGTGCTCATTTTTCTGCTCACTGCCTTTATCATGCACCAGATACTTACGAAAACTGTCTTTGGAAGAGAGCTTTTTCAGACCGGAATCAATGAAAAGGCGGCTCGGGTAAACGGTGTGAATACCACGAGAATTCTGTTTGTGATCTATGTTATCGGCGGCTTTATGGCGGGAATCAGCGGCGTGCTGACGGCAGCCAGGCTGACAGCGGCCGGAACCTCCATGGGGCCGGTAAGCGCCTTTAACAATATTATCTGCGCCTGCGTGCTGGGAGGAGCCAGCGTGTGGGGCGGCAAGGGAACCATTCTCGGAACCCTGATAGGCAGTATTGTGATGGCGATTATCACCAATGTGATGAATCTTTTGAATGTGAATTTCTTTGTAACCTATGTTGTGAAAGGGATGATTATTATCCTTGTCTGTTATCTGGATGTTCTTAGAAACCAGGAAAAGGGGAGATGATAGGAGATGGCGGAACAAATAACCTTACAGATCAACAATATTTCCAAACGCTTTCCCGGCGTCAAGGCCCTTGACCAGGTCAGCATAGAGGCCGGAGGCGGCGAAATCATCGGCCTCATCGGCGTGAACGGCGCCGGAAAGTCTACCCTGATGAACATTCTCGGCGGCGTATTTCCCCAGACTGAGGGCGAGATCCGGATCAACGGGCAGGAGATCCATATCAAAAGCCCCCAGGATGCGGAAAAGTATGGGATTGGTTTTATCCATCAGGAGCCGGTGATGTTCCGGTATATGACGGTAGCCGAGAATATCTCTGTGTCCCGGCTTCACGGAAGGGTCAATTACAAGGAGCTGAATGCAGCGGCCAGGAAGAGCCTGGAGCAGATGAACTGTGATATCGATCCTCGGAAGAGAGTGGCGGATCTGCCCATCGGAGAAAGGCAGATGGTTGAGATTGCCAGGGCTTTGTCCTCAGGGGGGAAGATTTTACTGTTTGATGAGCCTACGGCTTCTTTTACAGATAAGGAAAAGCTGCGGCTGTTTGAGGTGATTCGGCAGCTGAAAAAGACGGGAGCCTGCATTTTCTTTATTTCCCATTTCCTGGATGAAGTGGAGGAGCTCACGGATCGCACCATTGTCCTAAGGGACGGCAGAAAGGTGATTGACGGGAAGACGGCCGATATCTCCCGGAAGGAGATTCTGCAGAACATGATTGGCGGAGAGATGGTCCGGGTTGATAATGAGGAAGAGCGGAAATTTGAGAAGGTTCTTATGCGTGTAGAAAATCTGACGGCAGGGGACAAGCCGGATCACGTAAGCTTTGACCTCCACGAGGGTGAGGTGCTGGGAATCTGGGGGCTTATGGGAGCCGGAAGAACGGAGATCTTAAGGGCTCTTTACGGGCTTGATAAGGCAGACGAGGGAACGGTTTCCCTGGATCTGGGCGACGGCAGGGGGCTTAAAGTAATTCCGTTTGCACAGATGCGCGAGCATTGCGGCTATGTGACGGAGGCCCGCCACGACGACGGCTGTCTGCTTCCCTGGTCTGTGTGGGAAAATATGTCCGCGCCCAATCTTAAGAATTATAAAAAGAACCGGCTGTTTCTGGACTTTAACAGACAGAAGGAGGAAAGCAGCGAGTACTGTAAGAGGCTGAATGTAAAAACACCCTCGATCTATACAAAGGTTTCCACCCTTTCCGGCGGAAACCAGCAGAAGGTGATTATGGCAAAATGGCTGATGAAAAAGCCGAAGGTGTTCTTTATCGACGAACCTACCCGGGGCGTGGACGTGGGGGCAAAGGCGGAGATCCAGCGGATGGTCCGGGAATTGGCGGCTTCGGGAAGCTCCTGCCTGGTGGTCTCCTCTGAGATCGAGGAGCTGTCCGCCGTCTGTGACCGGGTCGTGATTCTGAACCGGGGAAGGCTCACGGGCGAGCTCTTAAAGAAGGAGATTGATAAAGATACCCTGATGCACCTTTGCGTCTGATGAAGGAGAGGATGTCATACTATGAAATTTAAAACAAAACAGATTTCGGTCAGGGATTTCCTGATCAAATATGCCCTGTTTATCCTGATTGTTGTACTGTGGTTTATCTACGGCATGAACAGCCCGCACTTTTTTACCATAAAAAATCTCCGCTCCCTGCTTACCAATGCGGCGCCCCTTCTGATCTATGCCACGGGTATGACCTATATTCTGGTTCTGGGGGAGATTGATCTCTCGGTAGGCTCTGTGGGAGCCGTGGCGGCTGCGGCCTGGATCTTAAGCATGACAAAGCTGAAGCTGCCCCTTTATGCTGCCTTTTTGATTGCGCTGCTGGTTGGTGCGGTGTGCGGCGTCCTGACGGGATTCATGGTGGTGAAGCTGCGGATCAATGCATTTATGGCTTCATTAGGGATGCAGTTTATTCTTCGGGGAATCTGTTATCTGTCTGTGAACGGAGAACAGATTCTGACCCCCAAGGAGGTGCATACCTTTGCAAATTACCGGCTGCTGACCTTATCGCCGCTGATTTATATAAGCCTGCTGATTGCAGTTGTGATGATGCTGATCTACAGATACACAGCCTTCGGAAGGAAAATCCAGGCCTGCGGATGCAACCGGGAGGCGGCCAGGACAATCGGCATCCATGTGGATCGGACAAAATGGTCTGCGTTTATCATAAGCGGAATGCTTGCCGGCCTTGCAGGCTCCCTTCAGTGTGTGAATTTCGGAATTCTTCTTCCGGGAAGTATCGGGGAGGGAAGTGAATTTCTGGCGATTACAGCCTGCGTTCTGGGAGGAACCTCTCTGATGGGAGGCGTGGGCAGCATTATTCCCGGAACCCTGATCGGCGTAATCTTTTATTACAGCATTGAGAACGGCCTGGGGCTTCTGGGGGCAAACGTATACCTTTATCCCATTGTGCGCGGAATTGTTATCTACCTGGCTATGGTGACGGATTCTTTGAAGCTGTCTGTGGGCCGGAGAATATCCCAGACGTCTTAGAGCGCTGGCATAGATATAGAAAGGAAAGGGCCAAGATATGAAAAAATTTAAAGTAGGATTACTGACCATGTCGGACGGGCGTCCCTATCTTCATGATCTGCAGCTTGATATGAATATGCGCTATCAGAGGGAGATCCGTGAGCGCCTTGAGGAAACCGGCCTGGTGGAGGTTGTGGAAGGCGATCAGCCGGTGAATTCCAACCAGGCGGCAAAGGAGCAGGCCGGGAAGCTGAAGGCTGCCGGAGTGGAAATGACGATTTTCAATTACGCCATCTGGTGTTATCCTCAGTATACGGCGGTGGCCACAAACTTTGCGCCAGGGCCTTATCTGTTGTTCTGCAACATTCATCCTTCGGAGTGCGGAATGGTGGGAATGATGGCGGCGTCCGGTTCCCTGGATCAGATGAACCTTGCCCACAAACGGATCTTCGGTTCCATCGGCGACGACGGAGTACTGGGAAAGGTGCTGGGCTTTATCCGGGCTGCCTGTGCGGTGAACCGTCTTCGGGGGCTGACTTATGGCAATTTCGGAGGCCGGCCTATGGGCATGTATACCACCGTGGCCAATCTGGCCCAGTGGCAGAGGATGTTCGGCATTGACATTGAAAATGTAGAGCAGTATGAAATCATGCGTTACGGCAATGAGGTGGAGCAGGAAAAGGTGACGGCAGCCAGGCGGTGGCTGGAAGCCCGGGTGGGGCGGATTGCTTACAACGATTCCAACTTTACGCCTCAGAAGCTGGAGACGCAGATCCGCTCTTACTATGCCCTGCGTAAGATTATCGAGGAACGGGGACTTGATTTCATTGGCATAAAAGCCCATGGTGATCTCACTGACTGGTATGTTACAATGGATCTGGCCGAGGCCTTCTTGAATGATCCATATGACTGGGACGGCCCCCATGAGCCTGTTGTGGCGGCCACTGAGTCGGACATGGACGGGGCGCTGACCATGCAGATTCTCAAGGTGATTGCAGGAACGCCGGTGCTGTTTGCGGATGTGCGCCACTATGAGAAGTCTGTAGACTGCTGGTTCTTCGGCAATTCCGGAACCCATGCCACCTACTATGCGGGAGGCAGCATGATTCCGGAGGAGAATCTAAAGCATGTATCCCTTCTTCCTGAGTCCAAGGACTACCCGGCAGGGGGAGGCAGCGTGCATCACTTTGCGGCTCCGGGGAAGGTGACCCTTGCCCGTTTTGCCCGTAAGGGAGACGACTACTATCTGACCATTGTTCCGGGGGAGATTGTACAGTTTTCCCGGGAGAAGATGGAGGAGCTGGGGAACACGGCCACCCCTCCCTGGCCCATCGCATTTACAAAATGCAGGGTTTCTGCCGATGAATTTATTGAGAAATATCCCTGCAACCACATCCACGGCGTTTATGGGGATTATGTGGAGGAATTAAAGACTGTGGCAAAGCTTCTGCATATCCCGGTTCAGATTTTGGAGTGATAGTATGACGACCCAGGATCTTGCGAATGTCCAACCGTATATTCGTATGGTAAAGATAAAAAAGTCCGTTCATCTGGAAGGGGCCTGGGAAGATCTGGACTATGTGATCATTTATATTGCAGAGGGCTCTTTGGATTATATTCTGGAGGGCCGGCGGTATCATATGAAGGAAGGGGATTTTATTCTGATACCGCCGTATCTGCATCATCTGATTATGAAGACGAATGCAGAGCCCCTTATTCAGTATGTGCTGCATTTTGACTTTTACATGGATGAGGAGCGAATGAAGATCCCTCATCAGAGCGGCATGAATCTGCGTTCCAGATATCCGGTTCCGGAAAAGGAAAAGCTTCTGGGCGAGAAGGAGATTGTGGGGACCATACGCCAGAGCGAGCGGTATTCCGTGGAAAAGCTCTTTCTTTCCATGTATCACGAATTTTCCAGGGAGGAAGAGGGGTACCAGACTATGCTCAAAGGGATGGCGCTGCAGTTTCTCACTATCATGGTGCGTTGTTTTCCGCACTCCGGCAGAGCGGGCCGGGAGGAGAAGGCCAAGAAAACAAAGTCCTGGAAGCTTGTGGAGAATGCCTTGGAGTATATCTGCCTCCATTACAATGAGGAACTGGATAATGTAAAGATCAGTGAAGCCATTCACGCTTCCCCAAACTATCTGTCGAAGCTGTTCCAGGATTACATCGGGGTGTCCCTTCATATGTACCTTCTGAATTACCGGCTGGACAGGGCCCAGGAATTTATGATGAGCGGCAGGTACAATATTACAGAGACGGCTTTAAAATGCGGATTTTCCAGTGTCCATGCATTCAGCAAGGTATTTAAGCAAAAAAGGGGCTTAAGTCCCAGCGCTTACATGGAAATGATTGAAGACAGCAACAATTCCATGCTGGAAAAGGTGGACTACAATCCGCAGAAACAGATATATTTTAATCAATAATATGTTGGAATGAAGAGCGGTTTTGTGGTATAGTCTTCATAGGGACGCTGAGGAATCAAAAAACAGCAGCCTGGTTTATGGAAATGAGGGGAAGAAGGGAATGGCAGAGACACAAAAAGGGCTTTTTGGTGAAGTGCGCAGACAGGAAATAGCTTCTCTGGTTAAAAAAAAGAGCAGGGTAACAGTTGACGAATTAAGTGAACAGTTTTCTGTTTCCACGGCAACGATCCGAAAAGATTTGACAGAACTGGAACAGCAGGGAATGCTGAAGAGAACCCACGGAGGCGCGATCAGCCGGAATTATGCCAACTATGAGCAGACCTCTATGGAAAAAGAAGGGCAGAATGTGGCGCAGAAGCAGGCCATTGCCAGGCTGGCAGCCCAGTATGTTCATTCCGGCGATGTGATAGCCCTGGATACAGGCACTACGACCTTTGAGCTTGCCAGACATATTGTCAATATTCCCAATCTGACTGTAATTACAAATGATTTAAAGATTGCGGGATTTCTGGAGCAGAACAGCGATATTGCAATAGTTCTTCTCGGGGGAATGGTCCGCCATAATTTTCACTGTACCATCGGGAGCTCCGTGCTGAGCGCTTTGGAAGCATTCTATGTAGACACTCTGTTTGTTGCTACGAACGGCATTTCCATTGTACGGGGCTTAAGTACATTCCGGATAGATATTGCGGAGATTAAGCGCAAAATGATTGCTGTTTCGGCGAAGGTTGTAGCGCTGGCGGACAGCACAAAGATTAATAATGAGACATTTTCTGCTTTTGCCGGAATCCAGGATATCCATACCCTTGTTACGGATCAGAAAGCGGATCGGGAGTTTGTGAGGGAGGCTGTCTCCCTGGGAATCGAGGTCGTCCAGGCAGAAATCTGACGCTCCCGGCATTTGTCAGACGGATGTGAGTATATTTGTCTGATTCCTTAACGGAAGAACGATAATGTGGAAAGAGAACTTTTTTTCATCAAATGAAAAAAGGTTCTTTTTTTAGTCTGCAGATTTGTCCGGGGCTTTATTAATTTAGTTTATTAAGCACAAAAGAAAAAACAGAAAACAGTTTAAAAATATAAGAAAAGATTGAAAAATGCAAAAAAATAATAAGATATAAAACAAAAACAATTCAATATGAAAAAAACAGAAGCAATACCGGAAAAATAAAAATTATCATTTTGCCGGATTGATTTTTTAAACAATATTTTACAGTGGTACATTTTCTATAAATTATTACACAAAAAAACGAAAAAAATAAACAAATTGTTATTGACAAGAAAGGAGAAATATATTATTCTGTGCTTAGTTAAGTGAATTAAGTAAGAACGCAGGAATATAGAAAACGATTGTAAAGGTGAAAGAAAATGAAAAAGGATTATGTAATCGGAATAGATTTCGGAAGTGATTCCGTCCGGGCGGTAGTCGTAGATGTGACGAACGGAGCTACCGTGGGAAGTGATTTCTGTGAATATGAACGATGGATGAAAAAGCTGTATTGCGACCCGTCGCGGAATATGTTCCGTCAGCACCCTCTGGATTATCTGGAAGCCTTTGTAAAGTGTGTCAGAGGTGCGCTTAAGGATGCGGGGGAGGATGCGGGAAGCTTTGTCCGCGGAATCGGAGTGGATACGACAGGCTCCACGCCGTGTCCGGTAGATAAGGACGGAACCCCTCTGGCGCTGCTGCCGGAGTTCGCAGAGAATCCCAATGCCATGTTTTATCTGTGGAAGGATCATACGGCCATCGAGGAGGCAAAGGAAATCAATGCGGTATTTTCCAATTTCGGCGGCGAGGATTATCTGAGATTTCAGGGAACCTATGCATCCGAATGGTGGTGGGCCAAAATCCTCCACGGCTCCAGAGCAGATGAGCGGGTGAAAGAAAAGGCTTATGCCTGGGTGGAGCACTGTGACTGGATTCCGGCGCTTTTGACGGGGAATACAGATCCCAATACCATGTACCGCTGCAGCTGCGCGGCCGGGCATAAAGCGCTGTGGCACAGTGATTTTGGAGGACTGCCCACTATGAAGTGTCTAAATGAGGTAGATCCTTATCTGGCTTATGTGGCGAAGCATTATGCAAAAGTACCTCAGGTATCCACCCATCAGGTTGGAGTGATCACGAAGGAATGGGCAGAGCGGCTTGGAATTAATGAGCAGGTGATTGTGGGAGGAAGCTCTCTGGATGCCCATGCGGGAGCCGTAGGAGCGGGGGTAAGGCCGAATGTTCTTGTGAAAGTGATCGGAACCTCTACGGTAGATATGCTGGTACATAAACGGGAAAGCTTAAGGGGCAGAGATCTGCATGATTCCTGCGGACAGGCGGAAAATTCCATTCTTCCGGGCTATGTGGGAATGGAAGCCAGCCAGGCGGCTTTTGGAGATTTGTGCACCTGGTACCGGAATCTGTTAATGTGGCCGGCCGGAACCCTTATAAATGAGACAGAACTGATTGAGGATAGTACAAAAAAGGCGCTGATAAAAGAAATCCGGGAACGGATGCTGGACAGGATTACCCAGGAGGCTCTTAATGCAGAGGAGGATTCGGAGCTGACAGTGATTGACTGGTTTAACGGACGCAGATATCCCATGATTAATGAGACTGTGAAAGGAGGGATGTATGGTCTGACCCTGGGAACGGACGCAGTGGAGTTGTTCAAAGGTATTCTGCAGGCTGCGGTATTTGGTTCCCGGCGCATTATTGATTCTTTTGTTTCAAGAGGAATTCAGATTGATGAGATTATTACCGTGGGCGGAATACCGAAAAAGTCTCCTCTGATTATGCAGATGCTTGCAGATGCCATGAAAAGGCCCATAAAGGTATCCAATCTGACTCAGGCATGCGCCCAGGGCTCCGCCATGTATGCGGCTGTAGCGGCAGGCTTCTATCAGGATCTGGAGGAGGCCCAGGCGCATATGAACGTAGGTTTTATGAAGATCTATATGCCGGAGGAAAAGAATTTTGAGAAATACGACAGGCTTTACTGTCAGTATCTGAAGGTGGGAAGGCATTTTGAGGAAATACAGGCAGCGCGGAATGGAGGCTGAATAGAGGCGCCAGGCCTAAAGAGGGGAACATTTAGATGGAAAAGGTAGACAGAAGTGTCGTTAATATGGCGAATAAGGTGAATGTCCTGCGGATACTCTGGGAAAACAAATGTATCTTCCGGGCAGAGATTGCCCGGATGACGGGACTTTCACAGCCTACCGTTTTGAAGATTGTAGATGAATTCATGGAACGGGGGCTGGTAAATATCAGCGGAAAGGGCATATCCAGCGGCGGAAAGCCGCCGCTGATGCTGGAGTTCCGCTGGGACGCTTATTACATCATCGGCGTAGACATCAATGAATACCGGATTGAGATCATTCTGATGGATTTAAGCTTTGATATCATTGACAAGCGGATTCAAGATAACCGGGAGGTTGATACGGCAGACACTATATTAAAGCGTCTGGCTGAAGAAATCAGAGAGCTTATAGGTGAACATCCCAACGAGGAGAGCCGTATCCTGGGAATCGGTGTGGGAATTCCGGGGATCGTAGATGCGCAGAAAGGAATTTTGATTTATTCCACAGAACTGGGATGGAAGAACGTAAACTTAAAGGAATATTTAAAGCAGTATTTTGACGGACAGATTACCATTGATGACAGTACCAGAGCCTTTGCCATAGAGGAGAAAATTTTCGGGAAAGGCAAAGATATTAAGAATTTTCTCTGTCTGAACCTTGCTTCCGGAATCGGCTCGGCCCTGGTGCTGGACGGTAACTTGTATTATGGAAGCTCAGGCTCTTCCGGACAGCTTGGACACGTGGCAGTAGAACGGGAAGGTCCCTTATGCTCCTGCGGCAATTATGGATGTCTGGAACATTATGCTTCCGGACGGGCTATCGAGGAGGCGGCAAGAAGGGTAGTAGAAAATCACTGGGAATCGCAGATCACCGATTTGGTATATGGAGATGCGGGAAAGGTAGATTTGAACATTGTTTTTGAGGCGGCTATGGGAGGCGACAGGACGGCCCTTGGAATTCTGGAAAAGGCGTCGGACTATCTGGCAATGGCTGTTTCGGGAGTTGTGAATCTGACAGACCCGGAAATGATAATCTGCGAAGGAAAGATCAGCAGAGAATGTCCCATTTTTATGGAAATGTTTAAGACGGCTCTTCGCCGCAGAGGAATGAAATATGTGGGAAGAGAAGTTGAAATTGTCATATCCAATACGGAAAACTATATGGGTTCCTTTGGCTCCGCGTCCTTTATCCTGGAACAGTTTATCAAGAGCGGAGGGGAAGCAGAGCGGTTTGTGCGTGTCAGAGGGAATAGCAATCAGCGTTTAGATTACGTTGGTTAATATAAAGGAGGATTCTTATGAAAACAATCAAAGCAAAACCAATCACTGTTGAAAACTTTGCACCGTATGGGAGCTTTACCAGCATTGTAGAGCCTTCGGGCAATGCCCTGGGGAATTTTTACAATGACAAGGTACTCCTTCCGGTATCGGGAAGTATGCCGGTTGCTTTTTCGCCTCTGGTGATGGACAAGCCGGACAAAATGATAATCAGTGAGGTGGAATATCACAACACCACAGGGGAAGGGATTCTTCCGGTGGACGATGACGTAGTCATGCATGTTGCGCCGCCGAGCAAGGAGCCGGTTCCGGAGCTTACCGAGGCATTCATTGTTCCGAAGGGAACCATGGTTAAGATTAATACAGGTGTGTGGCATATGGGAGTGCTGCCGCTCAATCGGGAGCAGGTACATGTTCTGATTGTCCTTCCGGAACGGATTTATATGAACGACTGCACTGTAGTGACATATCAGGAAGAGGATCAGATGGAAATTGTGTTATAAAGCGGTTCGCCGCTGAAAAATAAAAGGAGGATAAGTAATATGCCGAATGTAAATGAATTATTTTCTTTAAAGGGCCGTACAGCGATTGTGACGGGAGGCGGCCAGGGACTTGGAAAGTCCATGGCAATCGGACTGGCTCAGGCGGGCGCTGATATTGTGATTGCCGCCAGAAGAATCGAGACAGCCCTGGCAACCCAGAAGGAGATCGAGGCGCTGGGAGTGAAATGCACTGTTATCAAGGGTGATATGCGTGTGGAAGAAGATGTAATCCGTATGGTAAACCAGGTAGTAGAGGAATACGGAAAGATTGATATCCTCTTCAACAATGCCGGAACCTGGAGGGGTGATGATGCGGAGAAGGTTACAACCGAGGACTGGAAAGAGGTTATTGATGTTAATCTCACAGGTCCCTTCATCGTATCCCGTGAAGTTGGAAAGGTAATGTTAAAGCAAGGAAAGGGAAGCATTATCAACGTAGCTTCCATGTCGGGCATGATTGTCAATACGCCGCAGAATCAGTGTGCTTATAATGCATCCAAGGGCGGACTTATCATGCTGACAAAATCAATGGCGGCCGAGTGGGCAGACCGAGGTGTAAGAGTCAATGCACTGTGCCCTGGATATATGAGAACGGAAATGAGCGAGGAGCGGTATCAGAGAAAGGATCCTGCAATTGAGAGATGGTTTTCCATGACGCCCATGGGAAGATCCGGCGTGCCGGATGAGCTGATGGGAATTGCAGTGTATCTGGCATCGGATGCATCCAGCTTTGTGACGGGTTCCACGTATCTGGTTGACGGCGGTTATACTGCTTGGTAGAAAAACAGCCAAAAAAGAAAACGTATGGAGGTATCAAGTATGAAAAAGAGATTATTGGCTTTGGTAAGTGTAGTTATGGTAAGCGCCATGGTGCTGGGCGGCTGCGGAAGCAAGGCCCAGGAGCCTGCAGAAGCTCCGGCAGAGGAAGCTTTGGCGGAACCGGCAGAGACGGAAGCCCCGGCAGAGACACCTGCGCCGGCAGAGGGCGAAGCCATCAAGATCGGTGTGTCCGTTGCGGATCAGTCCAATCCCTTCTACATTGACATTGTAGACGGAATGGAATCTGCGGCAAAGGAAGGTGACGAGCTGATTATCGTAGACGCAGGCTTTGATGCGGCCAAGCAGCTGAACGATATTGACGATATGATTCAGCAGGGCGTCGGCGTGATGCTGATTGACCCCGTTGACTCCAACGCCATCAAGTCAGCCATTGAGGCATGCGATGCGGCGGGAATTCCTGTGATTGCATATAATTCTCCGCTGAATTTCGAGATTGCATCTACGGTTGCCACAGACAACTATCTGGCGGGCCAGCTGGTAGGCGAGGCTATGGGAAAGGCTCTGGAGGGCAAGGGTAAGGTTGCGATGCTGACCTACAATGTGGCAGAGGTGTGCCTGGATCGGGCCAACGGCTTCAAAGACGCTATCGCAAATTATCCGGATATCGAGATTGTTGAGGAGCAGGAGATTCAGCCCGGCACAGATACAGCCCTTCCGGTAGCGGAGAATATTCTTCAGTCCTACCCGGATCTGAACGGCTTCTTCGCACTGAATGACCCGTCTGCACTTGGCTGCGTGGCTGCGGTTGAGAGCGCAAATCTGCTGGATCAGGTGAAGATTGTAGGCGTTGACGGTTCTGATGACGCCAAGGCTGCTATCGCAGAGGGCAAGATGCTTGCAAGTGCGGCGCAGGATCCTGTTACCATCGGCTCTGAGGCTGTTGCGACTGCTTATAAGGTAATCGCCGGCGAGACGGTTGAGAGTGACATTAAGATTCCTTCTTATCTGGTTGACGAGAGCAATGCGAAGTAAGGTGAATGAAGATAACCGGGGCGGTGCCCGTTCACCGCAGGGAGCTGCCGCAGAATAAGGCGGCAGCTCCAAAGTCAATGGAGGTTAGGCATGAGCGGTAATTATTATTTGGAAATGCTCGATATTAACAAAACATTCCCCGGAGCAAAAGTACTTAACCATATTGATTTTAAAATAAAGCCAGGTGAAGTACGGGCGCTGATGGGGGAAAACGGCGCGGGAAAATCCACGCTGATGAAGATTCTCGGAGGTATTTATCAGAAGGACAAGGATTCCGGAAGGATTTTGATAGAAGGCAGGGAAGTAGAAATCAATCACGTGGACGATGCCAAAAAATACGGCATCAGCATTATTCATCAGGAAATCAGTCTTGCGGAAAACATGACGGTTTATGACAACATCTTTATGGGCTGTGAGCTGGACGCCGGCATCCGGGGCTTTCTGAATGATAAGGAAATGATACGCCGTGCTCAGGCCATTGTGGACGAATTGAAGGTGGGGATTGACGTCCGGCAGAAGGTGGGGGAACTGAGCATTGCCAAGCAGCAGATGATCGAGATCTGCCGGGCCCTTCTCTCTAAGGCAAAGGTCATCGTCATGGATGAGCCCACCTCCTCGCTGACGCAGACAGAGATTGAGCAGCTGTTTGAGCAGATAAGAAAGCTCAAAGAAGACGGGATAGCAATTATCTACATTTCCCACCGGATGGAAGAGATTTTCCAGATCTCCGATTCCATTACCGTGCTCAGGGACGGAGCGCTGATTGGGACGAAAAAGGCCTGCGAGCTGGATAACCGCAAAATCATCGAGATGATGGTGGGACGGGATCTGGACAATTATATGCGCAGCGATGCAGTCTTTGATATCAAAGATGTGTGCCTGGAGGTAAAAAATCTCAATAATAAAAAGCTCAAGGATATCAGCTTCACCTTGAGAAAAGGCGAGGTTCTGGGATTTGCAGGTCTTGTGGGTGCCGGGCGTTCGGAGATGGCCAGGGCAGTCTTTGGGATTGACCGCATTGATTCGGGACAGATCCTGGTTAACGGCAGGGAGGTAAAGATCAGGAACGCCTCCGACGCTATTCGTGCCGGAATCGGGTATGTGCCGGAGAGCCGGAAGGAGGAGGGCCTGGTTCTGTCTAATTCCATCAAGTTCAATCTGACCATTTCGGTACTGGAACAGTTTATCAAGGGCTGCTTTGTGAATCGGAAAAAGGAGATGGAGCTCATTGACGAGTATGTGAATAAGCTCTCGATTAAAATGGCCTCCGCTGAGCAGCTGGTGCAGTATCTGTCCGGCGGAAACCAGCAGAAGGTCGTGGTTTCCAAATGGCTGGCCACAAAGCCGGATATTTTGATTCTGGACGAGCCCACAAGAGGAATTGATATCGGGGCAAAGACGGAGATTTACCATCTGATTGTGGAGATGGCTAAGGCCGGTGTGGCGGTTCTTTTGATTTCCTCTGAGATGGAAGAGATTATGAATCTGAGCACAAGAATTGTCGTTATGTACGAGGGCAGGATCAAGGCAGTCCTTACAGAGGAGGAGACAAAGAAGGCAGTCCAGGAGGACATTATGTGGTATGCGTCGGGGAGGAAGAAAGATGAAGCAGAATGAGAAGAAAAAGAATTATCTGATTGATAACGGGATTGTTAGTTTTGTGCGGAGAAATATGGGAATTCTGATTGGACTGGCCGTGCTTTTCCTGTTCCTTTCCATATTTACCAATTCTTTTCTGACAGCCAAGAATATGCTGCAGGTTCTCCGCCAGATCTGTATCAATGCGCTTCTGGCCTTTGGAATGACCTTTGTGCTGATTATCGGGGGCATTGATCTGACCGTGGGCTCGGTGGTGGCAATCAGCGGCGTGTCCATCGTGATGCTGCTCAATATGGGGATTCCCCTTCCGGCCGCATTTCTGCTTGCGCTTTTGATTGGCTCCCTGGTGGGGCTCCTCAACGGAAGCATTATCGCATTGACGGGAATGCCGCCCTTTATCGTAACCCTGTCTCTCCAGGGGGCTATCCGGGGCGTGGCCTATGTGATTACGGACGGGCGGAGCGTTTCTTGTGAAAATGAGGTGTTCAATGCCATTGGAAACGGCTATTTTCTGGGGATTCCCCTTCCGATTTACATTGTGGCCTTTGTGATGCTTTTGATTTCTGTTATCTTGTACTACACGCGTTTCGGAAGAAGAATGTATGCGGTAGGAGGGAATGTGACGGCGGCGCAGTTTTCCGGAATTCATGTAAAGCAGATTACTATCTGGGTCTATGTGATCTCCGGCACCTTGTCGGCGCTGGCCGGAATCATTCTTGCCTCCCGTATGTACTCCGGCCAGCCGGCGTCAGGACAGGCCTATGAGTCGGATGCTATCGCCGCCGCAGTGCTGGGCGGAACAAGCTTTAACGGCGGAATCGGGACCATCGGAGGCACTCTGATCGGCGCGCTGGTGATTGGCTTTCTGACGAACGGCCTGAATCTGCTGCACATTTCGTCCTATGTGCAGATGATTATTAAGGGCGTGGTGATTATCGGGGCTGTTGGAATTGATATCTTGAAAAACAGGAATAAAGGGAATTAAAATCAGTAATATTCTGTCAGTGCACAGATCGATTTACAGACGCAGGGAACTGCGGCTGGAAATTGATCTACAAAAGGTGTACTGACAGGATATTACGGAACTGGAATAGAATCAGTAATATTCTGTCAGTGCACAGATCGATTTACAGACGCAAGGAACTGCGGCTGGAAATTGATCTACAAAAGGTGTACTGACAGGATATTACGGAACTGGAATAGAAAGGTAGGATTATGGATCAGAGAAAGAAAAAAGAACTGGAACGGCTGGCGTATCAGCTTCGGATCACCGGGCTTCGGATGGTGCAGGAGGCGCATTCCGGGCATATTGGGGGAGCGTTTTCGCTGTCGGAGATTATGGCGGTGCTGTATTTTGATAAAATGAATATCCGTCCAAAGGAACCGGACTGGGAGGAGCGCGATCGCTTCGTGCTCTCCAAGGGCCACGCCACGGTGGCGCTCTATCCCGTTTTGGCCCACAGAGGCTTTTTTCCGCTGGAAACCTTGAAAACGTTCCGCAAGCTCGAGGGAGAGCTGTCCGGTCATGCAGAGATGCGCCATGTTCCGGGAGTTGATATGTCTACCGGCTCTCTGGGCCAGGGATTTTCTGCCGCAGTGGGAATGGCAGAGGCAGGAAAGCTCTCCGGCAGATCTTACACAACCTATGCCGTGCTGGGGGACGGCGAGATTGCAGAGGGTCAAATCTGGGAGGCCTGCATGTTTGCGGCAGCCAGAGGCCTTGACAACCTGACGGGAATTCTGGATTCCAACAAGGTACAGCTGGACGGAACGGTTCAGGAAGTGCTGGATACCGGAGACTTGCGGGCAAAGTTTGAGAGCTTCGGCTTCTATGTACAGTCCATAGACGGCCATAAGGTGGAGGAGATTGCCGGGGCCATTGACAAGGCAAAGGCCTGCAAGGGAAAGCCTTCCATGATCATAGCCAATACCGTGAAGGGAAAGGGCGTTTCCTTTATGGAAGGAAACCACGCATGGCATGGAAAGACGCCGGATGAAAAGCAGTTTGCGCAGGCGTTTGAGGAATTGGAAGCGGCGCTAAAGGAACTTTAAAAAGAGAGATTTAGAGTACTGAAAAACAGTAATATTCTTCACAGTGCACAAATCGATTTCCAGGCACTTTTGACTGGAAATTGATTTCATACCAGTGTACTGGGATGGATATTACGGAACTGAAATAGGAGGTATAGGTATGGCGGAGAAAATTGCAACAAGACATGCGTATGGGGAGGCCCTGGCGGAGATTGGAGAGAACCCGAGAATCGCAGCGCTGGACGCGGACGTGTCCACCTGTACCATGTCCTGCATGTTTGGAGAGAAATACCCGGAAAGATTTTTGAACGTAGGAATCGCAGAAGCGAATATGGTAGGAATTGCAGCGGGAATGGCAGCTTCCGGCTACATCCCTTTTGTACATACCTTCGCAATGTTCTGCGCAGGCAGAACCTTTGATCAGATTCGCAACAGCGTGGCCTATCCGGGATTGAATGTAAAGCTGGTAGGAACCCATGCGGGACTGACAGTAGGCGAGGACGGGGCAACCCACCAGTGCCTGGAGGATCTGGCCCTTATGCGCGTGATACCGGGAATGACGGTAATCTGTCCGGCAGACGGCAATGAAACCCGGGCGGCAGTACGGGCAATTGTACAGCACCAGGGCCCGGTCTATCTGCGTCTTGGCCGCCTGTCGGTAGATACGGTGACAGACACGCCGGATTACACATTTGAGATCGGAAAGGCGCATATGATGCGTCAAGGTACAGAAGCAACGGTCATAGCCGCAGGCTGTATGCTGCAGGAGGCCTTAAAGGCGGCGGATATGCTTGAGCAGGAGGGGATTCAGGTACGTGTTCTGGATATGCATACCATCAAGCCGCTGGATGAGGAAGCCGTGCTTGCAGCAGCAGGGGAAACGGGTGTGATTGTGACGGCAGAGGAGCATAACATTCTCGGAGGTCTGGGAGGCGCCGTTGCGGAAGTCGTGTCCTCCCTCTGCCCGGTTCCGGTTCTTAGGGTGGGAACCCGGGACACCTTCGGCCATTCGGGAAATGCCCTGGAGCTTCTTAAGCGTTACGGGCTGACCGCCGAGGCCATTGCAGAGCAGGTGAAAAAGGGGATTGAACTGAAAAATCAGTAAGAGCTCTCAAACAAATGTGCCAAGAGGAACAGGAATAGGAGGCAGAGATGAAGGCGATATTGCAGCCATTTTATTTCGTGGGAAGAAATGAAAGAGAAGTAAGAGAATACGGACAGCAGCTGGAACAGTTAAAGAGGCTTTATGGAGAAGATGCAGAATTTTTGGAGGAAAAGGAGTTCGGATCCGAGATTCCCAAGGAGGCCCAGGCCATTATTTTCCCACAGCTTTTCGGAGCGGTTTTCCGGGAAAAGGAGCGTCTGGGTAAGATAGAGCTTCCCATTATTATTCTGACCTCTGAGTTCGGAACGGTGGAAATGTGGGATTGGGAGATTGTGGCCTGGCTTAGGGACGAGCTTCACTTAAATGTATTTTCTCCCTACAAGGAGGAGCTTGCCCGGGTGATTCTGCGCACCATAGCCGCAAAGGCCGAGATGAGAAGCGGAATGAAATTCCTAATGATGCAGGACGATCCCGGCGAGGGAATGCAGGCTTACCTGTTCAAGCGTTTTTACTGGTGGGATGAGGACTGCACAAAGGAGATTGAAGATGCCTTTGGGCTGAAAATCCTGTATCGGAGCTGGAAGGAGGTTAATGAGCAGGCAGAAGGGTTCACGGACGAGGAGGCTCTTGCACTCTGGCAGGAAAGAGCTGTTCCCACAGAAGGCGTGCCCGAAAAGAATATCCTGAAGGCGGTAAAGCTCTACATGGCAATCCGCGCCCTGATCCGGGAGATCGGGGGCGTCCAGGGAGTGGGCTGCAACTGTCTGAACGAATCCTTCCACAGCAAGACGACGCCCTGTCTGGCGTGGAACTGGATCTATGAGTATGATCACATTATCTGGGCCTGCGAGGGAGATACGGTGACCCTTGTCAGCAAATACATCATGCACCAGGCCTTGAGAACTCCTATGATGATGACCAATATCTATCCCTTCCTGGTGGGGATGGCGGCCCTGAAGCATGAGAAGATTCAGAAGTTTCCCGACATCCCGGATCCGGACAACCACGCCCTGGGCGTACACTGCGGCTACTTTGGCTTTGCGCCTCAGAGCTTCTGTACAAAGTGGACGATGCGTCCTAAGGTTCTGGAGATTGTAAACGAAGACGCCATTGTCATAGACTGCGAGATGAAGACAGGCCCCATAACCATGGCGAAGCTGCGGCCGGATATGAAGAAGCTTACCATTATCGAGGCAGAGATCGAGGACTATGTGCAGTATCCTGGCTCCGACTGCCGCAACGGTGCCTTGATCCGCTTTTCGGGAGGCAGCGGCCATAAGGTGATGGAAAGCCTTTCCTCCCATCATGCCATTCTGATACAGGAGAAGCAGACCTATAAGCTTCTTGCTATGGCAAGGGTGCTGGGGATTGAGGCGGAGGTTGTTTGAAGCTAATTTTTTAATAAGGGCAGATTCAACTGTACATCCGTCCCGATATCCTGGGTACTGTACACGTTGAGGCCATACACGAGATTTTTAAAGCATCTGTTTATGCTGCGGCAGACAGATGCTTTTATATTCGATATTTCCGAAAAAGCAAACAAATAAATTGTCAATATATTATAGTGGATAGTATATTTACGAAAATTCCGTTAAAAGCGTTGACTTTTAAATTTGAAGGATATACTATGATGATATAGAAATACGCTGCTTCGGAGGTAAGTGCTCATGCTGTTAATGTTTAAGGTAAAAAATTACACCTCATTTAAAAATGAATCAATTCTTGATATGAGGGCCACTGCATATGTGCAGCATCCTACTCATGTTATACAAGTAAATGACAAACTTGGTTTATTAAAAACAATGGCTTTGTATGGTGCAAATGCATCTGGGAAATCGAACTTGATCTCGGCAATGTTCTTTTTTGAACAGTATATATTTTCTCAGTTTATCAACAAAAAAGAAAATGAAGATTTTGAATTTAATGAAACCGGCATAAAAATGAAGTTAGAGCCATTCGGTTTATCAAGTGATACCAATGATGCTTCCGAGTTTGATATTATATTTTTACGAGGCAGCAGACAGATACAGTATGGTTTTGAGTGTACGCCGAAAGAAGTTCTGAATGAATGGCTGTATATTGACGACAAAAAAGTTTTTGAAAGAACAGGCCTGGAGCTTTCCTTTGGTAATAAATATCAGAAGATGCTGGGGGCTTATAAGAAGCTGCCTGCCGAGAGATTGTATATTGCTGTACTTGAGTACTTTCTTGATGAAGAAGCAAGAGAAGCTATACTCGGCGATTTTATTTCTTTCTTTAGGAAGGATTATAATGTGTTTACTGAGATTCTTTTTGAATCTACTGTAAAGGGGCTGGCAGGGATGGTGGGACTTTCCCAAAAGCTTGTTGATAATCATGCATATAGAAATAAAGTGGAGCACTATCTTCGATTGATTGATGTCGGCATCAAACGTCTGGATGTGCAGACGGAAACGATTCTGGACGAGCGCACCGGTAAAAAAAGGGAAGAAAAAATTATCCGAACAGTACATGATGTTTATGATGAAACAGGGGACGCAGTTGGAGAAAAATTTTTTGATTTACGTCAGGAGTCTACAGGTACGCTCCGCTTTCTGGCTTACATTCAAAATATAATAGAAATGATTTCAAACGGCGGCGTGTTCATTGTGGATGAAATGTCTGCAAGGCTGCACCCTCTATTAACGAAGTTGATTGTAGATATTTTCGGCTCAAATCAAAATAAAAAAGCCCAGTTGATTTTTACTACTCATGATATTTCCTTGCTGAACAATCATCAATTTCGACGTGATGAGGTAGTATTTGTCGATAAAAACGAGCGTGGGGAATCCGGTTTATATGCTCTTTCTGACTTGAAAGTACGTGAGGATGCAACTTTTAATAAGGATTATCTTCAAGGGAAATATGGAGCTATCCCTGTTTTCAATTATGATGATATTATGGATGGTGAACGCAATGGGTAGAACAAGGCTATCGCCGCAGCGTCTTTCAGAAACGAAGAAAACTAATATAGGACGTATCCTCATATTTTGTGAAGGAAAAACTGAGAAATATTATTTTGATTATTTTGCAGAGATTATTAAAAAAAACAAATATACAGATATAGAAGTCGTCCTGGAAACTGCGAATGGAAATGCGCAGACTGTTCTAAACTTTGCAGACGATTTTATGAATGATGAGAAAAACAATCAGAAATTCAATACTTATGGCAAATATTTGGCATTTGACTGTGATGATCCGCCGGATATCCAAGCCGTAGTGCAGGCGGCTGCTGAATATGAATTGTTGATTTCTAATCATTTGTTTGAAACCTGGCTGCTGATGCATTTTGAGGATGTAGAGGAGAAAATATCAAAAAAGGAAATATACAGACGCTTATCATCGCATTTATACGGAACTTATTCTAAAGGACATGAAGGTAAAACTCGTGAAATAGTTCAAAACGGCAATATAGAAAAAGCGATTGACAATGCAAGAGCTTTGGAAAAACAGTATAGTGCTGAGGGAAAGAGCATATTTACAAACATGAAAGAGATGAACCCGTATACAAGTGTATACAAATTGGTAGAACAGTTTATGGTTGAAATTTCGTAAGTTGGAATTTCAAAATCGAATCATATAACATATCTTAATAACAGTCTTTTGGTACTTGTCATTAATAATCAATTACCCTCCATGAATAGGGAAAGCGTTCCCTTGTTCATGGAAGGTAATTTTTGATCATACATCTTTTATCCAATGTGTCAATGAATTCCGAGAGCTTTTGTACACAAAAATTGCATCATTATTTTATCGTTGTTATACGAAGCTGCAGCCTGGATGCCATAGATGCTGAATAATGGAAAGGAGCGGTAAGCTTTTTGCAACACACTGTTGTTTGTTTTCATTATTTTTTATCTTTTTTCATTAAATAAAAGAAAATGCTTGAAAATGAAAGTAAAATGATGCATAATAAAACCATATAAAAGCACAGCCGAAGATTTATGAAAGTAAAAGGCAAGGTGCAGAACAATAAAACCAGGAGGGATAAAGACACATGGAAGCAGAAAAGATACTTAAGGTATGTCTGATAGGCTGCGGACGCGCAGGCATGATACATGCGAGAAATTATAAAAACAAGATTGAAAACGCACGTATCACTGCAGTGGCAGATGCCGTGGAGGAAGCAGCAAAGGCAGCGGCAGAAGAACTGGGCGTTGAGAAATGCTTTTCCGATTATAAAGAGATTCTTTCCGATCCGGAGATCGATGCAGTTATTGTAGTTGCGCCCACCAACCTGCATAAGCAGATTGTCATAGACTGTGCGGCGGCAGGAAAGCACATTTTCTGTGAGAAGCCCATGGCAATGACTGTGGAAGAATGCGACGAGATGATTGCAGCCTGCGACCGGCACAAGGTAAAGCTTCAGATAGGCTTTATGCGCCGTTTTGACGCCAGCTTCCGGGAGGCAAAGCGTCTGGTGGAGGAGGGAGCCATCGGAGAACTGGTTCAGATTCATTCCAATACCAGAGGCCCCAGCAAGCCAAGGCCCTGGATGTACGACATCAAAAAGTCAAACGGAATCCTGGCAGAGGTGAACAGCCATGATATTGACGCAGTGCGGTGGATGGCAGGCAGCGATATTGAAACCGTCTATGCGGTAGCCGGCAATTTCCGCAATCCCGAGGCAGAAGCAGATTATCCCGATTATTATGACAGCGTTCTTATGAGCGGAATCCTGAAAAGCGGCGTCCATTTCTGCATCGACGGTGCGGCCTATGTGCAGTATGGCTATGATTCCAAGATGGAGCTGATCGGAACAAAGGGAAAGATTCAGGTGGGACGCTCTGAGAAGGAGCATGTACACTGCACCACTGTGGAGCAGGGAACGGCAACACCCTTTGTCAACAGCTGGATGACCTTGTTTATTGACGCTTACCTGGCAGAGGACACCTCCTTTGTCAATGCGGTTTTAAATGACACGCCGGTGGAGGTCAGCGGCGTGGACGGGCGCATGGCCGTGGCCACGGTGGAGGCCGGAAACCGTTCCATTACGGAAAAAGAGATCATTAAGGTGAGATAGCAAAAGGGGAACAGCGGCTTTACCCTTTCGTGCTATCGCACAGCGATTTAAATTAGGAGGACAAGAGTATGTTAGCGCTTCGGCTTTATGGACCGGGAGACATCCGTCTGGAGGAAGTACCCGTTCCGGAAATCAATGAACATGAAATACTGTTAAAAACAGATGCCGCCGCTGTCTGCGGCACAGATGTCCGCATGTGGCAGAACGGCCAGAAAGGCGTGGATGAAGACCATCCGCTGATTCTGGGGCATGAATTCGCAGGAACCATAGTAAAGACAGGAGATAAGGTTCCCTTTTACAAACCAGGCATGCAGGTGGGCATGCAGCCAAACATCGGCTGCGGCATCTGCGATCGCTGTGTGGACGGAAAGTTCCATCTCTGTGACGATTACCGTGCCTTCGGCATCAATATGGACGGCGCCTTTGCAGAGTATGTAAAAATTCCGGCAGAGGCCGTGACAAGGGGGAATCTGATGGTACTGCCAAAGGGCGTTTCCCCGGCAGAAGCGGCAGTCACGGAGCCTTTGTCCTGCGCCTATAACGGCTTTACCAAATGCTTTGTAAAGCCTGGGGAATACGCCATGGTAGTGGGAGCTGGCCCCATCGGCTTCTGCCATGCCATGCTCTTACATATGGCCGGAGCCGCCGTGCTGATGAATGATATTTCTCAGGAGCGTCTGGCGGATGTGAAGAGACGTCTTCCCTTTGTGGACACCTACTGCGGAGACGACCTGCCGGGCTTTGTAAAAACCTGGACACAGGGCAGGGGACTGGATGTGGCGGTTACAGCCTGTCCGGTGCCTTCGGTACAGGCCGCCATGCTGCCTTTGATGAACTATGGGGGCCGGGTGAATTTCTTTGGAGGAATTCCGGCGAATAAGCAGCCGGTGGCCCTGGATACCAACCAGATACACTACCATGAACTGTATGTGACCGGATCCACACGTTCTTCCATCGCCCAGTTCCGGAAGACGCTGGAATTCGTTTCCCAGGGGCTTCTGAATGTAAATGAGATGATCACAGACCGCTATCAGTTGGCGGATATCACAGCCGCCTTTGAGAATGCCCGTCAGGCGAAGGGGATCAAACATGTAATATGCTTTGAATGAAAAGCCAAAACAGTAATATCCCTCAGAGTGCACAAATCGATTTACGGACACATGGACTTGCGGCCGGAAATTGATTTCATAGAGGTGCACTATGAGGGATATTACGGAACTCTTAATGGAGGTAAAGAAGAATGAAATTGGAAAAAGCAGCACAGCCTACCATGTATTTTATCGGCGTAACCACAGGCTCCTCTTCCATTATGAAGGTATTTCCGGAGTGGGCCCAGGCGCTGGGGCTGAAGGATACGGTGATGAAGGGAATTGATATCGCCATCCATGAAAAGCCGGAAGTTTACCGGGAGGTAGTGGAGTTCATAAAGAAGGATCCTCTTTCTATGGGAGCCCTGGTGACAACTCACAAGATTGATTTATACAATGGGGCCAAGGACATGTTTGAATACCTGGATCCCTACGCCCTTCAGTTCGGTGAGCTGTCCTCTATCTCAAAACAGGACGGAAAGCTCTGCGGACATGCCAAGGATCCCATTACCTGCGGTATGGCCATGGAAGAGTTTGTTCCAAAGGATTATTGGAAGGAGCATAAGGAGGCAGGCGTATTCATTATGGGAGCCGGCGGCAGCGCCATTTCCATGTGCTCCTACTATATGCGCAATGCAGGAAAGGGCAATGATCCGGCAAAGATTGTCATTGCAAACCGCAGCCAGCCCAGGCTGACCGAGATTGAGCGTATCAACGAGGGCATGAATCCGGCCGGGATTCCTACGGAATACTATCTGACCCCGGAGCCGGGACAGAACGATGAGGTTCTGGCAAAAATGGGAAAGGGCTCTCTTGTGATCAATGCCACAGGCCTTGGAAAGGATCGCCCCGGCTCTCCGCTGACCGACGCGGCTCTGTTCCCGGAGGAGGCCATTGTGTGGGAACTGAATTACAGAGGCGAACGGCTGTTTATGCACCAGGCAGAGGCGCAGGCAGACTCCCGGAACGTCCAGGTAAACGACGGATGGATGTATTTTATCTACGGCTGGACACAGGTAATTGCCGAGGTTTTCCATACAGAGATTCTGGGTGAGCGCTTAAAAGAGATGGATCGGATTGCGGCAAAATTTAATAAGAGATAAAGATATCTTATATCCTTCATATCCGTGTATTGTGGAGGATATTATGGAACTGGAATAAGGCGGCAAAGTCGCAAAGGCGCACGAGAGGAACTTTTATGAGTGCTCTTTCGAATAAAAGTTTCTCTCATTACGGGTGTGCCGAAGGGACTTTGCACTTTAGTGCTGTCGCGCAGCGACTTAGAATAGGAGGAGTTATAGAGATGGCAGGTTTTCATATATCCGGAGATCCCCTGGATTTCCTCAAAGGATGCACCATTGATTTTGATTTGACCACTGGGCTTTCCCAGAAGGTGGACACAGGAAAACGCTACTTAAGCCAGATGAAGGGAATGTTTGCTGATGAGGCGGCGTTCCAGGCAGCTTTGGAGAAGGAGGATTCCCTGATTTACGAATTTCACGGGATGCCGGTTCCCGAGACTGCGGGAGATCTGGCCTTTGGCTGTTCCATTTTGAATCCCGGTAAAATCGGTGACGAATATTACTTTACAAAAGGTCATTTTCATACCATTCTAGAAACAGGAGAGGTTTACTATTGTCTTAAGGGCCGCGGCTATATGCTTCTGGAGAATCTTGAAGGAGACTGGTCTGCCCAGGAGCTGTCTGCCGGGCAGGCGGTGTATGTGCCGAAGCGTTACGCCCACAGGAGCATCAATGTGAGTCCGGACGAGCAGCTTGTAACCTTCTTTGTATTCCGGGCAGACGCCGGGCATGATTATGGCTCCATCGAAACGAAAGGATACCGCAAACTCCTGGTAGAGCGTGACGGAGCGCCGGCCATAATCGACAACCCCAATTGGGAATGATGCAGAAAGGATGTATGCATATGAAAGAAAAGCTGTATATGGGCGTGGATCTGGGAACCAGCTTTATCAAAACAGGAGTCTATTCCCTGGACGGCAGGCTCCATGCAGGGTGGAGCGAGCCAGTAAAGGATGAACGGCCCGCCCCGGGCGTATTTCTCCAGCATGGGGAGGAGCTTTACAGGGCAGTCTGCTCCTGCATTGCCCATACAACAGAAAGCCTGGGCCAGCGTGCCGGATCCATAGAAGCCATTGCCTTCACAGGCCAGATGGCCGGCTCCATGGGAGTAGACGAGGACTGGAACGATGTAACCACCTGGTCCTGTACCCTGGACGGCAGGTACTTCCCCTACGCCGATAGGCAGAGGGAACAGTTCGGGAGGGAGCTTTTTGAGATCGGGGGAACAAACGCCCCGGTAATGTGCGCAAAGTACGCCTGGTTCAAGGAAGCATTTCCCGAAAAACACAAACACATTGCAAAATACGTTATGCTGAACGGCTATATCATCGGCAAAATGTCAAACATCCCCGTAGACGAGGCAAAGATTGATTACTCCCTAATCACCTGGACCGGATTGTCCGATATCCGCACCAGACAGTGGTCACAACAGATCTGCAAGGATCTGGAGGTAGACAGCTTTATACTGCCCCAGATCGTATCCTGCACCGCCATAGGCGGATACCTTTCCGGGGAGGCGGCAAAGCAGCTCGGGCTTCCGGCAGGCATACCACTGGTAGCCGGGGCCGGGGATAAAGTAAGCGGCTGCACAGGAGCAGCAGTATTCGACGACGGAGACCTAATCTTCGAAGCAGCATCCTACGGAGCCGTAAGCTGCCGGGTGCCCGAGGTACGCCTGGATCTGGAACGGCGCAATTATGACATAATCGGATCCATCGACGCAGAAAGCTATTATGCCCACAAGTACATCCAAGGTTCCGGCATCACCATTGACTGGTTTGTAGAGAACTTTTTACAGGAAACAGGAACAGATAAAAAGGAAGCCTTCAAAAAAGCAGAAGAGCTGGCAGAAAAGATCGGCCCAGGCAGCGAAAAGCTGATAAGCATCGGCCTTCTGGGAGGCAGCGCAATGCCCTTTGACAGCGAAATGAAAGGCCTGTTCATGGGCCACACCTGGAATCACGGGAAAGGCCACTTCTACCATGCCCTTCTGGAGGGATTCTCCTACGATCTGGCGCTAACCCTGGACAGCCTTAAAAAACAATACCCAGAATACACAGGAAAACAGATCAAGCTTATCGGCGGAGGAGCCAAGTCCACCATCTGGCCCCAGATGCTCGCAGATGTCACCGGCTGCGAATTCGCCCGTCTAGGCCGCGGAGACGCCGCCCTCTGGGGAGCCGCAATCCTTGCAGCAGCCGGCGCCGGCGAAGTAAAAGACATCAAAGCACTAGCAAAAGAACACGCAGAAGTCAAAACCCTCTTCCGCCCAGACAAAGAAAAACACCGCCAATACAAACCCTACATAAAACTCTACGAGAGTTTCACCCAAAAACTCCACCCCCTCTACACCCAGCTAAACACCCAATAACCCCGCCCCGCCTCCCAAAAACAGGCTGCGCCCCAATAACCCCACTCCACCCCAAAAACCGGCAGCACCCCAATAATCCCACCCCACTCTCAAAAAACAGGCTGCGGCGGAATCGGCCCTCCGGCATTTCCAATATCCAGTGTCCGGCTGTTCGCGTACAGGCTGTCTGAACTGGACGGACATAGCTCAAAATCCAAGAGCCTTCTACAAAATGCAAAAGCAATGTCCATCCAGAGCAGACAGCCTGTACGAGAACCGTCCGAACACAGGATATGGAAAAGCCGGAGGGCCGATTCCGCCGCAGCCGTCCGTCCCCATCTAACTATCAGCAAACACAATCTCCACACTCCCCGCATACTGATTACGAAACCCCGGATCCATCTGCGAATCCGTAACCAGATAATCAATATCCCTCCACGAAGCAAACTGAATCATAGAAGAATAAGCCGCCTTACTGCTGTCCGCAAGAACCACACTTTTCTGCGTATTTCGCAAAGCCGCTTTTTTAATCTGGCTGTAATCCAGATCATTTCCGGTAGGCCCTCCATTTGATTTAAAGCCAGAGCTTCCAAAGACAGCCACATCCGTCTTAAGCTGATTCAGAAGCTCTACCGTAGGGTTCCCGGTGGCAGACATAATCAGAGGATCCACGACACCGCCGCATATAATAAGCTTGTTGGAGCTGTTGATACATGCATTGATAACGGGAATAGAGGCAGTGATAATGGTATAGCCGGACATCTGGCTTAGAAGCTGGGCAAGATGAAGAGTCGTACTTCCGTTATCCACAAATATCGTTGCCCGGGGCGGAAGAAATTCCAGCGCCTTCTGGCTGATCTGCTTCTTTATATCAGAGTGCAGTTCCATTTTTTCATCAAGAACCTGGATGCTGTAATCCTTGTCATCCACGCCTGGAGCATCTGCGCCCATCCAGTTCTTAATATCCCCATAGATAGACGGATGCTGGGCAATATGGCTGGAGCAGATCACTCCGCCAAACCATTTTTCAATGGCGCCCTGTTCGGTCAAAGCAAGCAGATCCCGCCGCATGGTCTCTCTGGATACGTGGAAATAGTTGGACAAATCCAAGGTCTTCATAGCTCCGTTTTTGGAAAGCAGTTCCAGAATCTGCTTCTGGCGCTGGCTTGAACTCAGTTTTTTCATAGTATTCTCTCGTTTCGATTATAATTGTTCCGCAAATATTTCTGTTTATAAGTATAGCATAAATCCAGCAAAAAGGAACGGATATATCATTAACCTTATTATACTTTGTTCCGGATGTCAAATTCAACTCATAAATTGCAAATTTACAACTTAAAATATGCATAATTACATATTTAAGAAGATTTATTGGTAAGAATACACAAAAGAACGGGGTTAAAATTGTTGAAATGGGCGAATTTACAACATATACTTGCAAATTAGCAACTTCAAAGCTATAATAGACTAACAAGGAACACAAAGGCGCGGTTAGGGGATAACAAGGAAGACTGCATGAAAAACCGAATGCCTGGAGAAAGCATTTGGAAAGGAGGGAGACAAAGTGAGTGAACCTGTTTTCATTATGATAATGAATCACGGAAGATTCGGAGAAGAGCTGATAGCCAGTGCAGAGCTGATTGTAGGAACACTTGAACAGGTGGAAGCCGTATCCTTAACGGCCGGAACATCCATAGAGGAATATTATGAAAAGGCCGAGGCGCTGATTCAGGCTTCCAGGGGTAAGGTGCTGATACTGACAGATTTGTTCGGAGGCACACCCTGCAACGTGGCAATGATGCTGAGGGAAAAATACAATGCAAAGGTATTGTGCGGTGTAAATCTTCCTATGCTGATTGAAGCGGCAAACCTGCGTGATACAGCGGGCTGTGTGGAGGAACTGGCCGAGGCGGTTCTGGACACAGGAAGGGCAGGCGTTCTCGAGCCGTCTGCTGAGGCAGAAGAGGAAGAGGACTGGGCATAGGGATAAAGAGAAAGGGGAAACAAAATGGCAGATGTAAGATTGGTAAGAGTTGATTTCCGGCTGATGCACGGGCAGGTGGTTACGGCCTGGCTCAAGCAGGTTTCGGCCGATGCGATTTTGATTGTGGACGATAAGCTGGCATCGGACAAATTTCTGGCACAAGTATTTCTGATGGCAAAGCCGCCAGGGGTCAAGGTAGCCATCCGCTCCATCGAGAAGGCGGTTGCAGCTTTTCAAAATGACAGCTTTAAAAGCGAGAAAATGCTTGTTTTATTCAAATCCGTGGAGTCTGTGAAAAGAGCCTTTGATCTGGGACTGCCCCTTGAGAAGCTTCAGGTAGGCGGTCTGGGAAACGGGACAGACAAGGTTATGATTTCAAAGGAGCTGGCCTTGAATGAAACAGAGCTGGAGGCGCTTCTTGATATGCAGAGCAAGGGTGTGGCCGTAACGCTGCAGATGACGCCCAGAGACGGAGTGATTGCCCTGGACGACGCCGCCAGGATGGTACGGGAGAGAGGAAACGCTTAAAGGGATTTCACAAAAAGCACGGGAAAGACAAAGGAGAACATGTTATGAGTATAGGTTTAGCATTGGTTTTTGGTATCTTATATTGGTTTGCAACAAATAAGCTTTGGTATGGAACGCTACACCTGATACGCCAGCCCATCGTGCTGGCAGTGCCCATCGGTCTGATTATGGGGGATCTCCCCAATGCAATGATCATCGGGGCATCCTTGCAGATGATTTATCTTGGAGCCATAGCGCCGGGAGGAACCCTTCCTTCGGATGAGGCCCTGGCGGCCTGCATCGCCATTCCTCTTGCCCTGGAAGCAAATCTGGAGCCGGGGATTGCAGTAACCCTGGCAGTGCCCATCGGCCTTCTCGGCGTTTTGATTGACAATCTGAAGAGAACGTATCATTCCTATTTTATCCATCTGGCGGATAAGGCAGTGGAGGAGAACAATTTAAAGAAAATGCGCAGGGCCGAATTCTGGTATCCGCTGATTGTTTCCGTGCCCCTTCGTGTTGTACCGGCAGCCCTGGCTCTGGCCTTTGGCGTGGATGCGGTTACGGCGTTTCTGAATTCCATACCGGCCTGGGCAACCAACGGACTGAGCGTTGCGGGAGGACTGCTCCCGGCCCTTGGATTTGCCGTGACGATTATGGTAATCGGTAAGAAGAAGCTTCTGCCTTATTTTATCATTGGTTTTGCGATTGTGGCTTACAGCGGCATCAACACCATCGGCGTTGCCGTATTTGCAATCTGTATTGCACTGCTTCAGGGAAACTTTGTACAGAGTGATGAGACGGATCGGGCGTTGTCATTTGCAGACGGAGAGGAAGGAGATTTCTAAAGATGAGCGAGAGATTAATAACAAAAAAAGATGTGATAAAGGGCTGGGCGAAGTATTATCTGTGCGCGGAGGTTTCTTCCGGCTTTGAGCGGCTGACGGCGCCGGCGTTTTCCTTTGGCATGGATCCGGTGCTGAATAAGCTTTACCATGAGAATCCCGAGGAATACAAGGAAGCCTTAAAGCGTCATCTGATGTTCTATAATTCAGAAGCTTCCTGGGGCTCCATGATTTTCGGTATCTCCTGTGCCTTGGAGGAGGAGAGGGCTTCCCGGTTAAAGGAAGGCGCAGCCAAGGAAGAACTGGATGCGTCGGCTGAATTGATTACCAACCTGAAGGTGGGGCTTATGGGACCCCTGGCAGGACTTGGAGATTCTGTCAATCACGGAATTCTGCGTCCCCTGCTGCTTTCCCTGTTTATTCCTCTTGCCTCCACCGGAGCCTGGATTGCAGGTGTTGCTCCCCTTGTACTCTGGGGCGTATGTATTTCGGCGTTTGCCTATCTTCTGGCTGCAAAGGGATATGCTCTGGGCAGAAAGTCCGTGGTGAATATCCTGCAGTCCGGAACGCTGAGCCGGCTGATCAATGTGGCAAGTGTCCTGGGATTGTTTATGATGGGAGCCCTTTCTTCCACCTATGTGAAGCTGAAAACCGTGATCTCCTGGACGGACATGGCCGGGGAACAGGTATTTCTGCAGGATAAGCTGAATGGGATCTTCCCCAATATCCTGCCGCTGCTGGTAGTGTTCGGCGTTTATTTCTATATTAAGAAGGCAGGGCCGAAATATGTGCGTATCCTGGTGTCGCTGCTGGTGATTGCGCTGATCCTTTCGTTTTTTGGAATCGTTTAGGCTGGAAATTATGGGATATTACGGAACTGGAATAGGAGAATCGAGAATGAATAGTAAATGGATTGATTTGGAAGGTAAGACAGTAGTTGTCACAGGCGGGGCTATGGGAATCGGGGAGGCCATCGCTGCGGATCTGAAGGGCTGCGGCGCAAATGTGGCAGTCTTCGACGTAAGCGAACCCAAGGATTATAAGGAGGATGAGCATACTCTGTTTATCAAGGCGGATATACGCAGCAAAACGGAGATGGAAGCAGCGGTAGAACAGGTGGTGCAAAAATTCGGCGCCATTGACGGACTGGTGAACAATGCCGGCGTTACCCGTCCGCGGATTCTGGTGGACTACTACAAGCAGAGGCCCCAGTACGAGCTGAGCGAGGAGGACTTTGACTTTATGGTGGGCGTCAACCAGAAGGGCACCTTTACCGTTACCCAGGCAGTAACCCGGGTGATGTTTGAGAAAAAGGAGGGCGTTATCATCAATATGTCATCCTGTGCAGGCCTTATGGGCTCCCGGGGACATAGCTGCTATTCCGCCACAAAGGCGGCCATTCACGGCTTTACCATGTCCTGGGCCAAGGAGCTTGGGCCCTTTGGCATACGTGTGGTAGGCGTAGCGCCGGATATTCTGGACCGGACACCGGCCAACAACGATGAAAAATACCGCGCCCAGGCATACGGAAGAGGCTGGGATGTGGATACGAAGCCGGAGAAATTCTTTGAGAATTACAAAAGCTCTATCCCTCTTGGCAGACCGGGGCATCTGTACGAAGTGGCTGATTTGATCTGCTACCTGGTGTCCAGTCATGCTTCTTACATTACAGGTGTTACCATTCCGGTTTCCGGCGGAAAAAGCAAAGGATAAGGGAAAGGGCTTAAAGATGAAAAAAGCAGTGATCATAGGCGCAGGACAGACAGGCCGGGGATTTATTGCGCCCATTTTACAGGAAAACGGCTATGAGCTTGTATTTCTGGACAAGGATCAGGAGCTGGCGGAACAGCTAAAGAGAGAAGGCCGTTATGAGGTACGCTATTTTGGAAATCAGAAAGAAGCCCGTACAGTAAGCGGCTTTCGGGCCTTTTCCATGGAGGAGCCGGAGGCTGTGGTGGAGACAGCGGAGGCGGATGTGGTATTTGTCAGTGTGTTCGCAAGCCATATCCCGGAGCTGACGGAGCATTTTAAGGCTGCGGCAGCGAAGCGGAAGGACGGACGGCTGACCATTCTCTGCTTTGAAAACGGCGTGGATGTAAAACGGCCTCTTGTGGAAAGCGGACTGGAAGCGGTGATCAGTGAGGGGATTATTTTCTGCACTACCTTAAGGCCAAGGCCGGACAGCCTGGATCTGATCAGCCAGGACTATCCGGAGCTTCCGGTGGATGGGAGTGTGGAAGGCCTGAATATTCATATAGAAGGAATACCCCTGGAAATGAATTTTCCTGCGTTGATCCAGAGGAAGATTTACACCTATAACTTTATCAGCGCCATTGTGGCCTACCTGGGAAGCTATAAGGGATATGAGGTTTACGGGGATGCAGCCAATGATGAGGAGATTGCAAGGGTAATTGCAGATACTGTTCCGGTAATCAGCCGTGTTATCGGCAGGAAATACCAGGTGCCCTATGAGGTACAGGAGGAATTCACAAACCGGGCCGTGTCCAAATTCCGGAACCGGGAGATATACGATACCATTTACCGGAATGCAAGACAGGCAGAGCGGAAGCTTGGAAGGGAAGAACGCCTGCTTACACCCCTGCGCCTGGCCTGGGAGTACCGGGAGGATACAAGGAACATGGAACTGGTAACAGCAGCGGCGGTTTTTTACGGAATCCACTGTGAGGGGATGAAGGCGGAGGCTGTTCTGGCTGATATAAAGGAGCTGCTGGATGAAAGGACAGCCCGGCGGATTGCCGGGATCTTGGAGGGGCTTGAGGGAGGGCAAAGCCTGTCAAAGCTTTCTACTGATTCGTTTTTTTAAGGAGATGGCAGCGTCAATGCCGATTGTCCTGAAATTTTGAAGATTTTAGGAATTATCCATTGATTTTGTGGGAAGAATCTGTTAATATATCCTCTAAGTAGACATGTCACTGGTAATGCAGGCAAGATCGAAAAAGGATACAATCACAGGTATGATTGTGTGTTTTTTCGATCTTTTTTATTGTTGATTTTTGGCCAAAATCACAGTAAAGAAAAATAATAACAGGAAAAGGAGAATGTATTATGGCAAAAGATTATGCAGGTACCGCCAGAGAGGTATTAAAACTAGTCGGCGGTGAAGAAAACATAACACATTTGGAGCATTGTTCTACAAGACTGCGTTTTTCTATTGCAGATGGAGGAAAGGTAGAAAAGGACAAACTAAAAGCAGTATCCGGAGTTATGGGAGTGATTGCCAGTGGGAACCAGTGCCAGGTGGTAATCGGAAATGACGTTATAGAAGTATATGATGAGCTTATGAAGATGGGAAAGTTTACCGGAGGGAATGCGGCGCCGGCTTCCGGAGAGAAGAAAGAGATTGGAGCAGCCATTTTGGATTTCATGGTAGGCGTGTTCCAGCCTCTGGTTCCGGCAATCGCAGGGGCAGGTATTTTGAAAGCTATGCTGTCTCTGTTCACAATGATGGGGATTATGAGTTCCGGAAGTGCATGGTATACGGTGCTTTACAATGCAGCGGATGCAGCCCTTTATTTTCTGCCGGTTCTGGTAGCAGTAACCATGTCTACCAAGCTGAACTGCAATCGCCTGGTAGCGGTATCCGCAGTTGGAGCCATGATTTTGCCCGGTATGACAGCAGCCATTGGGGAAGGCCTTACTCTGGCGGGATTCACGGTACAGAATATTGCCTATACGTATCAGGTGTTCCCTGCAATTCTGACGGTAGCACTGCTGTATTATGTTGAGAAGTGGGTTACAAAGATCTCGCCCAAACCAATTCGTGTATTCTTTGTTCCAATGATTTGCTTTATTGTCGTAGTTCCCCTGGCGCTGCTGGTGCTTGGACCTCTTGGATACAATGTAGGACAGCTTTTGACAACAGCTATCCTGTTCCTGTATGATAAGCTTGGATGGCTGGCAGTGGGACTTTTGGCGGCAATCCTGCCGTTTATGATTTCTATGGGCATGCATAAAGCATTGGTTCCCTATGCAGTTACTTCTGTAGCGGAAATGGGGGAGGAGCTTTTGTATATGCCGGCATCTCTGGCGCACAATATTTCAGAGGGCGGCGCATGCTTTGCGGTTGCGCTGAAAACAAAAGACACGGAGCTTCGCTCAGCAGCCGTTTCAGCAGGAATCTCAGCAATCTTTGGAATTACGGAACCGGCTTTGTACGGTGTTACCATTCAGCATAAACGTGCTTTATACGGCGTCGTAATCGGAAGCTTTGTAGGCGGCATTACCGTAGGTCTTGCAGGACTGAAAGCATTTGTTGCTATGGGGCCGGGCCTTGCAGGAATGGCGATGTTTGTGGATGTGAATAACGGCATGAATATTGTGTGGGGGTTTGTCGGCTTTGGTGTTGCGCTGGCAGTATCTTTTATTGCTACATTCGTTCTTTTTAAGGATGCAGAAGCGGCGGAATCACAGGCGCCGAAGGCAGCTGCAGGTGAGAATGCCGTATGCAGCCCTCTTGACGGCAAGCTGATTGATATTACCGAGGTAAGGGATGAGGTGTTTTCCGCAGGCATTCTGGGTGACGGTATGGCAGTGATTCCGGAAAAAGGAGAGCTGTATGCACCGGTGGATGCAACGGTTGACACAGTATTTGATTCAAAACATGCCATTTCTTTGATAGGGGATAACGGCGCAGAGATTTTACTGCATGTTGGTCTGGATACGGTAAAGCTGGAGGGGATGCATTTTGAACCTCAGGTGAAAAATGGGGATCGGGTAAAAGCAGGACAGCTTTTGATGAAATTCGATATTAAAGAGATTAAAAAGGCCGGATATGATATAGTAACACCTATTATCATTACGAATTCAGATAAGTATAAGCTTTCAAAGGCAACCGGCGGATTGGTATCAGTAGGAAATCCGGTGATTGGACTTGAGAAAAAGGAGGATGACAGATGAGTTTTCCAAAAGGATTTTTGTGGGGCGGCGCTGTTGCAGCCAATCAGGCAGAGGGTGCATGGAATGCAGGAGGCAAGGGCTGGAGCGTTGCGGATGTAGCCACCTATAAGCCTGATACGGATGTAAAAGATTACAAAGCACATGTGATGATATCCAGCGATGCGATTAAAAAGGCTATGGAGGACACGGACGAGACGTTTTATCCAAAGCGCCGGGGAATTGATTTTTACCACCATTACAAAGAGGACCTGGCATTGTTTGCGGAGATGGGCTTCAAAGTGTTCCGGCTGTCCATTGCATGGACACGTATTTTCCCCACGGGAGAGGAAGCGGAGCCCAATGAGGAAGGCCTTGCTTATTATGAAGATGTATTCAAGGAAATGAAGCGGCTGAATATAGAGCCATTGGTGACCCTTTCCCATTATGAGATGCCCCTTGCCCTCAGCATGAAATATAACGGCTGGGCGGATCGCCGTGTGATAGACTGCTTTGTGCGGTTTAGCAGGGTGTGCTTTGAGCGTTTTGGCAAATACGTAAAATACTGGCTCAACTTCAATGAAGTGGACAGTATTATCCGTCACTCTTTTATTACTGCCGGGATTATACCGGATCTCTGTGGGGAAAAAGGAGAACTGGCCTGTTGTTACCAAGCCCTGCATCATCAGTTTGTAGCGGCCGGAATTACTGCCCGATTGCTGCGCGAGACGGTTCCGGGCGCACAGATGGGATGTATGCTTACAAAGCTGATGACATTTCCCAGGACATGCGCTCCGGAGGATGTGGCTGCCACACAGTATAAGAACCTTGAAAATATGTTTTATTCCGATGTTATGGTATTCGGAGAATATCCAAGGATGATATTACGGGATCTGGAAAAGCGTGGATTTGAAATTAAGATGGAGCCGGGAGATCTGGATATTATCAGGGAAGGAACCGTGGACTTTGTTTCCTTCAGCTATTATATGAGCATGACAGAATCCGTGGATCCAAATGCGGAACGTACTCCAGGGAATACGGTTCTGGGAGTGAAGAATCCGTATCTGTCTACCAGTGACTGGGGCTGGCAGGTGGATCCGGTAGGGCTTCGGATATCGTTGATTGAACTGTACGATCGCTATAAGAAACCTCTTTTTATTGTAGAAAATGGAATTGGCGCAAAGGATACGGTGGAAGAGGACGGTTCAATTCATGATCCTTACCGTATTGAATACTTCCGCAGTCATTTTAAAGAGATGGAGAAAGCCATAGACGCTGGTGTGGAACTGATGGGATATACAAGCTGGGCTCCCATTGACCTGATATCTGCATCTACGAATCAAATGAGTAAGCGGTATGGATTCATCTATGTAGATCAGGATGATTGCGGCAAAGGAACCTTGAAGCGCAGCCGTAAGGACAGCTTTTACTGGTATCAGAAAGTAATCCGCACAAACGGGGCTGACATGGAATGAAGATTTAACCGGGGGGGGGGGGGGTGGAGGAGAAGGTGCCATATATAAAAAAGATCTTGAATTATAGTGTGCTTCTTGTAGAGGATGAGTCGGAGGAAGAATTTATTATTCTTCAGAAAGGAATCGGCTTTGGAAAAAAGGTCGGCGATGAGGTGGAGATCCGGACCGAAAGCAGGGTTTTTGTACCGGTTGCGAAAGCGGACCGTTCGCAGCTTCTGGAGCTTTTAGGGGAGATACCGCCTTTGTACCTGGAGATTACACAGAAAATTGTGGCTTTTGCGGAGGCATACCTGAGCACTTCTCTGAATGAGCATATTTATCTTACGCTTACCGATCATCTGCATTTTGCAGCAGAGAGGTTTGAGAAAAACATACTCATTGAGAACCGGGTATTCTGGGAATTGAAAACCTTTTATCCGAAAGAATACCAGGTTGGCCTTTATGCCCTGTCGCTGATAAAGGAAAGGCTGGATATCACTCTGCCGGAGGAGGAAGCTGCAAATGTGGCCTTCCATATTGTAAACGCGCAGAGAGAAGCGGAGGTACAATATGATGCTATGCGGGCATCAAAGCTTATCAGCAAGGTTATGACTACGGTCACTTATGTGATGAATTGTCAGCCGGATAAGGAAAGCATCCATTACTCTCGCTTCGTTAGCCATATGCAGTATTTTGCAGAGCGCTTTTTTACAGATAAGATGCTGGAATCCGAGGATGACTTTCTTTATAATCAGATGGAATCAAGCTATCCAAAAGCAATATCATGCGCGGAAAAGGTGCGGACACTTATTGTGAAGGAATACGATAAAGCCATCAGCAATGAGGAAGTGGCCTATCTTGCCGTTCATATACAGCGGCTTGCTTCCAGACAATGGAAATAGGGAAAATTGAAAAAATAAGTAAAAAACCATTGACGTCCCTCGCACTTTTATATATAATGCAAAGTGCGAGGGAACGTTTATAGAAAAAAGAGCCTCGCCTAATATGGTGGTTTCATCCGGCAGCGGGTGGAGTTCATTGGTTAGAAGCACATAGGACGGGAAAGTCAGTAAAGCTTTCTGCAGTCCTATTTTTTTATGCATTAGCGCTTTTTAAGAGGAATATTACGGAACTGGAAACAGGAATATTCCGGAACTGGAATGGAGGAGCAGAGGATGAAAAGAAGAAGCAGTGTGCTGTTAATGGCAGCGGTACTTTTTGCGGCGCTGTTTTCCGGATGCGGAAAGAAGGAGAGCGGTGAAAAGCTGTATGTGTACAACTGGACGGAATACATTCCCCAGGATGTCTATGACGCTTTTGAGGAAGAGACAGGGATCAAGGTGATAGAATCCACATTTTCCTCCAATGAGGAGATGCTTGCCAAGCTGACGGCAGGGGGCTCTGACCAGTATGATCTGGTAATGGCGAGCTGCTATGTGGTAGAGGCCATGGCAGAGCAGGATCTGATCCAGCCGATTCACAAGGAGAATCTTGAGAACCTGGGAAATATCAGCCCCTCCGCCCTGAACCAGGATTTTGATCCGGACAATCAGTACACCATTCCCTTTATGAGCACCATCACCGTGATTGCGGTAAACAAGGAGAAGTGTAAGGAGCTGGGCGTGGAGATCAAGACCTTTGACGATCTTTTGAATCCGGCCTTGGAAAATAACATCGTGGCGGTAGACGATGTCCGTGAGATTGTGGGAATTGCCTTGAAAGCCCAGGGACAGGATTCCAACAGCCGCGATCAGGCAGTTATCGAGGCAGCCCTTCCCTGGCTTCTGAAGCTGCAGCCTAATATCAAGGCATACGACAGTGACAGTCCCAAGACCCTTCTGGCTGCCAATGACGTGGCAGTGGGTATCGTCTACAATACGGATGCCGGAATGGCGATCAAGGAGAACCCCGACATTGACGTGGTATTTACAGAGGAGCCCTGTCAGATTTCCATGGACAACTTTGTAATGACAGCCAATGCCCAGAACGTGGAGAATGCGGAGAAGTTCATAGACTTTATCCACAGGCCGGAGATTTATAAAATGATTCTGGACGAATTTCCAAGTGTGTGCCTCAATGATGGAGCTTTGGAGCTTCTGGACGAGGAATATCTGAACAATCCAGGCAGCAATGTGAAGGCCTCCGAGATTGAACGGGCCGATATGATCGGCGAGGTAGGCGATGCGGTTGTCTGGTACGACGAAGTATTTACAAAGATGAAGACAAATTAAAAGGCGGTGGCTGTTATGAAAAAGATTGAGATTATCACAAGGCCGGATAAGCTGGACACCATCAAGAAAATTCTGGCGAGAAATGAATACTCTGGTATGACGGTGAGCGCAGCCATGGGCTGCGGACGGCAGAAGGCGGATGCAAAGGACTTTGAGGAGCTGAACCTTGATATGAACCTGCTCCCAAAGATTCATGTTATGACCGTAGTCTGGGACGAGGATCTGGAGGAGATTCTCTGCGAGCTCCAGCAGAAGCTGACTACGGGAAGCGTGGGAGACGGGAAGATATTTATTTCAACCATCGATGATGTGATGCGGATCCGGACAGGAGAGCGCGGATACAAGACGCTGTAGAGGGAGATTATGGAACAGACGAGAGATAAAGTGATTATCAGTCTGAAGGATGTGGATAAGAGCTTCGAGGATGAGCGTGTGGTAAAGCGTCTGAGCCTTGAGGTGGAAGAGGGGGAATTCCTCACCATGCTGGGACCTTCCGGCTGCGGCAAGACCACAACCCTGCGGATGATAGCGGGCTTTGAGTACCCTACCTCCGGCCAGATCTTTCTGGAGGGCGTGGATGTGGAGAGCAGAAAGCCCAACGAGAGGGATGTCAATACAGTATTTCAGAATTACGCCCTGTTCCCTCATATGAATGTATTTGACAACATTGCCTTCGGCCTGGTGGAGAAGAAGGTGAAAAAGGACGAGATCCGCCGCCGGGTGGAGGAGATGATTAAGCTGGTGCGCCTGGACGGCCTGGAAAAGAGGATGCCCTCCCAGATGTCCGGCGGACAGAAGCAGCGGGTGGCTATAGCCAGGGCGCTGGTGAACCGTCCACGGGTGCTTCTCCTTGACGAGCCTTTAGGAGCCTTGGATCTGAAGCTGCGCAAGCAGATGCAGGTGGAGCTGAAGCATCTGCAGAGGCAGCTTGGCATTACCTTTATCTATGTGACCCATGACCAGGAGGAGGCCCTGACCATGAGCGACCGGATTGCGGTTATGAACCAGGGCAATCTGGAGCAGGTGGGAACGCCGGAGGAGGTCTACAACCATCCGGAGACCAAGTTCGTGGCTGATTTTATCGGGGAGTCCAATATCATCGAGGGCTATATCGAGGAAATGGACGAGGATGCCATCTGGGTGACCATGGAATCGGGAAAGGCACGGATCGGCGAGACGGGCTACCGTCTGGAGGAGATGGTGTATCTCTGCGTGCGGCCGGAGAACCTGAAGCTTGCAACAGAGCCTGTGGAGGGCTTCCGGTTCCGGGGGCAGGTACGGGAGCATATCTTTGTGGGCTCCATCAATAAAACTCTGGTGGAACTGCCAAACGGCCAGATGTTAAAGGCAGAGACACCGGCGGAGGATGAACTGATTCCCGTGGGAACCGTGGTAAATGTCTACTGGAATCCCGGCAAGGTGGTGGTAATGCGCACCACAGAGGAGCAGATCTACAATGTGATTGAGCAGTCTGTGGAGATAGAGGGAATGACCAATGATCAAATCTTTTAAAAAACGCCTGGGGATTCTGACGACTGTGGGGCCTACGGTACTCTGGCTGGCTCTGTTCCTGCTGATTCCCCTGGCCTATGTGATAGGAATCAGCTTTCTGACAAAGAATGCTTACGGAGGCGTGGATTTTACCGTGACCCTTTCCAACTATGCGGACCTGTTCCAGAGCGAGTACGGGAAGGTATTTGCAGATTCCCTGCTGCTGTCCCTGGAGACTACGGTGATCTGTCTTCTGGCAGGCTATCCCTTTGCCTATATTATTGCAAATGCCCCTAAGAAGTGGAAGCCTTTTCTGGTTCTGCTTCTGATGCTCCCCTTCTGGACGAATTCGCTGATCCGGACTTATGGGTGGAATACCCTGCTCCGGACGGAGGGGATAATCAATCACTTTCTCCAGTGGACCGGTATCATAGAACGTCCTCTGGAGATGCTTTACACGGACGGGGCGGTGCTGCTGGGTATGGTGTATGCCCTTCTGCCCTTTACGGTGCTGCCGATTCATACTTCCATTGAAAAGCTGGATCCGTCTCTGCTGGAGGCGGCTGGGGATCTGGGTGCGGGAAAGGTGCATGTGTTTACCAGGGTGATTCTGCCGCTGACCATGCCCGGAATCTTTGCCGGATCCATTCAGACCTTTATTCCGTCCCTGGGATTTTTCTTTATCTCCGATATGATGGGCGGCGCAAAGACGATGTATATTGGCAACCTGATAAAGAATCAGTTTTTATCCGCAAGAAACTGGCCGCTTGGAGCGGTGCTTTCCATAGTGCTGATAGTGATTACACTGATTCTGATGCGGCTCTACACCAGAGTGGGAAGTCTGGAAGACATGGCATAGGCATGAGCCGTGCGGAAAAAGATATATTGTGTCAAGCGTTGTGCTTGCACATAAGATTGACACAATATATCTTTTTCCATAGGGCGAAGCCCGTCCAACGAAATGACGCGAAGCGTTATTTCGTTGGAGCACGGCGGAAGCAGCCAAGAAAGCGGAAAAAGATATACTGTGTCAAGCGTTGTGCTTGCACATAAGATTGACACAATATATCTTTTTCCATAGGGCGAAGCCCGTCCATCGAAATGACGCGAAGCGTTATTTCGATGGCACGGCGGAAGCAGCCGAGAAAGCAGAAAATTTAGCAGGAGGATAGACATGAAAGAGCGAAGAAAAGTACGTGAATTCAAGCCAGGCAGCGTGTTTTATGCCTGTCTCATTTACCTGTTTTTATATCTTCCTATTTTTGTGGTAATCGCATTTTCTTTTAATACCTCCAAAATGAATATTACCTTTGAGGGTTTTACCCTGGAGTGGTACGGGAGGATGTTTGAGAACCGGCAGCTGATGCAGTCCTTTTTTAATACCATCATTGTGGCCGGAGTGAGCACGGTTCTTTCGGTGATCATCGGAACGCTGTGCGCCCTGGGACTGTACAAGTTTGAATTCAAGCTGAAAAATGTGCTGAGCAGCTCCCTTTATATCCCCATTGTGATTCCGGAGCTGGTATTTGCCATTGCCTTGCTGATTTTTTTCACTTCCTTAAATGTGAGCATGAATATGGCGACGCTGATTATATCCCATGTTACCTTTTCCATGCCCTTTGTGGTGATTACCGTCCGGGCAAGGCTGGCCGGCTTTGACCGCTCCATTGAGGAGGCGGCAAGGGATCTGGGGGCCAATGAATTGCGCACCTTTCTGCGTGTGACCCTGCCCATGATTTCCCCAGGCGTGCTCTCGGGAGGAATGCTTGCCCTTACCATGTCCCTGGACGATGTAGTCGTCAGCTTTTTCACGGCCGGGCCGGAGAGTACCACACTGCCTTTAAAGATTCTCGGCATGGTGCGCAAGGGTGTATCCCCGGATGTGAACGCCCTGTCTACTTTGATGATTGTGGGGACGATTGTGATTCTGCTGACATCGACCATGATTCAGGGCCGGCTGGAGCGGAAGCTGTAAAAGGCAGAGGCACAAGAAATAAGAAATTAGAAAAGGAAGGAAAGGAGTTTTTTGAGCCGATGTTTCATATAGAGAGAATGCAGGAGCATATGCGGGGGGAAGTGCTTCCTATGGTAAAGGAATTCTATCAAAGTGACGCAGTCAGTCATCCGGTGGAGGTTTCTGTTCTGGAGCGTACCTTTGCGGATGCCGTAAGCGAAGATCCTGTCGTGGAGGGGCAGGTGCTGATGGAGGATGAGCGGATCGTGGGCTTTGGCTATACGACCATCTATTACGCCTGCGAGGCAGGCGGAAGATGCATGATGTTTGAGGAGCTTTTTCTCAAAGAGGAAGCAAGAGGAAAGGGCTATGGAAGCCGTTATTTTCAAGAGATGTTCGAGCGGCACCCAGAGGTACGGCGTTTCCGCCTGGAGGTGTCCAGAAGCAATGAGGCGGCTGTGCGGCTGTATGAGCGCCTGGGATTTTCCTTTTTGGAATACGACCAGATGGCGCTGGACAGTAAAGCCGCAAAGGCGCACGAGAGGAACTTTTATGAGAGTCCTTTCGAATAAAAGTTTCTCTCATTACCGGTGTGTCGAAGCGGCTTTACCCTTTAGTGCTGTCGCGCAGCGACTTAGAATAGGAGGATTTTAAAATGGATTACAAAGAGTTGATGAGGCAGGCAATTGAGATGAGAGAGAGGGCTTACACCCCCTACTCCGGCTACCAGGTAGGAGCGGCGCTCCTTTCCAAATCCGGAACAGTATACCGGGGCTGCAATGTGGAAAATGCCGCTTATTCTCCTGGAATCTGTGCGGAGCGCACAGCCTTTGTGAAGGCAGTCAGCGAAGGAGAACGGGAGTTTTCCGCCATTGCCGTTATCGGCGGAGCGGCGGGCGGTTCCCTGGAGCTTGCGCCGCCCTGCGGTATCTGCCGTCAGGTGATGAGGGAGTTCTGCAATCCGGATACTTTTGAGATTGTTCTGGGAACAGGCCCGGAGGATTATAAGGTGTATACTCTTTCACAGCTTCTCCCCTTAAGCTTTGGGCCGGAGAATCTGGAAAAGCAGGAAAACGTATGACAGACAGGATAAAGAAGATTTTTCTGAAAAGGGAACTGCTTTTGTTCCTTTTTATGGCTGGCTTTGGGCTTTTCAAGCAGTTTTTGATCTATAATCTGCCCATTATGGCAGTGCCCAAGGGGATCCACGATGATTGGATTATGGTGCATTTGGCAGAGACTCTGCGAAATGGACAGTGGCTCGGGGAATACAATGATCTGACTCTGACCAAGGGGATGTTTTTTCCCTTATATCTGGCCCTGTGCAATTTTTTTCACCTGTCCTATCTGAATGTAACCGCCTTGTGCTATACCATAAGCTGTATGCTTTTTGTCTATGGCCTGCGTCCTCTTTTGAAGAAGACCTGGGCCATGGGCCTTTTGTACCTGGCGCTGCTGTGGAATCCGGTTTCTTATTCTGTGCAGGCTTTTCAGCGGGTGTATAGGAACAGCATTTCCTATATCCAGGTGCTTCTGATCTTCGGCGGTTTTCTGGCCCTTTACCTTCGGAGGAAGGAGCCTTTGAAAAAGCAGGCGCTCTGGGTGCTGGCAGCGGCCTTTGGAACGGTGAGTTTTTTTTATACACGGGAGGATGCCATCTGGGTGGTGCCCTTCCTGCTTGTGTTTCTGGCAGTTTATCTTGGGAGTGTCTTCTGCCTTTTTCGAAAGACAGGGGAGAGAGCGTATATCGGAAAAGGAATTCTGGTTTTGGTTCCGTTTCTGTTCCTGTGGCTGACCGGGCAGGTGATTGCCGCCCAGAATGAAAGCCATTACGGAATCCGTACCACCAATGAGCTTCAGGACAGCGGATTTGCTAAGATGTATAAAAGTATGATGGCCGTAAAGCCAAATGAGGACATTCCCGGGGTGACGCTGACCAGTGAAAAGCTTGCACGGATGTGTGATGCATGTCCCACCTTAAAAGAGCTGGAGCCCTATTTTCAGAGCAGCAAGGAATTCTGGGCCGGGCCGGAAGGGGACGCAGATGTCTGGGAGGTCCGGGACGGCTGGGTGTTCTGGATCCTGCGGACGGCCCTGGCCCAGGCCGGTTATTATGAAAACGGCGCGATGGCGGATGAGATCTGTCTAAAGATACGGGACGAGCTGGAAACGGCCATGGACGAGGGAACTCTTGAACGGCAGGCAACTATGCCCTCCACTTATATGTCGCCCTGGAGAGAGGAATACCTGGTGGATCTGTTCGTGGCTTTGGGAAAATCCATTGCCTATACTACCTCCTATGAGGAAATGGAAACCCTTGTATATCTTTACAGCGAGCCGGACGAGAACGGCGGAAATCTGCTTTTTGAGCGGATAACCGGGGATAAGACGGTGTGGTATGAGTCCGATATGATAGAACTGGCAGGATGGTACGCAGTCTATGAGGGGATGGAAGACATAACGCTCCGGGCGGAGACGGCAGAGGGAAAGATCCTTGAGACGGCTGAATTCCTGGACAGCGAAGATATCGCCGCTTATCTGGAAGGGACAGGTCGGACAGTGCCAGGAGCGGAGAAGTGCCGTTTTCATTTAAAGCTCTATGTGGAGGACAAGTCCCAGCCAATCTATCTGAAATCTTACCGGGACGGGAAGCTTCTGGATACCTATGAGCTGGGGACGGATTCGGAAGGCTTTGAGACGGAGAGTGCGAGGCTGAATGTAGACTGGTACTGGGATGTTCCGGAGAGGCACGGGCTGCTTCAGAAGATCGCTTATAAAGGTGTTATTTTGAACGGAATCCGCCAGGTTTACCACTATAGCGGAGGCGTGCTTGCAGCTCTTGGCTTTGGGGCGTGGCTGTTTTTGAGCGGACTGCTTTTGCGTGGTGTTTGGCTTGGATTGGCGCAGAAGAAGAAAATGCTTAGTGAGCAGTCCGTGTCGGAGTGGCTGGCGCTTACTTCCCTGCTGTTCAGCTATCTGGTGCTGCTTGGGGGGATCTCGTATTCGGAGATCTCCGGGTGGAATGCCATTTTGTACTGGTATCTGTCAGGGGCTTATCCAGTGATGATTGCTTTTGAGGTTCTGGCAGCGCTGTCTGGGGTGAGGATATTACGGAACTGGAATAGGAGAACGATATGATTGATTTACATCTGCATTTTGACGGATCGCTGTTTCCGCGGACGATTCTGGAGCTGGCGGGAGAGCAGCAGATTCCCCTTCCGGCAGAGGATCCGGATGAACTGAAGCTGTTTTTGACCGCTCCGGAGGACTGTGGGAGTCTGAATGAATATCTGGAAAAGTTTGATCTGCCCCTGCTGGTGCTTCAGACAAAGGAGGCTGTCCGCAAGGGAATGTACACCCTTCTCTGTTCTCTGCGGGAACAGGGTATGCTGTATGCAGAAGTGCGCTTTGCGCCTCAGTCCCATCTTAGAAAGGGGCTGACCCAGGAGGAGGTCGTCAAGGCGGCTGTTCTTGGAATGCAGGAGGCTGCGGCAGGGTCATTCTTTAAGGCAAAGCTGATTCTCTGCTGTATGCGCGGTACGGACAATCTGGAAGCGAATAAAAAGACCATTGAGATAGCCGCGGCTTACCTGGGACGAGGCGTGGCGGCTATTGATCTGGCAGGAGCTGAGGCTCTGTATCCAACGGCGGATTTCGAGGAGCTGTTCGTATATGCAAAGAGCCTGGGCGTACCCTATACCATTCATGCAGGAGAGGCAGACGGCCCGGAGAGCATTGAGGCGGCCCTGCGCTTTGGGGCGTCCCGTATCGGCCACGGTGTCAGGGCACAGGAGGACGAAGGGCTCCTGTCCCTTTTGAGGGAGCGGCAGATTCCCCTGGAGATGTGTCCCACAAGCAATGTGCAGACAAAGGCAGTGGGGAGCTTCTGCGATCACCCGATTCTTACATATCTGCGCTCCGGCTTAAAGGTGACCTTGAATACGGATAATATGACAGTGTCGGATACGACCATAGAACGGGAATACAACCGGCTGTCCGGGGAACTCGGCATGACGACAGAGGAGAAAAGGCAGCTTTTATATCATGCTGCGGATGCGGCCTTTTTGACAGAGGAAGAGCGCGGACGGATGAAAGATGTGATTGGACGGATTGTATAAAGAGCTTATAATCCTGTGATACAGACATATGAAATTTAAGAAGGTATAAAAAGCAGCCGTGAAATGGAGCTTGAGGTTGATGTCTGTTCCATTTTTTGGCTGTTTTATTTACTACCAAAACCTTTTAATGCCGGATTATGCCGAAATTAACCGGATTATGCTGCAATCATTGAAATTTGAACTATATTTTGTATAATGAGATCTGATATTTTTTATGAAACAATACAATCAATGAAACAGACTGCAGAGGATATTTACAAACGCTGCAAAAGAGGGGAGCATGTATGAGGTATAACAGTATTGGTAAAAAGGGAAGACATATGCAGAGGAGCCGGCTCTTGTCTGGAATTATGCTGGCAGTATTTCTGATTCTTTTATCTTGTTTCGCATCCGGCTGTTTTCTTGCACCGAAAGCCCGTTTCCTTTCCATGGGCGGAGAAGGCATGAATTCGCCCTATTATAAGAAAAAACAGGAGTGGAACGGCGACTATCTCTGGTACGGAGGGATCAAATGGCGCATTCTTGAGAAGTACTTCAATATTTTCCTGTTAGCAGATCATATTCCGGAAGAGTATCTGGAAGAGTGGGATGCAATGAGTTATGAGACAAGAAAACCGGAGGATGTGGAAGGAAACCCAGGCTGGGAAACCAGCCCTATCCGTGAATATCTGAACACCAGTTTTTATGCTGCTGCTTTTACGCCGGAAGAACGTGATGCTATGGTATATGCTTTTGAATACGATGCATGGACGCCCTCCCAGGATAAGATTTTTCTGCTCAGGTGGCGTGACGTTATAGATAATTCTTACGGATTTACCGAAAAGGATTATGTACAGAGAGCTTATGATAAGGACTGGTGGCTGCTTCCGGAAGGCGATTCGCTTTATGTTTATGTGGCATCCGGCGGCTTAGTTATGGAGGTGCGGGATGAAATGAAGGAATATCTGGAAAAAGCCCTGCGCCCTGCTTTTTATGTGGATCCGGACTGTATTGTTTTTCTTCGGGATGTGTCCTCGGCATGGGATTTTGAACCGTCTCCGGTTCTTCTGGATACCCGGATGGAGAGAGAAAGGACAGGGGAATGGGTTCCGGTTCTTTCATCTGAGGCCCAGCATGTGGAGATTGGTACGGTGGAGTTGGAGGGTGATGTATGTACGATAAGCTATCATAATGCTTCTGTGGGAGTGAACCAGTATCTGTCTGCAGTCGTCACGGACAGAGAGAAAACAGTCCGTTATTATGGGCGTCTGGCACAGATCAATTCCCAATCAGAGGGAACGGTTACAGTTCAACTGCCAGATTCATATAAAAAATCCTGGAGTCTGCAGATTTTCTCAGAACGGCCGGAGGAAGGAACGAAAACTTCCTATGCAAGCGAGCCGGTTGTCGTGCTTGAAGGGAGAGCGCCCGTTATGGAACCGCTGGTATCAGAAGGGAGGTGTGATCCCGAACAGGAACCGGAGCCTTTAAACATGATCATCAGCCGGGGCTATGATCCCTTTTTGGACTGGTATGCAGAAGATTACGAGAATGCCAGCGAAGAAGAGAAGCACTATGCCGGGACTGCTGCACTTTTATATACGGCTCTTTGCCAGGAAGACAGTGGTTTACTTATAGAGGACAGATATACCAGAGATGAGATTCGGCAAGGAGCTGATTATGCAGATGAGCATCCCGAGGATACCAGGGCTATGGCAGATGTTTATTTTGCCAGTGCTGATGCATATGGCCTAAGCTTGAAGGAGACGATGGATCGGCTCTTTGGCCGGCAGATTCCGGATGCTTATGAGGGAGAAGCGGATCTCTTTGAATATACAAAATATTTGGATTATACCGGAGCTATGTATTTAGATGCAAGTGATGAGGAACAGGATAATATTCTCATTGCCAGCTGGCTGTATCTGGAAAAATATCGCCTGGAACAGGAGGTTTCCCAGGAGTATGCGCAGCAGGTGGCTGACTTTGTCCGTAATCCAGAAGCTTATTCGGAGGAAACGGGTACTTATATTGAGGCGCTGCGGCTGTTTTTGGAAAAAAGCAGCGAGGAATATCCGGATGCAGAGATTCAGGATTTAATGAACTATATGCCCAATTAAAAAAGACGGCTGCACTATTTTATAACTTTGTGCGGCAAAGCAGCAGCATTTCTAGTAATATTATGAAAAAGGAGGATGCTGTATGCTGTAGGAAAAGTTATATCTTGCCGTCTGTGACGATGAGCCGGAGGATATTGCACAGCTCTGTGAAGTTTTGCAGGATATTTTCATTTAATTTTTCTTGATATAGAAATGCCGGATTTGGACGGCTTCCAATTGGCGGAGAAGCTGTATCTTACGGCGCCGGAATCACACTTGGTTTTGGGTGGAATGTTCGGCTTGCTTTTGCTGATGGAATTATTCCATCGGAAGCTTTGGAAGTACCGCAGAGAGAATTTGGAGCTGCTGTATCGGAAGGAGCAGGAGTTGATCCAGTGGGAGAGCATTCAGGAATTTTATCAGGCAGGACGAGAGATAAACCGTATGTACCATGATATGGGCAGTTGTTTGGATGTGGTGTATTGTCTTCTTAAAAAAGAAAAATGTGGGGAGGCGCAAGGGTATATAGAAAATTTGAGGGAGGGTTTATCAAAATATCCGGAATTGCCTAAAGAAACAGGCAATGTGGGTCTGAATGCTGCTATACTTAAGGCAAAACAGGAGTGTGAAAGAAAGGGAATTCATTTCCATTATGTGATTTTAGGAAGAACGGAAGGCATTGACAGCATGGATATGGCAAACCTGCTATACAATTTATTCAGCAATGGAATAGACGCATGTGCTGAGGTGGTAGGAGAAAGAGAGCTGTCTCTGGTATTGACAAACAGGAAAGGCGAGACGGAGTTCCAGGTTGAGAATACAATCGGCCGGTCTGTATTCAAGGAGAATCCCAGATTAGAAAGCAGGAAGCCGGAGAAAGAACGGCATGGCCTTGGAATGGAGAGCATCAAGAGAATAATTGAGAAATATCATGTAGACTATGTGTGCAGAGAAGAGGAAGACAGTTTTGTACAGGTGATTCGCCTGGTGCATTTGGAGTAAATGCGATGCCGCAAAATAAGAGACAGCAGCTTTATTTTGCGGCATTTTTGTGCATAATATTATTATTTCTTTATATGGAAGGGCATCCCGTAAAGCGGCAGGTAAATCCGTTGTTACTGGAAATGAATTACTTCCGTAATATCCATTCTCCGGATCTGTCTCCCCGGACGCAGCACTGCGGCGGCGGAGGCGGCGAGCACCACCAGGACGATCAGCCCCAGGGCCCCGAAGGGAATCTCATAGGGCGTTCCCCAGCGTGCCGTGACCAGATACTGGTACAGAAGATAGTGAAGGGGAAGTCCAAAAATGCAGCCAATGGCACAGCCGGAGAAGGCGTATGCACCGGTCTCCGCCGCAAGCATTCTGGTAAACTGCGCACAGCTCATGCCGATGGCCCGCATGGATCCATACTGCCGCATCCTTGCAGAAGCGCTCATGGAAATGCTGTTGACAATATGAAAGCAGGTAATCAGCACAATCACCATGAGAAAGCCGTATAAAAACAGGGAAAAGGCCCAGAAGGCGCCGCGGTTATCCTGGTTGGAAAGACGCTGATCGGAGAACAGAATCTTATCCCCGGCCAGAGACCGGATGCGGTTTACGTCCTCGTCCGAAGCATGGCGTGTCAACTGCATATCTAGGATAGTATAGCCCGATTCTCCGGTCAGACGCCGGAAGGTATCCTCTGAGCAGATGAGCCGCTCTGTGCCCTGGACGCCGTCGATGGGACAGTGGGACAAGATTCCGGCAACCGTCAAATCACCCAGATCCGTGTGGATGACCTCTCCAGTCTTAAGGGACTGTCCCCCTGCATCGTGGACAGCCAGCACATAATTTCCCTCCTCTATCATTTTTGACAAATCCCCTTCCAGAAGATAATCTGCTTCTTCCGCCCAGTTAAACTGCTGCAGATCGTAAGAGAAAAGCATGATAGTCTGCTCCTGTTCACGAATCCGGGCCGGCACATCATAGGCAAATGCTCTTCCGTAGACACGCTTTACACCGGGACATCCGGCAAGCTTTGCGGCAAGGCCGGAATCCAGCGAGCAGGAAGAATCCGGACTGACAATGGACAGATCCGGCGTATAGGGACGCAGCGGCGTGATGGCATGGTGCATAAAGGCAGTTGAGGCATAAAAGGACAGAAAAAGTATGATGCTTAAGGCAAAGGAGCAGGTCATCAGAAGAAAATTCTTTTTCCGATGCAGTGCGTGCTGAATGCCAAGGGCCGTTTCTATGCGGCAGACATTGATATTGGCGGCCTTTTGAATTCCCTGTACCATATCCGTATTGCCGTTTACTGCGGTGACGGGAGAGACACGGGAAGCTTTTTTTGCCGGGGAGCGGGCGGCAAGAAGTACGGTTATAAGTCCGACGATGATACCGGCCAGAATCCCGGGCATGCTGATGCCGAATATGGGCATTTCAGCAAAATACATGGAACTCAAGTAACGGAGTGCGCCGCACAGTCCCCAGACGGCGGCCACAGCCAGAAGGATGCCTATGGGAATGGCGGTCTTGCACCAGTTCAGAGCCTCCAGGCATACAAAGCGCCGGATCTGCTTTGGAGAAGCGCCCAGACAGCGGAGCAGCCCGAAGAATTCTGTCCTTTGTGCAATATTGCTGTTCATGCTGCTGGTTACCATAAGGACTCCGGCTGTCAGAACCAGAAGAAACAGGATACCGGCAGTCAGATATAGTCCTGTGATAAAGGAATCATCGCTAAATCCCAGAAGCCCTAAAAGGGCCGTATTTTGTCCGATCTGTTCCTCTGTAAGTCCAAACTGCTCCCGGACATCACGGATGGCTCTGCGGATGTTGCAATGCTCGGAAAATTGGACATAGTAGACCATATCTGCATCCTCCGCTGTCTGATGGACCTGACGGTACAGGGACTGAAAGCCGGTTAGAGGGAGGAAGGCAATGACAGCGTCCGTTTTCATTGCAATTTCATTGTCCATGCCGAACCCTGAAACGGTAAGCTCCCGGGAAGGGCCCTCCGGGGTGAGAAGGGTAACGGTATCGCCGATCTGAATGCCTAAAACCTCTTTGGAGGAATTGGTTAAAATTACTTCGCTGTCTGTTTTGGGAAAGGTTCCTTCGGTGAGTTCATACTTCATAATGGAGAGCATGGAAGGCTCGATTCCGCAGACGGAAGCTTGTTTTCCGCTGATGGAGTAGTCTTCTTTTAAGCGGTAGTTGAGTACGTTGTACCAGGAGGAGGCGGCCACATCCGGACGCTGTGCCAGGATGGCGGCATCTGTTTCCGAAAGATTGTGAATTGAGATGTGCCAGCTTCCGTAGCGTTTGATGGCCTGGAGCTTCTGGCTGCGGATCTCCATGTCGGCCATGCCGAAGATAGAGGTAACGAGAAAGACGGCCAGAACGATGCACAAAAGGGTCATGCGGTTTTGTTTTTTGTGAATACGGGCGTAGGCAGGGATCAGACTAAGATAGCTTTTCATCGCGGTTTCCTCCCAGATCTGTTAAAATTCCATCGGATACACGAAGCACTCGGTCAGCGTAGGCGGTGAGGCTCATGTTGTGGGTGATCATCAGTATGGTCTGCCGGTATTGATGGGCTGCATGGGTCAGAAGCTCCATGACTTCCCGGCTGCTTTTGGAGTCCAGGTTGCCGGTAGGCTCGTCAGCCAGAATCAGCATGGGATTATGGATAAGCGCCCGGCCGATGGCGGTGCGCTGCTGCTGGCCGCCGGACAGCTGGCTTGGGAGGTGGGTGCGGCGGTTGGCGAGACCAAGGACTTCCAGGAGCTCGTCTACTTTTTTCGGGTCGGGCTTCTGGTAGTCCAGGAGCAGGGGGAAGATGATGTTCTGTTCTACGGTCAGCTCTGGGATAAGCTGGAAGGATTGGAAGATGAAGCCGATGCTGCGGCGGCGGAAGACGGTACGTTCCTGTTCGGGCATGGAGAAGAGCTCCTGGCCGTTTAGGAAGATTTGGCCGGAGGTGGGGGTGTCCAGAGCGCCGATTAGATTTAAAAGGGTGGTTTTGCCGCTGCCGGATTCGCCTACGATGGCTGTGAATTCGCTTTTCTGCATGGTGAAATCAGCGTTTTTTAGGGCTTCGACCTGGGCGGGGGCAGTGCCGTAGGTTTTGCAGAGATGGGATACGTTTAGAAGTTCCATGGGTTTAATCCTCCTGTTTTCTTGGTAGTGTAGCATGGGGAGGTGACAATTGGGTGAAAGGGGGCTTACGGTTTTGTAAGGTTGGGGAGGGTTAGGGTGAAGGAGGCGCCGGATCCTGGGGGGCTTTGGGCGGTGAGGGTTCCTTCCTGTCCTTCGATGATGGCTTTGGCGAGGGGGAGGCCTAGGCCGGTTCCGGGGGTGGTCTGGCTGGAGCTTCGGTAGAAGCGTTTGAAGATGTGGTGTAGGTCGGATGGGGGGATTCCGGGGCCGTTGTCGGTGATTTGAATTCGGGTTTCCAGGGGGCTTTGTTCGGTTAGGATGGTGATTTGGCTGCCTTCAGGGGTGTGATCCAGGGCGTTTTTTAGGAGGTTTCCTAAGGCTTCGGTGGTCCAGGCGGGATCGCAGTGGATGGTTCCGGCGGGATTTTTTGGGAGGTGGATTTGCTTTTTTTCTGTCTTGGCCCGCAGGGTTAGGGGTTCCAGGGCTTTGTCCAGCAGTGTGGTTAGGGGGCAGGGTATTTTCTGGAAGGTGATGCTGCCTGTGTCTAGACGGGCTATTTTCAGTAGGGAGAGGATGAGGGTTTTCATGCGCTCGATGGCGGCTTCGGATTTTTGGGCGAAGGCGCGGACGGTGTCGGGGCGGTCGGGTTCTTCCAGGAGGATTTCGTTGTACATGGAGAGGGCGGCTAAGGGGGTTTTTAGCTGGTGGGAGATGTCGGAGATGGTGTTTTTCAGGAATTCTTTTGTGTGGTGTTCGGCTTCCTGGCCGGCTTTCAAGGCGGCAGCCATGTGGTTGATGCTGCCGAACAGACGGTAGAGGGTGCCTTCCCCGGTCTGGGGCAGGAGGGAGTCGAAATTTCCTGTGGTGTAAGCGGAGACGGTTTCGATGGCTTTTTGCTGGAGGCGGTTCTGGAGGAGGAGGTAGCGGAGGAGGGCGGCTGACAGGAGCGTGAAGAGGAGGAGGGACTTAAGGAGAAGCGTGAGGGTTTTGGAGGGGGAAAGGGCGGGGATATACCAGGAATCGGTGTTTTCGTGAAAGCCGAGCTTGGCGAGAAGACGGTCTCCTTCCGGGGTTGCGGCTGTGTTAGTGAGGGATTGGGCTGCATCTTCCTCGGATACGCCCAGCTCCAGCAGGGAGGAGGCGACGGCGCGGTTTTGGGTAAGGAGAAGCTCCTGGATCTTTTGGCTGTGGTTCCAGGCGTCTGCCAGATCGAATAGGATGCTTAACAGGAAAAGAAACAGGATGGCGGCAAGGAGCCTGCGTGTGGCTTTATCTTGTAACACGTTATTCATAGGATTACCTCTTTTTTGATGCTTGTGATGGCTTTTGCTGACAGTGGACGGGCTGGGGGTTATGGCTTCCATTGATATCCAAAGCCTCTTACGGTGATTAGGTGTTCGGGTTGTGAGGGCTCTTTTTCTGTTTTTTCGCGCAGGCGGCGGATGTAGACGGACAGGGTGTTGTCGTCTACGAAGCTTCCGTTTCCGTCCCAGAGTTCGTCGAGAATCCGGCTTCGGGGAAGTACCTGTCCGGCGTTGCGGGCCAGGAGGCAGAGGAGGCGGTATTCGCCGGCGGTCAGATCTAGGGGCTGATCGTTTAAGAGGGCCTGGCTTTTGGTGAAGTCCAGGAAGAGGCTGCCGCACTGCAGGCCTTCTGCCGGTTCGGACAAGCCTGTACGGCGTAAAAGAGCGCGGATTCGTGAGAGCAGCTCCCCGAGACGAAAGGGCTTGGTGATGTAGTCGTCTCCGCCGCTGTCCAGGCCGCGGATGACGCTGAGCTCTTCATCGGAGGCGGTGAGAAAGATGATGGGAACCTTCCGGTCTCTGGAGCGTACCCAGGTGCAGACATCGAAGCCGGTGCCGTCGGGGAGGGTTACGTCCAGAAGCAGCAGATCGTAGGGAGCGCCTTGTTCCAACAGGGAACGGGCCTGGGCCGTGGTACGGGCGATATCCGGGGAAAAGCCGTTTTTCTCCAGGGTGTATTTGAGGCCGTCGATGAGGCTTTCGTCATCTTCTAAGAGTAGAATACGGTTCATTTTTATATTCCTTTCTTGTATAGCGTCTGGAATGCATCCCCCTATGGGGGAACAAGGTAGTACCCCATTAATGCATCCCCCTGTGGGCGGACTTCGTCCGGTAAGGTACAATCAACAAGGGGACCGCCCGCAAAGCTTTGCAGCTTCTTTTGCGGACAGCCCCTCATACAGCAAATACAGTCCGGCGTATCATACGCCGATTATTTGAAATAAAAGCAATTGTGTACAAAGCGGTACTTTATACACTTACAGCTTAATGTTTTTAAACAGATCTCCCAAACTGGTGGTAAGCTCCTCGCTCTTGGGCAGAACTACTCTTTCTTCGCGGATTTCCTCGGCAGCTGCATCATTGAGGGCCTTCATGCTTAAGGAAAGCTTGCCGTCCTTGACAGCGATCACCTTTACCTTCACGGTATCGCCCACCTTCAGCACGACATCCGGGCTCTTGATGCGCTTCTCGGAAATCTGGGATACATGCACCAGGCCGGAAAGGCCGTCTCCCAGGTCGATGAAAGCGCCATAGGGCTGAATACTCTCTACCTTGCCCTCGGTTACCAGGCCGATCTCCACATTGGAAATCTTGTTCCGGCGCGCCTCGGCAGCCTTCTCCCGCAGGATCTCTCTTGCGGACAGCACAAGCTTCTTCTTTTCCGGGTCTACGGTGATGACATGCACCTGGATCTCTTTATTTAAGAAATCCTCCAGATTCTCCACATAGCTTAAGGAAAGCTTGGAGGCTGGAATAAAGCCCCGGAGTCCTTCTACATAGGCGATAACGCCGGCATTTACCACGCCGCCTATCTTTACGGTCAGAACGGTTTCATTTTCCAGATACTCGGCAGCCTTTTTCCAGGCCAGCTCGGCAGCGGCAGCCTTTCTGGACAGAAGAATGTGTCCCTGCCCGTCATCGGGGCGCAGCACGGTAGCCGTTACCTCTTCTCCCAGCTGTACGTCATTTTTAATGGAAAATGACGGATCTTCGGAATAATCCTCCAGACGGATGATGCCTTCGGTGTAATATTTCAGATCCAGGGTTACCTCTGTCTCAGACACACCGATGACGGTTCCTGTCAATACATCCCCTTCCTGTACTTTGCGGAAGGAGGCTTCCAGCTCGGTTGCATAGTCGTCCATAGTCAGTTTTTCTTCCATGATTGTTACCTCTCTTTACTTATATATCTTTATCACACGTGTCCGGTATCCAGTGCCAGAAAAATGACAGGGACGGCCGTCCGCGAAGGATTCACTTGTTGCGAAGCCCCTCTTGAAACAGAAGTCTTCGGAAAATATGCTTGTAGTCGTTAAGCCGCAGGAAGCGGTAAATGCCTTTTTTCTGTGCCAGGCGGAACAGATCCATCACCAGGCGGAAATATTCCAGATAGAAACGAAACCGGCTCAAATGCACCGGCGGCACGACCAGGTGCATAAAATCCCACTTTTCCGGCTCTGTGGTAAGCAGGCGCTTCTCATACTGCCGGTAGAGGGCAGTGCCGGGAATGGGCGTAAATATGGAAATTCCCGTATAGGCAAGATCCATGCGGTGAATAAACCGGCGCAGGTTTCGAAAATCCTTCCGGCGAAAACGGATATCCACGATAAACAGGCCCACCGGATGAATGGACAGCTCCTGAAGGAGGCGGATGCAGGCGCAGTTGACATTGAGGGAGGTTCCCTTGGCATAGCTGTCAAGCTGCCGGTTGCTGACGGCCTCCAGGCCGACCATCACATACTTAAGGCCGATGTCAGCCAGGGCTTTCATAAGCTTAGGGTTTGCCGTGATAAAATCAGCTCTGCCATAGCAGATAAAGGTCTTATGAATATTATGGCTGCGGATAAGGGAGATAAACTGCCAGAGCCGGTCCGCGTCATAGAGAAAATCGTCGTCTACAATCTGGATGTTGGGGCTTATAATCCCCTGAAGCTCTTCGATAACAAGGGAAAGCTCTCTCTGATAATACTGTCCGTTGTTCAGAGTCCTTCCGTAGCAGAAGGAGCAGTGATGAGGGCAGGAAGAGCTTGTCTTTAGGAGAGCCACGGGATGGACGTCCAGGTAGCGGTACTTGTCCAGATAACGCTCCATATGGCTCCGGTCCGGAATGGGAAGCCGGTTGATATCAAAGGCTTCCACAGGATTCATTTTCCAGCCCTCACAGGTATCATAACAGAGACCGTCGATCTTTTCAAAGGGTTTTTGCTGCAGAACATCTAAAATCGCATAGATATTGTCAGAACGGCAGACGAAATCAATATAGGGTTCAAAAAAGCGCTCCGGGTTCTGCTGTGCGTGGGAGCCGCCGGCCAGGGTGAGAATACCAGGGTCAAAGGCCTTGGCCCGCTTAGCATAATCTTTAATTCGATTTTCCTGTGTGATGTATCCGGTGACTGCGACGGCTGTGGGATGGTATTCCAAAAGCAGTTCCTCAAAGGTATGGGGATCCGCGGCAGCCTCGAAGAGATAACAGGGGATTCCCGCCTGGTGAAGCATGGACGAGATGTATTCCAGCTCCAGCGGTTCCGTGCGCAGAGCCATATCCAGGGAAAAACCGCTGTCTGCAGCTTCCGGTTTTACAAGTAGTATCATCATTTTTTTCTGGTTGTTTTTAAAAATAGTTCGTTTATGTCTATATTATATGGTAAAATGAATCAGAAAGCAATGATTATAGGAGTGGAAAATCAAATGAAATATTTATATATTCTGCTTTTGTACCTTCCGTCCGGTTTTGGAAGGCTGACACAGAGGATGACACATTACAAATATACCCATGTGGCCTTGTCATTGGACGATCGTTATGAGCATTTTTATGCATTTTCCAGACTGAGGGCGAAGACGCCGCCTATTTCGGGATATATTGAGGAGAAGCGGATTTATTATACTCTGGGGGAAAATGTGCCTATCTATACGAAGATTTTCAAGGTACCTGTGACGGAAGCGGGATATCGAAGGGTGAAGCGGTGGCTTGCCAAGATCCGCCGGGATCCGGAGATTATGTACAATCTTGTGAATATGCTGCTTCTGCCGTGGTTTGGAGGGCATCCGGTTTATAAGGCGTATAATTGCGGGGAGTTTATTGCCAAGGCTCTTAAGCAGGCCGGGATTGAACTGGACATGCCATATTATAAGTATATGCCGAAGGATTTTGACAGGCTTCTGGGAGAGTATGCGATTTTTGAAGGGACTCTTGACAACCGGGGACGGGAAGGAATGGAGGATGATTTTTTCCGGGAAACGGGGCGCAGGGAGTATGTGTGTAAGACGGCTTATATTGTGAGGGAGCTTTTGTACAGGCAGCTTACGGGACATGCCTCCAAAGGGTTCCGGCCGGAGAAGGTGCGGTTTGTGTCGAAGCAGCCTACCCTTTCGTGCTGTCACGCAGCGACTTTAAATCAGTAATATCCTTCAAAGTGCACAAATCGATTTCCAGACGCGTATTTTGCGGCTGGAAATTGATTTCATACCCGTGTACTTTGAAGGATATTACGGAACTGGAATAGGAGGAGAATTGGGATGAATAAGGTTTGTGTGAGAAATGTTGTGATTGGCGAAGGGATGCCTAAGATATGTGCGCCTGTTGTGGGACGGACCCGGGAGGAGATTCTGTTTCAGGTTAAGGAGCTTCTGGAGGCCGGGCCGGATCTGGCAGAGTGGAGGGCAGACTGGTTTGAGGGAGTGAAGGACAAGGGAGAGCTTCGGGAAGTACTGGGGCTTTTACGTGGGGAGCTTGGGGAGATGCCGCTGCTTGTGACCTTCCGGACAAAGTGGGAGGGCGGTGAGCAGGAGATTTCTGCGGAGGATTATGAGGAATTTCTTAGGGAGGTTCTCGCTTCCGGCCAGGCGGATCTGGTAGATGTGGAGCTGTTCATGGGGACGGAGCTTCTGGAAAGAATTGTGGAACGGGCACATGAAAAAGGGGTGAAGGTTGCGGCGTCCAGCCATGATTTTGAGAAAACGCCCAATGTGGGAGAGATGGTTGACCGCCTGTGCAGGATGCAGAGGGCAGGGGCCGATCTTTTAAAGATCGCAGTGATGCCGAAAGATCCGGGAGATGTGCTGACCCTTCTTGCCGCGACCTGGCAGATGAGGGAGTGCTATGCGTCTCAGCCGGTGATTACGATGGCGATGGGAGGAAAGGGCGTTATCAGCCGCATGGCCGGGGAGATCTTTGGATCGGCGCTGACCTTTGGATCGGTGGGGAAGGCTTCGGCTCCGGGGCAGGTGAAGGCTGAGGAGCTTAAGGGGGTGCTTCGGCTGCTGCATGAGAATTTGTGAAGAGGACTGTTCAGATAGAATGCAAGAGTGAGGAGGAAGAATGTATGGGACTGTATCTGAATCCGGGAAACGAAGCTTTCCGCCAGGCGGTAACCGATGATATTTATATTGACAAGACAAAAATGATTGCGCTCATAAATCAGAAACTCAATCGCTCCAGAGTAAAATATGTTTGTGTAAGCCGTCCCCGCCGTTTTGGAAAGTCTATGGCAGCGGATATGCTTGCGGCTTATTATGGAAGGGGATGCGATTCAGGAGATTTGTTTAGAGGCAGAAAGATTGAAAAAGAAGAGTCCTTTCCAGTACATTTAAATCAACATAATGTAATACGGCTGGATATCCAGCGCTTCCTTTTTGACGAATCTCATCTTGATATTTTTATTGATAAAATACAGGAAGCGGTAATTAGGGAATTAGAAACGGAATACGGCGGAAGCTTTATCAAAGATCAGTATGGACTGCCCGGTGTATTGGGACAAATCTATGCGCATACAAAAAAGGGTTTTATATTTATTATTGACGAGTGGGACTGTGTATTTCGGTTTGCAAAGGAACGGCAGGAGATACAGAAGGCTTATCTGGATTTTCTCAGAGGGCTTTTTAAAGGTGCGGAATATGTGGAACTGGCATATATGACGGGAATTCTTCCTGTTAAGAAATATGGAGAACACTCTGCAATTAATATTTTCAAAGAATTTTCCATGCTGAATCCGGGACCATTTGCGGAATATTTTGGTTTTACGGAAGAAGAAGTGAAGAGGCTCTGCGGAAGGTTTGGTGTAGATTATGAAAAGACAAGGGAGTGGTATGACGGATATCTGGCAGGAGATTTCCAGATCTATAATCCCCAGGCTGTAACAGAATTGATGGACAGCGGAGCATTTCGGAGCTACTGGACTGGAACAGAGACGTATGAGGCTTTAAAGATTTATATTGATATGAATTTTGACGGATTAAAGGAATCTGTGATTGCTATGCTCAGCGGCGTGCGCTGTGAGATCGATCCATCTACCTGTCAGAATGACATGACGACCTTTAGAAGCCGGGATGACGTGCTTACCCTGTTATTGCACCTTGGGTATTTGTCATTTGATGAAAAGACTTCAGAAGTATTTATTCCCAATCAAGAGATTGCCAGGGAGTTTATGAGATCCGTGAAAGCGGGCGGATGGGATGGATTGATATGGGCACTGGAACGTTCGGAGGAATTACTTCAAAAAACCTGGGCTCTGGATGAGGAAGCAGTAGCATTAGGAGTAGCTGCAATTCACAACGAGACGGCATCCATACTAAAATACAACAATGAAAATTCTCTTACCTGTACCATTTTGATGGCATATTACAGTGCAAAGGCTTATTATATGAATCCGCTTTTAGAATTACCGACAGGGAGAGGCTTTGCGGATGTGGTGTATCTGCCCAGAAGGGATATTGACAGGCCTGCTCTGGTTGTGGAATTGAAATGGAATCAGTCAGCAGAAGGAGCGATTGCCCAGATTAAGGATAGGCAGTATACAGAATGGCTGGAGGGATATACAGGAAAGATTCTTTTGGTAGGAATTACGATGAATTTGTGAACACAATATTGTCTTGTGAATAAAGATGCTGGTTTAAAACAGCGGCTTCATAGGGGGATAAAAGTGAAGCTTTGCGTTAGAGCCGGAATCATATCTTCAAGATAAAAGCGCATAAGTTATAGTAAGAATCGGAAGTTTCGAATAGAAAAAGCGGTGAATCATATGGAAAATGCAAAACTGGAGAATATGCTCAACCTGGCCCTGGATGCCACACAGAGGGAACGGGAGAAATCTCTGAACCTGGATGTGGGTTATGATCGTGAGGAAAAAACCTGGGAGCTGATTGTAAAGTACCACGGGGATCTAAGCCCTCTGAAGGCGGAGGGCATCCGGGTGGTGGAGCTGATGAACGAGTACGCTGTTTTGACAGTCCCTGAATCTCTGATTGAACGTCTGGCGGATGTGATTGAAATTGAATATATTGAAAAACCAAAGAGGCTGTTTTTCTCTGTGAACCAGGGAAAGGCAGCCTCCTGCATTACGGGGGTGCAGAATGCCAGGTATGATTTGTTTGGGGATGGAATTCTGGTGGCGGTGCTGGATTCCGGGGTAGATTATACACATCCGGATTTCCGCAACGAGGACGGAAGCAGCCGGATTCTGGCTTTGTGGGATCAGACGATTCCCGGGAATCCGCCGGAGGGCTATCTGATTGGAACGGAGTATACAAAGGATCAGATTGACGAGGCTCTGAAGGAGTACGACGCAGGGAGGGGAAGAGGGCTTGTACCGAGTGTGGATACAAGCGGTCATGGAACCAGGGTTCTGGGGATTGCGGCCGGAAACGGAAGGGCCAGCAACGGGCGTTACCGGGGAGTGGCAAGCCGCAGTCCGATTCTGGTGGTGAAGCTTGGAGTTCCGAGAGCAGAGGCATTTCCAAGGACAACGGAGCTGATGCAGGGGATTGATTATTGCCTGCGTAAGGCTATGGAATTTGCACTTCCGGCGGCAGTGAATATCAGCTTTGGCAATACCTATGGCGCGCACAACGGCACTTCTCTTTTGGAAACCTATATTTCGGATATGGCAAACATCTGGAAGTCTGTTATCAGCATCGGTACAGGAAATGAGGGCTATGCGGCCGGACATACGGGCGGCCGGATGGAGGAGGGGAAGGCCGTGGAGATTCCTTTGGCCGTGGGGGAATATGAGGCGGCTTTGAATGTGCAGATTTGGAAGTCTTATCTGGATGAGGCGGATATCATGCTGACCAGTCCGGGAGGAAGACGTGCCGGCCCCATACAGAGCATTCTGGGGCCCCAGCGGTTTCCTATGGAAAATACGGAGATTCTTTTGTATTATGGGGAGCCTACGCCCTACAGCTCCTCGCAGGAGATTTATATTGAGTTTCTACCTAAAGGAGATTATATTGATTCGGGGATTTGGACCTTTACTTTGATTCCGGGGCAGGTGCGGGACGGGGAGTATCATTTGTGGCTGCCGAGCAGTGCGGCGGTAAATGGGGCGACACGTTTTCTGTATCCGACGCCTGTGGGGACCCTTACGATTCCTTCGACGGCCAGGAAGATTATTGCGGTGGGAGCTTACAATAGCCGGACGCTGACGTATGCGGATTTTTCCGGGCGGGGGACTGATGGGGGAGAAAGCCTTAGAAAGCCGGATCTGGTGGCGCCGGGGGTGGATATTATGACTACGGTGCCTGGGGGTGGTTATGGGGAAGCGACGGGGACTTCCTTTGCCACGCCTTTTGTGACGGGGGCGGCGGCGCTGCTGATGGAATGGGGGATTACGGATGGGAATGATCCGTTTTTGTATGGGGAGAAGGTGAAAGCGTATCTGAGGAGAGGAGCGAGACCGCTTCAGGGATCTACTGAGTATCCTAACCCACAAGTAGGGGCGTATGGTAATATAGTGTCAAGTTAGCAAGGAGCCAGTAAAATCAAGGGCTTCCGCTGATTTAGTCCTATGAAAAAACTGCTGCGAAAACAGCAAAATTGGATAAGGACGGGCCTGTTTTTAACCAGAAAACCGAAAATCAAGCAACTTGACACTAATATACCATCAAGCCGTTTGGTGTTATAAAACGTGTGCCAAAAAGGGGTGATAACTGAATATTTTTAAGTTTAGGTAGGACTAAATTAGCTTTTCATGCGGACAAGTATCGTGTCTGCGCGGCTGATTTAGTCCTATTTTTTATTGAATCATATTAACAGGAGGTACGAATGAAATCAAGAGAAATGACAGTTTACAGGGCAAGGGGAAACGGGAAAGACCTCACGGTTCCAATGATTATGATGCAGGGAAAGTGGCTGCGTGATATGGGGTTTGCCGTTGGCGATAGGGTGTCCGTAACCTTGCAGGATGGAAAACTTGTGGTAGAGAGGACAGGCCGGGTATGGTCTGACCCGAAAGGGATTACGGCTGTGAAAGAAGAAGCCGGGATATGCGATGGAAAGGCGGTATAAATATGGCAGATTTAAACATGGTATTAAAGGAAACCCAAAAGTTGAATGGAAGTATCAGGAGCCTGCTGAGGCTGTCTACATATGACGATTACGATGATCTGAGCGGGCTGCATATCGACTATGAGGACGGGCAGCAGCTTTTTCTCCAGACCGAACTTAGGGAGATCATGGAGAAACTTTCGGACGTGACGGGCAGGATTGCATATCTTTCCCGCCCGGTAAAAGAAACAAGCCGCCTGCATAAGAACCGGAGCGGAAGGTATGAGACAAAAGGCGGTCATTATTACACCAGTGGGAGCGGCATTGAGGCGTTGATAAAAGACGATTATCAGGAAGTGCCTTATTGGGTATGGACAAGCGTGGAGCATGACGGAAAGGGCTACTATCTGGTAGGCCATAAAAATATACGGCTGGACGGCCTGACTGTCCGGGTGAGAGAGGCGGTGTGAGTATGAGTGCAACAATCTACTGTTTATGTAACCAAAAAGGGGGCTGTGCAAAAACAGTCAGTTCCATCAGCATCGGGATCGGCCTTGCCCGCGAGGGCAGGCGCGTCCTTCTGGTGGATGTGGATTCGCAGGGTTCCATGACCGCCAGCCTGGGATATCAGCAGCCCGACCAGATGGAAACCACGCTCTCGGCTATCCTGGGCGGGATAATCACGGACAAGCCGCTTCCGCCCGGAAGCGGGATTCTCCACCATGCGGAGGGTGTTGACCTGCTCCCGGCAAACATTGAACTGGCCGGCATGGAGGTTACCCTGGTCAACACCATGAGCCGGGAGACCATTCTGCGGCAGTACCTGAATACGGTGCGTGAGGAATACGATGCGGTCATTCTGGACTGTATGCCTTCGCTTGGCATGCTGACCATCAATGCGCTTGCGGCGGCGGATCAGGTCATTATCCCGGTGCAGGCGCAGTACCTTTCCATAAAAGGATTGGAGCAGCTTATCCGCACGATTGCGAAAGTCAGGCGGCAGATCAACCCGCGCCTTTCCATAGCAGGGATAGTGGTCACAATGGCGGATATGCGTACCAACTACGCAAGGGATATTGTGGAGCTTCTGCACATGAACTATGACGGGAAGCTGCGGATATTTGACAGCATTATCCCCCTCTCCGTGCGGGCGGCGGAAACCAGTGCGGAGGGCAAGAGCATCTATCTCCATGACCCCGCCGGTAAAGTGTCAGCCGCTTATGCCGCACTGACGAAAGAGGTGATGATGGGATGAAAAGCAGCGCAAAAAATATCCAGGTGACGAAATTTGATGACCTGTTCTCCGCTGGGAATCCTGCGGAGGCAGGAGGCAGCGGGAACGTGCAGGAAATCCCGCTTACAGAACTGTTTCCCTTTAAAGACCACCCATTTAAGGTGCTGGATGATGAAACCATGCAGGACACGGTGGAAAGCATCAGGATACATGGCGTCCTTGTCCCTGGCATTGCAAGGCCCCGTGCGGAGGGCGGCTATGAACTGATTGCCGGACACAGGCGCAGACATGCTTCGGAACTGGCAGGGAAAACTACGATGCCGGTGATCGTGCGGGAACTGGATGATGATGAAGCGGTACTGTTCATGGTGGACAGCAACATCCAGCGGGAAAACCTGTTCCCCAGCGAAAAGGCATGGGCGTATAAGATGAAGCTGGACGCATTGAAGCATCAGGGCGTAAAGGACACTTCTCGACAACTTGGCGAGAAGTACAGCGTGGATGCGCTGAGTGAAAATTCCAATGACAGCGCCCGCAACATCCATCGGTTTATCCGTTTGACAGAACTTCTCCCTGAACTGCTCCAGATGGTGGACGATAAGAAGCTGTCCTTTAACCCTGCCGTGGAACTGTCCTATCTGACGCGGGAGCAGCAGGGGGAACTTATGGAGATTATGGGGGAATTACAGGCTGTCCCTTCGCTGGAGCAGGCGAAACGCCTGAAAAAGTACAGCCAGGAGGGGAAACTTGACAGGAATGTGATGGATGCCATTCTGACGGAAGAGAGGCCCGCACCTGTGCAGGTGACGCTTAAAAATGACAGGCTGAAACAGTATTTCCCACAGACCTATACCACGAAGCAGATGGAGGAAGTCATTTTCTCCCTCCTGGAAACGTGGAAAACACAGAATACTTAAAACGCATTAAGCCGTCCGGCGACTGACTAATGGCAGTTACCGGGCGGCTTTTTTGCGTTTACCAGACAGATCATGCCCCGGCGACTATTACCATGCCGGGGCTTTTTTTATTGTCAAAATTGCAGGAAAAGGAGGCAGCAGCGATGCCGTTACAACTGGATTATTACTATGGGAACGAAGCGGAACAGTACAGCTTTTACCGCATCCCGAAAATATTGTTTACAGACCCGCTCTTTAAGGGGGTATCGGTAGAGGCAAAGGTGCTTTATGGGCTTCTGCTTGACCGCATGGGGCTTTCGGTAAAGAACAACTGGCTTGACGGGGAGGGGCGTGTGTATATCATCTTCACGATTGCCGATGTGATGGAGACGCTTGGATGCGCGGAGCAGAAGGCAAACAAGCTCCTGAATGAACTGGACTGTTCAAAGGGCGTTGGGCTGATCGAGCGCGTCCGGCGCGGCCTGGGGAAACCCAATGTCATATATGTGAAAAACTTCATTTGCAGGGCAAAACCGGGGCAGCCGGAATCACAAATCAAGAATTGTGAAAATCACAAATCAGGGGATGTGAAAATCACAATTCAAGAAATGCGGAAATCACAAACTAATAATACTGACTTAAATAATACTGATTTTAGTGATACTGATCCATCCATCTATCCGGCAAAGGCCGGGGCTTTTCCTGTGGATAACGTTTCTCCTGCGGGGCATGGGATGGATGGGATAGATCAGATGGAGGCTTACCGTGAACTGATAAAAGAGAACATTGATTATGATTATCTTTTGCATGACCATCCATATGACAGGGAGCGTCTGGACGGCTTTGTGGAACTGATGGCGGAAACCTGTTGCAGCAGCCGGAAAAGCATACGCATCAACCAGGGGGATATGAGTACGGAGGTGGTAAAGAGCCGCTTTTTGAAGCTGGACAGCGGACATATCCAGTATGTTATGGACTGCCTTGACAGGAACACAACACTGATAGGCAATATCCGGGCTTATACCCTGTCGGCGCTGTTCAATGCGCCTGTGACCATCAGCCAGTATTATGCAAGCCTTGTGAGCCACGATATGGCCGCAGGTTTTGGAAGCGGTTAAGCCTTTGGGCTTTTTTCTTTCCGCTGGTTATTTTTTCATAGCTGTGAAGCCCTTTACAGGCTGCACATAGACAAAAAAATTTAAAGGAGGACAACGAAACATGAAGCAAAAAATGGACATTCTGATCGTGGAGCCGGGGAAGGCCCCGCGTCCTGCCGCACTGCCGGACAACACGCTGGAAGCTGTGGAAGCAGTGTTAGGGGGCGCGGTACAGGTGGGGTGTTTCCTGCCGCAGAGGGTGTTGCTGATCAGCCGGGAGGATACGGGCGGGCTTGCCCCCAACCGCTGTATGCCGGGAGGGAAAGGGTTTGTAAACGGCACTTTCCTTTTGTGCGGCATACCGGAGGAAGGATGTCTTTTCGATTCCCTTACCCCCGGACAGCAGAAGGAGTTCCAGGAACTTTTTGCAAGGCCGGGGGAGTTTATGATGGTCGGCAGTGAAACTTACGCTGATCCGGATGATGTGGCGGACAAGGTTTACAGCCTGTGGGACACCCTGAAAAACGGGGAGACCGTGGTGCTGACAAAATGGGGCGGACAGGATCGGGGCGTGGCCGTGTGACAGGATAAAAGGGCATGGGAAATTGCGGAAGCAGCCTGTGCCGGAAAAGGAGAGTGTATAGAATGGGCCGGTGTCGGAGAGGATGCCGGCTTTTGTTTATCCGGGAAAGGAGAGGACTATGGCACGAAAAAAGAAACTGAGTAAATTCCTGCCCCGCCTGCTCGCGGCGGCGGTGGCAGCGGCAATGCTCATCGGCTCCGGCAGTATTGGGGGAATGGCCGTCTATGCGGCAGAGATGGGCACGGAAGGGACAGAGGATATACCGGCCGCTGATGTGGCGGAAACTGAGGAAACAGAAACGGAGCCGGAGGTGTGGGATGATGCCGGTTCCGGCACTGGCTCCGGGCAGGAAGAAACGCCGGAAGGCGGTACAGAAGGGGAAACAGGGACAGAACCGGAAACGCCCGCTGTTGTGGTCTGGTATGAGGACGGGGCAGAGGTGGATTCTCTGAAATCCCCCGTAGAGATGTTTGTGGAATACGGGAGCATAGGTATGTCTATCGACCCGGAAGTATTCGGCATACAGGCTGTAGCTGACGGGGACGAGGTGGATGTTCTTGTGGAGGATGTCAGCCGGGTGAGCGGGGAACCGGAAGAAATCAGGCTGATCGAGGATGGCCGGCAGGGAGTATGTATTGCTTATGGTTCCTTAAAAGACCGCATCACCTATGAAGTGACCTACCGTGCGGAAGGGACGGACTCCACCATGAAGAAGCAGTTTTATGTGACGCTCCTGCAGGAGGAGATCGAAGTTTATTACCCCGATACATCCCCCTCTGTCCCCAGGACGCTGGAAATCTCAAAGATTGACCTGGGGCAGTTTACGGAGGGCAACGGCCTGAAGATCAGGCGGCAGAATACCACGTCAAGTTACAGTGTATCAGGGGCTTCCTGGGGGAAAGCCTCTTACGGCGGCGCGGACACAGGGGCAAGCACCGCCCGTTTCACGAACCTGAGCAATTCAAGCGTGGTGCAGATCACCTATGCAAATATCGGCACATACAACGATAAGGCAGTGGGGGCGAGGGTGACGTTTACAGAACTCGGCTCCCTCTCGGCGCTTTATTATTGTGAAACCAGTTTTTATAACGGGTGGTGGTTCATAGGCAATGAGAGCGCATCGAGGGCGCAGGTCAAAGTAGACTATTTCTATGTGGATACACAGGAGACGATACGCTTTGACGGAAATTCCTTTATGACGTTCAACAGCCTGAATACCGGTGAATACGCTTCGCCTTTGAGCGGGACTACCACCGGGTACACGGCAAGTTCCACCAATGTAGCCGTTACGAAGGTCAGCGGTGTGCCGTCTTTTCGGGGCAGCAACAATAACTTCACGGATTACCTGGGCGGCTCCACTTTTTATAAAAACAGTGTTTCCATACCGCTGTATGCGACAGGCAACACTTTTTATCTTGGGTGCAACACCCATACGGGGTACTGGATTTCTCCGAGTTCCGCATCCATAGCAATCCCCAGGCCGGAGAATCCCTGTAAAACAGAAAACGGGGTGACATTTCTGGAGGAAACAGAGGAAGGACAGCAGATCACCTACCGTATCAGCCAGAAGGTGCATACGCTGGGCGTGGAGACGGTCAGCAGATATTCGGCGCTGCGGTTTGTTGATAAACTTCCGGCAGAGGTCGATTATGTGTCCGCATGGCTGGAGGATGCAGCGGGGAACAGGCTGAACGCCGGTACGGTTTCCTATGACAAAGACAGCCATAAGGTGGAATACGCCTTTTCATCATCCTATCTGGCCAATTCTATGGCCTACCAGGGGGAGACGTATACGCTTGTTGTCAACACTGCCGTGAACGGGACAGCAGAGGCCGATTATTTTTACAATAGCTGCAAGGTATATTTCAACAGCATGTCGGTGGAGAGCAACGAGGTAAAGGCGGCTTCCCCTTACAGGACGGTGGAGGCGCAGGTCGTAAACGGCAGGATCGGCATTTATGACGCGGACGGGAATGAGACCGTAAAGGGGGAGGAAGATATCAAGGTGGATGACCGCGTGAAATTCCACCATGACCGCACTGTCCGTTATGAGCCGGACGAGGGGTATCTTCTGGATACCGTTACAGTGGACGGAAAAAAAGTGGATATTACAGGGTACCCTTCTTCCTACACATTCAGCGATGTGACACAGAACCATAAGATTATCGTGTCCTATGTGAAGCCCTCTATGGATAAGGAAGTAGCGATAGAGGACAGCGCCTGCCTGCACAATTACAATGACGGACAGGCAATCGACAGGGCTGTGATTAAGGACGGCGATGTGGTGGCATACACCATCAGTTTTGAAAACCCGACCGGAACAGCGCGGGAAGTGGAGATTACGGACAGGGTGCCTGTGGGGATGGAGGTAATTACAAATTCCATCGGCAGCGGCGGCGTGTATGATGCGGAAAGCCATACGGTGGCATGGAAGGGCACAGTGGTCACTTACGGCAGGGGGGAAGTGTCCTTTCACTGCAAGGTGGAAGCTGCGGCGCAGGGGGAAGTCCTGAAAAATACAGGGACAGTGTGCTTTAAGGCGATCCCGGACAGTTCGGAAAAGGATGTGCCCCTGTCTGATGTGACAAGCTCCCCTGTTCTGGAAGACCCGGTAAAATCCGTGTGGAATACGGAAGGGGCGGATATTACAAACAAAGTGATAAACGGGGAGGAAACAGTTACCTATACCATTTCTTTCAGGAACCCGGCAGAGGAAGAAAAGGCATTTACCGTAACAGATGAAATCCCTGCGGAGGTTTCCCTTGTGGAGGGGACAGTATCAGACGGCGGCACGGTGGACGGAAAGAAAATCACCTGGAAGATGGCACTGGCGGCGGGAGAGGAAAAGACAGTCTCCTTTGACGCATATGTACCGTCTTTTGACACGGAATATACCAAAATATACAATCAGGCGGAGATTTTTGTGGACTGGACGCAGAAGGTTTCCATTTCCTCTGATTCCATGCTGGATGATACAACGCCGGTTTATGTTCTGGATCAGCCTTTCAAGGCGGTCTTATGCGTGGACGGCCACGATATAGGGGCGGACAGTGAAGGAGGCAGCATACAGACCGTAAAGCAGGCCGGGGACATTCTGGAGTACCGGATCACATTCCAGAATCCTGCTGATGATGCGCGTGAGTTTACCATTACGGATGCACTGCCGGAAAATGTGGAATTTATCGCGGCAGACCATGAGGGAAGCTATGAGACGGGCAGCCATACAGTTACATGGAAAGTGGCAGTAAAAGAGAATACACAGGAAACTGTATCGGTAAAGGTTAAGATACGGAAAGAAGCGGAGGACACCATCCTGAAAAACCGTGCCGTTGTGTCGGTTGATTTTGCCCGGAAAGAGACAAATGAGGTGGAGACGCCGGTTATCCCGACACCTGAAAAAGATGTGTTTTCCAAACTTGGGGAGCCGTCCATTAACACTTATCCGGTGCAGGCCGGGGAGAACATCATTTATACCATTTCCTATAAGAACCCTTCGGATTATGGAAAGACAGCGGTGATCACGGACAGCCTGCCGGAAGATGTGGGCTTTGTTTCTGTAAGTGACGGCGGTGTGTATGATGAGGGAACCCATACGGTCAGGTGGTCAATGGAAACCGGGGCGCATGAGGAAGGGATGGTATCTGTGGAAGTGAAAGTCCTGGAATCCGCGACTGGAAAGACGGTGGAGAATCAGGCTTATGTGGATATGGATGAGGCACATATCGGCACAGAAGCGGAGAACGGTGATAAAAAAGATCAGCATACCAGAAATTATGTGCCTGCGAAGTATGTGCTGGATGCGGACGGCAGGGACATAAACGGTGAGAACGTAGCTGCCGGGGATATTGTGACCTACAGGATCACCTATAAGAATGACGGCTATACAGTCCGTACCGTGGAGGTCAATGATATTCTCCCCGCAGGTGTGTTTTTTGTGGACGCTTCCAATGACGGCAGGGTATACAGCGTTGTCAAGGGTGATAACGTGCGCTGGTGCTTTGATGTGGAACCGGACACGGAAGGCTTTGTGACTGTCCGTGTGAAAGCCGGCGCAGATCTGTCCGGCAAAGCCTTTGCCAACAGTGCCGCCGTCACAGTCAGCGACAGGAAAACAGGGCAGTCCAAAACGGCAGGCACCAACCAGGTCATCAATTATGTGCTGGAGGAACTGTTAAAATCCGTAAAGAGTGAAAACGGGAAAAAAGATTTGAACGGGGAGACGGTAGGGAGCGGAATCAAACTGCAATACCAGATCACCGTAAAAAATACAGCGGTAGAAGAAAGGATTTTTAAAGTTACGGATGAAGTGCCGGAAGGATGCAGCTTTGTGTCTGCGGGAAATGATGGCTCCTGTGAGAATGGGACTGTCACATGGACGGTCACGCTTGCGGGCGGGCAGTCCCGGACAGTCACTTTCCTGGTGCAGGTTCTGAAAGAAGCGGAAGGGGGCTGCATCCAGAATGTTGCCAGCGTTTCGGGAAATGATGTGACGCTCACAAGCAACCGTGTGAGGACTTATGTGGAAAAGCCGGATACCCTGTTAGAAAACATAAAAGACCTGATAGACAATCTCCCGGAAAATTCAGACAGTGTGATAGTGAACGTGGATAATTCCAATAAAAATGAAGCCGCAGGAGGAAACGCTGCCGGGGAGAACACATCGAAGAAAGATTCATCCGGGGACAGTGCGGAAAAGACAGGCGCTGCCGGGAATACGTCCGCAAAAGCAGGGGGGACTTCCCTGTCTGCAAATGCACCAAAGACCGGTGATGATTCCAATATCGGCCTGTGGGCGGTGATCGCCGTCCTTGCGCTCCTTGCCGGAGGCGCGTCTGCCGGCTATGCAATCTATAAAGCCCGGAAGAAAGATGATGAAGATGCGTAAGGCGCTTGCGGTGTTCTTCCCGGCATTACTGGCGGTGGCATGTATCGGTGCAGCCGCCTTTTTTGGCCTGCGGGTTTATGACACATGCAGGCAGGATGCGGAGAGTGAAAGGACATACGGGAAGATGGCGCAGTATGTGGCACCCTGCAAAAAAGAACCGGGGGAGGCTGCTGTGCCGGAAACACCGTCGCCGGGCGGAGGGTTACAGGAGGATGCGCCGCGTATCCTCGATATTGATTTTGCTGCTTTGAAGGAAGCCAGCCCTGACCTTGTGGGCTGGCTTTACTGCCCGGATACGGCTGTCAGCTACCCGCTGGTGCAGGGGCAGGACAATTCCTATTACCTGTTCCATCTGGCGGACGGGAGCGAAAACCGGAACGGCTGTCTGTTTATGGACTGCGAAAACCGGATGGATTTGTCGGATGAGAATACCCTGATCTACGGGCACCACATGGCAAGCGGGAAGATGTTTGCCAGCCTGGTCTTTTATGCAGGGCAGGAATATTATGAGGCCCATCCGGTGGTATATCTGGTTACGGAAGAAAAAGACTACCGGCTGGAACTGTTTGCGGGGTATACGGCGGCGGTGGATTCGGATGCTTATACCCTGCGCTTTGCTTCCAAAGAGGATTTTGCCGCATGGCTTGTGCGCATAAAGGGGAGATCGGATTTTTCCTCGGATGTGCAGGTGGGGGAGGGCGACCATATCGTGACGCTCTCCACCTGTGCCTATTCTTTTGAAAATGCCCGCTATGTGGTGCATGGGAAGCTGACAGAAAATTAGAGGAAGGGAGGTTGTCGGATGCAGGATGAAGTCAGGGATAAGTCTGTCGCGCTTGTAATCCGGATGGGAAAGAACGGAGGGAAGCTGACGGCAGACCTTTTGAAATGGGCGATACGCCAGTACCAGAGGCAGGCAAACGAGCCGCATCATGGGAAACAGAGTGTAAAAAGCCTTGTAGGGCAGGGGGACGGCGTACAGAATATCGAGATCACGGATAAGAATATCAAATCCTTTGAGCGGGTTGCAAGAAAGTACGGCGTGGATTTTGCGCTGAAAAAAGACCCGGCACAGGGAAGGTATCTTGTATTTTTCAAGGCCCGTGATGCGGACGCTTTAAATGCCGCCTTTGCGGAATATACCGCGAAAACACTGAACCGGGAGAAGGGAAAGCCTTCTATTAAAAAGCAGCTTTCCCATTTTAAACAGCTTGTTATGGGGCAGTCCGTGGACAGGGAGAAACACCGCGGGAAAGGAGGGATTGAGCATTGAAAGGCAATATTGACATAAAAAAATACCTTGTCCCAAACCTGCCCTATGTAATGATGTTCTGGTTTTTCTCGAAGATCACGGAGGGCTACCGGCTCAGTGCGGGCACGGACGCGGTAACAAAGGCTATGGCGGCAGTATCCGGCCTGGGGGCGACGATTACCGCAAATCCTTTTCCGAGTTTCCATCCCCACGACCTGCTCATAGGCATTGCAGGCGCGGCGGCAGTCCGGGCGGTGGTGTACTTTAAGGGGAAAAACGCAAAAAAATACCGTCATGGCGTGGAGTATGGTTCTGCAAGGTGGGGGACGCAGGAGGACATCAAGCCTTTTATTGACCCGAAGTTTGACAGCAATATCCTCCTGACTCAGACGGAGCGGATCATGCTTGGGAGGAATAAGATACCAAAATACAACATCAACAAGAACGTGCTGATTATCGGCGGTTCCGGCTCCGGCAAGACACGCTTCCACGTTAAGCCCAATTTAATGCAGATGAACGCAAGTTATGTTGTCACGGACCCAAAAGGCACCGTTGTTCTGGAGTGCGGGAAAATGCTGCAAGAGGGCGGATATGAGATAAAAATCCTCAATACCATCAATTTTAAGGAATCCATGAAATACAACCCGTTCCGCTATATCCGCTGCGAGAATGACATACTGAAGCTGGTCAACTGCATCATGGAAAATACAAAGGGGGAGGACAGCAAAGGCGGGGAGGATTTCTGGGCAAAAGCGGAAGCGCTTTATTACCAGGCGCTGATCGCGTATATCTGGTATGAAGCCCCGGAGGATGAGAAAAACTTAAATACCCTGCTGGAGATGCTGAACGCTTCCGAAGTCCGGGAAGATGATGAAAATTTTAAAAACGCTGTGGATATGATGTTTGACCGCCTGGAGAAGCGCAATCCGGAGCATTTTGCCGTCCGCCAGTATAAAAAGTACAAAATGGCGGCGGGCAAAACGGCGAAAAGCATACTTATTAGCTGCGGTGCAAGGATGGCCCCGTTTGACATTAAGGAAGTCCGGGACATGATGATGGATGACGAGCTGGAACTGGATAAATTGGGAGACAGAAAGACGGCCCTGTTCTGCATTGTGTCCGATACGGATACGACATTTAATTTCATTGCGTCTATGGTTTATACGCAGATGTTCAATACCCTCTGCGATAAGGCGCTGGAAAACGGCGGTGCGTTGAAAACCCATGTGACCTGCCTGCTGGATGAATTTGCGAACCAGAAAATCCCCAACTTTGAACACCTGATTTCGGTGATCAGGAGCCGGGAAATATCCGCCCATGTGATCGTCCAGACGCAGAGCCAGTTAAAGGCGGTATACAAAGACCATGCGGAAACAATTATCGGCAACTGCTCCTGCGTCCTGTTTTTGGGCGGCAAGGAGCAAAGCACTTTAAAAGAGATTTCCGCCATGCTCGGAAAGGAGACCATAGACACATTTAACACATCCGATACGCGGGGAAGCCAGCGCAGCTATGGGCTGAATTACCAGAAACTCGGTAAGGAACTTATGACGCCCGATGAACTTGCTGTTATGGACGGCGGCAAATGTATTTTGCAGGTGCAGGGGGTAAGGCCGTTTTTCAGTGACAAATTCGACATTACAAAACACCCGCAGTACAAGTACCTGTCCGATGCTGACCCGAAAAACACGTTTGATGTGGCAAAATTTGTGAAACGCCGGCTGAAAGTAAAGCCGGAGGAGACTTATGAGGTGTGTGAACTGGAAGCACCGGCTGACCCCGGCAGCCCTGCCGCCTGAATCTTTTTTCTCGGCGGCGCTCTTATAGGGACTGTAAATAAAAATGGAAGGAAGTGAGGCAGTAATGAGGTGCAGGATACGCGCGCCCACCAGACAGGGAGAAATCCCGCTGACAACTGAATATGGAACCTGAAAACAGGGAGCTTTCGTATGGAAACCCGCTTTTATAGGCGGTTCCGGCTGTGGAGGCTCCCTTTTCTTATCTCAAAGAAAATAAAAATAAGGGAAAGGAGAGAAACCCGGCTCCTGAGATACACAGATTCGGAATGACAGGGCTGTTTTGTCTGAATTGTGGTGGAACGACAAAATAAGGCGTTCCGGGGGTTTGGGTTTCGGTAATCATTATGGCATTTTTTACAGCAGCAATCGACACTTTGAAGGTACTTGTAATCGCGCTGGGCGCTGGCCTGGGCGTATGGGGAGTGATCAATTTGCTCGAAGGGTATGGCAATGACAACCCTGGTGCAAAATCACAGGGCATGAAGCAGGTCATGGCTAATTAGAGGTAATCAAAAGAGGAAAGGAAAAGCACAATCCAGACGGAACCGGCGATACCGTCAAGAAATATTTGTGAGTTAGCAAGAAACCTGATATAATGGGGGCAAGCGCCCATCCGGGGCAGAAAGGCAGGGAGAAACATGCACATCAGCTACAAACCGCTCTGGCACACACTGATAGAGCGCAACATGAGGAAAGAAGATTTAAGGCTTGCCGCTGGCCTGACCACAAATATGATTGCCAACATGGGCAAAGAAGGGAAACATATCAGCATGGACACACTTGCCCGTATTTGTGAAACACTGGATTGTGGCATTATGGACGTGATTGAGCTGGCCAGTGACGAGCCTTCCGCCACAGGAGGGAACGATAATGGAAAAACTGAAAGAAAGAATCACAGAGAACGGCATTGATTATATTCTGGCAGGTGATTACTATATCCCGGACTTGAAGCTGCCGGAGGAGAACCGCCCCATCGGACGCTATGGGAGGCTGCACCGGGAATATCTCAAACAGGAGCATCCGGCACGGTACAGTTCCCTTATTTTGACCGGGACATTATGGACATACCTTGCCGACCTGAACGAGCAGGCGGAAGAACGGCTTAACTTAATCATTGAGCAGATGAAAGCCGCCGAAGGAGTGACCGAGGAACTGAAAGCCCGGAACCAGCTTGAATGGGTAGGCCGGATGAACAATATCCGCAACCGGGCAGAGGAAATCATAAACAGTGAGTTGATTTATATTTGATTGGATGTGGAAAGACCAGCCGACTACCCGGCTGGTCTTTCTAACCTTCCCTGCGCTCCAATACCGCCCGAATCATGGCAACGGCGATTTCCTGCTGGCTGGGCGACGTGCTTTCCCACAGCTCTGCCAGCTCCCGTATCTTGCTGACCTCATTATCTTCCAGCGCATCCCGCAGCAGATAATCAGGGGAGATTTTCAGTGCGTTGCAGATATTGATAAATACGGGCAGACTGGGAACCTTTATCCCGCCTTCAATCTGCCGGAGGTAAGTTGCGTTGATATTGCACAGCTCCGAGAGCCTGTCCGCCGTGAATCCCCGGTCTTTCCTCACCATGTTGATACGTTTGCCTAATCCTTTACCTTCCATAATGCCACCCATTTCATAAGCTATTAGCATTTATTTTGTACACTTTTAGACTACATCACACTTAGGGATTGCAATAGATTCTAAAAGACTATATAATATTAGCTAGTAGACTATAAACTATGAAAGGGGAACAACAGAATGGAACTGAACTATTTTAGGGACAGGCTTTTTGATTTACTAAACGACAGTGAAGGGATGGGGATTGTTGACCTGAACGCAGATGAGCGGAACAGCCTGCTCACTGTCAGGACAGAGGACGGGAATGTATTTGAAATCGTATGCCGACAGGCAGCGGGGAAGGAGGACGGATGGACGACCGCAAACTGACTGTATGCTATGGACGTGGCAATTACAAGCAATCTCCGCCGCAGATTCTTTTACAAGGTAAGTGGCTGGAACAGGCTGGATTCTCCGCAGGGGACAAAATCACCGTGAAATGCCAGCAGGGGCAGCTTATCATCACAAAAAACGGAACAAGAGCAGATTCAACAGAATAATGTTTATGATACAATGATTTTTTCGGAAAATCTATTCCCTCTGGAAAGTGACTGCGGTATAATGAAGCTATCGACAAATCGGGATAGGGAGGTAAATTTATATGAGTGATTTTGCTATTCGTTTTCTTAATAGTGAAGGGGAACCTATTACACAAGAAACTGTAGACAAACTGGTGTGCAAAATTCGGGAAAATCATTGTAGGTCTGCATGGTTAGCTTTGGATGAATATGGCGAAGAGGATTTTCTATCTGTAGATATTGAGAATGATTGGGCGGCTCTGGCTTTTAACACATATGGTGAAGATGAAGAGGCTCATATGTATATGCCTGTCAATTCCGAATATGGTACATCCAAAGAGGACGCTCCTGTAAATATCAGCGGACAGACTCCAGTTCTCAAGCGAAATGCGCTCAATGATTTGAATCTGGTTGCTGAATGTGTTCTCCATTTTGCTAAAACAGGAGAGCTGTATCCAAAGTTGAAGTGGGAGGAAGTAGCGTAAAAAACACAACTTCCAGTTTGTGCGCTTAAAAATTGAATAAGAACCACCCAAAATGCCGTTGCATGGAAAAATCCCAAGCAACGGCATTTCCTTATCTCCGTTTCATTCTGCTCAACGGTGAATCCTTATATGCCGGAGTTTTCTTCATAACATTTTTCAGAACCGTGCGCTCCTGCTCCGACAGCTTCTCATACCGGATTTGTAGCTGCGTACACATCAGGGCAGTGAACACATCCAGATAGGAACCCGGCACGGCCAGCGCCTTCTTTGCGTCCTTGATTAGCTTCATGCCATTGGAGCCGTCCGGCGCACTATCCGTATCATTCTTGTGCGTTTCCCTTATGGCATGGAGGATAGTGTCCCAAGTCCGGTGCGTGACCTGACAGAAATAATCTTCTTCCTGTACCTGCATAGCTTCCAACGCCTTTAACGCAGCATCTTCCTCCACCGGCTGATATTGGGAAAGGACTTGCCCCCGCAGGACTTCCAGAAGGCTGTTGAAGTTTTGGAAGTGGGCGGTTGCCACACCATCTACATAAATTTCCGTGTCCGTCATCAGGGTAATAAAATCCTCATGTGTGGCAATCTCACACAGCAGCCGGTTGTTGATACGCCCGCTTTTCAACAGCTCCACCATGCTGTCACTCAAATGCAGCTCCGTAAGTTCCATGCCCGGATGGTTCCGGTTCTCTGTCAAGCAGAGCAGGTAATCCGTTGACACACCGTAAAACTTTGCCAGCTCCACAAGGTTTTTGTGGCTGATTTCCTTTAGTTCGTCATTCTCATAGCTTCTCAAGGCTGATTTGGAAATCCCCGTAACCGCCGCCAGTTCCTCTAATTTTAAATGCCGCTCCGTCCTTAAATCCTTTAACCGCTCCTGAACCGTTATCCCCTGTTTCATGGCTTCCTGCTCCTTTCCAGCGGCCAGCTTTTGCCGCCATCCCCATTGTACCACATATCCATGCCGGGCGCATTTCCCTTTGTGATTCTTTTCAAAGGCGCAAAATGCGCTTTTGATTTGCCCGGATTTTCAGAAGTGCAAAATGCACATCTGATTTTTGCACCCGTCCAGCAGGAAGCCTTTTCCGCAATCGTGGAATTTTTCAGATTTTGGGCTTCATTCCTGATTCGTGGACATACGGCACATGGTACAAAAATGTCATATGATATAGGCAGTTCATCGATGGATTATTCCAATCGAATGACCGGCCTGTATGGGATATGCTCCCCGGCGATGTAACGCAACGACTTCCGGCAGGGAAACGGAGGAACCCTGACCGGAACGAGCGTACCAAGGAGAGCGAAACGCCGCCAAAGACGGGGGCAGGAACGACAGCAGAGGGAACCGGCAAAATGAACACCGAAACGATACCGAAACACAACAATTTCACGGGGCATAGTCTGCCCTGTCCGTAATACTAAGGGGGATTTTGGGGCGGCTCTACGGCTGTATTTCCCCTGAAAATCGCCCCGAAACGATACACAAAAAACCACTGCCCGCCCATTCCGGCTGTTACTGCTGAATCGGGCGGTTTTTCTATGAAGGAGGCACCATGCCGAGAATGTCAAAGAAGTTGAAGAAAGAGCTTGCTTTCTTCCTGAACGACCGGGGGCGCAGAAGCTACAATGAACTCTGCCGGAAATGCCAGCATGAATGTAAGCAGGGTTTCCGGGCTGTCATGATCGACTGCCCCCGCTACCAATCCAAACGAGCCAAAAGGAGGACACCATCCAATGAATTGTGAATTTATGATAGCCAGTACGCCCCTGCCGCCCTGTATGCCGCTCCCAAAGGCAATGCTCCGGCTTCCGGTCAGCAATACGGCAAAGGTCATGTACGCCCGCCTGTTGGATGAAATCCTGACAAGGGGAACCGAGGACAGCAACAGGATTCTGTTCATCCGCTTCCCCGTCATGGAGATAGCGGCGGCACTCTCCCGAAGCCCCCAGACCTGCAAGCGTTCACTGAACGAGCTGGAACAGGCCGGGATGATTATGCGTGTCCGTCAGGGCATCGGGGAGGTCAGCCATATGTATATCCTGCTCCCGAAGGAGGACACCGCCCATGAATGAAAAGCTGGAAAAACTGAATCAGGAAATTGAAAAGACCGAAGCCAGACTGCGGCGGGCGCAGCATAAGGAGAAAATGCTGGAACACCAGATAAAGACGCTGAACCGGAAGGAACGGACACACCGGCTATGTACCAGAGGGGCTATGCTGGAAAGCCATCTCCCCCACCCGGAATCCGTGACGGATGGGCAGGTCAGCACCATCTTAAAAGTCCTGTTCTGCCGGAGCGACACCAAACGTCTTGTGGAACAGGTTCTTGCAGAAAACTGGAAGGAGGACGCAGAGTGAAATTTTCAAAAAGTGAACTGGACATCATCTATCAATATGCCGCACCGACCAAGGCGGAAACCCTTGCGGGCATGAAAGAAACCGTGCCGGTGATAAAGGACTTACTGACAAAGGCAATCGTGGAGAACGCCATCCGAAAGCTGGAAAAGATACCGGAGCCGGAGTGCAGCCAGTTTGTTGCCGCCACAAAAGCCCGGTTCCTTGCAGAGCGTGACAATTCCATCCGCCAGCGGCTTGCGGCGGCAAAGGCACAGGAGCCAATCATGCAGGGGCATGACCTGTTAGGGATAGAACGGTTCCACCCGGAAACCCGGCACATGATTACGCTGGAAGTACAGAAGCAGTGCTTTGTCGGTTTTAAGGGGGAGCGGTTCCGTTTCTTCCTCTCCGATGAAGGCTACCGGAACGCAAAACGCAGCGAGCAGGAAGGGGAAATCAAGATAAAGAGTCATGCTGCCGTTGTCGCCGGGAAGCTCTATCCCGACAAGAAGCCGAAACAGCAGGAACGGTAAAAAGCCCGTTCCAGAATCAAAGTGCGCCGGGCGCGTCTTGATTTTGCAAGGGAAGTTTTAACGTGGACGAGTCAGGCGCGCTCACATTGGCGGCTTTCCATGTGTGAAAAATCAGAACGAGCCGGGCGCGTTCTGATTTATGCCGCCTATGGCGTAATTGGTACGGCTGATTTCCAACTGCCATAAACTCCACTTGCAATTTTGGCTTCCAAAGCGACAAGCTGGAAAATCCCCCTCTGAAAGAGGGCGCAATTATACACCACCCAGAGGTTGGTGAATTGCGTTCTCCGAAGGCTCCTTGCCGGAGGGCTGTGATTTTCCGCAGTCATGGTCTGCTCCAAATCAAACAGGGGACGCTACGCTTCCCCTGCACTGGCTGCCGCCAGCTACCCTTTTGCCTTTGAATAATCGAATAAATTTATTAGTTTTTTGTTGTGCTTATTCTATAATGATATTGACATAAATAAAAAAATATAGTAGAATATGCACAAAAAGAGGAAAAGGGAGGGATACTGATGATTTTATAAAATAAGCCGTAATTGTAATCTATGTGTAATAATGATTAAGGAGGATACCCATGAAGAAGTTTTTAACATTTTTATTAACTTGTG